>CALAHF010000044.1 GCA_937891465.1 uncultured Verrucomicrobiales bacterium | reverse complement strand
AGTCCGAGTCCGAGTCCGAGTCCGAGTCCGAGTCCGAGTCCGAGTCCGAGTCCGATGAAAGCGAAGATCTGGAGGAAAAATCAGATTCCAGTGAAAACGGGTAACTGAGCGGTCACCCCATCGCTCCTACTCATTATCATCCTCATTTTTCTTCCGACCGCCGACCGGGAGCGGTGTATTCAACAACAGGCTGTCGAGTTCTTCCAAATTACGCTGAGCCATTCCCATAAAATGCTTTTCATCGTTGCGATGCGGCGCTGCATCGCGAATCGACTCCATCTCGTGAATTTTGAAACGGCGGGCGGCGTCTTTTGCGTGATCGCCTTCGTGGCCGAGTTCTTCCAGCACGGCGATGGCACAATCCAGCGATAAACCAAGCTGTTCGACAAAAAATCGCACCCCGGCTTCATGCAATCGGTAGGCGTGTTCTCGTGAACAAGCGCGGGCAAACAGTTTCAGATGAGGAAAATGTTTGCGACACGTTTCGATAATGCCCATGGACTCGTCTTCGTCTTCGATCGCGAGGATTAAAATTGTGGCGTCTTCCGCTCCAGCAACTTTGAGGAGATTCGGACGAGTCGCGTCTCCGTAGTAACATTTTAGTCCAATCTTCCGGAGAAAGTCGACGTGGTCGCTGTCCCTTTCCAACACCGTCGGCATGCAACCGGCGCTTCGGAGGAGGCGTCCCATCGGGTGACCAAAACGCCCAAACCCTGCCAGGAGAACCTTTGCTTTGTCGTTCTCAACATCTGGTGAGCGTTCGTCCGTGTCAGCCTCGGCTGTTCCAATTCGCGGAAGAATGACTTTTTGAACGAGAATCAGAAGCGGCAGAGCAACGGCCATTGAAAGGGCGATCTCCGCGATCATCTGACCCGCGAGTTCCTCGCTAATGACACCCTGACCGACCGCAACCCCTCCAAGGACAAAGGCGAATTCGCCGCCCTGGGCAAGCGCTGCGGCGAAAAGCAGTCGTTGGTCAAAAGCCATCTTGGACCAGGTCGCCAATCCATAGAGAACGGCGGCTTTGAGGCCGATCAAACCGACGACCATCATGCCGATCGTCAGAGGTTGGGAAGCGATCAGGCCGAAATTGATTCCCGCTCCCACCGCGATGAAAAACACTGCCAGTAGCAACGATTTGAACGGATCGATATCGCTCTCCAGTTCGTGACGAAACTCACTACTCGCGAGCATGACTCCGGCGAAACGGAAATTCGGCTATTTCAGCCTGCCCGTTTTATGGTGTGGACGCTTTGCCGCGCGGATGGATTGCAAAGCCGACTGGAAAACGGAAACGCTCAACATTCGGAGTCTCCATCTCGAATCGTCGCTGCGGAAAGTAGACGAATTCAGAGTCGCTTTGAGCGCCATGCTTGGAGACTTTATGCGCTTCAATGGCTGCGAGACATTGAATAGCCGCAGAGACAATCTCACTCCTCTAATAACTCCAGCATAGATTCCCCCATTCCGTGCCCGATGCGGGTATACCAAATAGCGCTGCCTAGATAGTGATAGGGACGGTCGGAGCCCACCAACTTCCAGGCTTCGAAATTGTCTTTCCAAGTCGGAAAAAGGGCTTCAGCTGCTTTATCGATTAATTCGTCGGTTCGAAAAGCGATCAGGTTGCCGTCGAATTCCGGAACGTCGTTCATCGAGAGTTGCGCGTTCTGAACCGTCAGCATTCCTTTCTCGGCCGGCTTTGAACCATTGTTCCCAATTGCGGCAATCACGAATGGGAGGTCAGGCTTCTTCAGGTCTTTGCGGACGTCTTTCACAAACTGCTGCAGGTTCTCCGCGTATTCGCCGGGAGCGTGATCACCGAACATGTCGTTGTAACCCTGGAACCAGACGAATCCCGCCATCTCAAGCTTCTTGCCTTTGAGTGCGGGAAACAGCGTGTCGAAGTTGGTGAACGTATCTTCCACCTCAGCCATCATATTTTTGTAGGAAGATCCGTAAGGCGCTTTGATATCATCCATTGTTGGAATGGGATCAGTCTTGTTGCGCTTCTCGTTGTTTTTGGTGACTCGCTCCTGAGCCTGTTTCAACTCTGCTTCAAGTCGTTCATCGGAGGGCAATCCGCGACCGGGTGAGCGGAATTTCTGGAAAAGCGAGTGTCCGCCCCAGGCCGCTTTGATCAGAATAACCGGCTCCTCGAAATGCTCGCCCATAAGATGCCCGAATTCGAGTTCTGCTCCCGTTTTTCCCGGTGAACCATAGCCAATTGTAAGACCACCGTGCCGGTTGAGAAATTTGATGAACACATCATCTCTGACGGTCCATTCGTCGTCGGTGTGAAGGTGCTTGAAAAGCTCCGCTGTTTTTGAATCGGTCGCCTGATGCGTGATCAATTCATTCTTCGCTTTTCCTTCCATATTCGATTGTCCGGCAAGAAGAAAGACCTTCACGGTGTCGTCAGCAGAATGGGCGGAAAAAGCCAAAACGACAAAAGCAATAAGGGAGAGGGTGGCCGAGGGTTTGCGATTCATGCCCGGATGATTCCGTTTATTGAGTGATTGGGCGATCCAAAAATCTGCGTGATTGAGGGATGCGGCCGACGAACAATTTCTCATCGCGCAGCCCTGCGAGCCTTGCTCGTTTAACGGGAACACGATTCGTCATTCAATAATCGCCCCGTCCCCTTTGTATGCTGGCTTTGTTGGCGATCGATCGCGATCGCTCGCGGTGCGTCCTTACGACGCCGTGGCAGCCTACCAAATGACTCGCTGCTCAGCCGCCGTCTTTTTCAACAGTCTGCTAAGGAGTAAAGAAATACACCGCGTAAATTGAACTCTCCATCTCTTCGATTGTCGTTCGGCGATGTTGAAATTGTTTACTCCAACTTTCGTTGAATGCCATCTTCTTCACGCAGGCTCTGAGGGACAACAGGTAACGCGATGGAGTCGGCAATTGCTTTGACTCGCTTTGAGATCAGCCTGAGAATTGAAATCTTGTCGACGGCCGAAATCTCATTATGAAATCTTGCATTCTCTTTTCCGCGTTCTGCTTTGTCTTCTCTTGCCAGTCCCCATTGCGGGGGGCTGACGCAGAAAACCCGGCAACTCTGGCGAAAATTCATGGAGGTTTGGTCGTGCAACTCGGCGGCCCCGATGCGGGAATGGCATCGGAGTTGGCGGAGACGGGACGTTACATCATTCATTTGCTGGATACCGAAAATGGGAAAATTGAAAAGGCCCAGTCCGCTCTGCACGCGCGGGAAGTTTATGGGGTGGCCTCGGCCGAAACTGTCGCTGACTACTCCCATTTGCCGTATACAGAAAATCTGATCAATCTGATCGTCGCAGGAGATAACACCGCCACGGCTGAAGAAATTTTTCGGGTCCTCGTTCCCGAAGGCGCTTTGGTGGTAACGAGTCCGGGCTCACTGAATCAGAAGGATCTGGAAAAGGCCGGGTTCGAATTTGTCAGAGAAGTTCCCTCTCCCGCCGACGATAGCCAGCAATGGATCATCGCCCGCAAGCCCTGGCCTGAAAGCATGGGGCATTGGACGCACTCTCGACATGATGCCAACGGCAATGCTGTATCACCTGATACAGCGGTGGGCGAGCCAAAGCGAATCCGCTGGATTGCAGGGCATTCGGGCACCGAAGTGGAAGGCATGGTCAGTGACGGCGGGCGAAATTTTTACGGCCACTCACTCACCCGGGATAGCTTCAACGGCATGCGATTGTGGCACCGTGACCTTACGCAAACGGAAGAGAAAATGGATCCGTCCACCTTTACGATGAAGCGGCTAAGCGGCAACCTGGCTCGACCTGTGGCGACGGAAAATTATCTCTTCGCGGTTGCCTTCCCCACCAAGAATCTCGTCGCGCTTGATTCGAAGACTGGAGAAATTGTTCGTTCCTTTCCTGAAATTGCGATGCCAAAAGAATTGGTTCAGCATAAAGGAATCGTCGTCGCTACCTGCCCGACAGGCATCTACGGATTCAGTGCGGAAACCGGAGCCATCCTTTGGAAACAGGAGACGGCATCTGCCCGCACAATCGTCGCCGGCAGTGACCGCGTCAGCTACATTCAAGGCGAGCCTCGCCGAGGGGAAAAATCTGAAGCGGTCACGGTGGATCTCTATACGGGTAAGGTTTTGTGGAAAAACTCCGAGTACCCATGGCTCGACAAAGTGAAGCGCAGCGTCCTCTATGGCGATCAGCTCACCTACGAAGTTTCCAGCATGAACGACAGTGATACGGACAACGGCATTCACATTGTATCAGCCGAAGACGGAGAACTCTCCTGGGAGAAAACTTACGCTCCCGGAATGAATCACAATCGACAGGCACGGGCCATGTTTATCGGAGACGACCTCTGGATTCAGCAGGGAGGGAAAGTCGACTACGATGACAAAGAGAAAGCAAAATTTCAGAGTGTTGAAGTGACGTCACTCGATCGCACGACCGGCGAGACAAAGAAGACGTTGCCGGCCGGACTGGGCCACTGCGCGCCTCCGGTTGCGACGGTCAATATGATCTTCTCCGGCGTGGTGGAAATGACCGACCTCAAAACTGGAAACCTCGTTCTCAATTCTATCACCAAGTCGAATTGCTCGCGCGAAAATGGATTTACCCCCGCTAACGGCCTGATCTATGCGACACCGAAACACTGCACCTGCTGGCCGATGCTGCGAGGCTACGTTGCTATGGCTCCGGAACATCCCGGTTTGGCAGCCGGAAACTACCCGCCAGCGCTCTCCGCTGATGAAATCAAATTTAAGGTGACGGCTGAAGGTGCAAGCGTCGATCCAAAGGCACCCGCCCCGTCCGCTTCAGACTGGCCGATGTATCGCCACGATGTATGGAGAAGTTCAAGTTCAACGGCGGCTGGCCCAAAAGAAACATCAATCCAATGGTCCGCCGCAATTGCCCCGAAGAAGGACTTACTTGCGGCCTCCAGCCCACTCCGTTTTGATTGGGATGATAATCCTTTCGTGAAAGGTCGACTTTCCCCTCCGACGATTGCTAACGGCCGTGCTTTTGTGGCACGTCCCGATGCCCATGAGGTGGTAGCGGTGGATACGGCTTCCGGCAAAGTCGCATGGAGATTTACGGCGAGAGGTAGAGTCGACACGCCTCCGACGATTCACAATGGACTCGCAATTTTTGGTGATCACGGCGGCTACGTCCATGCGGTAAGAGCTGACAATGGAAAGCCGGTTTGGAGGTTTCAGGCCGCCCCTATTGACGAGAGAATCGGGGCCTATGGCCAGATCGAATCGGCCTGGCCTGTCGCAGGCTCTGTCCTCGTAATGGCTGACGCTGCTTACTTCGTCGCCGGACGCCAGGAGTTATCAGATGGTGGCGTCTTCATCTTTTCAGTAGATCCCATGACAGGGAAAAAGAACTGGGCGAAGAAGCACGACAGTATCCCGCAGAAAGGGTATGACGGAGACAACGACGAATCATTCGGCTTCTATAAAAACTCGGGACTGGAATTTGATCCCGTCGATTTGCTGCACAAAGAAGGGGATCGCATTGCGATGTCGCGCTGGTTGATCTCCCTCGATGGAAAAGAGATCGATGTCGATACCTGGAATGGATTTGCCAAACTCAATACTGGTAAAGGAACGGTCTTCGCACCACGCGGAACCTGGACTTACGGATTTCGTCAGATTCACCGTTTCTCCAACGAAGCCCACCGCCGCCCTCTGTGCGTATACCGGGACAACATCATTGTCGGAGCACTGAACAGCACGACGGCGCTCTATCGACGCGATTTTGACATCGACAATAAAGAGGAATTTAACAGCAAATGGATCACCGGATGGGAAGCGGCCGGCAAAGGAAGAAAGGGCGAACGGCCCTATCGGAGTGATCGCGTCGCAGAAAAAGCAGCTTGGAAGGTCAATCCCTGGGCAGCGAGTGACGCTCCTGAAGAACTTCTGAAGCCCACCACAGTGGAAGGCCAGAAGCAGCTGAAAAACAAGCTCTACGGCATGGTAATGGATTCGCAGGATCGTCTGTACGTCGTTCATCAGGATGGAACGCTGAAGGTGATCAATACGAAAGATGGCTCGACCCTTTCGGAGAGTCAGGTTCCTGCTCCCATGTGGGATGGTCTCGCCCTCGCGGAGAACCGCCTTTTTCTCAGCACTGAAGCTGGTGAACTGGTTTGCATTGGCGATGTGAAAGGCGCTAAGGTTGCCCTGAAGGACTGAAACCGGGAAAAGGTGAACCCTTCCCTTTATTCGTTTGTTATCTCGCGAACGTTGAAACCGGCGAGACGTTGAAGAAAATCCCGCTTCCCGGCCCGGCTCCACGTTTCAACTCGCGCGGCCCTGATAGCAACGTTTACTGTTTTGTTCAGGAGAAGGTCGCTCGTGTGAATCCAATTCGCTCGAATTCGAAATTCTCTGCCCCGCTAAACGGAGCCGAATTCTGTTTATTGGGAATGACCTTTATTTCGGCAGCGCGCCCGAACTTCGCCGCCCTAAAAACGTGGTGAAAAATTAAAAGACGTTCTCTACCAACCAACAGGGTGCGAAAATCGCGACGTCTAAGTCATCCGTTTTCCTTGGCTTGACCTGCGCTTGGTTTCTTCATACAACAAAGGTCTGTTCACTTTTGCGATGTTTTCTCTTCCCCCTTTTACCCGAATCCTTGCAGCATTCGCTTTGGCAATGGTTTTCACCCAGCCAGCGCGGGCCGACGTCAACGTGAAGGTGAAAGAGCTCATGCCGCTTCTGAAGCCAGTCAAGGCATCCAAGAAGGCGAACCCTGTCGACTTTAAGAGCGCTCAGGAACGGATGATTCGAATTATCGATTTTCTGGAACGTGTTGATGGAAAATCCGGAATTGATGCGAAGCACATTCTCTCCAATGCCTTTTATATCTACGATCGCGATCGGTTCAGCGGCCATCGGCGGATGCTGACGGAAAGCACCATTACACAATGTTGGATGAAGGCTCGCGAGCTGGGGCTTTTCGATAAGCGAAACGGAAATCAATTCGGTTTGACCATCAACAACGGTCGCGAAAAGAATAAGAAAGCAAAGTTCGAATACATCATTCCACCAGGCGCGAATGCCAGCTTTTCTACCGATTTAGCAAATATCAGACTCGTTTTGCCATCCATGAAACGAAAATCCACCGAATTGAGTCGAACTGAAGTCGGGTATCTCGAACATCTCGTCTGGATTGAGAAAGAAGTCCTCTATGGTCGCCCTGATGAATTGGGCCGCACCGTAGCGGAAAACAACGCATTATGGAATGCAGAAGTTAAAAAAACAGGCGATGCCTACAAGGAGAAGGCTCCCATACTTCGTGTTGGCGGAAAACTCACCGCTACTCCCAGCTCACTGAGCGGGAATCGATGGCGAGTGAACTTTGAGGCAAGCAGTTTATCACGGCACCCCACGCAATTCACAGCGGAGTATTACCTGTTTGGAGTGGCCGAGAGCGGTGACAAGTCGTTCCTGTTGCATCGAGGTAAGAAAGTGATCAAACTTCGATCAACACAAAGTTATAATTTCGATATCTGGTCCGACGAAAAAGTTGGCGCGGTCAATTTTCGCGGATGGGTGATTCAAATTCGTCACAATGGAAAGGTCATCGCAACGGCAGCCTCTAAACTTGGCATTGGGAAGTTGATAGCCTACGCCGGGACACTCCCGCGAATGGGGAACACCGGTTCCAGTTCGAGTTCCAGAAAAAACAGGAAAAAGTAGTGCGAAGAAATTTGGTTTTCACGAACCACCCCTGTTTCTGTTTTCCCTGTTGGTTCGTTTCAGGGTTGCAATGCAGCTCCTATTTCGGAAAGGTAACCGTTCTCCCCAATGAAATTTCTCTCATCCGTCTTGATTTGTCTTTGTGCCGCCTTCCCGGCAAATTCGGAGGAAATTCTGAAATGGGATTTCTCTGAGCCGGAATGGAAGGGGAATGAAATTCGAGATTTGGTTTCGGGAACCGTCGGAAAATGTCAAGCGGGGCCGGTGTTTGAAGACGGTGAATTGGTTTTTAGCGATAAGCGGTTCATTGATGTGCCTGATATTTCCGGCGAGAATTTACCGACTGATGCACTCACGGTTTCGGCGCGGGCTGCGATTCGGAAAGGGGAGAAGTGGGGGAATATCGTTGGTTATTTGCAGGACAATGGATCGTATGAGCGGGGCTGGTCGCTTGGATACGATGGTTCGAATTTTGTGTTTTGGATTTCAAACGGCGGCCCGAGAATTGTGGTGAATTCAAAGCGCCCCATCCGATTGGACGAATGGACTGACCTGACTGCCACCTTCGATGGCGAGAAAATTCGGCTATATGTGAACGGCGCGCTTTCGGGGCAACGCGCGGCTCCGGGGAAAATTGCCTATCCGGAACAGGCAGAATTCACCATTGGAGCGTATCGCGATGATGATGAATTTTTTCCGATGGAAGGGAAGCTATTAGCGGTCGTGATTTCTGATTCAGCGATGAGCGAAGTAGAAATCCGCGAAGCGGCCGGACTTCCCGTGCCATTGGAATTTTCGATTCGGCCCTCGCTTCAGTTTTTGTCGACATCAAGTGCGGTGATAAATTGGGCCGTAACAGGGGAATCTGAAAGTCGCGTATTGTTTGGTAAAACAGAGAAGCTTGAGCAAAGTACATCGGGCAAAAGATTGGATTCAGGAGAAAGTAGTGCTCTGTTAGAAAATCTTGAACCCCAACAAGTCTACTTTTACAGAATGGTTCACGGAAGCGGCAAGGCTGCAAAAGAGAGCTCGGTTTACGAATTCAATACGGCTCTGAATTTCTCGCCGCCGTTTCAATCTTCTGAGGTGGACCCTACCGAAGAACGAGGGTTCGCGGTCGTTTTAGGTGCGGATTGGAAGCCCATTGAACGGCTTCTGAAAGAGACTGCATCGGCGATTGTTGTTTTTGAATCTGATGCTGAAAAGACAAATTTGCTTCGTAAAAAACTCTACGGAAAAGGATTGCACGGATCGCGTGTCACCGTCTTTCAGGTTGAAGATTTTGCCAACCTGCCTATCACCTCCTGTATGGCGGATCAGGTGGTTTGTGATTCCTGGCGAGATGAATTCTCCATTTCAGAGGTGAAACGAATTCTGGTCCCGGGGCGCGGGCGAACTTACTTTTTTGACAATGCGGGAAAGAAGACACCTGACGATTTCGTTCGCCCGGAGACGAAGGATTCCGGGTCGTGGTCACATCAATACGGCACTGCTGGAAACTCGACCACGAGCGGCGAAGCGTTGTCGGGTTCTACCTCGACGGATGATCTCAAGGTGCAGTGGTTTGGTCGACCGGGAGCAGATTTTGGTCTGGACCGACAAAGCCGCATGCCCGCTCCGCTTGCGGTTAACGGGCGGCTTTTTCATCAGGGAATGGATCGGTTGGTCGCGATGAATTCTGCCAACGGAACGGTGTTGTGGAGTGTAGAAATCCCGGAGTTTCAGCGGTTGAACATGCCGCGAGATGCCTCCAATTGGTGTGCGGATGAGGATCATCTTTTCGTCGCTGTCCATGAACGAGCCTGGGTTTTTGATGCGGAAACAGGGGAGCGGAAAGCAGCTATTAAGACGACAGGTGAAATGGAAAACCGCAATTGGGGATACATCGCGCGGGACGGGGATCGACTGATTGGCAGCACGATTAAGAAGGCCTCATCTTATACAGGGTATTGGACGAGTAAGATGTGGTTTGATGGTAAAGCAGGATCTCACGGAACAGCTCCGGTTTGTAGCGACTCACTTTTTGCCTACGATTCGGAAACACTCAGCCCGGTCTGGAACTATAAAAAGGGAGTCGTTTTAAATCCCACGATTTCGATCAGCGATTCTCGGATTTACTTCGTTGAATCCAGAAACGAGATTGCAAAGTCGAGTCTTACCAGTCAAATTTCTGCCCCTGAATTGTGGAAAGATCAGTTCCTTGTTGCGCTCGATTTGAAAGACGGGACGAAGCTGTGGGAGCGACCTATCGATACCGAAGATGGCACGGTCACGTTTTATATGCAGGCAACGCCTGAAGCGATTTTGATCACTGCCTCGAACACTGCCTATCACTTCGCGGCTTTCGATCCTGCCGATGGGAAGCCGCTTTGGAAACGATCGAATCCATGGCCGGCCGATCATCATAGTGGCCACATTCAGCATCCGGTTATTGTTGATGGAATGATCTATTTGCAGCCGAATGGATACGATCTGAAATCGGGGAAAATCACCACAAAAAATGTGGGCGAACGCTCGGGTTGCCACACCTATGTCGGTGCGCGCGATGCGCTTATTTATCGGGGCGCCGGCCGTCGCGTTGCCATGTGGAATCGCGAAACAGAAGCTGTCTCGACGTGGGATCGACTGCGGCCCAGTTGCTGGCTGAGTTTTATCCCCGCGAATGGAATGCTGCTGGTTCCGGAGGGCGGCGGTGGGTGTTCGTGCGGTGGCTGGATGGAGACTTCGATTGGTTTTGCGCCGTTGAAACTGCTTCAGCAAGGAGGTGAGAAATGAGAATCGTTTCGGCAATGTTACTTCTAGCGTCGCTAACAGGGAGGGCCGGTGATTGGCCGACGTTTGGTCACGACAATCGGCGATCCCATGTCACTGATGAGTCTCTAACATTCCCACTCAATAATTCGTGGGCCTATAAATCTGCAGTGCTCCCGCAAACCGCATGGACTGGCCCTGCGAGATGGGATGCTTACGCGAAGAACGAAGGCCTGCAGTCGATGCGTAATTTCGATCCGGCGTTTTTCGTCACGTCCGTCGGCGATGCCGTTTTCTTCGGATCGTCGGCTGACCATGCGGTTCATAGCCTCGATGCAAACAATGGAAATGAGAACTGGGTTTCATTTGCCGACGGAGCCGTGCGCCTGCCTCCGACGTGGGCTGGCGGCCGACTCTACTTCGGTGCAGACGACGGCTTTGCCCGTTGTCTTGATGCAAAGTCCGGCGATGAAATTTGGAAATTCCGCCCCATCGAAAATGCAAAATTGATCCCTAGCAATGGAAAACTGATGTCGCCGTTTCCGGTTCGTACTGGAGTTCTTGTTGATGGTGGTTCGGCATTTTTCGGAGCATCGCTTTTCCCCTGGGACAAATCATATCTCTGCGCAATCGATGCCAAAACTGGCGCAAAGCATTTTGTGAACGAACAAACCGGTGTGACCTTGCAGGGGATTTTTCTCGCTTCGACCGAACGCCTTTACGCACCTCAGGGCCGAAGCGTTCCGTTGATTTTTGCAAAGTCATCCGGCAGCAAACTTGGCGACGTTCCCGGGACCGGCGGCGTATACTGCATTCTTACGGAAGACGAGCAATTTATCGCGATTCCCAACAATCAGAAATCGAGCGAGAACACCGTAAAACTCGCGAGTCCAGATAGCCGTGAAGCGATTTTAAACATTCCCGGAGCAAATCGAATGATCGCTGCTGGTCAGTATCTGTATTTCCACCAAAAGGGAAAATTGAAAGCGATCGACCGGGCGGTTGCATCAGCTGCGCAGTCAAAAATGACTGCGGCCCAGAAGAAAATGACTGCGTTGAAAAAAGCCAAGGCCCCCGCGAAGTTATTTGAACCTTTTCAAAAAGCCGAAGCAGCAGCTCGGCTGGAACTAAAAGCGGCCGATCTCTGGTCCAGCTTTCAACCCGTCCCGTCAGCGTTGATTCTGGCTGGCGACCATCTGATTCTCGGAGGTGATGGCGTCGTTTTTGCCGTCGATAAAAATACCGGGGAACAAATTTGGAAAGCCGATTTGTCTGGCCGGGTTTACGGATTGGCCGTCGCAAACGGGCGGCTTTTTGCCAGCACCGATCGCGGTCATATTTTCTGCTTTTCCGAAGCAACAGGGTCTGTTCGCTGATTCAACAGGGTCGGATCGATTCAAGGAGCGGGGACACTCCTGTCCACACAAACACAATTTTCGCAGCGATTTATTCTGAAACAGGAATGTCCCTGCTCCTTTGCTAAAATAGCCAGCGGTATGGACTGACGGCACCATTGCGTCTCTCGACGTTTGTGTTGTGCGGGGTGGAAGGTCTCTTGGATATGTTGCGCTCTCTTACTGCCCTTTGGCTAGGCTGGATCACATTCTCTGTTTCGGCTGCGGATGAGGGGGCGCTGAACTATGAGCGTGATGTGCTCCCCATTTTGAATCGCCTGTGTGTCGATTGTCATGGGCCCGAAAAACAGAAAGGAGATATTCGGTTCGATGAATTGAGCACCGACTTTGCAGGAGGTGGTGATGCGGACACGTGGCACGATGCCTTGAATCAGGTTCATCTCGGCGAAATGCCTCCCGCAAAGGCCGAACACCAGCCGACTGATGAAGAACGGCGAATTTTGACAGGCTGGCTGGATGCCGGGCTAAAAGCCGCCGCTCTCGCAGTGCGCGACGCGGGTGGGCGAGTTGAGTCCCGACGTCTGACTCGGTATGAGTATGCCAACACCATGCGTGATCTGCTTGGTATTGATCTCGACTTTGCCCGGGAACTGCCACCGGAGCCGGCGTCCCCGGAAGGATTTTTGAATAATGGGACGTCGCTGGAGATGTCGCCCACTCAGTTGGAGACCTACTTGGCAGTGGCACGGAAGGCGCTTGATTTGGTCATTGTTGAGGGAGAGAAGCCTACTATTTTTCTGGAGGAGGCTAAAAAGACTGCCGTGGGAAAGTTGCCGAAGAAAAAAGATGGTGGAGCGATTCCGGTCAATCCGGAGTTCATTCTCGATGTTCCAAAATATCCACAAAGCGGTGAGTTCGAGATTACAGTTAAGGCCGGAGCGGTGGTTCCTGAGGGCAATGACTTTCCGCGAATGCGAGTGTCGCTGGGTTGTGTGCCGGGCATCATTCACGTGCCCCGTAAAGTAGTCGGCGAAGTCGATGTAACGGCATCTGCAGAAGCGCCGGAGACGTTCGTGTTTCGTGGGCGCATGGAAGATTATCCTCAGGCGGGTGATCAGTCCTTTGGGAATGCCGTGGCATTCAAGGGAATTATCGTTCTGATTGATTTCTTTGATGCGGACGACAAAGAACTGCGCTATCCGCATCGCCGTTATTCGAATCCGCCGCCCAAGCCACCTAAAAAAGGAGCGAAGGTTTCGGTTCTCCCGCCGGCTCCGAAGGGGCCACTGCTCGATGTAGTGATTGATTCGGTTCGGTATGTTGCGCCGGTGGTTTCCAGTTGGCCACCCCAATCGCATGTGGCTTTGTTAGGTGAGGCAAGCGCCGAGGGTCTGGATGATCGCAAGAAGTGTCGCGCCGTTTTGGAACGGTTTCTTCCCAAAGCTTTTCGGCGTCCGGTGACAAAGGACGAGATTGATACGTTCGAGAATTTGTTCCCAGTCCTTCGCGAACGCTCGGGTAATTTTGAGGAAGCAATCCGTGAAACCCTGGCAGCTGTTTTGGTTTCGCCGCACTTTCTGCATTTGGTAGACACCGGGGATGATTTTGCGGTGGCCAACCGTCTGGCGTATTTTCTATGGAGCACGATGCCGGACGACCAGTTGATGAAACTGGCGAAAGAGGGGCGACTTAACGAGACGACGGCGCTTGCCTCTGAAGTTGAGCGGATGATGAACGATTCGCGGGCGAGAGAGTTTGTCGAGCGTTTCGCCGATCAGTGGTTCGATCTCGGAGGTCTTGATCGGGTAGCGGTCAATCCGGAGTTCTTTCCCAATTTCGACAACCAATTGAAATTGTCGATGAGAACCGAGATGCAGGAATTTTTTGGTCAAATCCTGCAGGGCGATTTGAGCTGCTTGGAGTTGATCGATTCGAATTGGACGATGGCGAACCGAGCCTTAGCAAAGCACTATGGATTAGCCGAGATACCGAGTTCGGGTAGGTTCGAAAGAGTGGCATTGGAGAAGAAAGATCGTCGTGGAGGAGTGTTGGGGCAGGGCGGGTTTTTGCTGGCGAATTCCAATGGCGAATCTTCTCATCCGATCAAGCGGGCGGTTTGGGTGCTGGATCGATTGCTGGGCACCCCACCGTCTCCGCCTCCACCGGACGTGCCCGAATTGGATGAGGAGAGCGCCGATTTAGCCGGGTTGACCTTGAAACAAAAATTGGCGGCGCATCGCGAAAAGGCGTCATGCAATCAATGTCACTTGGGGATCGACCCCTGGGGGGGTGCGCTTGAGCACTTTGACGCGACCGGGATTTATCGGAATGCGGCGCCGGTCCGGAGTGGTTCGAAAGCTGGGAAACAGGGCGCAAAACTGGATTCACAGACATCATTGCCCGATGGAACCCAGCTCACCGGTGTGGATGATTTGAAACAGTATCTGCTGGATGCCCGCCGCGATCATTTTGCAAGAGCAGTCGTTCGGCGAGTCGCGAGCTATGCGCTGGGGCGTTCGTTGGACCTCACTGACCGCGAAGATATTGAGCAATTAACGGCGACTTTTTCAGCGGACGGCCTGCGGTTGCGGGGCTTGATTGTGGAGCTTGTGTGTAGTGACTTATTTCGCGATCCTTAATTTAGAATTCATGAAGAGAAAACCTTGGCACATCGATCGAAGGACAGTATTGCGCGGAGCAGGTGCTTCACTGGCGTTGCCATGGCTGGAAGGAATGGCGGCAAACGCGAAGGTTTCTTCTGCGGGAACTCCGAAGCGGCTGTGTTGTGTGATGTTTCCGTTCGGCGTGGCGGTGCCAAAGGACGACGATCCGCAACGGGAGTGGGGCTGGTTTCCAAAAGGCAAAGGCCGGGATTACCAAATGACCAAGGTTTTGCAGCCGTTGGAAGGCTTGCGCGAGGATCTGACAGTATTCACTGGATTATCTCACCCGAGATGTCGTTCGATGAATGGGCATGATACGGGCGACACGTTTCTCACAGCAAATTCGCTGGCTCCAGGGACCTATCGGAATACGATTTCGGTGGATCAAGTGGCGGCTCAACACTTGGGTGAGGCAACTCGAATGTCGTCGCTCACCTTGTCGACGGACGGCGGTATCGGACCGCGGACGAGGACAACAACGATTTCTTATAATGAAAAAGGCCAGGCGATTCCTGCGTTGGCCGATCCAAAATTGATCTTTCAGCGGTTGTTCGGTCAGGATGATTCGAGCCGATCCCACCATGCCCGATTGCAGAACGCAGGTAGTATTCTTGATCTGGTGCTTGATCAATCGCATTCGCTAAAAGGGAAGCTGGGACGTGGAGATCAAAGCAAGTTGGACGAATTTGAAACCTCAGTGCGGGATGTCGAGCAGCGAGTCGAGCGAGCTCGCGAATGGCTGGACGTTCCCTTACCTGAAGTTGATGCATCGCTGTTGAATCTCGATGCGAATACTGAAGCACCGAAAGACTATCTGACAGCGATCTACGATCTGATGTTTCTTGCCTACCAGACGGACATCACGCGAGTGGCGAGTTATCAGATCGGTAGTTACGGACCATCGCGGGCTCGAACCTTTCCCGGTATTCTTGGGCTGGAAGCAAATTGGCACAGTCTGGCGCACAAGGCGGGCAAGAAAGGCGGGCCGGAGGCAATCGGAACCTTTGACCGTTTCATGGCGGAGAATCTCTCGCGTTTTCTTCAACGCATGAAAGATACTCCCGAGGGCGTGGACGGTGGCAGTATACTGGATCACACGCTGGTGATGTATGGCTCGAGCAATTCAAAAACGCACCAGAACATCAACTATCCGCTGTTGCTGGCTGGTGGCGGCAAGCTTGGCATGAAGCATGGGCAATACCTGCACTTTGATGCCAAGACTCCGATGTCGAATCTGTTCGTTTCGATGCTGCAATCGTTGGGCGTGGAGCGCGAGTCTTTCGTTGATAGCACGGGGACTCTGGATGGCATCAGTTGAGCCAAATTGAACCAACCCTATTGGTTCGGTTCTTCGTGAATTTTAGTGGGTGGCGCGGAAGATTTGAACGCAGAGATTGTCATGATAGAATACTTTTGTGAACGAAAATTAGCACGATCATTATGGGTTGCTTTTGGGGCTTGATCTCTCACCTGCTATATCCACCCACTAAAATCCGGGAAGAACATTTGGTTGGATCGAACTGATACTGTTGCTTCGAAACGCCTTTTCGATCGAATAGGGTATGTTCGTTGAATCAACCCTACCAAATCGCGTCAGCGTTAAGTCTTTGAACATCAGCAAAACTGTTGTCGCGAATTGGTGGGGTTTTGACAGGCGGTATCGCCGATCATATTTTGCTGTTGGTTCGTAGACGCTTGAAAAAACGTAGTGTTAAATATGATTGCTGATTTTTTGATCGTTGATTTTCACGATCTTTTTCGATTTCAGTAGTGAAACGATCTTTTCCAATTCCCTATCACTGAGGGACTTCATGAAAAATGCATTGATCGAGTTCTTGAGCGCTTTGATTTTTCCCGAGCGACCTCCAACCCGTTCTTTCAACCACTTCTTGATCGCTTCCGCTTTTTCGTTCGTTGAGCCAGTCTGGGCCGAGTTCAAGGGCCTAATATCTGAAAGCTCGTTTACTCTTTGCGCTAGTATTTGATTGTTTTTCAGATGTCGAATCAGCGATTCAAAGCCCTTGTCTTTCGAGACAATATGAAAATAACCGCTGGGATCTTTCTCTGCCATTTTCCCGATATAATAGGCAATGTGAAAATCGAGAGTGTTGGGTCCGGAGCCTTCCATTTTAATAAACTCTACATGATTTCCATGCGATTGAAGTGACTCAGCAAGTTCGAATGAAACCTTAGTCTGTCGTTCTTTCCTGAAAATTCGAATTTCTATCGGAGCATTTTCCACTGCCTGAAAACTCCCGGGTTGGACGTTTTCAAAATCGATCAAAATGTAGGTGGTTCTCAAAACGGTCTTGCTTTGCGGATTCAAAGTCGCAGGTGAGCTGAGTGCATATAGTTAGTCTCAGTTCGGGAAGTCGGCCATAAAAAATATCATAAATATTTTAAATTTGAAAATTATATAATGAGTTCGCAGCACCCGGCTAGTTTTAATTACTAAAGGTGCCGAAATCCTTGATGACTCTTCAACCACTACAGAATCTGACGCTGATAAAAAACCTTGATAAAACAAGCGTAATTTTGTTCATTTAAGCCATGCTGCGGCGGTTCCTTTGCTCTCTATTCCTTGTTTTCTGCACCGTGTTTTTCGCGGGCTGTGGTGAGGACGATTCAAAGATCATTTCAAATCAAAAGCCGGCCACGTCTGCGGCCAAACGGACGGTTTTTGTTTCTGACTCGACGATCCACTTTTTCCTGAAAACCTTCGGTGAAGATAATATCGCGATTCGAAAAGCGGAGGAATTGTCTAACAATGAAGCGGAGTGGAAGCCTCGAAGCGGTGACCTCGCTCGTCTCAAATCAGCCGAATTCATCTTCGTCTATTCGAAGGTAAATGCAGGATGGCTTTCAAAAATCGATTCGCTGAAAGGAACGGTTGTGGAAATTGCGGCGACGGACTCCGAAATGATTCCATCGTATGACGGGCAGGCGGTGTTTGATCCTGAGCATGCTGCAGCAGTGGCAAAAGGAACGCGCGAGGCGCTCGCGAAATATGTGCTCACCGGTGAATCGCAGCGCAGTCGCCTTGATCGATTTGTGGCGGTTGTTGATTCGAGATTCGCTCCCCTGATCGCAAAATCGAAAAGCTTGAATAATCGGTTTCGGCCGATTCTTTACTCGAGTAGTCGGCTTAGCCCGTGGATCGGAGAGCGCGGAGTATCGGCGAAGAAAATCGATCTGAACCCGAAGTTTGCCATTGCGGGTGACGTTGTCGATTTGACGCTCAAACAAAACAAAATCGGAGAGGCTAAATGGATCGTGTGGACGGAGGAACCCGTTGCGGAATTGAAATCATCGCTGGCAAACCGAGGGCTTCAGAGTGTGGTGCTAAATCCAGGAGTTGATCCGAGTGGTGATCTTAAGTTGCTGGCCGTCACGCGCGCGAATCTGGAAGCACTCGCAAAAATCTATGATCCGAAAGCGAAGCCGGGACAGGCTACTGCTGCGGCACCAAAGAAAAAAATCGGCGAGGGCGACTTCGAAACGACGATTCTTCCGTTTTTAGACAACTATTGTATCGAGTGCCACGATGCAGACACGGGGGAGGGCGAGGTGGAATTTGATTTGTATTCAAAATTGTGGCAGGCGGAGAAAGTTCCGGATCTCTGGGAGTCGGCCGTTGAACTCATCGAAATGGGCGAGATGCCGCCGCGGAAAAAGGATCAGCCGAGTGTCCAGGAGAAGGAGCATTTTATAGAATGGACCGAAGCACTTTCCCAAAAATGGGACAGTGGTGCGATGGGCCGAGACCCTGGGCGAATCACCCTGCGGCGTCTTAATAAAAACGAATACAACTACACCATCCGCGATCTGTTCGGGCTAAAGCTCCGGCCAGCGGATAACTTCCCCGAGGAAACCGGGGGCGAAGCCGGATTCGACAACAATGCGGATGCGCTGTTTCTGCCGCCGTTGCTCATGGAGAACTACGTGGAATCGGCTGGGATCATCGTCGAAACCGTCTATCGCGATCCGCAGGCAAGGGCGCGCTATCTCTATGTAAAGCCAACCAAAGCAGCCGAAGCCATGCCCGCGGCGCGAAAAATTCTGCGGTTGTGGGCATCACGTGCTTATCGAAAACCGGTGCGGAAAGAAGAATTGGATCGGCTGCTATCGATTTACCAACGGAGCATGAATAAGGAAAAGAACTTTTCCAAAGCGATGCAGATGCCTCTTCTGGCGATTCTCATTTCGCCGAATTTCATCTACCGAGCGGAAGATTTTGCACCGAAAAAAGACGTGTTCGCCGTTTCGGATTACGATCTCGCGAGTCGGCTTTCCTATTTTTTGTGGTCATCGATGCCCGATGGAAAATTGTTCGAACTCGCTCACAATAATGAGCTACACAAGCCGGCTGTTCTCAAAGCACAGGTGGAGCGAATGCTGAAAGATAAACGCTCGCGATCACTCTCGATGCACTTCGGCGGTCAGTGGTTTAAGTGGGAAGATCTTCGTTCGACCATCGATCCCGACACTAAAAAATTCCCGATGTTCACCTTTGAACTGCGGGTTTCGATGTATCAGGAATCCTCCGCATTTTTCGATTACCTACTGCAAAACAATCGGAGCGTTCTCGAACTGATCGACAGTGACTACGCCTTTTTGAATGACCGACTCGCTCGTCTCTACGGCATTCCAGGTGTAACCGGTCCGCAGATTCGCAAGGTTCAGTTGACTGATAAAAACCGAGGCGGTGTTCTTGGAATGGGGAGCGTTTTGGCGGCGACTTCGCTTCCGCTGCGCTCCAGTCCGGCGAAGCGCGGCGACTGGGTACTGACAGAAATTCTAGGAACGCCACCACCCGAACCACCGATGAATGTTGCGCAGCTGCCGGAAGACGATCGCAATTTGGAATTCAAAACGTTTCGGGAAACCCTTGAGGCTCACCGCGAAGATCCGAGCTGTGCCGGTTGCCACGCAGCGATCGATCCCATTGGATTTGGTCTGGAAAATTTCGATTCGATCGGCCGCTGGCGGACGACCCAGAACGGCGCAACAATCAATACAAGCGGCGAGTTGCCCGATGGCCGCAAATTTCAAAGCCCGGCTGAGCTAAGAGCAATTTTGCTTGAGGAGAAAGATCTGTTTGTGAGAAATATGGCGGAGAAGGTTCTCGCCTACGCCCTTGGTCGCGAACTGACGCCCTACGACCGACCGATCATCGCCAAAATTTCGAAAAAAGTTGCCGAAGACGATTACCAAATTCATCGTATGTTTTTGGAAGTTGTTCAAAGTTATCCGTTTCTCAATCGCCGCTCCGACAGTTACAAACCTCAGCGCATCACGCCCAAAAAATGAATTCGAAAACGTTTGAACTTTCCCGCCGCCAAATGTTACGCGGTGCCGGTGCCTGCATCAGCCTTCCGCTACTCGAAGCGATGATCCCATTCCAGTCGGCAAATGCCGCGGTCGGAGCTGAGGGCCAGCCGATTCGTTTCGCCGGATTCTTCATGCCGAACGGTGTGGCGCACAATCATTGGGACATAAAAGGTTCGTCGCTCAGCAAGCTTTCGCGGAGTCTGCAGCCGCTCGCTGAGTATCGAGACTACGTCACCACGATCACTGGACTGAACAATCCCAGCGGTGCTCACAATCTCGGAACGGCCGCGCTTTTCACCGGACAAGTTCCCAAGAAAACGCCGAATCCAGCCCAAGTGAACGTAGGGAATGCGAGCTTCGACCAAATTGTCGGAAACGCTTTCAAAGCGAACACGACCCTGCCAACGCTCGAATTGGGAATGAGCTCGCCCTCGAAGGGTGTGGGGATGAATGGCGCGACCAATGTTTATCGCAGCTTCGTTTCGTGGAAAAACGCGACAACGCCCGTCCCACACGAGTTGAACCCGAAGCGAGCCTTTGACCGACTTTTTAAAAATGTTAGTGTTACCTCGAATCCGAACGCGGGTCCGTCATCAGGTCTGAAACCAGATTCCAGCGTTCTCGATATCGTTTTGGAAGATGCGAAGAGTTTACAGAAACGCCTCGGAAAAGCCGACCAGCAAAAGCTTGATGAATACCTGACCGCCGTTCGCGAAGTCGAAGAGCGACTCGAGCGCCAGGCTAGCGCCAACGTGAATTTGAATATCACTCCGACGACGCTCAAAGCGATTCGAGACACTGAGAAGAAGCTCAACAAGGCTCTCGGCTCGGGGAAAAAAGGTCTCAGCGCCGTTCCTCAGATTCCGTATCAGGAATACGGCCGTCTTATGATGGACGTGATGGCACTTGCATTCTGGAGCAACTCCACCGTTGCCTCGACACTCATGTTTGGCGATGGATTGCACGGCCGAAACATGTCATTCCTCGAAGGCGTGAATGGAAACCACCACTCGATTTCCCACCACGGCAACAAGCCGAAAGGCCTCTCTGAGTTTGGTCTCATCAATCAATTTTTCGTAAGCCAGCTGGCCTATTTCCTCGGTCGGCTTGAATCGATGAAAGAAGGCGGCAGCAACGTTCTTGAAAACTCGGTCGTGATGTTAGGTTCGAATATCAGTTCCGGTCAGGTCCACAACGGCAAGAATATTCCGGTCATTGTCGCAGGTCACGCCGGCGGAAAATTGCGCGGAAATCGTAATATCCAGGCTGGGAACAAGCCGATCGCCCACCTTCACAATTCGCTGCTCTCCAAGATGGGCATCGACAAAAGAATCGGCGGCTCGAAGGAAAAGCTTCGCGGGGTCTGATGGACGAAGCAACAGGGTAGGTTCGTCGGATCAACCCTGTTGGTTCGTAACCGGAACGTCTTGCGCTGACCGGTTCCGGCCATGCTCAGACCGCGGGACAAGCCCGCTTTTGTACCTGTTGGTTCGTAAAAACGCCTGGAGTCTACCGGATTGACTCTTTTGCTGCGGCCCTGTATTTTCGCGGCCTGCCTCATGAAAAAAATCCTGCTTCTTCTCGCCGTTTTTGTTGCCCTGCCTGCCGTTGCTCAAGACGACGATGATAAAAAGAAAAAGGACGATAAAAAATCGTTCGGCGACATCGTGGAAAATTGTGATCTCTCCGATGGCTTGTTTAAGCTCTACACGGATCGCGATGACGGCACGGTTTACCTTGCTGTGAAGACTACCCAGATTGGGCCGGAGTATATCCATTTCAGCCACGTGATGGATGGAGTTCCGGCGCTGGGGTTGTTCCGCGGGAATTTCCTGAATGAGAAAATCTTTACGATCCGACGGCATTTTGATCGGATCGAATTTGTGGCGCAAAATACGGCATTCTATTTTGATCCTGACAATGCGATTTCCCGTGCGGCCAAGGCGAATATTTCGAATGCGGTTCTTGCGAGCCAAAAAATCGCGGCGACAACGGAAGATAAAACGACGTATTTGATTAAAGCAGACGACCTCTTTTTGAATGAGCAGTTCTCGCTGTTGAAATATGCCAGCGATGACAAAGATAAGGACAAGGGCAAACTTGTGCTGGGAGATCTTTCTAAAGATCGAACTCGTTTCACTGAGTTGCGGAATTACCCCGAAAATACCCTGGCTCGGGTAAATTACGTTTTTGAAAACGAACGCCCGAAAGAGTGGGGGGAAGATGATGTAACTGATGCCCGGTTCATCACGATTTCCCTGCAGCATTCGTTGATTGAGGTTCCGAAGAATGGTTTCCGTCCGCGCTTGGAGGATCCCCGGGTGGGCTATTTCACGACCCGGAATACCAATCTCACGTCGAAGAAATCAGGCAACTATCGGGACTTGGTTCATCGGTGGAATTTGGTGAAGAAAGACCCATCGAAGGCCGTTTCAGATCCGGTCGAGCCAATCACGTGGTGGATCGAAAATACGACTCCGGTTGAGTTGCGCGATACGATCAAAGGAGCTGTCGAAGCCTGGAATTTGGCGTTCACGTCCGCGGGGTTTTCCAATGCAGTGGTTTGCAAAATCCAGCCGGATGATGCGAAGTGGGATGCGGGTGATATTCGTTACAATGTCCTGCGTTGGACCAGTTCGCCGGATCCACCGTTTGGCGGCTACGGCCCGAGTTTTGTTAATCCGCGCACCGGAGAAATCATCGGAGCGGACATCATGTTGGAATACGTGTTTCTCACCAACCGGATCCGGCTTCGCGAATTGCTGCAGAGAACGGGCGACAAGGAACCCGTTCGAATGACGGGTCAATTTCCGTTCAATCGCAAGCGCGACGGGCGCGGGGCGTTTTGTCAGGCCGGAAATTACATGCAAGACAACGCGATCGCGGCACGAGCGTCGCTCGCTGTGGCGGGTGCCAGCAAAATCGAAATGGATGCGTTGATTGAAGAGGCGCTTTACGATTTGATCCTTCATGAAGTGGGGCACACGCTGGGGCTGAATCACAATTTCATCGCCAGTCAGATGCTGAGTCCTGAGCAGTTAAATGACAAAGCTATCACTGGAAAACGGGGCGTCATTGCTTCGGTGATGGATTACACGCCGGCTAATATTTCGCATGATCGGAAAAAACAGGGCCACTATTATTCGGTAGTTCCGGGGCCTTATGATCACTGGGCGATTCGTTTTGGATATGTGCAAACGACTGCTGAAACTGAAGACAAGGTCATTGCATCAATCGTCAGCGAATCGACCAAACCTGAACATGCGTTTGGAAATGATGCTGACGACATGCGTTCAGCGGGGAGGGGAATTGATCCGCGAATCATGATCAATGACCTGTCTTCCGATCCCATCGCCCATGCCATTGAAACGATGGAACGTGTCCGCGAAACCATTGGTGGACTGCTCGAAAAATACCCAGCTGAGGGTGAGGATTACCACGAAATGCGAACGGCATTTTCCAGCTTGATGCGCGATTACGATCGCTCGTCGCAGACATTGACGCGTTACATCGGCGGCGTGAAAATTGATCGCTCAAATCACGGTCAGGCCGGAGCGGCGGCGGCACCATATCTCCCGATTCCAAAGGCGGATCAGGCTCGGGCGGCTGTGGCATTGAAAAAATATGTATTTGGTCCTGAGGCGTTTAGCTTTTTCCCACCGAAACTGATTGGCAGTCTCCAACTGAAACGGCGTGGTTTTGAAAACTTCGATCTCGATGCAAACGAAGACCCTAAAGTGCACTCCGCAGTCGCTGGAATTCAGAAAACTGCGCTTGATCAGTTGCTCCACAAAAACACGCTTCGTCGTCTGGTCGATTCAACGCTTTACGGCAACGAATACTCCATCGCTTTGGCAATGGATTCGCTGAACACAGCCGTGATGGCCGGCGAGCGCGATACGTTTCGCGAAGCGTTGCAGATCGATTATATCAAGCGACTGATCAAAATCAGCGGGCTGAAAGGCGATTCCAGCTTTGAGCCTCATGCACAGTCTCAGGCTGTGTATTTACTTGAAAGAAATGTTCCCGCCGAGCCTGAAGATGCCCACGGAATCTACCTTCGTCGCCTGATTTCGAATGCGTTGGAAGGGAAGTGAGTCTGCTCTTGTTTTACGAACAGACCCTATTGATTCGTCGAACCAACCCTATTTGATCGAAACGCCGGCTTACTTCAAAAAATCGGCACTGAGAACTTTGATCTCGTCGGCTTTGTATTCACCTTTTCGGATGACGAGGCGGTAGTTTACGGTAAGTGGTTTTTCCGGTGTTAGATCAGTTGCGAAATAGGAGCCGAAACGGCCGTAGTCGCGCTCGGAGAAACGGGCGGGCTTGGGATTGGTTGGGGAATCGAGGTAAGCAATTGAATACCGTTGCTCACCAACAACAACGCTCATGCCTTTCCAGGGAAGGTCTCGTGTGGTTTCATTATCGGTTTTGGCACTCCAGTTGATCGTCTTGCCGTGTTCTGCTTTGCCGGTCTTCGGACGAATGTAATAGGTTTGGCCCTTGGTTTTATTGTTTACTTCGTTCGACGCGCGAAATTGGAAGCCCGCGTGCTGGGGATCGCCATCGACTCTCATTTTGGGAACCGTCGGGGTGAGAGTGGATTTGAAATCGACGACCAAATCATCTCCGGCGAACGAGAACATCAAGCTGCGGGTTTCTTTCGCAAAAACGAAGCCGTCCTTGGCATGCCAATCGATCTCGACAGTTTGCTTTGCCGTCTTGGCGTCAGCCGTTTGCTCGATGAATTTCTCGTGCGTCTGATGCTCCTTTTTACAGTGCCACGTGTCTTGTTTCGATTCCTCTGTGCCGTCAGCTTTGGTGAAACTGCATTTTGAAAAGCCAAAATAAATGCCCCGGTGATGAGTGAATTGTCCGCCGTGGCCTTTGGTGATGAAACCTTTGCCGTCCCAATCGTAAACGTGGTGGTAGGGTTTGTAGGTTTCTTCGCGCCGTTCGTCGTTGATCCGCTCATACTGGTAGCGGGCGACATTCCGGCCGTTGAATGTTAGATCGGCGTGCTTGCCTTCGGTGTCTTTCCATGCAAAGCCGTCGGCTGCATGAACTGAGGCTGTGGGAGCAGTGCAGACTGCGAGGGCAATGAAAGGGGCGAGAAAGGATTTCATGGAGAAAAAGATTCGTTTTTTAGCGCAAACCGTCCAGTCCGTATACGAGTGAATTCTGTTTCGGAATTTCAAGGTTTGGAATCAGAAAGCGCCAGGTGACGGATTCGAGTCGGGGAAAGAAAAGGCGGTCTCATCTATCAGCCGGACGTTCCGTTGAAGAACGACCAAGGAATTTTACAGACGCGCGAAATTCGTGGTAAAAGGGATGGGGTGTGAATCAATTCATAATAGAGAGGCAATAGTGTCCGGGGTTCACGCCGCTTCCGGCAGGTAGATCAGCCCGAGATTCCCGGCGGTGGTCTGGTCAGTGAACAGTCGCCACAGGTCCACGGCCAGCTGACGGGCGACGGCCACGACCGCTTTCTTTCGTGCCGCGGCGCTTGCCCGCGGGTTCTGCAGCACCGGCGCCCACTTGCGCAGGGCATGGTAGTCGGGTTGCCAGCGCATCATTCTCCAGACCATCTCCACGAGCATCGCTCGCACTCTCGGGTTGCCGCTCTTGGTGATGCTGCCACTTCGTCGCTTGCCTCCGCTGCTGTGTTCGCGTGGACACAGGCCGGTGTAACTGGAGACCTGTCGTCGATTGTTGAAGCGCGACCAATCACCCACTTCCCGGCGCAGCCCCTCGAAGCTCAACGGCCCGACTCCCTTGGGGATCTTTGTCTGTCGGCCGGTCTCCTCGATGGCCTCGGTCAGCGCCTTCTCCTCCGCCTCCACCGGGGTGATCAAACGGATGAAGACCTCCAGCCGTTCGATGACCCAGTCAGGCGCCTCGTCGCGGATCTGTTTCCAGGTCGAGCCCTTCCACCAGCGCCCGGTCACGTAGATGCCGTGGGAAGAGAGCAGGCTTCGGCCCATCGCCTGGAGTCGCTGGCGTTCACGCATCAGTTGCTGGCGCTGCCGACTGAAGGCCCGCTCGCGTTCTTCCTCCTTGGTGGGCACCCGCACGATACTGAAGGCCTTGCGGTTGCCTAGCACGAAGCGGTCGAGCCGCTGGCAGAGTGCCAGCGCGTCGAGCTTGTCAGTCTTCACGCCCTTGCTGCTCTCGTCCCAGATCTGCGGCTGGACCACGTAATTGGTCACCCCCATCGCGGTGAGCTTGCGATGAAGGTGGTAGCCGAAAGGCCCGGCTTCATAACAGGTGTGCACTTCCCCCGCCAGACGCTTCTGCTTGGCCACGAAGCGCAGCAGCCCCTCGAAGGTCATTTTCTGGACGGGCTGAGGCGTGGCGCCGTCGACTTGCCGGCCGACATAATACCACTTGGCGTGGGCGTCGATGCCGAGCTTGATTGATTCACAGGTTTCGTTAGGATTGAATTTTGTTTTGGCATTCATCGGTTGTTAGTTTGGTGGATTTCACCCCCGCCTGACAACCCCATGCCATCTATCAGTAATTGCATCACCAGAAGGGTGCAGAATTGTTTGCTCACGGAAGCCAATCGAAATTTGGTGTCTGTCGTGTTCGGGATCTGCCACTCCCGATTCGCCATTCCGAAGGCTTCTTTGTAAATGACTTCTCCTTTCTCCGCGACGAGAACGGCGCCGGAAAAGAGCCCCGTGTCAGCCGTTACCTGACAAAGTTCCTTGAGCGCGGCCGCTTTGTCAGGGCCCCCTTTTCGATATCCCGGAGGCAACTTCTCAGGCCTTTCCTGGCCCATGGAGACGCTCCCGGGCAACCAAGTCGCGAAAACTAATCCCAGAACTCCCTCCCTTTGCATCATTGCCATTAAAGAAAGTTGCGTCACTTAAGGGTTCGGCGTCCATTCTTTCATGATGGAAAATGCGCCTGATTCTCGGGCCTTATTGAATCGCTACTTTTCCAGTTCAGTGAGCCTACCCATATTTATGAAACTCAGCGCCTATTTCCTTTTCGCTACGATTGCCAGTTTGCCCTTGTTCCTGCGGGCCCAATCGGGGCCGGAACAGGATAAGAATTTTTCTCACAGCATCAAGACGGCGCAGAAGCCCTGGTCGAAGCGTGCTTTCCGCAACGACCCCAATGACTTTCAGTTTGCTATCGTGACGGACAGGACTGGCGGGATGCGCCCGGGTGTTTTCTCCAAAGCCGTGGCTAAAGTCAACGAGCTCCAGCCCGAGTTTGTCATCACCGTTGGGGATTTGATTCCGGGCGGAGGCAGGCTGAGAGATGTAAAAGAGATTCGCCGGCAGTGGGAGGAGTTCAACGGATTCGTCGAAGGTTTTGAGATGCCGTTCTTCTATCTCCCTGGGAATCACGATGTCAGCAACGGGGTGATGGACCGGATCTGGGACGAGATGTTCGGCGTTCGCTACTACACCTTCGTTTACAAAGACGTTCTGTTTCTTTGTCTGAATACTCAGGACGGTGAAGGCTCCAGCCCGTTCCTCGGAAAACAACAAATCGATTGGGCAAAACAGGAGCTAGCCAAGCATACCGAGGTTCGTTGGACCATGGTGTTTATTCATCAGCCCCTCTGGGTCATGGAAGAGGGGATTCAGCGCGGGAAAGGCGGGCCCAAAACAAAGACAGGATGGCCTGAGGTTGAGAAGGCTTTGGCCGGGCGAAAGCACACCGTCTACGCAGGGCACGTCCATCGCTACGTAAAGTATGAGCGGAACGAAGCCAATTACTACACGCTCGGAACGACCGGGGGAGGCAGCGCTTTGCGGGGAACCGCCTTTGGCGAATTTGATCACGCCACCTGGATCACGATGACTGACAACGGCCCACGCATGATGAATCTGACGCTCGACGGAATGCTGGCAGAAGACGTCAACACTGAAGCGAAACAGAACTTTTGGAGAGGATTGAAGTTTACGGAAAACTTCCGGGAGACGTTTCCGTTTCAGGATAAAGTCGTGACATTGAAACTCGAGAACCCTCTTAAAAACCCGCTGTCTGGTCGGTTTTCATGGATTTTGCCTCTAACTGACAACTGGACCGTGACCCCGCGCCGAGTCTCTGTTGATCTGGCTCCGGGAGAGACGAAGGAACTGAAATTCAACGTGAGTCATCAAGGAGACGTCTCGAGCTATTTTCCGTTGCCCCGGATGGAGTCCCATTTCCACGGAGAAGAGGATCAGTTTCATCTCGAGCGTGCGATCAATCTGCCATTGGATCTTACCGATCACGTAAAGAAGTATCCGGAACAAACGCGGATGCTGAAGACGTCTCAGGCGCCGGTAATCGATGGGCATCTGGACGAACCATTGTGGAAGAAGGAGCCCACTGTCTCCCGCCTGATTCCAAGAAAAGCGGACGGCTATGCTCCGGTCGATACCAAGGCATGGATAAGTTATGACGAGACGCATCTTTACGTTGGTGTTCGATGTCACGAGGGCATGCTACGGGACATCGTAAGTGATGCGTCAAAGCGGGACGACGATCTACGTGACGATGATTGGATCGAGGTGGTGTTTGATACGAATCGGGATAAGAAGTCCTTCTTTCACTTTGTCGTGAATCCTGACGGCATCCTCTATGATGCTGTTCAAAGTGATTCGAAATGGAACAGCTCAGCTGAAGTGGCGACGTCGAAGGAAGACGGCGCGTGGGTGGTCGAAATGAAGATTCCGCTCAAAGAGATCAAGGCTGATTTAGAAGCTCATCGGACCTGGGGATTGCAGATGGGGCGTCAACGACCGCGGCTAGGTGAGCGTAATTCCTATCAATGGTCTCCTACATTTTGGTATGGCAATACCTTACCATCCTTCTTTGGAACGTTGAATCTCAATTGAACTTTCCGTTTCTTCTACGGCCAAAATAGAGAAGCCTTTTACGATGAACAAACTGACCTTTTTACAGATTCTGCCTCTGCTCGTTCTCGGTAGTGTTTTGGTCGCGGCGGATCGCGGCAAGCAAATCGTTTCGCAGCCCAATCCGCCAATGGCCAAAGCTTTTGACCTTCTCTAAACCTCCTCCCCAATCATTCTGGAACCCTGGAAAACTATGAAACAATCCATCGTCCTCAAAGCACTCCGGGACATGTCCTGCGAGCCGATTGGCTACTCGAAGATGCAGTGGTTCAGCAAAATTGATCTGATCGAAAAGCAATTTCAACCATGAGCGATCACGATTTCTTCACATCCAACGGCCTGACAGACCATGGCGAGAGCCTCTTCGATCATATCGAAGGCTTTCTCTATTTTGTCAAAGACACCCAGTTCCGCTTTGTGGCTGTCAACCAACGATTATTGGAGAAATTTGGTGTCAAGGATGCTCAGGAGGTCATTGGCAAAACTGACTACGACTTTGTCTCTCTATCCATGGCCGATGCTTATGCCAAAGATGACCGCACTATCCTGGAAACAGGAATGCCCATCTTAAACAAAGTTGAACTCGTTCCTCGCGGCGGTGGATTTGTTGATTGGTCAACTACCACGAAAATCCCGCTCCGCGCTCCCGATGGCACCATCAAAGCCATCGCCGGGGCCACTCGTCCCTTTACCGCCGGAACCTCAGGAATCGATATTGATAGAGAACTCGGCCCGGCACTCGAGGTGATGAAAGAACAATTTACATCCACCATCAAAATCCCCGAACTCGCAAGGGAAGCCGGGCTTTCACTCAGTGCTTTTGAACGGAAATTTAAAAAAGTATTCCATATGACGGCACGGAGCTACATCCGGCACCTCCGCGTGCATGAAGCATGTTATCTCCTCAGCCATAGCAGTCACCAGCTTGTTGAAGTTGCCGAATGCTGTGGTTTTTCGGATCAAAGCCACCTCTCCCGTGAATTCTCGCGTATCATGAAAACAACCCCTCTTACTTACCGTAAGTTACATCGGGCCAGATAGCCCCAGACGCCGATTTCATCCAAAAACCAGCCCGTTTCATCCTATATCTTTAAGAGCTCATTGGGTAGGTTCTGGATCATGAATTTGAAGGATCTCATCAACAACCCTCTAGCCGCCGCCGAACTCATTCAGGGGCTAGTCGAAGCCTATAATGGCCAATCCGGTCCACCTGGAAGAGATGATGGGACGGGATGGAAAAGCAATTTCCTATCAGTAAGGCCTGGCCTTCTTGTTTGGCTCGCCTCCAATCCCTCCCCTGTTGAAAAAACTCTACCACTGATCTCATGCGAACCCAACTGACCCGAAGAACTTTCCTGCGCGCCGGGGGAGTCGCTATCTCCTTGCCGATGATGGAGTCGTTGACGCCACTCGCCGGTGCGGTCGATGGTAAAAAATCCGTGAAGCGCATGGTCTGCCTATCGAACAACTACGGGATCTATCAGAAGGCATTT
>CALAHF010000043.1 GCA_937891465.1 uncultured Verrucomicrobiales bacterium | reverse complement strand
CCTTCGATATAGTCGTAGGACTCTTTTACAGTCTGCCAATCGGTCCACTCGTCGATCTTTTTGTCATTGTCAGTATCAACTCCGACGCGAACCTCGACGGATTCTACCCACGGTCCGGGGCTGGTGAAATCGGTTTTCTGCTGAGTGGCGAGGTAGAATTTTCCTTCGGCAAAACAGACGTCAGGATCGGGATGGCCGTTTCCAATATGGTCGCACCACTGAAATTGTTCATCGAGGCTCGACGAGGTGAACCAGCCGACGCTCATATTATGTCCGCCAGCGGGATCGTAGTCGCCGAAGAGGTAATACTGACCGCCAACTGAAATCGCAGCCCAATCTCCGTAGGCTTCTTGCTCCGGTTCGTGGATTTCGTATTCAGCAACGTTGGTTTTGTAATTGTCGGGATCTTCTTTCGCCCAATGCGGGTGGTTGTAGGTCGCCATTTTTCCAGTCGGCTTGGTTCGGTTGTCGACGGCAGGTTTTTTGAAGACAAATCCATCGATCCCATTCGGACTGACGGCGTGACCGGCGAGCGGAGAATCCCACGAACGTTTGTTCGCTGAAATTGGACTCCAGTCTTCGATAATCACATGCACATTCCCATCCAGATCACGAATGAATCCGGCATCAGAACCGTGGGACGGATCTTTAACCGCCATGCCTTTGTTCTCGCCCGGCTCACCATCAGTCAAATCGCTGTCGACGTAGACATGGGGGTCCTGGTCGTTCGGGAAATCGTAATAGATCAGCGTTTTGCCGTCGATGTATTCGGCGCTGGTGACCCATTTGGAAAATCCCTCGGTAACGGGGCCATGGTGAATCCAGTTCACCATGTCGCGACTCTGCCACGCGTTGTAGCCGCCTTTGTTCGGCTTCAGTCCGCCGGGGGCGTTGAATTGATTTGGAAAAGGAGTGGTTACGAGTGGAATGTCAAATCCTTCAAGCTCGGCGGCTTCAGCCACAAACGGAGCGGCTTTGCCTTTTTGCTTACCCTTTTGTTTCCGAGGGCGCGGCTTGCTGTAACGGCCAAACATCCAATAGTCCTTCGGTCCTTTGGTTAGAAGCACGGGAGCGTCTCCGAGATTTTGAGGTCCCAAATTCGGAATGGGGTTCCAGTTTTGCCAAATTGGCGACTGCTTGATCGTAATCGAAGCTGCTGACTGCTTTTTATCGAAAGTCTTCAGCGTGCTCAGAAAAGTCGCTTTTTCCGCCGTTGGAGAAGCCGTTCCGTCGACGATTTCAAGAGCTTCGCTTTTTGCCGAGGCAGCGGTCCATTCTTTCTGGGAGTCGATGACCCATGGGGTTTGGGCTTGAGCGGTGATAACCGAAAAACTCAACAGCGCGAGCGCTGAGCTAGTTAGAAATGTTGGGAGTCTTTTCATAAAAAATAGGTTGGTTCAGATTCTGTGATTTAGAGAGCTTCTACCTCGGTGAAATAAGCGCCGCCGGCCTTTCCGTTATTGTCAAAAAGCCAGGTATTCAGTTCGGTTTTTCCAGCAGGCAGATTCATTTCAAAAACAACGCCTTTGCTGCCGACCGCAACTTCGGATTCCATTTCGATGTCTGCAATCTGAACTATAGCGCGTTCCGCAATTACCGGTTTATCGGCTTCAATGGGAAACTGTCGGAGCGTCAGGCGATATCGCCCCGCCGTTTTAACGTTCACCATCCACGGGAAGGTTTTCCGGGGGAGTTTCTTAATCTCGTTGAAATTCCACGGCGGGTTGCCTGTGGGCGTATACCAATCCTGCGAACACAGCACAGTGGGATTCTCCGCATCATTTCCTAAATCAATCGAAACCGGCGTCATTCGTGGTGAGATGGATTCCCAAAAGGGAGTGTAGAGCGCTCGCAGTTCTTTCACGACAGCAGGGTGGTCCGTCGCAACGTCGTTTTGCTGCGCGGGATCTTTTGCGATGTCATAGAGCTCTTTTCCGTCGATTAAACGCCAGCTGTCTTTCAATACGCAGGTATACGACCACGCTTTGGGAGATTCTCTAAAGTGCGGGCCTCCCTGGAATTGTACGATGTGATGATCCCGGTGAGCGGGCGCTTCCGGATTGTTTAACTGGGCCGTAAACGAGATTCCATCCGGGTTGTGGGCTTTTGAAACCGGCAACCCACAGAGCTCCGCGAGCGTTGGTAATACATCGATGTGGGCTGAGATCGATTTCACATCACGACCACCGACGAGATTTCCTTTTGGCCAGTGAATAAAGAACGGAACGCGGTGACCGCCTTCGTATACGGATGACTTCTTGCCTCGCATTCCGGCGTTGTAGCCTTGTTTTGCTTCGGAGGTGAGCCCTTCAAACTTCGCGCCGTTGGCGGTTCCATTGTCCGTCATGAAAATGAAAATCGTGTTTTCCGCGAGGCCCAGTTCGTCCAGTTTGGCGCGGAGCAGCCCGACATTGTGATCGATGTTTTCCACCATGCCGTAGAACTGAGCGCCGCCGCCCCACGGGATGTCTTTGCGATACGGCTCGGCCCATTTTTCGTCGACGCGATAAGGGCCATGTGGCGCATTCGGCGCGAGATAGAGGAAAAACGGCTGAGCTTGGTTCTCTTCGACAAAACGCATCGACTCGGCGAAAAATACATCCGTGCAGTAGCCCTCAAACTTCTCGAATTTCCCGTTTCGTTCGTAGGTATCGTTGAAATAGGTGTTACCCCAGTAGTCCGACGCTTGCCCGATGCCGCCACAGCGATGCCAGACGACGTCCTGAAACCCCCGATCCTGCGGGCGGTGTGGGGCGTTGTCGCCGAGGTGCCATTTACCAACCATTCCCGTGCGATAGCCATTTTCGGAAAAGACATTCGCAATCGTTTTCTCATCCGTGTGCAGCATCGTTCTTCCCGCGCTGGTGCGATAAGCGCCCGTTCGTCCCGGGTGGCGCCCCGTCATCAACGCAGCGCGTGTTGGGGTGCAATAGGAGCTGACGTGGAAATCAGTGAATCGAATCGACTCTCCGTGAAGCCTATCGATATTTGGCGTTTTCAAAACAGGGTTGCCGTGACACGCTAAATCGCCGTAGCCCTGATCATCCGTCATGATGAGAATGACATTTGGTTTTTCAGCGGTAGCTGCTTTTGAAGACTCAAGAGGCAATCCTGATAGCAAAACTGCAGCGAGAAGGGTGACGAAAGATTTCATGGATGTGGGATCGTGGAAAGGAATTACCCGAGTTTCAAGATTCGTTACCCCAAGTTTCACACACAATCGCGCAGGGGCGGGTCGAAATTCTGCTGGTTGTCGGCGGCTTGCTGAGTATTGGTCCCCATGAAATCTCAGGATTTGCTCCCTTGTTTGGAATTTGGTGCCTCGCGCGAGGACGCCGAACTGACTGTTTTGTTAATGCATGGCTTGGGTGCCAACGGTCATGATTTTGCAGATGTGGCTGAAGCAATGAGCCGCGCGGCCGAGCCCCGGAAATGGCGCTTTATTCTTCCTCATGCGCCGTCGATTCCAGTCACGATCAATATGGGAATGGTGATGCCGGCCTGGTATGACATCCTCGACATGAGCCAGCCTCGCGAAGTGGATTGGGCAAGCGTCGCGACGAGTCAGAAGGCAATTGAGGCATTGATGGAGCAAGAAACGGCGGGAAAAATTGTGCTCGCTGGATTTTCCCAGGGAGCGGCGATGGCTTTGCATGTTGGGCTTCGCAATCAGGGCTCCATCGTCGGAATTCTCATGATGTCCGGGTATCTGCTCGCATCTGACGAACATCCCTGTCCCGAAAAAACAGCCGAACTACCGATTGGGCTTTTTCACGGCACTGACGATCCCTTGGTGCCTGTTTCAGCTGCGCAGGATGCGGTTAAAGATTTGAACGGCCGGAGTTTCAGCCCCACGATCAAAATTTATCCCGGTCTGGAGCATTCCGTTTTCGAAGAGGAAATACGGGATGTCTTTGCGTGGCTCGAAAGAGTCGCGGGGTAATTTTCCTGTTTCACGAACCAACAGGGTCTGTTCATCGAACATGCCCTATTGGTTCGAAATGGCTTTTCGAACGTACCCTGTTGATTCGTTGAGCATACCCTGTTGGTTCGTGGCGAAGAGCTTCGATTGGCCGCGACTTCTGCCCGCCCGCACTGGGATCGGGCCCAATTTCTCTTGATTCATCGAACGCTCATGTCATGCTTTCTGTGCATTCAATGAAATTTGTAAACGTTGGATAACTGCGTGTTCGGCTAAAAATACTGAGTTCTTCCAAACTGGCTCCGAATTTGTAATCGCGGATTCAATCGTTGCTCCTAGTATTTGAGCCACAACCAAGACAACCCGTAGGCGGGAACTAGAAACACCAACCAATCAAAGTAACAATGCCGCACATTATCTCCGGAATACTCGTAATACTGGCAGGGCTATACCTGTTCATTTGTGGTCGCCTAAAGAGTGAGGGAACGATCTATAGCCTTTTCGTGGCACGTTCTCGGATACTGTGGAAGGACAACGTTCATGTTTTTCACCAAGTCGCGGGTGTGATGATGATCATTTTTGGCATCGTAGTCGCTGCTGGTGTATTCCAGCGGCTGTTTTGAGCCCAGCTCCGATGAACCAAAGAAGCCGAACAAGTCGGTGCTGATCGACGACTTCCGCTCTGTCAGTTCATTTTTGAATTCAAAGTTTTAATCTTCGCTCAGTCGCGCCAGACCTCAAACGTTATGCGGCTCATCGGTCTCAATCGGAAAGGCAATCCATGACAAAGAAAACTTGGTTCTCCATTGCGACACTCCTGCTGCTCGTCGCAGTTGTTGTGGCTATCGTATCGTATCTGCCTTCCCGGCGGACGAACGATGCTGGCGACGCCACAGACGCCTACGATGACTCCGAAGTCGATAAAGATAACGACAAAGACAATTCGGTCGTGATCCTTAATGGTGCCGGGAACAAGCCCAGGATCCTGGCGCTTCACGGCGGTGGCGGCAACGGTGCTGACTTCTCGCGCCAGCAAGGCGTGCGGGACCTAGCTGATGCGCTCCCGCAGTTCGAGTTCGTCTTTGCCAACGCCCCTGAAGCCGGTGGCCTGTGGCTCCTTGATCCTCCGAGCAAAGCGCAACCGACAACCGACTCGAACTGGGCCGGCAGGTCCATCTCGTATCTTGACAGTTTCGTCGCGGAGCACGGCCCGTTCTACGGCTTGATGGGATACTCGCAAGGCACTCCGATGTCGCTGGTCTATCTCGCACATGCGCCCGCCAACACCTTCCAAAAGGTCGCCCTCTTTAACGGGTACGCGCCAACCACCCACCAGGGGTTGCTGGCCAATATCGACCGTGCCGCTCCGTTCGCGACAAACACCCTCGTCTTCTCCGGTGCGAACGACGGGTTCGCGAGCATGTCACCCGGTCTGGCCGCCCGGTTTCAATCGCCTCTGGAGGTTCAGAGCCGCACTGCGGGTCACCACCTTCCTTTCTCCAGCGACGCTGCCTTTTCGCGGGTCGTCTCTTTCTTCCAGTCCGGTGTGAACGCCGCCAAGGCGACACTGAACACTAACAAGGCAACCACCAGCACTGCTGATGATAAAGACGAGGACGAGGATCCGTGAGGCACGTGAATTTATAATACTTCATAACAAACGGATGAACCGGAGCCGGAAAATGCCGGGCTGGCTCGCTTCGCTCCTTCATGTCAAGTCCCGGCCTGGTTATCCTAAACGTTGATGGCAAGGTGCTTAGGCGTTTTTTTGATCTTAGGTTGCTGCGACGCAGGGTTCCGTTGATACTTGGAAAGACGCGATCTCTTATGGCCCAGAGGAGCGCAGGAGGATTTCTAGCAAGTTCGGCGACAGTTTGGATCGTGCGGACCAATCAAGGGCGGTCATCGCGGGAGGTCTTGATTCATTGATAAATCTCGCAATCTGGCAGGGCTTGTTTGAGCTTGTCGACACCTTCGCGGGTGACGTCAGTGTTGTGGAGGTAAATGCCTTCAAGTGATTTTAGGTCTCTTAAAAATTCCAATCCTGCATCGGTGATAGCTGTGTTGCGGAGATTGAGCTCTTCGATTTCTTTAAGCCCGCGAAGGTTTGCTAATTCCGAATCTGTTACCGTGGAGCCTTGGAGTTCGATTCCCTTTAATTTTGAAAATCGTGAAATTCTGAGAACCTCTTCATCTCCGAATTCCAGGGTGTTAAGTTGTGCCCAGGTTACATCATCAAAATTGAGGGATGGGACATATTTATCGACGAGCCTTCTAAATCGGCCGAGGAGATCATCCGAGGGCGCCGAGCCCACAACATAGAGTAGGGCCGCCTTTATTGAAGACCTGCTCGATATCGGCCTGCTGTCGATAGGGTGGGATCGCCGCAAGCAAAAGCACAAGGACAATGCCAAACAGAAGGAACCATGGCCAATATGATAGAGGTTTCATGGATCGGAGGTCGAAACGGGAAAAACGGTTTTACCAAAAGGTTCGTTTCTGTTCAACGTCATATTCACCCGCCGCTAAAAGTCGATTGATCCTTAAGCAATCGCGTTCGAACATGCCTCAGTAACTCATGACCCTCGAAAAACCGACCACTCCGTTTGCCAAAGATCTCGTCCTCATCGGCGGCGGGCACAGCCACGCATTGATGTTGCGCATGATGGGGATGAAACCGCTTGAAGGCGTGCGGGTGACCCTGATTTCGGACGTCTCTCATGCGCCGTATTCCGGTATGCTTCCCGGGTTTATAGCGGGTTTTTATACTTATGATGAAGCGCACATCGATTTGCGTAAATTGTGTCAATTTGCGGGCGTTCGCTTCGTTTTTGCAACGGCCTGCGGGTTGGATTTGGAAAATAAGCGGGTGATCCTGGAAGATCGGAGTCCGATCGGATTTGATTTTGTCTCGATCAATATTGGCAGCACGCCGAATAAAGTGGATGTCGCGGGGGCTGAAAAATTCGCGACTCCATCGAAGCCAGTTCCAAATTTACTCGAAAAATGGGAGCCGATTGTGGCTGATGAAAAGCCGGCTAAAGCGATAATCGTGGGCGCCGGGGCAGGGGGCGTAGAGCTTTCAATTTCGATGAAAAAGCGGATGGAGCCACATCTCGATGTCGAGATTGTTCATAGCGGTGATGAAATTTTGGAGACGCACAATCCAAAAGTTAGCGAGATTTTTCGCGAGATATTGGAGGAACGGGGAATTGAAGTTCACACCAAAGAAAGGGTGACTGAAGTCCGTGAAGACGGTGTCGTTTGCGAAAGTGGAACGGAGATCAAAGGGGATCATGTCTTTTGGGTGACGAACGCAAGTCCGCCGAAATGGCTGGCGGAATCGGGCCTGAAAACCGATAAACGGGGCTTTGTGCTGGTTTCGCAGACGTTGCAGTCGGTGACGCATCCGTTCGTTTTTGCGGCCGGCGATGTGGCTACGATTGAAGGAATGCCACGACCAAAAAGCGGGGTGTTTGCAGTGAGAATGGCCAAGCCGCTGTGGAAAAATTTGCAGCGAATTTTCGCGGATCGACCTCTTTTAAATTACAAACCGCAGAAGGAATTTCTCAGCCTGATCGGCACGGCTACGGGCAAGGCGGTCGCTTCACGCAAGTTGCTGGCATGGAAATCGGCGGTGATGTGGAAGTGGAAAGATCACATCGATCGTAAGTTCATGCGGAAGTTTTCGGATTTGCCAAAGATGGGCGATGCAGCCGACGATGCGCACGGCAAGGTCACGAAGTCGGACGAGGGATCGCTTCCTGAGGTATTGAAAGAGCTGCGGGCGCGTTCGCAAATGCGGTGTCTTGGCTGCGCGGCAAAAGTGGGTTCGTCGGTTTTATCAAAAGCGTTGGCTCGAATCCGCGAGGAGCATGGCGAAACGAACGCGTTGAGTGAATTTGATGCGGGTGATGATGCGGCGGTTTTCACCGTTCAGAGTGGCCAGCAGATGGTTCAAACGGTGGACTATTTACCGGCGTTGGTGGCGGATCCGTATGATTTTGGGCGGATCGCGACGCTGCATTGTTTCAGCGATATTTTTGCGATGGGCGCGACCGCGCACAGCGGATTAGTTACGGCACTGTTGCCATTTGGATCGGATCGAGTGACGGAGGAGACGCTGTTTCAAGTGTTGTCTGGAATGATTGCCACGCTCGAAGATTCAGGAGCCAAATTGTTCGGCGGCCATACGGCGGAAGGCGATGTCCTGGCGTTGGGGATCACCTGCAACGGCACGATTGCTCCGGGAACGGAGTTGAAGAAGGGCGGGATCAAACGCGGGCAGGTCGTGATTTTGACGAAGCCGATCGGGACCGGAACGCTGTTTGCCGCAGAGATGCGGCTGGAGGCAAAAGGGCGTTGGATCGATAATGCGCTGGAATCCATGTTGCGAACCAATCGCGTGCCGGCAGGGATTCTGCGAACCCACGGAGCAACGGCGTGCACGGATGTGACTGGGTTTGGTTTGATCGGGCATCTTCTCGAAATGCTGAAGCCTTCCAAGGTGGCAGCTCATTTTGACATGACGGCGCTGCCGATTTTAGAAGGCGCGTTGGAAACTAGTGCGGCGGGGATTTTGAGCTCGCTCCATACTCAAAATGCGGTAGCGGCGAATGGGATTGTGAACGCGCGGAATTTTGCAACGCACGAAAAATATCCGCTGTTGTTTGACCCGCAGACGAGCGGTGGCTTGCTGGCGTCGATCCCTGCGGAGAATCGCGATGCGTGTCTGGCGGAGCTTGCTGCAATGGGAGTTGATGCAATGTGTGTCGCTGAAATCGGTGAGCTGGAAGATGCGGATTCGCCAATTGTGTTGCGGTAAGTTTGCGAGTTTCTTGAGAAAAATCGGCCAGTTTGGGGCTGAATCGGAGTAGGACTGTTGAATGAGCGAGTCTCGACAGAAAGAAGGGCAGTTTTTACAGATTTTTCTCCGCAACGAGAACGATCTGAAATCGTATGCCCGCGCGCTGCTCCCGACGTGGGCTGCGGTCGACGATGTGATGCAGGAGGCGTCGCTGGTGATGTGGCAAAGCCGGATCAGTTGCAGAACGACGATGAGTTCCTCCCCTGGGCGAAAGTGATTGTGCGTTTCGAGTGTCTGAAGGCCCGCCGAACCGCAGCACGAGATCGCCACTGGTTTTCGGACGAGGTCTTTGATTTGCTGGCAGACAGTGAATCGGAATCTGGAACGGCTGATGATGAGTTGCTGGCTGAGCGTGAAGCGCTGGATGGCTGTCTTGGAAAAATGGACGAGTCTCAGCGTGAGTTGGTCTTGCTGCTGTATCGTGGACATGGTGAAGTGGCTGATTTAGCCGAAGAATCAGGTCGCTCAGTCAATGCACTCTGCAAGAAAATCCGTCGTCTTCGTGAGAAACTGGGAAAATGCATCGGCGAACAATTGCTGACGATTTCGCCCGGAAAGGAGCTTTCGTGAAAATGGAAAATCGATTGAATGAACTGAACGTTAGTTATCAGGTGGGCGATATTTCGGATGCCGATTTTGCAGATTTGGAGGCGATTCTAAAGGATTCATCTGAGGCGCGGACGTTGTTTCATCGGGCGAGCCGAATCTATACCGGCCTGCGGCAGGAAGCTGCGACACCTGCGGAAGCGGCTCAAACGGCGGCTTCTGAAAAAAAAATTATTTCGCCGATCTTTCGACCATTGATGTGGGTTGCTGCGGCAGTTGCGGTTGCCATGATGGCCGGAATGATTTCGACGCAGGCGGCAAAGCCCAAGATTATTGCCGATCTGGTGTCAGCCGAAAATGCGTCGTGGGAAAGCTCTTTACCGACTGAGCCAGGATCGCCCTTGAGTAGGGGATACATGAAGTTGACCGAAGGAATTGCCACGATTCGGTTTCGTTCCGGGGCAGAGGTCATGCTCGAAGCACCGGCGAAATTGACGATGAAATCGGCCATGAAAGCGAAGCTGTTTGCAGGGGCCGCGGTGATGAATGTGCCGGAATCTGCCATTGGATTTGAATTGGAAACTCCTCAGGGCGGGTGATTGACCACGGGACGTCGTTTGCAGTGAACGTCACGAACGGGGATAATCAGTCGGATTTTGAAGTGATCGAAGGCGAAATATCGGTGTATTTGCCTTCAACAGGCGAGGAAGTGCGGCTCAAGGAACTGGAATCGGCTTCGATAATCGATGAAACGCTGTCGGTTCACGAAGGGGCCTTGCCGGAGAAGGGTGCCGCGGTAACACCGGCGCGGACGCTTCGAATTGGCACCAAGGGGCGGTCTCACTCAGTCATCTGAGCGAACAAGGAAAAATGGCTGCATCCGGATCTCTTGACCGTTAAACGGAAGCGCGAGCCCATTCCCCACGAGCGTCGTTCGTTCTTCGCTTTTGATATTTCGGGTATCAATTGGGAGCAGGTAGATACTGCCCGGATTCGATTGAATCAGGTTCCGAGTGGGATCGGCTTTGCGACTCGTCTGCCGAAAATTAGCTTCGTTGGGCTATATGGGCTGACGAACTCGGCCAAGTCCGAGTGGGATCAGGATTCAACCTGGGAGACAGGTCCATCGATGGAGGATGGAGTGAAACTGGGGGCATTGGAGATTCCCCGGAGCGAGCAGCGTGGCAGCCGGATACTTGAAAACGACACCTTGCTTGAGTTTTTGAAGGCTCACAAAGAGGGGACTGTCACGTTCATTATCGAGCGCGAAGTCTCGCCAATCGACGGCAGCGTCCCTAGCTTGGTTCATGCGTTTGCCAGTGACCTGCACCCCGAGGTTTCTGGTCCAGCTTTGGAAATCACGCTGAAAGAGTAGGCGGCGTTATTCAGTTCACCACGTTCCGCAGCGGCTCGCCCTGCAAAGCTCGAAGCACTTCCTGAGCTCCTTTGGTGCGGAATTCTTCGCAGCCTTCTTCGCAATAAAATGCGGTGTGCGGATTTAAGATCAGTCGGTCATGGGCGGGATGATCGGGATTCCGCCACGCGGTTAGGACCGGAGAATCTTCCTGAGGTGGCTCTTGCTCTAACACATCAATTCCGGCTCCCCGAAGGTGACCCGCGGCGAGCGATTCAATAACAGCTTCGGTATCGACAATTCCGCCACGGGCTGTGTTTACGAGAAAAGAGCCGGGTTTCATCGACGCTATTTCGTTTGGGCCAATCAAATTTCGCGTTTCATCCGAAAGTGGGCAATGCAGACTGACAACGAGGGCGATGGAAAGCAATTCGGCGAGCGTTTCCACATTGCGAATGCCGAGTGCTTTATCGAGTCCATCAGGAGTGTATGGATCATAAAAAACGACATCGAAGCCAAACGATTTTGCGCGGAGCGCTGCTGCCGTGCCGATTCGCCCACAGCCGATGATTCCAAAAATCTGTCCACGAAGTCGGGAAATAGGCAACGCTTGATCGACATTCCATTCGCCGATGTCACGGCGCAGGCGGCTGTTCAAAAAATGCGTGCCGCGTGTGAGGTTCAAGGTCATGGCGAGCGCAGAATCAGCCACCTCCTCTGTCCCGTAATCAGGAACATTACAGACGGGGGTTCCTCGTTCACGAGCGGCTTCGATATCAATGCCATCGTAGCCCACACCGGGCCGAACGATGGCTTTGCAGTTTGTGAGTCGATCAATCGTCGCTTTGGTGAAACGAAAATAGTGATAGACCATGATGGCATCAGCATCCTCGATTTTGCCAATGAGATCAGCCTCCGACATTGCATTCAGCGCCGTTACATCCGCGTAGCCATCGAGGACGCCGCGTTCGAAATCGAGCGGCTCGACGATGAGATCAGTGATGACGACTTTTGGAAGATTCGACATGTTTGATTCTAGAATGGGATTCCTGAAAATCAGAAGGTTTTTTGCGCAAACATTACGTAGCGGATCTTGCCAAAAGTTCCGATCGAATCAGCCTTCCAAATAGCCTTTCATATTCTCCTTCAGCTGCGTTCTCGCCCGGAAAAGCAGGCTTTTCACGGCAGCTAGCGACAGCTTCAGGACGTCACCAATTTCTTCGTAGGGCATGTCCTCGTAGCGTCGAAGGATCACCGCGAGGCGCTGTTTTTCGGGCAAATCCTGAATGGCCTGATCAACGGCCCTTTCAAGCTCATGCTGCAACGCGGCGCGATCGGGCTCAATGTTTTCTGAATCCGCGGCCGATTGGTGAAAGTCATCTTCGCGTTCCTCAAGAGAAACTGCTGGTTTACGCTGACGACGACGCACTTCGTTGAACACGAGATTTCGCGTGATGGTAAACATCCACGTCGTGAACTTGGCCTGAGGTTCGTATCGGGAAGCCGATTTCCAAATTCGAACAAAGACCTGCTGGGCAATGTCTTCCGCCTCGTTTGGGCTGCCAAGCATCTTTGCGACCGTTCCAATGACCGCTTTCTGATGGATCTCGACGAGCTCTTCGAAAGCCGCGATGTCACCAGACTCCTTCACCGTCAGCATCAATGCCACGGAATGGGCATTGGCTTGTACGGCATCATCGTCAGGATCAGTCGGAGGTTCAGCCATGCAAAGGGTTTAGAATTTTGGGTAAGATGGAGTGACGAAAGGAATTGAACCCTGATAACGGTGAACGGTTTTCAACAAAATGACAAGAATTGCGGAAATCGGCCAGATCAGTCACTCTGGCAAATGACAGCGGACCACGCAACTGAATCCGTTCCCATAAATCTGCGACGAGGTAGCGGTGATCTCGGGGAGGATTTACTTTAGGAGTCGTCGCCTCAACCCCTTTCTCCGGGGTGGCCCGCCTACCGGCATTTTCACGATCCGACAGGGTCTGTTCGCCGAATATACCCTATTGGTTCGTAGGGGAGGGATCTTCCGTTTAACCGTTGAAGTTCAGTCTTTTCGGCTGGCTACCAATTCCGCCCGCGCTCCGAAACGGGGCAATCCCATCGCCACCTTCCATTCCTGGCCGTTCTGGAGGATGCGGCAGTGATCCCTATGCCCCGTTCTTGACCAAAACAGCTCAAACCAGTGAATCGTTCCGCTACGATTGAGCGCCACCGTGATTTCGAAAAGCGGTTCGTCAGGCGGCCAGTGGGAATCATCTCAGAGCTGTCTTGCTGAGCCGGTGCCCGGCTGTCCTCAGACTGCCGTCAAAGTGGGCGGCATCATTTCACCTTCTTTGATTTTTTCATCCACCGAAGTCCGATGTTTCGCTTATCGTTTTTTGCCAGCGCCCGTCCCTACTCGGATCACCCTCGTATTTTCTTGATCCAACGCCCGTTCCTACCGTAGGCTTATGCATTCAATGAAATTTGTAACCATTGTATAACTACTTGTTGGGCATGAAAGATAACCGCTAAGATGACTAGGATAGATCATATGCAGGAAGAGAACCCTCCGTCAGGATTTCCGACCCAGAGTGTTGCCGCTCCGCAGAAAATTTTGGACTGGATTCAGCTACTTCCATCCTCGAAGCCTGACACACACATCATATCCTACGGCCCGCAGGATATGAGCTCCCGAATATTTGGCGCTATTGCGATCTCCATCTTCGCAGGTGTTTTCAGCGGGGTGCCCTTGTATTTGGGAATACGTGGCTGGCCTATCCTTTTCGAACGTCCCTTCGAGCAGGCTGGATTCGTGGTGGCGGGGGCATTATTGATTGGGCTTTGCTTCCTTGTCTACTTCGGATGCTTGATATTGTGGAGATTATTCGGATCCACCTTCTTCGCAGCCTCCAAGCAGGGGCTTGAGATCAAGAAGCGGTTTTTGTTCTTCTCTAGTAGTAGATTCATCAGGGCGGATGACATTCAGTGTTTACGGGTGCACATCAAGCGAACTAGCAGCTCGAGTGGTAGTGGTAGCGGCTGGTCGAGTTGGTACACTCTTTGGGTGGTGGGTCGAAAAAAGTACATGTTGGCCTCCAAGAGCTCCAGCCGTGAACCTGTCGTCTGGTTGAGCGAGACTCTGTCAGAGTGGTTTGGCGTTCCTTGTGAATGGGATCGTTAAGTTCTCGGAATCGCCCTTTTGATGGCTGCCGAACAAGACGCGGCTAGACAAACCGCTACCTCGCCGTGAGTTGACATGCCCCTTTTTATTTGGACACTTGACCCTGTTGCGCCCTTGCGCTCCCGGCAGCGGGTGCCAGCGCTCTGACGTTCGTCCCAAATCGTGGAGACAAGCTGTCTTAAGACAACACTTCAATGAGGTAGCGAAGCTCTTCCTTGATTTCGTCGGGGCGGGTCACGGTCTGCCCGATTTCGGTCTCGACGGCGTTGCGGAATTCCTTGCGCAGGCGATGAATGGCTACCTTGACGGCGCCGGTCGTCATACCGAGTTCTTCCGCGGCATCAGCCTGCGAGAGGTTTTCCGTGTCGCCTATGAGCCAGGGATTGAGCACCTCGAACTGCTTACCCTTTCCTGCTTCCTCCAGGCCCGATTGCACGGCGGTGAGGGCGTGGTCCATCACCGCGAGAGCCCACCCGCGGTCGAACCAGGCATCGGAAACCGTGGCTCCCGGATCAGGAATCTGCATCCCGGGAGACGTCTCGGTGCCGCCCGATTCGATCGACTCGACGACGGCTCCGCCGCCGCGCTTCTGGCGGCCTGCGTTACGCTTTCGCTCGGCGAGGAAATGCTTAAGCGCGCCGAGGAGGTAGGAGCGGAACCGCCCCTTCTCCGGCTCTGCTTTTTCGACGCCGCTGCCCGCGAGGAGTCGGGTAAAAAACTCTTGGGTCAAATCTCGGCTCTCGTTTTCGCCCCGACCCTCGCGGCAAAGGAAGCGGAACACGGGAGTCCAGTAAGCTTCGCAGAGTTCGCCTAGAGCGGCGCGCGCCTCGGGGGCGTCGCCCCGGGCGCGCATAACCATCGTCCACCGGGTGGTGTGGAAGGCGCCCGATTTGGGGGCAGGATCGCTATCAGTTTCTTTCAAGGGCTGAATTGGGCTCAGTTCGTTTCAAACTCTTCTTTCCGCTTGGTGATGTAAACGAGGCAAATGATTCCGATAACGGTTCCAACGGGAAACGCGATCAAAGACAGAATCGAGTAAATCATCATGAACCAGTAGAACCATTTCGCCCTGTATTCCTGGCCGAAGAGAGCGACCAGCAGGAGAACCGTGCCGATCAGACCTAAAACCGATCCAATCGAGGAAGCCAATACGGCTTGGCTGAGGGCCTCGGCCATCATCGCGGGGGCTTCGGCGCCACGCATTGAGGTGATCTTCATGGTTTGGGTCCATGCGGAAACCGACGTGATCGCCCCGACGACCGCTCCCAGCTGAAGGCACGCTCCCGCAATTGCGAACTTTCTTCCCGATTTTGGGTCCCTCGCTTCCGGCAGATTTGTTCGCTCATCCACGCTCTTGTCCGTGTTGTGATTCCTGGTGAGCGTTTCGACCTCCGTCCGGACTTCGCCGGCAGTCTGAAAACGAGCATCGCGCTCTTTCGCCAACGTTCTCAGCACGATGGCGTCGATGCGTGCGTCCATAGCGGCCTTCTCGGACGGCAGGGCGAAGCGGCCAAGGGGCAGTTCGCCGGTGAGCATTTCGTAAAGGACGACGCCGAGCGAATAAATGTCGGCGCGCTGGTCGACGTCGCCGGGCGTTTCGAACTGTTCCGGCGCCATGTAGTGCGGGCTACCGAGAGCAGCGCCCTGCATGGTCAGGGTCACGTCGTTCGTCTCATCCTGTCCGACCAGTTTGGCGATCCCGAAATCGGCGATCTTCACTTGGCCGCGGGAGTCGATGAGAACGTTCTCCGGCTTGATGTCGCGGTGCAGGATCCCTTCTTCGTGGGAAAATTTCAGGGCGGCGCAGATATCCTGGACGAGGGCCAGCGCTTCCGAAGGGGTGAACCCGCCCGTGTGCATGGCCTGCCGGAGATTCACGCCGTCGACATACTCCATCATAAAGTAGGCGTGGGGACCCGCGGTTCCGGTATCGAAGATGGCGACGATGTTCGGGTGACTGAGGCGGGCGAGGACGCGCGCCTCCCGGTTGAAGCGCTCTTCGAAGGCGGGGGCCGCTGCCAGGTCGTGCGAAAGGACCTTCAGCGCCACGAGGCGGTCGAGCTTGGGCTGGCGTGCCTTGTAAACCACACCCATCCCGCCGGCCCCGATCAACTCGAGGATTTCGAGTTCCGGAAAGTGGGGTGCCACCTCCTCGACCGTGGGAGGGGGCGTTTTCCCCCGGGGGGAACTCGTGGGCTCTGGGACCGTGGAGGCTTCCGCGAGGACGCACTTGGGACAAAGGCCTTGCGGGGCGTCCTCGGAGATGGGCGCGCCACACTTGGGGCAGGATGTTGTAGTGGGATTTGTCATGTTACCTTGTTCCTGAGCTGTTGAGTGTCCGAGGTTACAAGAATATTGGTAAAAAGGCGCCAAACTTCTCGGGGATTGCCGGAAGACTCGCCTCGCTGTCCACGCCCAGCATTCTGGGGGCGACAGTCAGAACTTAGATCCCCCAATAACTGTAGCAACCAAGTGATCGCAATGAAAGACCGGCGAATTACTGAACGCAAGGACGAACAAGAGGGTGCTACCAACAGGCTACCCGCCGCGAGTCGAAAGCGTGATGCCAGTTAGAACCTCAACCTTGAAGTCGAAGTGGCTCTGCCGGCAGCGGGTGCCAGCGCTCTGACGTTCTGCTAAAAAATGGATGAAGCGTAAGTCCCTTGTAATCCTTTGCGTGCTCTTCGGAGTTGAGTTGCTCATCACTGCAGGAAATCACTGGCTTTACTCCTATGATCGCGTCCGGTCGCTCATTTACCTTGGGAAGAATGTTTTCACAGATAAAGGCGAGATGGCCGTTGTTCTTGATTCGGAACGTTACCGCAAGTTCCAGACTAGAAATCTGCTCACCTTTCCTGTGGGGTTGGTTTCATACTTTCGAATCCGGAGTTTGGAATCAGGATCAAATCGTCTGTACGAAGAATACCTAGAATCAGCCTCCGCCGGCGGAACTGATTCCGATACTTTTGAAGCGATGCTATGGCTGTATAAATTTGAGGCGAAATTTGCAGGCTACCACAACCTTCACAAAAACGATGCAGAACAAGCCGAAGCACTCAAGCACTGACCGCACTTAGTCGAAATGACTTTTATGATCCCCGAGTTTCCTTTACAATCAACCCGCTCTCTCAGTCAGGGATGGCATCGCTCTGACCTTCAGCAAGATAAGAAAGAAATGATCAATATGAATCGCGGTAACATTTTAGCGGCAATGGCGGCGACGCTGAGCCTGTTCTCTATCGAAGGGGCCCTTGCAGCCTACCCTCAAGAATCCGATAAGCCCAACATCATTCTCGTTATGGCTGACGACCAGGGCTGGGGGGATACGTCTTATAATGGACATCCGTTTGTGAAGACGCCGGAACTTGATGCGATGGCGAAGGACGGGTTTGTGTTCGATCGGCTCTATGCCGGGGCGCCGGTGTGTTCGCCGACCCGCGCCAGCGTGATGACGGGGCGCAATCCGATCCGAACGAAGGTGACCAACCATGGCCGCTACATGCGTCCGCATGAGCAGACAATCGGTGAATCGCTGAAGGCGGCGGGATACGTGACGGGGATTTTTGGCAAGGTACACCTTGGCTCAGGACAGCCGAACTCACCCTGCAATCCCAGCGGCATGGGGTTTGATGAGTGGGCGGTTGGCCTCAACTTTTTTGACAATGATCCCTACTTGAGCCGCAATGGAAAGGTGGAGCACCGCAAGGGCAAAGGTTCAGTGATTCTGATGGATGACACGATCGCCTTCCTGAAGAAGCACAAAGATGGTGATAGCCCTACGTTCACGGTGGTCTGGTTCCCGTCCCCTCACGATCCGCATCAAGAGGTGCCGGACGGACCGAGTCTCTATGACGGGAAGAAAAACGCGGGATACTATCGGGAGATCACGCTGCTCGATCAGCAGGTGGGGCGTCTACGTGGTGAGCTTAAGAGCATGGGGATTGCGGACAATACGATTCTTTGGTATTGCAGTGATAACGGTGGGCTCGTCAAGGAGACCTCCGGCGGCCGGGAGAAGAAGGGCAGCATCTACGAGGGGGGATTGCGCATTCCGGGGATCATCGAGTGGCCCGTCCGCAAGCTCAAGGGGCGGACGGCGGTTCCGGTGTCGACCTGTGATATCTATCCGACGCTCATGGCGATGGCCGGAGTGGAGTTAAACAGCCCCCACCCGCTTGATGGGATTGATGTCAGTGACGTTATCGCCGGAAAAGTGAAGACGCGCAGCAAGCCGTTGGGTTTCTGGCACAAATTTCAGGCAGGACAGGGCACGTGGAGTGACCGCATTCAGAAGGCGATCATGGAGAAGCAGCGAGCAGGGGCGCTCTTGCCACACGATCCGCCACGGATGCAGAAAGATGTCGATGAGTTTCCACAGTTTCCTGAAGACAGCACCACGGGGCATGCTGCATGGAACGATTGGCCATGGAAGCTGCACCGCATCAATGGCAAAGCATTCGAGCTCTACAATTTGGTAGATGACCCGATGGAGGCAACCGATCGATCCGCGGATCCTGATCAGCAAGATCGGCTTGAACGAATGAAGAATGAGCTGGATAAATGGATGCGTTCTGTTATTCGGAGCATTAATGGCGACGATTACAAGCAACGGTAGTTGAGCGAGGCGAAGGTGTGACAGGCTGCTTTTGATCCTATTTTCTTCGCAGGTATCGGGCATACATTGACGCGATCAAACAAAACTTGTCCGACGAAGCAATGGAGTTGGAAATTTTCCAGATAAATTCTGACGTGTAAAGCTGCGGCCTTCAGCCCAATTTTGGTAATGAGGGGGAAACCCTGAACCAACCCTATCACTTCGAAATGGCTTTTCGAAACAACAGTATCCGTTCATCGAATCAATAGGGTTGGATCGTTTTGCTGTCTCGCGCTAGAGTTTCGCAATGGCTTCAGATTCTGATACGCTCACAGGCACGGTTCAGTCGGTCGTTTTCCACAATGAGGAAAACGGCTTCACGATCATGCAGGTGAAGCTGGATGATAAATCGGTGCGGGATCCAGTCACGATGCTGGGGGTGCTGCCGGCGGTGGTGGATGGCGAAAACATTACGGCGACTGGGGATTGGAACGAGGACAAACGGTTTGGGCGACAATTTAAAGCGACGGCGATTCAGGCGATTGCGCCGCAGAGCGCAGCGGGGATCGAGCGATTTCTGGCGAGTGGGTTGATCGATGGAATCGGTGCAGCGTATGCGAAGCGGATTGTCGCTAAGTTCGGGCTGGATACGTTCAATGTGATTGAGGAATCGTCCCAGAAATTGCAATCGATCCCGGGGATCGGGAAGGGGCGGCGTCAGAAAATTAAGGAGTCGTGGAAGAAGCAGAAGTCGGTCCGGGATATCATGATTTTCCTGCATGAAAACGGAATTAGTTCGGCGCGGGCGTTGCGGATTCACAAGCAATACGGCGATGAGGCGGTGAATCAGCTGCGGAAAGACCCGTATCGATTGTCGAAAGACATTCGCGGGGTGGGATTCAAAACGGCGGATGGGATTGCCCAAAAAATGGGGCTGGCGAAAGACGCGCCGCAACGGATTGCGGCGGGGCTCGATTATGTTTTGCAAAAGGCGGCAGAGAAGGGGCATTGCGGATTTCCCCGAGCGGATTTGGTGCAAAATGCGATGGCCGAGTTGGGGGCGGAGGCGGAATTGGTCGAAGAAATTTTGGCCGCGATGATCGAGCGCGAGGCGTTTACCGAAGAGCCGGAATTGATTTTTCTACCGGATCTCCACGAGGCTGAAATGACGGTCGCGCGACTGGTAAAAGAGATTGCGGCACGGCCTGTGGAGTATCCGGAAATTGAAGTTCCAAAGGCGTTGGCTTGGTTTGAGGAAAAGACAGGGTTTCAACTGGGCAATGAGCAGCGTGAAGCGGTGACTCGAGCAGTGGGTGAACGTTTTTTCGTAATCACGGGCGGCCCCGGAGTGGGCAAAACGACGATCATGAACGCCGTTTTGAAAATCCTGACGACCAAGGACGTTGAGCCGGTGTTGTGCGCTCCGACGGGGCGGGCGGCGAAACGGCTTAGCGAAAGCACGGGGCGGGAGGCGCAGACGATTCACCGGTTGTTGGAATATCAGCCGGAGGTGGGTTTTACCAAAGACGAAGAGAAGCCGCTGGAGGGCGATGTGTTTGTGATTGATGAGGCGTCGATGATCGATATTCGGCTGATGGCGAGTTTGCTGCGGGCGATTCCGCCGGAGGGGCATTTGATCATGGTGGGCGATGTGGATCAGCTGCCGTCGGTTGGGCCGGGGACGGTGCTCAAAGACATTATCGACAGCGGGGCGGTTCCGGTGGCGCGGCTCACGGAGATATTTCGTCAGGCGGCTGCGAGTGAAATTGTGACGGCGGCGCACTCGGTGAACGAAGGGAAATTTCCCTACACTGACACGGCGCGCGGCGCGGAGAGTGATTTCTTTTTCATCGAACGGAAGGACCCCGAGGCGACTCTGGAAACGATAAAGCAGCTGATCACGGACCGGATTCCGAACAAGTTTAAGTTTGATCCGATTTGCGAAATTCAAGTGCTCGCGCCGATGAATGTGAATTCGCTCGGCACAAAAAATCTGAATGTTCAGCTTCAGGAAGTGTTGAATCCGGCGGCAGAGTTCAAACGCGAGATCGAGCGTTTTGGGGTGACGTTTCGGAAGGGTGATAAAGTGATTCAGACGCGGAACAATTACGATCACGAGGTTTTCAACGGAGATATCGGGGTGGTGGATGACATTACGACTGATCCGACGCGGGTAGTGGTGAAATACGATGCCAATCGCGAGGTTGAGTATGAACCCGGCGAGCTGGACGAATTGCAGCTGGCGTATGCGATTACGATTCACAAAAGCCAGGGCAGTGAATTTCCCGCGGTCGTGATCCCAGTGAGCACGCAGCAGTTTGTGTTGCTGCAGAAGAATTTGATCTACACGGGGCTGACTCGGGGAAAAAAACTCGTGATCATCGTCGGCGAAAAGCGGGCGTTGGCGATGGCGGTGAATAACGTCGAGAGCGCTGCGCGGTGGAGCGGCCTGAAGTGGCGGTTAGAAGCGGGAACGAGCGAATAGGGTGGAATTAGAGAGAACCAATTCCCGCGAATTTCGAAAAATTCCCTGTACCATTTTTTAACGGGAATTTGAAGGAATTGAATAAGAATTAGCGGGAATTTTAAAACGCTATTCTTCGGCACTCAGGTGTTCTTCGAACCAACGGACAAAATGCTGAATGTCGAAAATCGCACCCACCCAACCGTGACCTTTTCCTTCGCGAACTACGATTTCAACTGGACCCGCACCGACTGCTTCTGCGGCTGTTTTGAAACGGGTTCCTTGATCGAGTGACACGAGGGTGTCTGCGTCGCCGTGATAGATGAGGATCGGAGCGAGGTCGGGTTTCACGTGGAAGATGGGTGAAATGCGGCGGCCGATGACTTTCCATTTTTCGAGATCGGTGGAGTCGGGGCCGAAGCCTTTCACATCGCTTTTCGGCGGTCCTCCGTCGCCGGGATTTTGGGTGGAATCGCCCAGGTTCAATAAATCCGTGACGGGAAAGAAGGTGGCGACTGCTTGGATTGCACTGCTTTCGCGATCAATCGGGTCGGGTGCGGTTGGATCGCCCGGATCGCCCGGATCGCCCAGCGTGGCGAGGCAAAGACTGATGTGCCCTCCGGAACTGCCACCTGTCACTCCAAAATAATCGGGATCGACTCCGTATTCCTCGGCATGGTGACGAATATATCGCGTGGCGCGTTGAACATCGTCGACGGTATCCATGATGGTGACGCGCGGCTGCGAAACGTGTGAAATCGCGAAGACAGAGAAGCCGGAGCGTAAAAGGGGAGCGACGAGCCAGCTACGAAAATGGTCGCGATTCGATTTCCAGCTGCCACTGTTCATCACTAATATAGCTTTGCCGTTGGGGTTCTCCGGCTGAATTAGATCAAACGTCAGTTCAATGCCATCCCGTTTGGTGTAGGGAATCCGCTCCTGCTTCGCGATGGCTGGATGGAAATACCAGTAAGTCAGCGCTGACAGCAGCAGGACAGCGAGCACCAGGGTGAGGAAGGCCCATGCGAATCGACGAAGCCGGCGGCGAAAGAACGAGGTGGGGCGTGGCGATGTTGAAGCCATGATACTGAGCATGACATTTGAACGCTCAGGCGGGTAGAGGCAAATGTTACCGATGAGTGTTTTCCTTGCCTCGCATCGCAGATCACGTAATTTTCCGGCCCGTCATTTTTAATGAATCCCCGACTCATCAAATTCCTCATTATCTTCACGCTGGTTATCGGCGGGTTTGAGGTCTTTGCGCGGGTCAATGGAAAATACTTTTATGCGTTGTCGGACAAGGTGCTGCTGAAGGCTGAGATCCTCGAGCGATCGCCCGAAACGAAGGTGCTTTTTATCGGGAGCTCGCGGTTTTTGGATGCGATCGACCACACGGTTTTTTCCGAGGTCATTGCTGAACGGACGGGAAATGAGTTTAAGAGCCTCAACGGAGCGACGACAGGCTTTGATGGAGCGCGGTTTGCGTATTTTGCCGAAATCGCGGCTGATAGCCCGCAACTGACTCACGTGATTTTGGAAGCGTCTTCACCATCGCTGCAAGACGGTAAACTAGATTTTCCTGATCAAAAATCGGTTCCCGAAGTGCCTGAAAATGAACGGAAAGAGGTGTTCGCGGATATTTTTGAAACGCATCTCCAGGACTGGTTGACGCAAAATATTGCGCTGGTAAAATACCGCAAATCGCTTCGGCCGAAGGTCCTTTTGAAATTGCTGGTGCTTTTCACCGCGGATTCAATTGACCCGAACTTTTGGATGCGAAAAGGCATTGCCCGCAATCTATTTGGATCGTCTGAATTTGATGTGGCTGAGGACTTTATCGATAATTTTAAACCGGATGTAATCACGCCGACGACTATTACGGAATCCCCCGAAAATTTGAATCCGAATCACATTTACGGAAATCTGGAGAACCTTTCGACCATCTTTTCGAAGAACAGGAACCTTACGGTGATTTGGGTGGCCCCGCCGGTTTCGAAAGAGAAACGCAAAGGCAATTACAGCGAGAAATTCACGGGATTTTATCAAGATATCGCGTTCCGCTTCGGCTCAACATTTTACGACTACGCGGGGCTGGGAATGGATGAAGAATTTCTGCGTGATCCAACTCATTTGAATGCGAAGGGCAGGGCGCTTTTCTCGACGATTCTTGCCGACCAGTTGGCTGGTCATTTCACGGCTGCGACGCCGAATTCCGCCGAAGCTGCCGCCGACTGATGCTGTTTAATTCCATCACGTTTGTTCTGTTTCACCTGCTGTTCGTTGCACTGTATTGGGCGACGAAATCAATTCGGGTCCGCCAGGTTTTGCTGCTGCTTAGTTCGGTGGTTTTCTACGGCTGGTATTACTGGCCGGCGCTGATCCTGCTCGGGGTTTCGATGGTGGTAAACTATGGGTTTTCGCGATGGATCGAGGTCGCAACGGAAAAGAAAAAAGTGCTGACACTCGCAGTTGTCGTGAACCTGTGCAGCTTGAGCTGGTTCAAATACTCGAAATTCATCGCTGACAACGTGGTGGCAGTTTTGGGGCAACTTGGGTTGGAGTTGGAAAGCCCGCCGATGAACGATTGGCTGCCGTTGGGGATTTCGTTCTACACTTTCCAGATCATTGGTTACCTCGTCGATGTCAGCCGTGGGCAAGTAAAAGCGGAGCGCAATTTTCTCGTCTTTGGTGTTTTCAAATGCTTTTACGCTCAACTCGTGGCCGGTCCTATTGTTCGCGCGAAAGATTTGATTCCGCAGTTGAAAGAGCGGCATGTCTTTTACAGCCGGGATTTTCAATTGGGATTGTATTACCTACTAGCTGGACTGGCGATCAAGGTCTGCATTGCTGATACCCTCGCGCAATTTGTGAATCATGGATTTGGTGATCCCGGTGCATTGGATACCGGAACCGCGTGGCTGACGCTTTACGGATTCGCTTTTCAGATCCTGTCCGATTTCTGGGGATACTCGACCGTCGCGATCGGCTTGGGGCTCATGTATGGCATCGAGTTACCCTTGAATTTTAACCTTCCGTATTTAGCGTCATCGATTCGAGATTTCTGGCGCCGTTGGCACATCACCCTGTCCGAGTGGCTGCGCGACTACGTTTACATTCCACTGGGCGGAAATCGTCGCTGGCAGAACCGGAATCTGTTTCTCACCATGCTGCTGGGAGGCCTCTGGCACGGCGCTTCGTGGAACTTCGTGTTTTGGGGCGCTGGTCACGGACTGTGGCTCGCGCTTGAGCGGGTATCGCCGACCATCTTTCCCAAAAATCGGTTTTTTAAGTGGCTGAAAATCTTTCTCGTTTTCAACGGCGTTTGTTTGCTCTGGGTTTTCTTCCGGGCTGGAGAGGAAGAGCTTCGCGCCGCCATTGCCGGGAACGACAATGTGAACGGGCTTCAGGTGTCGCTCGATTACTTCCGCGCCCTTTTCATGCCGCCGTTCCAACAGGCTGGCTCCCCGCCCGAGACATTGATGTTTATTCTCCTCGGCTTTCTTGCGTTCATGTTTTTCCTCGGAAAATCCCTCACCGACCGCCGGTTCCTCGATTGGAGTATGACCCGTCAGGTGATGTTGTGCGTTTTGCTGCTTTTCCTGATCATTGCCTATGCTGATGCACAATTGGATTTCATCTACTTCGTGTTTTAGCGGACAACCCGAGGCGTTTTTCGATCCAATAGGGTATGTTCGTTCATCATACCCTATTTGTTCGAAATTCCCGAAATCAGTTTACCAGCTTCATCCGCCGAAGTCGTAGAGCGTTGGCAATCACCGAGACCGAACTGAAACTCATCGCGGCACCGGCGATCATTGGGCTCAGCAGAATGCCGATAAACGGATACAAAACCCCGGCGGCAATCGGCACGCCAATAGCATTGTAGCCGAAGGCAAACCACAAATTTTGACGAATGTTAGACATCACGGCTCGGCCAATGGTCATCGCTTTGGCGATACCATTGAGATCGCCTTTCACGAGGGTGACGGATGCGCTTTCAATCGCGACATCGGTGCCGGTTCCCATCGCGATGCCGACATCCGCTTCTGCCAGGGCAGGCGCGTCATTGATTCCGTCTCCGGCCATTGCGACGCTGCTTCCTTCCAATTTCAACCGCTTCACGAGATTGATTTTGTCCTCGGGTGAAAGTCCCGCGTGGATTTCATCAATGCCAAGCTCTTTGCCGACAGCTTTCGCCGTGGCCTCGTTGTCGCCTGTCGCCATAATGAGTCGCAGCCCCAACCCGTGAAGTGTTTTCACGGCTTCGGGTGTGCTTTCTTTGATCGGATCAGAAATGCCAAGGATCCCGATCACATTGCCTTCAGCCGCAATCCACACCACCGTCTGAGCGGCGTTCTGCAATTCCGTGGCGGAATTCTTGAGCTTTTCAGGAAGCGAAATGCCGCGGTCTTCGAGGAACCCTCCTTTGCCGACGAGAATCGATTTCCCACCAACGTTTCCACTGACCCCACCGCCAGTGGCCGACTGAAAATCATCTGCTGAGTAAACCGTCACTCCTCGTTCTTTAGCGTCATCCACAATGGCGCGGGCGAGGGGATGTTCGCTGCTTTTTTCGAGCGCTGCTGCAAGTGCGAGCACTTCATCCAAGTCCGATCCGTCTGCTGTGATTCGTTTCGTGACGCTTGGTTTTCCTGCGGTGAGCGTTCCGGTTTTGTCCGTTATCAAAACGTCGACCTTTTCGATTCGCTCGATCGCTTCCGCGTTTTTCACCAAAATTCCCGCCTGTGCCGCTCGACCAACCCCAACCATGATCGACATCGGCGTTGCTAATCCAAGCGCACATGGGCAGGCAATGATCAGCACTGCCACCGCGTTCACGACGGCAAACCCCATCGCCGGTGCCGGTCCCCACATTGCCCAAGTAATAAAGGTTAGCACAGCGATGATCAGGACTGCTGGCACAAAATAGCCCGCCACCGTGTCCGCCAGTTTCTGAATCGGCGCACGGCTGCGCTGAGCCTCAGCGACCATGTTTACGATTTGTGATAGCAGCGTGTCAGAGCCGACTTTCTCCGCCCGCATCGTGAACGCACCGGTCTGATTCACTGTCCCGCCGATCACCTCATCATCGATTCCACGCCCGACTGGAAGCGGTTCGCCGGTTATCATCGATTCATCTAAATTGCTTTTCCCTTCCGTGATGACACCATCGAGCGGCACTTTCTCCCCCGGTTTCACGCGAAGCAAATCCCCCGGCTGAACATCATCAATTGCCACTTCAGTTTCTTCTCCGTCCTCCCCAATCCGGTGCGCTGTATTCGCAGCGAGACCGAGGAGCGATTGAATGGCTTCGCCCGTCCGGCCACGTGCCCGTGCTTCCAGTAATTGGCCTAACAACACCAGAACCGTGATTACTGCGGCCGCTTCAAAATACAAGCCGACCTCGCCATGTGATTGGAACGACTCCGGAAAAATCCCCGGAAACAGCACCGCCACCGCGCTGTAAAAATACCCCGCGCCCACCCCGATCATGATCAGCGTGAACATATTCAAATGGCGATTCACTATCGATTTCCAACCCTTCAAAAAGAAAATCCAGCCTGCCCAGAAAACGACCGGTGTCGTCAATGCTAACTCGATCCATTTCGAAACATGATGAGGCATCCAGCTTTCCGTATTCAGCGCCGGAATCATCTTTGCCATAGCGATGAAAAACACCGGCACTGTCAGCGCCAGCCCGATCCAGAAACGTTTTGAGAGAAAGCAGAGCTCCGCTGCTGCATGTTCGTCACCACCTGAGGTCACCGTTTTTGGTTCCAGCGGCATTCCGCATTTCGGGCAATCCCCCGGTCCTTCCTGTTCGATCTCCGGATGCATCGGGCAGGTATAAACGGTTGAAGTCGATGGTGCAGCAGGAACCCCTATCGGCTCCAATGCCATGCCGCACTTGGGGCAATCGCCCGGTTCATCATCCACGATCTCCGGGTGCATCGGGCACGTGTATTCCGAGCCTGGCGCAGCGGGTGAAGGTTTTGATTTTGGTGAATCACTGTTGTGACCGCCACAGCAATCGTGTTTTTCGGAATTTGGGTCAGACATATCGGGAGCGATTAAAAAGTGATAGAAAGGAGAGTCTTCAGTGTAATCAGACGGCTTCTTCATTCCAACCTTTCGTTCTCTTCATTCAGCCGGACGCAGATGCCAACGTTCAGATTGAGCTTTTGGATTTCATCGACTTCGTGCGTTAGCGGGCTTGCGTTTTCGAGGAAATCCAGTTTTGTAAGTCTTTACTAAAAAGGGGCTGTAGCTCAGTGGTTAGAGCAGGGAACTCATAATGTGAAAGGGCGGTTTTTGCCTGAATCCTCCAGAGTTATCTTCAGTCTTCTGGCGTTTTACTTAAAGGGGTTCAGCCCGTTTGGCTCTTATCCTGAATCATCCCGAAAAGTCTAAATTTGTCATCTTGGGTTACAAAAACGGGTTACAAATTCTTGTGAAATCTAAAAAGCTAAGCCACGGTCGAAAATGGAGACAGGACGCAAAAAGCCAGACAATTTCGATAAGCCCGAGTGGGTTTTTGAGATGGCGGAGGTAATGGGTGGATTTGACTTCCAAAGGTTTAAAGATCGGAGAGCTCGTAATGGGGCGTTGAATGAGCCTGAGTGGGTCAACAATATGGAGACTCTGTATGCTAACTCATGGCGGATGTTTCCTGGGAAAAAGGGAGATTACGATCCAAAGGCGCTGGGTCTGCGAATAGGGAAAGAAATCGGATCGGCGATTTCAGCGGGCGAATGGATGCGGAAGAATGAGAAAATAGGCGCGGAGCTTCTTGTGAAATGGACGCACTATATTTTTCCAGACACTGTGGGAGTGGAGATGGACATCAGCGGCCTTAAAGAGGGATGGGCTGAAGGGATGGAAGAGTCTATTGAGGATGAAAAGGAAAAGATGGCTAAAATTCTCGCAATAATTTGGCGACAGAATTTTGATACAATCCACAAATTTATGAGCGGATTGTCAAAAGGGTTGTCAGCTGGAGGGAAGGCAAAAGAACTGATTTTAAATTTCATTAAAACGGAAAAATTCAGCGAAAATGAAAGAACTGCTGTGGCGAGAATTCTTTGCCATGAGTGGTGCCAGGTCGAAAAATTATCGAATTTTACTGAGATCGCAGAACTAGTTATCGAATTTCTACCGCCGGAAAGAGCGCAATTTCTGGCCTCGAACGCAAATGGAAGGAGAGCATTTGAAGATAATTTGCGCAAGCTCGGCGGTGCTGCGGGCCTTGTAAAAGCTGGGAGAGGGCGCCCCAAAAAGAAATAGGACTCGAAGAAATTTTCCGAATCCGTTTTTTCCGCTGCCACTGCCGATAATCTCGTCGGCATGCAAACACCGGACAACTCAAGCGCATCCACGCCAAAACTGGCTTTCTCACGAAAGGAAGCGGCTGAGGCGCTCGGTGTCAGCACGGTCACAATCGACCGTTTAACGGCTCGCGGACTTTTGCGTCCATCACGAGCCACACGAAGACCTCTCTACTCACGGTCGGAGTTGGAGCGGTTCCTAATTGAAACAACAGACCACGTATAAAAGTATGAAAACTGAAGAACTACTAAAAACCATGTTGGACCTGGGGCTTTGCTTCTCGGGTGAATATCGCGGAAGCCAGATCGAACGTGTTGAATGGGTCGATAAAGTCGACGGGAAGGCGAAAGGGTTCGTGAAAGCGATGCACCTTTTCGAATTCGGTGTCGGTGGATCTGTGAAATCGATTCGTATCGAGCAACCGTTGCCGAAAACCATCGAGGATCCAAAACAAGTGGAAGTGACTCTCCAGCGAGGAAAGCGGTATTTGCTGCAGCTCCTCAATCTCGACAAAAATCGGGACAACATATGGGGCCGTTTAAATCCTGAGTTTGAGCCCGTTGAAGTTGGCTAAGATGAACGGAATACGGGTGCGGAGCGATCGCGGCGTAAGCCGCGCCGCCCGCCCCGTTTCCCTTAACCTTGTTTCTATTCAAACAACTCCACAGACAGGATGAAAAAGACCCATATTGCCTTCCAAATGTCGACTGAGAGACTTGCTGATCGTGGCCGGCTCTACTTCTGGACTTTCACTTTTGCGGAAAAATTGGATATCAAAGAGACGCGAAAACGATGGAACCACCTTCTAACGCTCATGCGGCGACAATGGCCGAATCTCTGCGGGCTTCGTGTGTTCGAGCTTCATAAATCTCATGGGTTGCACGTTCACTTGCTTACGGATCGCTTCATCGATGTGAATGCGGCAAGGATCATGGCAAAAAGGGCAGGGTGGGGAAGGATTCATGTTCAACGGATGCGTAAGTCCGAGGCCGGATATTTGGGGAAATACCTTTCAAAAGACCGCCCGCCATGTTTTAAGGGCTGGCGCTTGTGGGCAGCGTTTGGCTGTGATTGGGATTGGACGAAAGTGAGTAATTTGGAGAAACAGTCCGCATTTTCTCGGGTGTATCGCCATTTCAAAGAAGTGTTCGATTGGCACGGGAACCAAGGTTTTTTTAACCGGATGGAGAAGGTGTCCGGGGCTTTGCAATGGGAGATCACGTCTTCGGCTTCTGCTCGGAGTCGAACGAATCAAAGCGACCTCCAAAAGGCAATTTATGAAGGCGGGTCCGTTGTGATTTTATGAAATATCCGTTTCCTTGGAAACTACAGCCGTGAAGCCTGTGCCGATCAATTGGCGTATGGCAACTAGCTACGGAAATAAGGCACCGCCTTTTTTCTTGGAAAAAGGTTATACCAGCCGAAAAAGCGGAGAGCCGGAGAGTCAATCGGAATAGGGGTCGGACGTCGAAAAGGTTCCGATTGACTCTCCGGTTCGTAGCTTTTCCCAATGCCTCGGCAGGAGAATTCGGTTTTCATTGGTTTGATGCGAAAGGTTAGCGCAGTTGTTCACTTTTTAGCTTTTTTCTTGACATGATTTGATCTCCTTGATTACAATTTCCGAATCCCGTGGGGATTATAGGGGAATGCACTCAAACCGACGCTAGGGCGTCGGCTGGTGATCCCTTACTGTTCG
>CALAHF010000042.1 GCA_937891465.1 uncultured Verrucomicrobiales bacterium | reverse complement strand
AGGCTCCTGCAACTGAAGAGGCTCCTGCAACTGAAGAGGCTCCTGCAACTGAAGAGGCTCCTGCAACTGAAGAAGCTCCTGCCGAAGAAAAGAAAGACTAGGATTCAAAAAATTGAGATCGGTTTAAACGCCGATCTCAGTTCAGAACCGTCTTGCTGCTTCTACGAAAGATGGATCTGCTCGCGGCTGATCTGTTTTCGCAGAGCATCCAGGCCGTAACGGTATCGTGAAGCGGCCGTGTTTGGCGAAATGTTGAGAGATTGCCCGATTTCTGCGAACGTTTGTTCACCCCAAATTTTGAGAGTCACTACTTCGCGGAAGGACTCTGGAATTTTCGCCAACGCTACCTGAAGAGCCCGGTTTTCGTCGTCTTCGGGCAGCTTGAACCAGGAAACCGTTTCGCCGGTCTCGACGACTTTTTGCTCACGGGCCGTTCTTCGATCCATGCTCCGCGCCAAATCGATGGCGCATCGTCGAACATTTGTGTAAGCCAACGAAATTACTTTTTTGTCGGGAGCCACCGTATGGGTTTTCCACGTTTTCACGAGCGCGGCTTGAAGAACGTCTTCCGCGTCTGCCTCGCAACGACTCTGTTGTCGTGAATACAGCATCAATCGCGGTCCGTTCTCCCTGAGCCAGTCTGACCATTCTGTAGAAAAATCACGATTCATTGTTCTGTAATATATGACGTTGGAAAACGGAAAACGTTTGAAAATAGTTGTAAAATATTTGTCAGGTCCGGAGATGGCGAAAAAGCAGGGAGAATGGAAGGAGGTTGTTTTCTCCCAGCATAACGAGAAGTTTTTGCTGAGCGCCGCCAGTCAGAAAGGGGTGCAGGAGACGGGACATACCGAGTCGTTTTCGAAATTTTGTCGCCAATTCGTCGTTCACTTCAAGGCAGCATTCTGCCCAACCAATTTCTTTTTTCGCATATGCCACCAGCGGATCGACTGCCACCGCTGCGCTTTGAAATGCCATGCTCATGCCGTTTCCAGTGAATGGTCCGATGATGGCAAACTGATCGCCAAGCATCATTTGATCCGGTTCGGTAGGAGTTTTCGGAAGTTGATGCCCGAGCTCAAAAGCGTTCACGCCGAGGCAGGATTCAGGGACGATTTCAGTAATTCGAATCCGTTTCGCGAGTTTCGAGAGCCCTGACTTTTCAAGGTAAGCGAGTAGCAGTTCTGTTTTAGAAGCCTTGATTGATTTTTGAACTTTAAATAGCCCGCAGGCGTTGGCGATTCCGTTTTCGACTCGCGAAATCCCGAGATACCCGCCGTTGCCAAGATGCATTTCCAGATCGCTGTGAAATTCGAAATTGCGAAGGTGTGCCTTCAGCCCGATCCAGTTGCTGTGGGTTCTGCGAGGACGGCCGATTGCGAGCACGGTGCCTTCGGTTTTTGATTCGCTGAGTAAAAATCGAGTCCCAGTTTGCAGTTTTCCACCGGCACTTAGAAATTGGTCTGCCAAAATTTGATCGAGAGCGAAGCGGGAAATTCCCATCGCGGGAGAGGGGAGTTCGCTTTCAAAGAAACAATGAGAATCCGTGTGCCAGGAGGTGGTTCGATTTGCCACGGCATCGTTGAGCAGATCCGGCACCGCGAGTTTTTCGAGATCGGCTGGCGTTACGCCGGATATAAATTCTCCACAGACTCGATGGCGAGGATAATTTCCCGATTCGATGACCGACACCGGAAATCCACGACTGCGAAGCCCAATTCCCAACGACAGACCGGCAAGTCCGCCTCCGGCGATGGTGATTGGGTCCAATTCGTCAGTCATGATCGCAGCCGCTTTGCTACGACACGATACGCACCAAAGAATTGATGTGACGTCTTAACCACTTCGAAATTACGCGATAACCGCATCGTTTCCGCCAGTTCGGCTCCTCGAAATCCGGCTTCGATACTGACGCGCATGTCGTGTTTCGTCACGTGATTGATGAACGGGTGCGCCAGAACTCCCTGTGCTTGATGAATCCAGTGGCGAGTGGGTTCCGAAAAAATCAGGACCGCAGTTTTTTCTCCCAATAAATCTCCCAGGATCTCGAGCTGTTCGTCGGTGAAATGGTGTAAAAACAAATTGGCAATGACCCCGATGGTCTCCGATTTATCAGCAAGGTTGGGAAGTGTTTGGAAAAGGTCGCCGCTTTTCCAGTCCCAGTTTTTCGGCCAAACGGCAGGTCGCGGTGCAAAATCCAGTCCGGTAACTGGAATGTTCGAGACGTGGCGTGCCAATCCACCATCACCCGCGCCCAATTCGATCCAATGGTTGACTAATTCGGCGTGATTCACCATTTGTCGGGCAATCCACCGATAATTGCCCATCACCGAATTGATTCGCTGCAAGTCACGCCGGCTACGAATCGCTGCGGGATCATCCGGTGGAAGCTCGTCGAGAATTTCAGGAGTGAGAACGCGTGGCATGGATTCTTGGTTTTCACGACTAAACAGGGTTGAGTCATCGAAACAACCCTGTTTAGTCGTAATGCCCTCGTTTCCCATTTCATGAAAAATTTCTTCCTGCTCGTGTTTGCAATTTTCAGCCCCTTTGCTTTCGGGCAATACAAGCCGTCGAACTCGCAACCACCGGAGCCGATGCGTGAATTTCGCGGAGCGTGGGTTGCAACGGTTCACAACATCAACTGGCCATCACGCCCTGGGTTGTCGGGATCGCAGCAGCGATCGGAGCTGATTGCACTGTTCGATTCAGCTGCGCGAGTCGGGCTGAACGCAATCATTCTACAAGTTAGAACGGAAGGCGATGCGCTCTACAAATCGCCGCTTGAGCCGTGGTCTTACTGGCTGACTGGCCAAATGGGTAAAGCACCTTCAGACAATTACGATCCGCTCACTTTTGCCTGCGAAGAAGCTCACAAGCGCGGACTGGAGCTGCACGCGTGGTTCAATCCGTTTCGGGCTCGGGCCACGCAAAGTCATGGCGTTTCGAGTTCTCACATGAGCTCAAAACATCCCGAGTGGATGATGCCAAATGGAAGCCAGACGTGGGCAAACCCTGGTATTCGAGCAGTTCAGGATCGCGCAATCGAAGTGATGGTTGATGTCGCTCGACGCTATGACGTCGATGCGATTCATATCGACGATTATTTTTATCCCTACTGGAAAAAAGTGAACGGAAAGATGGTGAGAACCTTCGATGATTCCGCTACCTTTGAAGCCTATCGCCGAGCGGGTGGAAAAATCCGGAATGCTGACGATTGGCGGTTGAATGAAATGAATACGTTCATTGAGCGGCTTTATCGCTCTATCAAGCAGACGAATGCAGAAGTTCAGTTTGGGATCAGCCCGTTTGGAATTTGGCGACCCGGACATCCTCGCTCAATCGAGGCGGGTCTTGATTCCGTGAAACACATTTCGGCTGATTCAAAGTATTGGTTTGAGAACGGTTGGTGCGATTATTTTTCACCCCAACTCTATTGGCGTATCGACGACAAGCCGCACAGTTTCCTCACGCTGACTCAATGGTGGGCAAAGCAAAATAAAGCGGGGCGTCACTTCTGGCCGGGAATTGCTTCGGATCGAATCGCAGCAGAGTCCGCCCGGACCGCTCGTGAATCGATCGCTCAAATCGAAATTGCGCGTCAATTCGGCGCAAACAAAGTTGGCATGGGGCATATTCACTGGAGTTTTGCCGCAATTAAAAAGGATTCCGAAGGCCTGCGCGCTCAGCTTGGACAAATCTATGGTCCGACTGCCATTTCTCCGGCCTCCCCATGGTTGGCGACACGGGCGCAAACACAGCTTCCCGGCCCTCAAGTTCAGGCAAATGTGCTTCAGAGCGGCGGCGTTGAATTGAATTTCAAACCTACGCCCGGCGCTCGCTGGCGTTTGATCCAAATTCGCGAAGAACCCAGCGGCGATTGGCAAACCCTTCGTCGAAAGCCGGGATCGACCACCAAAACAACGCTTCGCAGTGCTCCAGCTGAGATTGCGGTGCGAAATATTGATCGAATAGGCGTTTTGTCGCCTGCGATGGTTTTGGCTAGATAATCCGTAAATTCGCAAATTGGATTCTAAATTTTGAGAATTATTTTTATTTTTGAGAAAAAATACTCGCTATTGTGGTGAGAATCCGCTTACATGTGGGTGTGCGAATTTTTCTCATGTCTCGAAAAGAGCAATGGCTCAGCCGAATCGTTTTTTACGCAGGAGCGATCGGGTTGCTGTGGATTATGGGGAAAATGTCGCCAAGCTCCGCCGAATTGGAAGCACAACTAGATCGTGAGCTTGGAGCCGCTCAGATTCAGATCACTTTTCCGCCGAAATCCTAAACCTTGCGCTTGCCGCCAAGGAAGACGGCCTGAACGGCAAATTCACGATCCAATAGGGTTAGATCGGCGAACAGACCCTGTTCGATCGTGCCGCGGTCGTTCAACCCAAGGCTTCGTGCCTGATTCGCCCCTGTCGTTTTGGAAAGTTCATCGAGACTTAATCCGGTGATTTTTGCGACATTTTTCACACCAACATTGTATTCCAAAATCGAACCGGCGAGATTCCCTGCAGGAATACGAGCCTGACCGTTTTTCACGATAATTACGGTGTCGCCAATGGGATATTCGCCGTCGCCGAGATGGGAGGCTGCGATCGAATCGGTGATGAGCATGAGTTGGTCGGTGGATTTTTTTTCGAAAACGAGGGCAATCATTTCCGGGGCGAGATGAACTTCATCACAGATCAGTTCGATCATCACCGAATCATCTTTGAAGCCGGAACCGACCAGGCCGATTTCCCGATGGTGAAGGCCAGACATTTGATTGCAAAAATGGGTCATGTGATTCAACCCTGCTTCCCGAGCGGCAAGAAATTCGGCATGAGTGGCAGCGCTGTGGGCAACGGAAGTACGAATTCCGTCAGCTTTCATCGCGCGGATGAAATCAAGCGCACCGGGCAATTCCACGGCAAGCGAAACGATGCCGATCGGGCAGATTTTCGCTAACTCACGAATTTCTTCGATATCAGTATCGCGCATTTTTTTTGGATCCTGAGCGCCGGCTTGTGAAGGATTCAAGTATGGTCCTTCGATGTGCATGAAAGGCGCCCGCGCAAAATCTTCGCGTGCACGATAGGCTGCCGCGGCCGCCGCCATTTCCTTTTTACATTCAACGGTCTCTGTCCATGTCGTTGGAAGAAATGTGGTGACGCCTTCTTTTAATTTCGCTTCAGCGATCGTTCGGACCGCCTCTTCGGTTCCGTGCGTGAGATCGCAGCCCATGGCGCCGTGGGTATGAATGTCGATAAAACCAGCAAACGCAGTCAGCTCGTTGGCTCCGTCGAGCTCGATCATCGAGCCGCTCGGAATTGAATCGACAGACTCGTGGATCGAATCAATTTTTCCGTCGTCGCTGAGTTCAATCGAAACTGGCCGAACGGGCTGATTCGGCGTGGCGAGTTGGACATTGGTGATGAATCGGCGCTGCATGGAAGCAGTGTGTTCTTAAATCGAGTGCAGAGCAAGAGATGTCCGTGTTTCGATGACGATCGAGTTGGTCGCCCTAGAAGGGCAGGGATTTCGGGTTCATTCACGGCTCCTGCCGCGTAGGACAAACAACCATCTCCCGGACGCAGACACTTTGCGGCATTTGATAGGCAAATAGAATTGACTGAGCGATCGATTCCGGCTGAAGCGCTCCGCCGATTTCTTTCGCGTAATCCCACCAGCCTGCTTTGGCTTCTTCATCGGTTGAACTATCGACAAGCGCTGTTTCAACCATGCCAGGCGCAATATTCACGAGCCGGACATCGCTTCCGCTGACCTCTTCACGAATGTTTTCAGTGATCGCGTGAACCGCGAATTTGGTTCCGCAATAGACAGCGTGTTTGGCAAAGGTTTTGCGTCCGGCAATCGAGCCTAGATTTACAATGGTGCCCGCTTTCCGCTCAACCATGTCGCTAAGCACGAGATGAATTCCGTTCAAAAGCCCGCGCACGTTGACGTCCAGCATCTTCTGCCATTCATCGACGTTTTGCTTGGTGGGATCAGCCGTGAACATCACCCCGGCGTTGTTCACGAGGCAGTCGGCTTTTCCGTGAGCGGCTTCTGCTTCAGCGATCGCATTTTTAAAGGAATCCAGATCCATCACATCAACCGAGCGACACATTGCGTTCGGTAAATTTAGAGCCTCCATCGGCTCAACGCGGCGAGACAGCAAAAGCAACGGGTGGCCCGCTTCGGAGAAAAGCTTGGCGGTGGCTGCTCCGATGCCGGAACTGGCTCCTGTGATGATGACGAGTGGTTTTTCTTGCATAGTAAAAGTGAATCAGAGTTTCAGTGTGGTGTCATCGATTTTCCCTTTTGATCGCCTCGTATTGCTACTCTCCAGCCGATTGCAATGCAAACCACGCCCGCATTTGATAACTGCAGAGGCATTTTGACGAGCCATCAGGAACGAGAACAAGGCCGTTTGCGGGGATCGCATTGATCCAGCAACTTGGGCGAATGCCGCCGTAATTCTCGGTCCCGGCGTCGCGGGTCAGATCTTTGTATCCGAGCGTTGCGGAGCGGAAAAGCATCAGGTTCTTTGAGGCGGAGATTTGGCCGCAACCATAAGAACGCTCAAAATCAAAAGGGACGGACTCGCCGGTGATCAAATTCCACGCGCCGCCCTGGGCGTAGATCGTGTAGTCGTTGATGAGCGGTCGCGTTTGATATTCTGCTGCATGATCCCAGCGCGGTTTCCCGGTTTCGAGATCGAAACCGGCGAGGCGACCGCCGGTTTCGGATGGCAATGCAAAAAAGCTGTGGCGCACGGCTTCGTAATTCATCATCAGGGTTGAGTGAGCCTCACTTGCCGCGAGTTGGGTGCCAAAAATTTCTTTATCGTTCCGCCACATTTCTTTGCCTGATTCAGAATCGAAAGCGCGCAAAACTCCAGACGGGATTTCTTCGGCGGGCAGCTTTTTGACGTGCTTTCCGTTGCGCTTTGGGTTCTCGACATGATCGGTTTCAACGAGCGGGCGATCGATCACGAATATCTTTTTCCCCGCGACGGCGATGGCGTTGTTTCGGATGGAATGTTCGGCATCAAATTGCCATTTCAGATCGCCGGTTTTTGCATCCATCGCAAAAAGCCGGGAGGATTCGGTGCGCAGTTTCGTGAGTTTGTAACGCGGGCTGACCTGATGATCTTCATTTTGAATTGAGCCAAAAAGAATGCCGTTTTGATACGCCAAAAACCCCCAGTTTCGGTTCTTCTCCCCGGCTTTGGCGGGTGTTTTAAACTCGCCGAGCAATTTTCCAGTCAGCAAATCAATTCGCAAACAGCGGTCCCCATTTTTTAGGAAAACAGCGTCATCACTGAGGCAAAAATTGCCTCCCGCTTCACCCACACCAACATCGTGATGAATCCCGTCGAAGTCTGTAAGATTGTCTTCCAGCTCGAAAATCCACTTCGTTCGACCATTGTATGCATCGAGACAGGCAATGCCGTCGACGCCACCGACGACCATGCACCCGCGATGACAGAGCGGTGCGGGGCCTTGCCCATGTCGATTCGGAACTTCGAAATCCACATCGCGAAACCAAAACATTGAGAGCGGGCCTTTGATCGCGGAATCATCGGAACACAGCGTATTTCCGGCGTTCGAATTTTGATGGGTCCAGCTCCCCGAACCTTCAAGCGCGCCACGGACTTCGGTTTTCATATTTCCAGCGGGGCCGGTGCAAATCATGCCGCCGAATGGTCGCTGGATCCGATGCATTTCCGTTTTTGTAGAATCGGAAATCTCGCCGGTCAGACTTTTTGAAGACACTACGAGATTCGCAAAATAGTTGGGAAAGCCGATTTTTGCCGGATCGCCCTCAACGACCGTCACGCGGCTTCCATACAGTCCAGCTGCGCTTAATTTTTTACGGGCATTTGCAACGTTTTCGGCATCATTTTCTACGGCGTAAATATGAAGGTTCGATTTTTGCGCCAGTGCCAGTGCAAGATCACCTGTCCCCGCATCGAGATCGACGCAGAAGCCATCTTTCACGTTCGTTTTTGAGATGATTTCATCGGCGGCTGCAAGAATCGTCTCGTCCGCTTTTAAACGCGTTGTTTGATTGTCCGCCACATTTGTGTTCGCGGGGTCGGTATCTCCATCAAAGCAATAGACAACACCCTGATCGGTGCTGACAACGAGACGGCCATTTCCGGCGGCAAGCCCGAGCGCTTTTCCATCTACTTCATGCGACCACCAAACCGTGCGTTGTCCGGAATAATCGACCACGCTGACCCGCCCGTCTTCGCCGCAGATCGCGTCTCCTCCAGCGACTATAAAGTCGAGAATTTCGTTTTTCATCGTGACCAAGCGACTTTCCTCAAGGCGACGAATTTTTTGCTGTGCGCCTTTTCGGTCGATAACTTGAGCGTCCTGCCACTTCGACGCTTTCAGGGATCGGCTTGTCGCTTGCACGATTCCATTGCCGATCGCGACCGCCGGACCAAGGCCGATTTGAGAATTCAGCTCCCCCGTTTCGAGATCAAACAGGCAACCCGCATTGACCAGAAACTGATCAGTAGCCATCGCCCGCGTTCCGCCTCGCTGCTGATTCTTCTGTAAATGATAGTGTCGCAACTTGCCAGTCGAGCGATCAAAAAACGCAGGCACCGCTCGCCCGGTCGGAACCAGCAATTGATTTCCTGACGCCACCAAATACCCCTGAGCCGACACACCGCTCTCGGCATTCGCGCCGCCGTGAGGCTGCGCCATCATGATTTTCCCGGTTTTGCCATTCGACCATGTGGGTTTTCCCGATTTCGCATCGAGCGCGTGTAAATGCACGCCGTCACTCGGCCACACTCCCGCAGAAAAGTAGACCGTCTTATCCATCACAACCGGCCCGCCACGGGCCGGCCATTTCGAAATCATTCGTTCATTTCCAAGAACTTTGCTGTCATCCGGCCCACCTCGAAATTTCCAGAGCACATGACCGTTTTCCAAATTCAGCGCATACAGCCAGCCGTCATCGCTGGCGACAAAGACGCGATCTTCCCATGCGCACGGCGCAAAGCGAATCGGCGCTCCGGTAAAAAACTTCCATGTCGTCTTCCCTGTTTTTCCATCGATTGCGTACACCTGATCGTCGACCGAGCTGCCGAACAAGACCAAATCGCCAACAATGATCGGTTGGAAAACGCGATCAAAGTCAATCCGACCAGACGTCGGCCACGCTGGTTTCGGCGCGTGTTTTGAGCGATGGGTCCATCGTAATTTCAGCCCGTTTGGAATGGATTCCTGGGAATAGCCACTTCGTGCCGCATCCGCCCGGTAGGTCGGCCAATCGCCGGATAAAGCGATATTTGAAAACAAGACGAGCGACAGGAGAAAGAGAATCGGCTTCATGAGAACATTATGTTAGCGGATGCTCTCATAAATGATATGGCGCATGCATCGAATACACCGATGCAAAAACGGTATCGCCCCAAATTGGCCCGTTTGAGTCACGAATAAGTCTTCGCGACTTTTCACCAACCCGCGACCATCATGCGGTGCGAACGCGATAGCGCCAGCAAAACGAATCGACAGAACTTGGTCACTAAACCATTCTTGCCGGTCGTAAAATTGATACAAAACAATCCAATGTCCACAGCTGCTCCTGAAACTGAAAACGCGGAACTTTCGGGTTCCGATAAGGAAACCATCGAAGAATTGAAAACGGCCTACGCCAACATGTGCACGCAGTTGGAGCGGGTCATCGTTGGTCAGGAGGATGTCATTGAGCAGCTTCTCATTGCGATTTTCTGTCGCTCCCACGCATTGTTGGTGGGTGTCCCCGGTTTGGCGAAAACGTTGCTTGTTTCCACGGTCTCGGAAGTGCTCGACCTTAGTTTCAAACGCGTTCAATTCACTCCTGATTTGATGCCGGCTGACATTACCGGAACCGAGGTTTTGGAGGAAGATATGACGACCGGAAAGCGGATTTTCAAATTCGTGAAAGGACCGGTTTTCGCCAACATGATTTTGGCAGATGAGATCAACCGGACACCGCCGAAAACCCAGGCGGCTTTGCTTGAGGCAATGCAGGAACATCACGTCACAATCGGTGATGAGACCTACCCGTTGCCTGAGCCGTTCTTTGTATTGGCGACGCAAAACCCGATCGAGCAAGAGGGAACCTATCCGCTCCCTGAAGCGCAGTTGGACCGTTTCATGTTCAACATTCGGGTGGATTACCCATCCGAGGCTGAGGAGCAACAAATTATCAAGCGTGTCGCTGGAACCTACAAAGCGAAGATTGAGAAACAGCTCGATGGCAATGCCGTGATCCGTTTGCAGGAGGTCGTGCGCCGTGTGCCTGTAGCAGATCACGTGGTTGCATACGCTGCCCAAATTGCTCGTGCATCTCGTCCGAAGGAGGAAACATCTCCCGCTTTCGTAAAAGAAATGGTTGCCTGGGGCGCCGGTCCGAGGGCTGGAATTTATTTGATCCTTGCCGCGAAAGCACGCGCGATTCTGAAAGGTCGCTACCACGCGACAACTGAAGACGTTCGCGAAGTGGCTCACCCGGTTTTACGCCACCGTGTTTTGACGACCTTCAATGCTGAAGCGGCAGGCGTGACCAGTGATGACATCGTGACGATGCTTGTCGATGAGTTCAAGCCAAGTGCTGACCTGGATGTTTAATCTGCTTATTTGATTCAATAGGGTCTGTTCGATGAACCAATAGGGTTGGATCGTGAAACACATCTGATGCCGAATTTCTAAACTGAATTGATGTCTGAAACCACCTCATCTGCTTTTACTGACCTGCTCCCGCCGGAGTTGACCAATACTATTGGTCGTCTCGAATTTCTGGCGCGAACGGCAAAGGAAGGCTCGATTAATGGGCGTCACACCAGTCCGCATAAAGGTTTTTCAGTCGAGTTCGCGGAGCATCGTCAGTATGTTGCGGGAGATGATTTGCGGAATCTGGACTGGCGGGTTTATGGCAAAAGCGACCGGTATTACATCAAGCAATACATTGAGGAAACGAACATGCGCGTCACCATTTTGGTAGATGCGTCAGGTTCGATGAAATTTCGCGGAGACGAAGCATCGGGACTCGGAAATTCGTCATCGCTCAGCAAATTTGAATATGCCAGGCACCTTGCTGCTGCATTGAGTTATCTTTTTATCCGCCAGCAGGACGCCGTGGGGCTTGTCACCTTTGATGAAGGCGTTCGGAAATACATTCGCCCAGCAGCGAAACCGAGTCAGGTGAGGAAGATTCTCGAAGAGCTTCACAACACGGAGCCGGACAAAGACACTCGTTGCGCTGAAACGTTTCACGAAATTGCGGAGCGGATCCCTGCACGTGGATTGGTCATCGTGATCAGCGATTTGTTCGATGATGCTGAAGCAATTAAAAAGGCGCTGCACCACTTTCAGTATAAGAAACACGAGTTGCTGCTTTTCCACATGATGGCGGAAGAAGAACTGACTTTTCCCTTCAAAAAATTCGATCACTTCAAGTGTCTTGAAGTTGATGGCCGCCGGGTTGATATCGATCCGGCAACGATTCGTGCCAGCTATCTCGAGCGGGTTCGAGCACATCTAAAAGCGATCGAACTCGCCTGTGGGCAGATGGGTGCGGATTACGTGCCTGTAAACACGAAGGCTTCGGTGAATGAGACGTTGTTCTCCTATTTTTCTAATCGAAAGGCTGGAAGCCGCTGATTTCTTGAGATGCTTTTTTTAAACTCACTTTTATTGATCGGCGCTGCGGGAATTCTAATCCCGATCATCATTCATTTGCTGAATCGTCGGTCGAATAAAATCGTTGACTGGGGTGCGATGAGTTTTCTTCTGGAGTCGCTCGCGATTCGGAATCGCCGGATTCAATTGGAAGAGGCGTTGTTGATGGCGACTCGTTGTTTGTTGGTTGGTCTGCTTGCGATTGCTCTTGCCCGACCATTTATTCCACCAGGGTCCACCATTCCCTGGTTGATCATTCTGCCTCTGATTTTACTTGGCGTTGTAGGGCTTGGTGTTGCGGTTGTTTTGCACAGTGAACCCAAATGGCGTTTCTGGATTGGACTGAGTTCGATTCTGATTTTACTGCTTTGTATCGGTCTGATCTTTTTTGAAAAATATTTAAACCTCTCACGCTTTGCGCCGGGAGCGCGTCAGGACATCGCGCTTATTATTGATGGGTCGACTTCGATGTCGATGAAGGTTGATGGGCTTGCCAACTTTGATCGAGCGGTCGAGGAAGCGCGAACGATTGTGAAGCGGGCGCCACGAGGTCACGCCTTCTCGATCATCCTCGGTGGTCCTGCTCCAAGCGCTAAAATTCTCGATCCGACAACTGACCGAGCTGAACTTGAGGCGATCTTAGACGACTTGAAACCGCTCGACGGTTCGATTGCGACGTATCACGCGCTGACACTGGCGTCACTCGGATTGAAGAAAGGTGATAACCCGGCGAAGCAGATCATTCTTTTGACCGATGGGCAAAATGTCGGTTGGGAGATCGGTAAAACGGGTCGCTGGAATTTCCTCCGCGAGGTTTTTAAGAACTTGCCGTCGGAGCCCCAAATTCTGATTCGTAAAATGCCATTGCCCCAGTATTTGCGAAACCTTGCGGTCACTGATGTGTCGCTCTCGCGTGAAATTGTTGGAGTTGATCGTCCTGTTGATATCACCATTACGGTGGAGAATACGGGCAACGAAGCCGTGACGCCGGGTGCATTGAATTTGCAAGTCGAAGGCGGTCGCCAATATGTGGACAAAGGACTCGGGCAACTTCAGCCGGGTGAACGACAGGTTGTGAAATTCACTCATCAGTTTGCCGAGCCGGGGGCGCACTCATTTACGGCGACGCTGGAGGTTGCTGATGATATTGAGCAAGATAATCGTGGTTCAGCAGCTCTAAACATCGCGGATTCACTGAAGGTGCTAATCGTTGACGGTCGGCCTCAAGGTCGGTTTTTTGAACGTGCTGCGACATTTCCAGCAATCGCGTTGGCTCCATCTTCGCTGACGTTGAACCCCAATCTGGGTGCTAATACCGATTTTAAGGGAGCGGACGGCGACACCGATGTGGTTTACGATCCGACCTTGGACGCCATTCGGTTTTTGGTTGAACCGGCCATCATTACCGCGCCGAACATCGGAAACATCCCTGATTATTCTGCTTATGACGTCGTGATTCTTGCAGACGTTCCGCGTTTGCCAACTGCCGCAACAGAGAAAATTTCGGAATTCGTGAATCGCGGCGGTGGGCTCTTAATTGCACCGGGGCAGAAGGCGCAGCCTGATTTTTACAACGAGTGGAAAGATGGCGCAGGGAACCTGTTTCTTCCTGCTCAATTTCAACCAACACTTGCTGTTGCGGGTCTTGAAGAATTGATAAGTCCATCAGCTCAAACCTTAACGCATCCGGCATTGGCAAAAGTAGCTGATACTACCAAGAGCGATTTTTCATCGACCGTTGTGACTTCATTCTGGCCGCTCACGGTTCCGAACGAAATGGTGAAAGAGACGTCCGTCGGTGCTCGTTTTAACAACGGTGAAATCATGCTGGCTTCACGACCCATAGGTGGAGGTAAAGTCGTAATGTTAGGCCTGCCGCTTGATACCACTGGCGGAAGTTTACCGACTCGTCAGGCGTATTTGCCATTCATTCACGAGCTCGTTTATTATCTTGCTGACCCTGCCTCGTACGATTTGAATCTCGAGCCAGGCTGGGATTTAAGCCTTCAGCTGGCTGGAAATAGAGGTGCCATTATCGGGGAAGGTTTGAAAGGCGAATACTTTGCTTCGATCGACGCTGACCGTCCTGCAATGACACGGAATGACGCGACGATTCAATTTAATTGGGCCGGAGGACAGCCGGCTTCAGCCGTTCCCGCCGATAATTTTAAGATTGTCTGGACCGGAAAATTGCGCCCGCCGGTTTCTGGGACGTATCGGTTTTATTCGGAACAGGATGATTCTTTTTCTCTGTGGCTTGATGGCCGCGCGGTGATCAAAAACAACGGACGAGGCACTTATAAACTGGATTCGAATAAGTGGTATGATGTCCGTGCTGAGTTCATCGAATACAGTGGAGAAGCGAAGGTGATGCTGTTTTGGGAGACACGGGAATTTGGCCGACAAATTATTCCCCCTCGATTTTTTCGAACATTTGCCGGGCCCGCTCCCGACGGTGAAGATAGTGAGGGAGCCACATCTAAGTCGCTTGCGACCTACGCTGTCAAAAGTCCGACGGGGAGCGATTTGCGCGCCATCTTGAATTCCTCTGAGAACGGCAGCCTTTTCAAAATCAAGGGCGATATTTCGAGCGGGTTGTATCACATGACAGTTCCGAACGATCATCGCGGATACTTTACGAGTTTCCTTCGCGGCGAAAGTAATCAGATACCATTCACCGTGAAACGGGATCCGAGTGAGAGCCATTTGACTCGACTGACCGAAGCCGATTTTGCGTTTCTGGAAAAATTCGTAACAATTTCTCAGCCCGAGACGCTGGAGGACATCATCGGCTTTTTGAGCGGGAATCAGTTTGGGCGAGAGCTCTGGAAATACCTCGCTGTTGGTGCGTTTTTCTTTCTTCTTCTCGAAGTGGCGCTTTCCCGCTGGATTGCCCGGACACGCCGCACGGGAGAGGAAATATCGATTGATTTTGAAAACCGCGATTCGCCGTCCGATGGCTTTCGTGAGCAATTGGAAAAGATGGGCAAAACGGCAGGCTGATCTAAATTTTAAACTGAAAACTCGACTCCGATTTGAATCCCGAAGATTACAACCGCACCGACCTCGCCACTTCCCTTGGCCCCGTAATGCTTGGGATCGGTGTTCTCGCGCTGTTTTTTATCTGGATCGGTTCGCTCCGTGTTCGCAATCGTTTTACGCGGCTTTCGACCAATGTTTTTATCGCCATCGTTGGTGCATTTGCGCTGGCGGTTGGCTTTTGGAGTTTGTTCCAATTTCTTGGAAAATTCATTTCGCTCTCGACCTCGTGGAGCCTTTGGCCGTTGGCGATTATGGGAGCTGTTGCGGCCGAGATCATTGTTTGGCTGTATCGATTTGAACGTACGATCGTTTCGCCGGTACGCGGACGCTGGTTACTCGCTTTGCGAGTGCTGGCGTTGACGACGTTGATCGCGATTCTCCTCCAGCCGGTTCACTCCTTTTTGAAAAATCGAGAGATCAATCGTGAGGTTGTAATTTTAGTGGATGAATCGGAGTCGATGAACCTTTCTGACCAGCGACTTTCGGTTTCCGAGATGATGGATCGAGCGGATTTATTCAAAGTCGATGCCGTTAAATTTCGTCCGCCATTGAATGCTATTCGAACGAAGGTCGATGCGTTGGCTTCCGATATTCAGGATGAGATTACGGCTATCAAAACCTCGCCTGATCCCAATTCAGGGATTGAATCCCGTGCCGAAGGCCTCAACGAATTTCTTGCTGTAGGAACTGAACGAGCAGCTGGTTTGGTAACGTCGTTTGATGAAATTTTGAATCAGCAGAGTGAATTTCTGGGCGGAGATTCGAAAAATAAAATCACCGATTTCAGAAACCGAACGCGCGATGGATTGAGCCGAATTTTTCAGGCTGCCGAAAACGGGATGGGTGAAGGAAATGGGGAAGAAGTTTTAAAGCAACTCGAAGTAGCTGCCCGGGAAATCGGTGTCGTGTCGGAGCAAATTCCGTTCGCGATTGAACGGGTGGACCAGACCATGTTTGACAAAATGAGCGAAGGCGCTCGCAAAACGGTAACGGATGCGGCCGCCAAGACTCGGCGGGACATCGCGCGAGCAGCTTTGCAAACGCCTATCAGTTTTACGAGCGAAGAGGGTGCGATCGAAGAACAGACCCTATTGGATCGATTGAAGTCTGATTATAATGTTCGGTATTATCGTTTCGCCAGGGATACTGAAGAGTTGGTCGATTTAGATGCGGTGATCGCGGGGGCTGTGTCTGACACAACTGAACAAAAGCCGGAACGCGCATTGACTGATCTGACTGGGGCTTTGGAGCATGTTTTAGAAAACACCTCACCGGAATCACTTGCTGGGGTTTTGTTGCTTTCGGATGGACAGCACAATGCCGTGGGATTGCCGGAAGATTCGTTGCGGCAAATGGCAGTTCAGAATTCGCCATTCGTTGCCGTTCCAATCGGTGGGTATCAGGGGCCAGTGGACGCTTCGCTGTTGAGTTTGAATGCTCCGGAATCAATTTATTTGGGTGATCGAATATTGGTGAAAGCGGAAGCAAAGCTGGATGGATTGCGTGGAAAAAAAGTGAGAGCCGTTTTGAAATACGGTGGTGAAGTTGTGGAAGAACAAGAGATCGACGTGCCGGATATCAATTTTCGGACCGAGCTGCGATTTGTTCACTTCCCGGCTGAAAAAGGGATTTTCGATTATCAGGTCGAGCTCGAGCCGAGTAAGTCGGAGTTGTTTTCGAATAATAACTCGTGGGATTTCAAAGTCGCTGTGACGGATGATCGGACCAATGTGTTGTTGGTTGATAACTTTCCGCGATGGGAATTTCGTTATCTGAGAAACCTTTTTTACGGGCGTGATAAATCGGTTCATCTTCAGTATGTGTTGCTGAACCCCGACACGATTGACCGGATGAATTCATCGAGTGGTGTTCCGGCAAGTGCCAGCCGGAAATTCGGTGATGCGGAAGCCACCGAACTACCCAAAGATGCCGACGAATGGGCTCAGTTTGATGTGATCATTCTGGGAGACCTTCCTGCGAATTCCCTTCAGCCATGGGAGTGGGATGCGATTCAGGAATCCGTCACCAAACGCGGGGCGTTGTTGGTTTGCGTCGCAGGTCCGCGTCACATGCCGCATTCATTTTCGAACGAGACGTTTAAGCGGCTTTTGCCGATCACTTATGAGCAATCAGATGCTGAGCGATTTGAGGCACCGGAAAAAGCCTATCGGATCGAGCTGACAACGGTTGGCCGGGGGCACCCAGTGACGGCGCAATCAACGAGCCGTTCGTTGAACGGAGAAATTTGGGGGCAGTTTCCGACGTTGCGCTGGCGTTCACCGGTGACAACCGGAGTGAAAGACGGGGCGGAAGTCCTGGCCTACGCGCGTCCAATCGGTGATACGGGAGTTGGCGACATTGATGTGAATGGTTCGCCTGATTCGGTTGAGGCTGCAATCCAACAACTCGCGAATCAGAAGACGTATGAAAAAGAGCACGCGTTGATCACAATTCAGCGGTCTGGTTTAGGAAAAGTCGCGATGATGAACTTTGATCAGACGTGGCGTTTCCGATACGGAGTGGGCGATACTTATCATCACCGATTTTGGGGGCAGTTGACTCGTTGGGGAGCGGGCGCGAATTTGCGAAGCGGAAATGAGCGCGTGCGTCTCGGAACCGATCGGCTGAGCTACACTCCAAATGACGAAATTAATATCACGTCAAAAGTGCTCGATGCAGATCGCAAACCGATTACAGAAGCCGAAGTGTATGCCTCGATTTACGATGGAGAAAAACGACTGTTGCGCCAAAAACTGAGTTACCGAACCGACTCATCAGGAATATACGAGACCACGGTTGCAGGGCTGCCGGAGGCGGGAGAATATACCGTCCGAATCGAAGGCGAGGCTGTCGATAGCAGCCTGGCGGAGGGTGAGGAGAAACTCGAAACGGAGCTCCTTGTCGTGACGACTCGCAATCCAATCGAATTGGCTGAATTGACAGCCAACCGTGATTTTTTAAATCGTGCAGCACAAATGACCGGCGGGCATGTTGCTGAGATCTCAAATTTACAATCGCTCGTGACTCGATTCGGGTCGCCGAAAGAAACCCTGACTGAACGCGAGAACGTGACCCTCTGGGACAAGTGGCCGCTGTTAGTTTTGTTTTTGGGATTCCTCACCACAGAGTGGATCTTGCGTCGGAAGAGCGGATTGGCATAGAATCTAAAGTATCTAAAAGCATTTTTACGAACCAACAGGGAAGGTTCAATGAACCAACCCTATTGGATCGTGAATACCAAAGTTCACCCTCTTATAAATTATGAGCACTTTTGAAGCAACGCTTTCCCAGCTTCCTGAACCGATTCAGGACAAGCTCAAATCATTGATCTCACGCGTTCGGCGATTGATGCTGATTAAAGGAATTTTCGCGACTCTTGCCGTGGCGATCGGCTGTCTACTCGTGATCATGGCGATCGACGCAACCGTGACAATTTTTTCAAACGCAGCACGATGGGCGCTGTCGTTGACAGGGTTGGCGATTACACTAGTCGCAGCGTGGTGGTTTCTGGTTCGACCGCTTTCCAGAAAAATTACGATGACCAGCATCGCTCGAATTCTTGAAGTGCGTCATCCGGAGTTGCAGGAACGAATTTCGACAGCAGTGGAACTGATGTCGAGTGACGATCCAGGCTCAATGAAAGGTTCTGAGGAACTGATTTCTGCTGTTGTTGATTCTGCGGTGATCGATGTCGAAAAAGTGGATCCCAAAACAGAGTTTAAACCGGCGAAGGCGACTAAGTTCATGACGGCCGCAGCGGTAGGTGTGCTGATGATTGCTCTGGTGATGTTAATCTGGCCAAAGCAGGGATGGACACTTTTGACTCGTGCGTTGGCACCGTATTTGGATATCGGAAATGCTTATGCGGATACGCTGGTTGTTGAACCGGGTGATCTTCGGGTTGCCGTTGGCGAGCCTGTTACAATTCAGATGACGGTGAAACACAAGCGGTTGAACCGGGCTGAGATTCGCCGAACGCTTCCCGATGGAACGGAGTCGGTAGAGCGAATGACGTTGATGGGGCAAATCGAAGACGGTGAGAAACGCTTCTCGGTCACGTTTCCATCAATCGCTGATAGTTTTGAATATCGCGTGAGGGCTGGCTCAGCGGTGAGTGAATTTTATGATGTGACGGCGGTTCCTCCACCAGTAGTTGAAGAACTTACCGTTCGCTACGAATTCCCTGATTACACCCAGTTGGATGCGGTCGAAGGACCGAGTGACACCGGTGAAATTCGGGCGCTTGCTCATACAGAAGTCACGATTTCGGCGGACTTGAATAAGCCAATCACGGACGCAAAATTGATGGTCAACGATTCTCAGTCGATGGGCGATCCAACAATTGTCGGGAACAAAGTGCTTTGGAAATTTCCGCTGAAGCCACGAATGAATGGCACGTGGCGTTTGGATTTAACCGACGATGACGGGTTTAAAAATGCCCCATCAAATTATTCGATTCAGGCGCTTCCTGACAAAACTCCGCGTGTGGTGATCGAGTCTCCGCAAGCCCGTGAGCTGCGTTTGAAGCCAAGTGAACTCTTGCCTATTCGATTTGCTATCACAGAAGATTTTGGATTTTCTCAGGTCGATCTATTAATTCGCCGAAACAACGAAGGAAATCCGCTCACGGTGATTCAGCCGACTCCGGAGTCTGATGGCGCTTCTGGTGTGTGGCGGGGGGGTGCTCAATTGAATTTGTCGTCGTTGGATTTGGAAAATCATCACCGGCGTTTGGAAGTCCAAGTGCGGGCACGGGATAACCGCCCCGCTTCTTATGAAGGACCGGGTGAAGGATTGAGTGATAAAATTGTAATTATTTTGGATCGGAACGCAGAGAGTTTGGCGAAGCAAACGATCAAGGCTCAGAAAAAGGAATTGGAAGAGACGATTCGTGAAGCCGAGCGTGAATTGCAGAACGCGAAGAACGATGCCAAAAGTGCAGAGCAGCAGCTGGCCAAGAAGGAAGAGGAAATCAACGAAACCGCTGAACGCGAGTTAAAAGAATTTCAGGAACATGCCAAAAAAGCGCAGGAGAAATTGCAGGAGATTGCTGCGAAATTGGAAGCATCTGTTTTCAGTGAGCAGGCGGATGCGGCTGAAAAAATTGCCGACGAAGAAATCGCTGACGCGTTGGAGTCGGCTGATATGATTCCGATAACTGACAAGAAAGAAGAACGCGTCGCTGAGGCCAAAGAAGCGGGCAAGCAGATTGAAGAAGCATTGAAAGATTTGAAAGAGATTTCGGAGTCGATCAAAGAGGCGGATGATGAATTGCAGATGGTTGCGGAGCTGAATGATCTCGCAAACGACCAGCGCGAGTTGGCGAAAGAAGCCGCTGACAATGTCAAAAAGACTGAGCAGAAAGAAACGGAGATGGCTCAGAAAGAGCAGACTCCGCAGCAAGAGTTGGATAAACTTGCCCAGGAGCAACGCCAGCAAATGGAGCGGTTTAAGCGTGAGCAAGAACAGGTGCAAAATGAGTTGGGCGACCTTTTGAAAGATGACAAAGAGGCGCTCAAGGATGTGATGGAGCAGCAGAAAGCGCAAGCTGAGCAGCTGGCCCAGGAAGCGAAGCAGATGGCTGAAGAGCAGAAAAAATTGGCTGAAATGACGAACGAAGCTGCTCAGGCAAAAACGGAAGAACAGCAGCAAGCCCTGCAGGACCAAGTGATGGATCAACTGAAAAAAATGCAGGAGCAGATTGCCAAAGATACCGAGAGTTTGCAGAACGACCTGAACAAAGCGGAAAAGGGTGCGGGTGAACCTTTGGAAAAACCAAAGGAAGAAACCAAGCAAGCGGCGGAGAATTTGGCGAATGCTGAGACCCCAACTGCGGAAGAGCAGCAGCAAACCAAGGCTCAAAACGAGCAAGCTAAGGCAGAGATTGATTCGGCTGAGGAAAAAGTCGCACCAGAGGAGGGAACTGAGGAATCCAAACAATCTGAAATGGCACAAGCTGCAGAGGCGGCACAGGAAGCTGCGGAAGCGCTTGCTGAAGCTGCAGAGAAATCACAAGAGGCCGGTCAGCAAAAGCAGGAGGCACAACCGGAAGGTGCGCAAGATCCCGCTGCTGAGAATCAAGAAGGACAGCCGGAAGTGGAAGCTGGCCAAGCTGCACCGGAAATGGCGGAGGAGCAGAAGCCCGCAGAGGGATCTAAACCGACACCACCAGCGAAAGGGGATCAACCCGCGCCAAAGGCTGGCGAGCCAGGGCAGGAACCATCTGCTGCTGAAATGGCTGAGAACAAGCCATCTAAAGGTGAGGGCGAAAATGGAGAGCCATCTGAAGGTGAGCCGGGAGAGTCGCCATTTGGGGCTCAGGAAACTCAAACTGAGTTAGCGGACCTGGCCGAGGCACAGGCAGCGTTGGCGGAACAAATTGCAGCCGTTGCCGAAGGAAATTTTGAGGCGGCTCTTGAATCGATGGAAGAACAACTGGCCGCTCAGACGGGAGAACTGCAGGAAGCAACTGAGTCTTTGGAGGCTTCGCTTCAAAGCACTCAACAGAACACAGCGAAGAGCCGGGCTGATCAGGCTGAGAATATTCTGGAGCAGGCCATGCAAAAGCAAGAGCGGTCGACTCAGCAAATGGAAACTGCTCAAAAGGCCGAGGCTCAGGCAGATGCGCAAGCTCAACAGGCGGCTGAAAATGCGGCGAAACAAGGAAAACCGGCTCCTGCTCAACAACCAGGCATGTCGAAACAAGGGCAGCAGCAGATGCAGCAAGCGCAGCAAAGTCAGCAACAAGCAGCGCAGAATTTGGAACAGGCTGCGAAGTCATTGCAGCAAACCGCGCAAGCAATTGAGCAGAGCATCGCCAAAAATGAAGCGCAACCGCAGGGCGAGGAAGGCCTCGTTGATAGTGAAGATTTGGCGGAGAGCTTCAAAGAAGTCAGTGACTCAGCTGAGTCGCAATCGCAACAGCAGGCGGCCGAGCAAAGCCAGAAGGCGGCAGAGTCTCTGCAACAGCTTACTCAATCAGCAATGGAGCAAATGGGGGCGCTTGGCCAACCGAAACCGGGGCAGCAGGGTGAACCGCAGCCGAATCCTGATGGGCCGCAGAAAATGGCTCAGTTTATGGAAGGGCAGGAGCCGCAGCTCAATGAAAACGGTGGCAAGATGATGGACATGACAGGCGAAGGTGTCCCGCCGGAATTGAAGGCAATGGGAGTGACCGTCGCGGACTGGGCCAAAATGAAAGGCACGCTGACCGGTGGTAGCGCCTCTGCGATTGAGACAAATTTGCCAAGCGAATATCGCGAATTGGTTGGTCGGTATTTTCAGGTGATCGCCAAGGAGGCAAAGGGCGGCAAATAAACAGGCGGAAGAATTTAGATATGAAACATCACTTTTTCGAAGCAACAGGGTTGGTTCATCGAACGTGCCCTACCAAATCGCGTCTGGGTTCAACCGTTGAATCTGAGCAAAAAACGTCGCCGCGAATTGGTGGGGTTCAGACAGGCGTATGCCGATCTATTTCTTCTGTTCGATCGTTTCTCTCATTTTTTATGGTTGCGTTAGTCTTTGGGGCGAATGCAAATGCGCAGTCGCTTTCAAATGCTGTTTTCCAAAAACATCGCGAACCTGCTGAAAAAGCGGTCGAAAAGGCTTTGCGATACTTGGCCGATAATCAGCAGCAAGACGGCACGTTTAACGATTCATACGGTCGCTCAACCGGCGTTGTCGCGCTGGTGGGAATGGCTTATCTCTCGGCCGGATACACTCCTGGATACGGCGAGTTTTCCGAAAACCTGGATCGCTGCATCGATTACACATTGGCTCACCAAAAATCGAACGGCTTGATCGATAATGGAGATTCGGGCCATGGACTAATGTACGCACATAACATTGCGACACTCTTTCTTTCAGAAGTATCCGGGATGGTCGGCGAGAAGAAGCAAAAAGAGCTCGATAAGATTTTGGGCAAGGCAACGAAGCTTTTGCTTTCGGCACAGTCCGTTCCGAAAAATGACGGCCACAAAGGCGGTTGGCGCTACAAGCCGGATTCCAGAGATTCAGATTTGTCGTGCAGCGGTTGGGCCCTGATGGCGCTGCGTTCTGCAAAGTTGAACGGCGCTCCAGTTCCTGATGAAGCGATTAAAAAAGCAGTCGAATACGTGCTCAAAAATCACGATAAAGAATCGGGTCGATTTGGATATACCGATCCGTGGGGCCATTCGGAAACGTTGACTGGATGTGGTCTTTTGTGCCTTGAGCTTTGCGGATATCACGGCACGCCTTCGACTTTTAAATCTGGCGATTTCATCCTTCAGAATCGTCAGAAGGTGGTTAACAACGCCCATGAGTATTATGCGAATTACTACAATTCGCAGGGGATGTTTCAGCTGGGTGGAAAATACTGGGAGCAGTATGCGGACTGGATGTACAACGAATACCTGGGTAAACAGAATGCGAATGGGTCGTGGTCAAACGGGCGCAACGGCGGGACTTACGGAACAGCAATGATGATTTTGTCGTTCACGGTTCCTTATCGCCAGTTGCCGATTTATCAGCGTGATGAAACCGTTGATGAAGGCTGATTCAGAAGCTTTGATCTCCAGCGAGTGGGATCAAGGCTTCGGCCTGCTTCCGATGCATTTGGAGGTGAAACCCAAATAGACAGCGCGATTTTTGGGCATCGATCGGCCCAAAAATCGGATGTTGAACGGTTTCCGTGCCCCTTAGCTTAGGAACGGTTGTCAGGATTTGAAGGTAGTCTTCGACTGATTTTTCGAATGCCTCAATTTGTTCCACTCCCGCGCTGATTGAAGGAATCACATCATGTTTGATTCTGAAATTTGGATCTGGCTGCGGTCCTTTTCCGACGAGGTGGAGAACGGATTCTGCGATTCGCCGATTTACGATGACGTTGTGTTCGAGAATTTGATAGAAATTCCAATCTAGCATGTCTTCATCAACCCCGAGTAATTTCGGAACTTTTGCAGACGTTTTGCATCCACTGGGAACGAGTTTGCCTGCAACAGCAACGTTCTTTTTCATTGCATCGCGGATAAGCTGATTGGCTGATTTCCGGGACGTGAGATTAAATTTTAAGCGAACAAGGGCACTGACAATAGACATGAAATAGAAGCGGAACGGGGTGCTTGGCAGGCATAGAAACCTGACACAAATTATCCGCCTCGCGAGACAAGAATTCCCATTCAGAACAATCCAAATGGGAATTCAAAGTGGGAAAACGATTTGAAATGTTACACCTTTACGCTCGGCAAATTCCAGATCTCGTCAGCGTATTCCTGAATCGTCCGGTCGCTCGAGAATTTTCCGACGCGAGCGGTATTTAGAATCGCCATGCGAGCCCAGTTTTCTTTGTCTTTGAAAGCTTCACCGACTCGGTCTTGAGCCTCAATGTAGCTGGCGTAGTCCGCCAAAACGAGGAACTGATCACCACCTTCGAGTAATGAATGGCGAATGTTTGCGAACGCTTCTTTCTCGCCTGAGAAGTAATCCGAGCAGAGCCAATCGATCACATCGCGGAGCTCTTCGTCTCCCCAGTAGTAATCCATCGAGCTGTAACCGTTGTTCCAAAGCGCTTCGACTTCTTCGACGGTCAGGCCGAAGATGAATATATTGTCGTCGCCGACTTCCTCACCGATTTCAACATTGGCTCCATCAAGCGTTCCTATGGTCAGTGCGCCATTGAGTGACAACTTCATGTTACCGGTTCCGGATGCTTCTTTTCCGGCGGTTGAAATCTGCTCGGATAAGTCAGCAGCTGGAATAATGACTTCTGCAACGCTGACTCCGTAGTTCGGTATGAAGGCGATCTTCAGTTTTCCACCGATCCGCTTGTCATTGTTGATCTTTTGACCCACGGCGTTGATTGCGTGAATGATCTCTTTCGCGATCACATATCCCGGCGCGGCTTTTGCGCCGAAAACAAAAACACGAGGTGTGATGTCGAGCTCAGGTTTGCGGATCAAGCGACGGTAGAGCGTCAAAATATGAAGCAAATTCAGGTGCTGGCGCTTGTATTCGTGAAGGCGCTTGATTTGCACATCGAACAGCGCATTTGGATCCACATCGATATCGCAGCGCTCTTTGATCATTTTCGCGAGGCGCTCTTTGTTGCGGAATTTGATGTCCATGAAACGCTCCGACCACGCAGCATCTTCGGCATATTTTTCGAGCGAAGTCAGCTTGTCGAGATAGCGCGGCCAATCGTCGCCGATGCTTTCGTCGATCAATTTAGAAAGCTCCGGGTTACATGCCAAAAGCCAACGACGTGGAGTGATCCCGTTCGTTTTGTTTTGGATTTTCCCGGGGTAAAGCTGATCGAAATTTGCGAACAAATGCTTTTTCAAAAGCTGAGTGTGAAGCGCCGCGACACCATTGGTCGCATGGCTACCAACGACAGCCAGATAAGCCATCCGAATTTGCTTTGGATCGCCTTCTTCAATGATTGAGAGCTCGCCTTTCTTCGCGTCATCACCCGGCCATTCGCGCTCAACTTCGCCTTCGAGGAAACGACGGTTGATTTCGAAAATGATCTGCAAGTGACGCGGTAAAACGCGTCCAAAGAGTGGAACACTCCACTTCTCCAGGGCTTCAGGAAGGAGTGTGTGGTTTGTGTAGGAAAACGTCGCACGGCAAATTTCCCATGCCTGATCCCAGGGCAACAACTCTTCGTCGACAAGAATGCGCATCAGCTCGGGCACGGCCACGGCCGGGTGCGTGTCGTTCAACTGAATCGCATTTTTCTCTGAAAAGCTATCCCACGTGTCATTTGAAGTGCGGTGACGACGAATGATGTCACGAAGCGAGCACGTCACGAAAAAATACTGTTGGACGAGACGCAGTTCTTTTCCTGCTTCGCTTGAATCATTTGGATACAGTACCTTGGAAACCGTTTCTCCCTCGGCTTTTTCGCGAACCGCTTCGACGTATCCTCCATCATTAAAAATGGTTAAGTCAAAATCATTTGATGCTTTTGATTCCCATAAACGAAGGTAATTCACTGTCGAGCAGCCGTAGCCGGCAATTGGAATATCCCATGGGATTCCATGGATCGTTTTCGAATTTTCCCAGACCGCGCGACCGTGACCGAGTTCATCGAACTGATTTTCAACGGTGCCATAAAGCTGAACGTCGACAGAATATTCGGGGCGACGGATTTCCCAGGGATTCCCGAAACGCCGCCATTCGTCAGCTTGTTCCTGTTGTTTTCCGTTTACGAAAGACTGTTTGAAAAGGCCATACTCGTAATTGATGCCGTAACCGACAGCCGGCAAATCAAGGGTCGCCAATGAATCGAGAAAGCATGCGGCAAGACGTCCAAGTCCACCGTTTCCGAGCCCCATATCCGGGCCGGCTTCGATCACTTTTTCGTAGTCCTGACCAAGTTCGGCGAGCGCCTCTTTGGCGGCGTCGATCATGCCGGTGTTGACTAGATTGTTTTCCAACAATCGGCCCATCAAATATTCGAGGGAAAGGTAATTTACACGCCGGACGTTTTCCTGACTGTGAACTTCGCGCACCACACTGGCGCGTTCGAGAATTCGGTCGCGAACCGCCAGGCAAGCAGCCATCCACCAGTCCATCGTCGTCGCCGTTTCTGGATCGTGAGCTTGCGTGCGCACGAGGTGGGCGACGATTGCTTCTTTCAGATCGTCCTTTTGGCAGTGCAAGCGGCCGTCTGGGAGGAGTTCGCAGATGTTGGTTCGAGTCGACTTGGAGTCGTCGACCGGCAGGGTGAGTGTTTCGTTTTCCATGGGAATTCGGGCGGATTATCGCCTGTTTTTTTTTACCCAAAAGCAGCATCTAGAACTTCTGTAAGATAGATCGCTATTTCGGGTTCGCTCGACTCACGCGGGCCGGCGATATTTAGTTTTTGGATGAAATTTGATTCTACAAATTCGACGAGAGTTTCGACTGGATTTTTGGTTTTTAGTTGAGAGAGATGTAAGCAGGGACGGTGCCATCTTTTAGCCAAGTCGCGAGTCAGGGACGAGCCACCACGCAACTGGGAATCGACCGAAAATATCACGGTTCCGTCTGAGTCTCGTACATTCCACTCGGTCCGCTGGGCATAACCTTCCGATGGGGTTTCAGTCAAAAGATAGCGGCTCTCGATCGGTCCATCTTCCGAAAGTCGGCCGGCGGGGCACCATCCGCTGTGGGCAACTCGATTTGCCAATGCCCAATCCAGCCCCGCGCGGTCTGCGCCAGTTTGTCCGCCGGAAATGATTTCGGTGATGATCACGGGTTAAAGAGGACGGTTTGCAGAAACAAAACGATCCAATAGGGTTGGTTCAACGAACGTAACCTATTGGATCGAAAAAGTGTAAAGGGCGATTCTCAGTTACCCGCTTCGAACAATTCGATTTCGAACGTCAGCATCGCATACGGTGGGATCGAACCGGGACGACCGGCAGGTCCATAGGCGAGGTAATACGGGATGTAGAACTTGTATTTCTCGCCTTCAGACATCAGTTGAACGCCTTCGGTCCAACCGCCGATGACCTGATTCAAACCGAAGCTGGCTTTTTCGCCGCGATCAACTGAGCTGTCGAATTGCTCGCCGTTGAGAAGCGTTCCGACGTAGTGGACTGTCACTTTGTTGGATGGAGCAGCGGGTTTGGCCCCGTCGGCTTTTGTCAAAACTTCATACTGCAAACCGGAAGCGGTTGTGACAACCCCTTCTTTTTTGCCGTTTTCTTCGAGGAATTTGTTCCCTGCATCGAGGTTTTCCTTGGCTTCGCCGTCTTTGACGTCTTTTTCCATGATGTAACGGCGTGCTTCATTGGTTGCCGCAGCAATTTCCTCTTCCGTCATTTCGAGGTCTTTTCCGTCAAAAACGTCATCGATCGCTTTTTTGAGGATTTCTTTGTCGAGTTCCATACCGAGTTCCTTCAATTGGCCGGCAATCGTTACTCCGTAGGAATAACTGAGGCGTTCTTTGAGGGGTTTTTCAGCTGGTTTTTTGTCGTCTTGGGCGCTCATAAATGGGGTAGCTACCACTGCGAAAACGGCGGCAGCAGCGAATGTTTGATTGAAAACCAGAAATTTTTTCATGCGGTATTTTACAGCATTGGTCAGCCGAAACAAGGGTTGTAATTCTTAGTCGTTAAACAAGTCGTCGACGGTTTTTTTTTGGGATTTGGTTTGCTCAGGGGTTTCGAGTTTTTTCTCAAATTTAAATTCCAGGGGGCCTCCAAGCCGTTCATCTGGCAAATCATTGGGATTCGGGCGACGCGGAGCAGGTTCGTCACTGATTGCCCCGCCGTCCATCATCCAACCGGGAACGCCGCCCACTTTCATAGGGTCGTATTTTTGGGTGCAGCTTGTCGCTCCGAAAATCAGAGCGAAGAGAATGAGCGTGTTCGTGAAAGTTTTCATGAATCGGATGTGTCGGCTCAGCCGACGGGTTATTACGTAAAATACGTATCATCGTGAGAATAGGGCGGTGCGCAACAGCACAAAAACTTTAAGCCCCCTTCTTCATTGTCGGCGGTGATCTGATGCCAGATATTCCGTGGGATCAAGATCGCGTCGCCGGGTTTTACTTTCCGGAGTTCGCTATCGATTTCCATCGTTCCAACACCTTCAAGGATGTAATAAAATTCTTCACTGATCTTATGATAGTGCCGTTCAGTTGCGCCGTCAGGCGGTAGTGTTGCTTCGGCAAGGCTTTGCATTTCGACGGGAGCATTCGTTCGATCGAGCAGGCTGCGGATCGTAGAGCCGTCTTTTGTCGTGAATGGCGTCTGGTCGTTATAAGAATTGATGGTCATGCGGAGATGTGGAAAAACGGTGATTTGTAGAAAAGTGAAAGCGAAAAACGGAAGGCGTGGTCGGTTTTTACGTCGAATTCATAAACATAGCCAATTCGAGGGTGGAAAATGAGAGTCCCTGCGATAGGCTTTAGCACCACTTCAATGAGTTCGATAAAAAAAGACGCGTTTGAAAAAAACACCGCTCCCGACGGCGACAATAAACAGCGCGGTCGTGGCTGTGGATGTTCGCTGCTCGCGCTAATGGCATTCGCCTGTGGCGCCATGACTGTTGTTTCGTTGATGGTGATGCTTGGCTCGACAAATCGCGGTGTGCGATTGAAATCGAAAATTGCAGAGACCATTGGTCTGGATTCTAAAGTCCAAATCGTGGAAAAAGAAAAAATTGTCGAGGTGCCGGTGGATAAAATTGTCGAAAAAATAGTCCTGAAAGAACCGCCACTGCCTGACCGATTTGTTTCGTGGAAAAAGACGGACACGGCTGAGTTGTGGAATCAAATTCGAGTGCTTTCGAGCGTTGACTCCAAAGAAGGAGAAATTGCATCGGTCGAGCGGACCAACCCGGAAAGTTACAATATCGAATTGAAAATCAACATCTCAGTGCCGAAAGCGAGTGATTCGATTTCGGATTTGAAGAAATTGAATCCGGAATTGCCAAAAATGTTACCCGGGTTGGAGCGGATGGTTAAAAACGCCAAAGTTTCGCCGTTCTATCACCAACTGTATGAGAATAAAATCCGACGCACTCAGGAGAATGTAACACGGCTCGACCGGATTTTGACGCGGCATAATTTTTTCGATTGCGAGACCGTTCTCGAACTGACTCATCCTGACACCGGTCAGAAGGTAATGATGATTCAGGGCGAAATGGACGTTGTTACCGATGGTTCAGATGGTGATCGCTGGCCGGAACTCGACGAATACATTTCGATGTCGACGCATTATAGTCCGACGACGAGCTACGCATGGAAGAAGACAACCCAAGTTCCAAATCCACTGATGAAAAGCTGGCGGGAGGAATACGAGAAGCTGTCCGAAGAATTTAAGATCAAAGGGCTTTCGATGGAACGAAATCGTTATCTGAGAGACCGAATTGCTGAATTGAAAATCGGAATCGACGAGATGAAATTCCGTTCATTTTTGATTGCTGAGGCTGATCCCTTCGTTGTGATTCCGCTCTCATTTCTTGGACGAAAAGACGACAATGCGTTCGCGCCTCAAATTGGTGACATGTGCGCCGTGATTTACGAAAATAAGATTTATCCTGCAATTGCCGGAGATGCCGGTCCAACGTTCAAATCGGGAGAGGCATCGCTTCGAATCGCGAAAGAGTTGAATGAAGAAGCATCCCCGTATTCTCGGCCTGTGAGCGATTTGAAAGTGACTTACCTCGTGTTTCCAGATACCCGCGAGAAGCCGCATTACGCGCCGGATTTGAAAAAATGGCATACGCAAGTGTCGGCCCTTCTCGATGGGATTGGTGGTCTGGGGGACGGGTATGTACTTCATGAATGGGCAGATTTGATCGCCAAAAAACAAGCTGAAGCCGCCGCAAAAGCCGCAGCCGAGGCACTGGTCGTGCCTCCAGTAGATACACCTGCGGAGCCGACTGCCACTAATGGGCCAACCGCAGTTCCTTCTGTTAAAGGTACGTCGCAACCCCGAGCGGTAACTCCCGTGGAGTGATTTTCTGAATATCGAAAATCAAATTAGGAGTCATCAACTTCAGATATTTGATGCGAAAGTCCTGACTTCTGGTTTCGCGATTCCTTGTTCGATATTCGCGATTTAATATTCAATATGAATCCCTCTCCCCAAACTGTCCGCCGCACGTTCGGTCTTGAGACGGTGCGGTCGGTCGCAGTGGGAGTTCAGGAAACGGCTTTTCAGACCTTCGCGATTCTCATTGCGCTGAAACATTTTGAGTCGGGTCCGGCGGTGAAATCGCTCATCCTCGCAAGCCAGGCGGTTGGCTTAATCGGTAGCTTGTTCATCATTCCGTGGGTGCAGCGTTCGTCGATTCGGCTGAATCATGCGGCGGCCGGTATTAGCTTTGTGGCAGCAATTGGATTCATAGTCGCGGCGTTATCAAAAAATTCCGAGATCGGATTTTTAGGTGGAATGTCAGTCGGTTTCATTTGCATGGCGTTGCCGATGCCGCTGCAAACTCAACTGCTACGCCAGAATTATCCCGATAAACAACGGGGGCGTTTATTCTCGATCACTATCTTGGCGCGGGCGATTTCCGCGATGGCTTTCAGTTATTTTGGCGGGCTTTGGTTGGAAGGAAATATGGAGAAATTTCCACTTCTTCTGGTTTGTTTTGCAGTCGCCACACTCGTTTCGACGGTTTGCTTTATCTTTCTTCCAAGCCCGAAAATTGACAAATCCATCGCCGCAAATGCTCCGCGGGTTTCCGTTTTTTATTCGATGCGTTGGTTGCGGGATGATGCTCAATTTCGCATCGTTATTTTCGCTGCGATGGCAATGGGCTTCGGTTTTCTCCCTGCAATTGCCCTCCGGGTCGAATACCTTGCGAATCCCGTTCACGGCATTTCTCTGGATATTGGAACGATCGCATTTCTCACAGGTGTGTTGCCATCGCTGGCACGGATGGGCAGCACGTTTTTCTGGGGCTGGTTGTTTGATCGAATGCAGGTATTCCGGCTCCGCGGCATTGTGAATTTGTGTTTCCTTGCTGGAATCCTGACCTATTTCACAACGCCGGTCTACGGGATGCTTGTTGCCGGATCCATCATTTTTGGGATCGCGCGCGGGGGAGGGGAAATCCTCTGGAATCTTTGGGTTACCAAACTGGCAAAACCTGAACACGTTGGTGAATACATGTCGGTGCATACATTTCTCACCGGCATTCGCGCTCTGATCGCTCCGTTTTTTGGATTCTATTTGGCTGATCTCATTTCCGTTAAAGCAGTCGTCGTGAGCAGTTCATTATTGATCGGTCTCTCGGTTATTATTTTGATTCCGCTGATGAAACGCGGCGTTTTGGCTGGAAGGCAGAAGTGATTCGCGAAAAAAATTCCCCAAAATTTTAAACAAAAAAGTAATCGAGCTGCGTCTGCTATGATGAAGCCGATCTTAAAATGCAACGAAACGAACTCGAACGAATCTTTGATGAACACGCTGCCTACGCGTTTGCTATTTTCCGACGTTTCACGGTCTGCGATGCAGATGCCCGGGATTTGTTGCAGGACTGGTTGGTGAAACTCGCTCGCGGCGTCGATTCGCTCGATGATATCGACAACGAGCGGGCTTATCTGATGCGAGTCGCATATCGGCACGCGGTCGATTGGACTCGTCGAGTGGGTCTTCGCAAACGAACGGGGGAGGCGGCGGCTGAGGAGAAATCAATCGAGCAGCTTTTCAAATCGACGCCGGATCCCGACCGCGAATTTCTCAGGGCCTCGCTGGAAGATTCGCTTTCTGAGCTTCCACGCGAACAACAAATTGAGGTGCAACTGCGACTGTGGGAAGGCCTTTCGTTTGCTGAAATCGGCCACACGATCGGCGTTTCCACGAACACCGCAGCGAGCCGGTATCGCTACGGAATCGAAAAGCTCCGCAGCTCGCTTCAACCTGTTTACGACGAATTTAAAAACTGAAAATCATGAAACCAACACCTGATTTCGATACACCTTTTGAAGAATCGCTCGCCGAGTTCGAGATGGCTCCGCTGCCCGCTGATTGGAAGGCGGATTTAATCGACAATGCGGTTTCCGAATCGACGAAACGGAACATTATCAGCTATTCGTTTTTCAAAAAAGCGTCAATCACTGCGCTCGCGGCTTGCTGGATCGCCATTGGTCTTCTGCATTTCACGATGCCGCGCGAAGCTGTTGAAACTTCGGCTGGGTATGCGAAAACGCCGGAACTTTCTCCCGAAGAACTCCCCCTTATCGTCCATTACCTCGCTTCACGAGGCTCGTTTAACTCCGTGTTCTAATTGTCCACATTATGAAGAAAAGAATTAAGAAAATCGCCATCGTTTGCGGGATACTCCTCGTGTCCTTCATCACGATTTTTACTATCGTAGCCGCTGCGGAGAACTGGTCGGGTGCCCGTGAATGGGAAGCAACGAAAGTCGTTCTCGAAGAAGAAAATATCGAGTTGGACTTCAGGAAAATGATCCCGGAGATGCCAAAGCCCGAAGACAACTTTTGCGCCACGCCACTCATTAGGTCTATCTATGAATTCGAACACGACCGGACCGAAAATTTTGAAGACATACTAAGTTCCACTGGGGAGACCGTTTACAAAAACCCGGAAATCCGAGAGCGTTTTTTGAAAATGCGACTTCCGGATTCCGATGAAAAACCGCCATTGCCGGAGTGGAGTTTAGCTTTGAAAGCAGAGCTCAGTAAGACGCCTGACATCTCTGAAATTCTTGCAACGCACGAGAAGGATCTGGCGGGAATCGACGCCGCTGCAATGCGTCCAGTTGCCCAACTCCCTGTCGATATTGGTGATACCTTTGTTGAGCATGTCAGCACCGTTCTCCCTCATCTGCATGACTTCCGGGATTTTCAAAAATTTCAAACTCTCCGTGCGTGCATTGCTCTGGAAGCAGGTGACACCGCGGAGGCTAAAGCGGCGCTGAGGACATTGATTCAGATAGCTCGTTCCAGTTCGTCACAACCGACGCTAATCAGTTTCCTTGTGGGGCAAACTGGGTTTTCGGATGCTCTCTCTGTGATTTGGCAGGGAATGGCCACGAATTCGTGGTCGGATGAAGATCTGAAATGGATTCAAGATGAACTGGGTAAACAGCACTTCCTCGACGACCTCGAAAGAGCTCTTACCTTTGAAATGGTGACCTTTCAGATTGGTTCCGCCGATTTTATGAAATCCGTCAGCTTTCGCGATTCCCGTCATTTGGTAACGCTGATTGGATCGATGGACGAGGAAGGCAATTCGTCTTCATCGGCTGGGATACTCGCATTGGCCATACCGTCGGGGGTCTGGGATCACAACAAATCGTTGGGTGCGCGGCTGATGCTCAAACACTGTATTCTCCCGGTTCGAAATCGCGAAGTCCCCGATGATAAGGCCCTGCTTGATGCTCTCGAGAAAACCACTACGCGCAATTTTCTCGCTAAAATTTCAATTCCCGATGTTTCCTCAGTCGCGATCAGAGGATACCGCACCAACGTTGCAATCGATCTTGCCCGTGTCGCTTGCGCGCTTGAATGCTACCAACTGAAGGCTGGTGGGTATCCTGACACGCTTGGTGCCCTTGCCCCTGAGTTTATCAATAAAATCCCCGGCGATTTGATGGCAAAAGGTCAGCCACTGAAGTACAAGAAAGGCCTCAACGGTGACCGATATCGGATATACTCAATCGGTCAGGATGGCACCGATGACGGCGGAGAAATAACCCTCCGCGAATCATCAAAAACGCCTCGCCAGAAAACAAAAAAAGGAGACTGGGTGTGGGGTTACTGATCTTTTCTCTCCAATCACTTCGTGGGAATCTCATTCAACGTGTAATACGCCACGTTGTGCAAAAGCCCGATGCCTTCACTCGACTTTAATCCCTCGGCATGAAGATCGTGAACGTGGCCTTTCGTCATTGGCTCGACTTTGATCGTCATGCTTTTTCCATCGTCTGCGACACCAGTGACCGTGACCGTTGGATTCAATTTATCGACTTCCGGACTTCCGTAAGCCTTTTGATAAATGTAGGTGTAAGCATCCATTTTAAAGCTCGCATCAATTGCCGTGGCTTTATCGATCGGCTTGGTAAATGTCAGCTCAAAGCCATCTGACTTCGCGCGCATTTCGTGAATTTCAAAAGGCACTTCGCCGGTCCAGTTCACTCGCTCAAAACTTGCTGGCTTTCCGCCTTTGGCGCCCCAACCGCGATTGGATCCGCCAGTGAACATGACGCCGTCTTTTCCGAGAAGCATTCCGATGTTTCCAGAATCAAAGCCTTCCAAAAATGGGAAAATGGCGCCCTGATACATGCCGTTCACTTTTTCCAAAAACACGCGATGAACTTTCGAATGCGTTTGCTCACCGACGAATGTTTGTCCTGCGAATGGTCCAAATTTTCCATCGCTCAAATCAGGGACGACGCCCGTTGGCGAGTTACCAACTTTGCCGTGTGGAAGCACAACTGCCGGCGGAACGTAAGTTGGAATCTTTTCGCGAGCTTTGTCAGCTCGGCCCGGACCTTCGTCGTAGCTCGGGTGCGGGGGTGGATCACCGATCGCTCCGTTGGCGATTTCGAACCAAACATTGCCATTCGGATTTCCCTGAAACGATCCTGGTTTCACCCACTTGAGCGAACTCGATCCATTCCACGCGCCCTGGTTGTCGGTGTAGAAAACATCACCCGCTGCGTTGAAGCCAATTCCACCCGGAGAACGAACGCCACAAGCCATCGGAGTCGCTTTTCCGTCGGCGCTGATTTTGATCACCCAGCCTCGGTATTTCGTGTTCGAAGTGAACGAACCCGTCAGGCAATGAACCGTCCAGATGTCGCCATTTTTGTCGAAATGCGATCCGAATCCATATTCGTGATAGTTGGAACTGACGCCCCAGATATCTGAAACCGTTTCGAAAATGTCGGCACGGCCATCGCCGTCTTCATCTTTCATCCGCGTCAATTCAGGACGCTGAACGGCGTAAAGCCAGCCATCTTTCCAAGCCAAACCGAGCGGCTCGTGAAGGTATTCCGCGAAGATTTGCCATTTCACATTCGCAGGATCGCCAAACGCATTTTCAGCCGTCCAAATTTGCCCACGACGCGTGCACACCGCGATTTTTCCAGTATCGCCCATCTGGACAATGCCGCCGGATTCGATGGTCACGCCTTCAGCGGGTGGGCCGAAGTGGGTGATCGTGTAGTAGTCCGATTCTTTGGGATCTTCCGCGATCGCAGAAAATGCAATTGTGAGAGTTGTAAGCACAATGAACCAACAGGGTTGGTTCGATGAACGGATAGGGTTGGTTCGTAAAGTCATTTCGATCAAATAGGGTTCGTTCGTTGAAGCAACAGGGTTGGTTCGTTAAAAATTATTTCTTCACTTTGCCGCCAATGGCTTTGGTATATTTGTAGGTCACGGTGATTTCCTCACCGCCTTTGATAGGGACGATGGTTTCTTTCATGCCACTGGCAGTTCGCGTGGTTGGCTCGACGCCTTCGATTTTGATCCAGACTTTTTGGGCGGTTTTGATCCAACCGTTTTCGATTTCGTCGGAACCGTGATTGAGGACGCGCATCCAGATATTTTCACCGGCATCGCCTTCGACTTTAATTTTTCGAATCAATGCTTCGGCTCCGTCAATTTCGGTCGGGTCAAAGCGGTCGGTAACTTTCAGGTTTTTGTAATCATACATGAAGGTTGGGAAACGCTTTTTATCGAGCTGGTAACCGCGAAATTGATAGTCGGGGTGACGATCCGTGTAAGTGATTTCTTTCTCCGGGTTCTCTTTATCGCGCTCGTATTTGATCGTTTTGTCGTAGAACGGCTCCCACGGTTCATCGAGGCTTTCCAGCTCCTGCATCGGCAGGCCGTGGGAAAGGTTTTCGGAATCAAATCCCGCAATTTTTGAGCCTGAACCGCGACCATTCCAGTGACCGCCGACGTCCATAAATCCACCGCGATAAACGAAAGCGAGGTTTAGCACGTCCGCATCCCAAACGAGGTTGATTCCGCCGGGATAACCGACGCCGATTCCACGCGGCTTTGCACCGCCGACGAATGTTCGATGAACGATTGCTTCGCCGGGATTCGCTGCGGTCAAAAGAATGGGGGCTTGCGTCTTTTTCTTTGGGTTTTTCGCATTCTGATCTGCGGAAAATGGAATCGACCCGAGAAACTTCGTTTTCGCGACGAGTGACAATTTTGCCCCGCCACCGCCATCAAAAAAACCGAGACGGAAGGTGTGTTCACCTTTCTCTAACTCTTCCTTGTGGCTCACTGTTTTGGGTGGGTGAATACCATCGTTGTTAATGAACTCCTCACCGTTAACCGCGAGACGCGAGCCATCATCAGAATTCAAAAGAAACTCATAAACTTCGGTTTTCGGGGCCGTAAATTTTCCCTCAAAAATCAGGGCATAATTATTACGGAGCTTATTTTGGTTAGCAGGTTGGAGGCTGATGAGATTGTTTTTTGCTTTGCCGGTTTTTATCGGCTCCATCCCATCGAAGTCGGCCAGTTTGCTGATTTTTTTGCCTTTAGCGTCGAATAGTTTCCAGGTGACATCACGCACAATAAAATTGTCTTTCGCGACTTTCATTTTTCCACGCATCAACAATGAATGGCCGGGAACCGTACAAATATAAGGATACATACCCACTTTTTCCGGTGCGATGAAATAGACTTCGGTCGAAGCTTTCAGCCCGATCATTCCCGTTTTTGCGAGAACTCGTGGGCTGTCTGGCACCCAATTCATTTCGATGCCTTTTGCTCCGAGTTGAAAGGAGAGTTCACCGAATTTCTGCCCGTCTTTGTCATCTTTATCCTGATCGAGAAGCACAAAGTTATGCTCAAGATCATCTGGATTTTCGATGGTGATTTTCACCTTTGCTCCAGGCTCTACGACGATCTCAGGGGTGTCATAACGCATCATTCCCGGCAGGGTTTTGATGGTGATTTCTTTATCTGGATTCCCAGACCACTCGGGCGGCTCTGCGTGAGCGAGGTGAAAAACCGCGAATAGAGCGGCTAGGGCGATTGTAATTTTTCGATCCATAAATAAAGAATATTATTTCCCAGCGATGATACGCCGCGTGAAACTAAACAGGACAAGGGATTCGTCAAAATGTGAGGTGCACGCGTTTGTGGCTCAAATCACGGACTAAGGTTTCGTGACAAGTTAAGGTGTGTTAGCATCGAAAAACCCCATTTTGAATTTTATGAACCGATTTATTCCGGCTCCCGCCTCTATTGTAACCGCCTGCGCTCTTTGTTTAGGCGCTTTTCAGCCGTCTCAGGCACAGAATGAAGCCGGGGTAGGGCTTTGGACGAAAAATTACGAAACAGCCATTGCTGAGGCGAAATCAGCCGGAAAAGACCTGATTCTTGTTTTTACTTCGAATTCAGATGTGAAAATTTGTCAGGTTTTGGATCGTGATATTTTGAATCAGCCTGCGTTCACTGGGCCTATGTCGGAAAAATACACCTTGGTTCGGTTGAATTTTCCACGGGAGAAAATGGATCAGCCGATCAATGAAAAGGTGCAAAACGACCTACTGAAACGGGCGTATCGGATCTCGGGATTTCCCACGGTGATTGCAACCGACACGGAAGGACGTCCGTTTGGGATGAACGGTTATCAGCCCGTAAAACCGGACGAATATGCTGCCACGATGCTTTCCATGCGCGAGACGAAAAAGCGGCGTGATGAGAAATTTGCAGTAGCCAAGGCTGTCGGCGGACTGGAGAAGGCAAAGCTCCTCGCTGAGGGAATTCCTGTGTTACCGGGAAATCTGATGGGCCGTTATTATCGCCCACAGATGGAAGCGCTTGTTGAAAATGATCCAAATAACGAAACTGGCGTGGTGGAGAAATATTCCCGGATTCTCGCCGACGTTACTTATTCTCAGCAGATGGAAGTGCTTGGCAATGATGTCCAATGGGGAAAAATGGTCAAGTTAACCGATCAATACATCATCGACAACAAGCTGGAAGGTGTTGAAAAACAACGGGCCTTGATGAACAAATTCGGTGTTCAGCGTCGCCAAAAAGATATCGCAAACTCCATCGCGACCTTGATCGAAGTTGTGAAAATCGACCCCAAAAGCGCCTCTGGGAAACAAGCGGCAAAAGTGCTGGAAAATCTCCGCGCACAAAAACTACAGGAAGATTTGTTGAAATAGGTTATTATTTTAAATAACTTAACTATTTTGACTGATTTTCGGTAATGACTGGCCTGTTTTCTAAGATTTTCCACAACCTGGCCATTCGCGTGGCGATGATTGGCTTCTCGGCTACGATCTTCACGCAATGCTCGTCGACGAAGTCGCCGACTCCCTCTGCGACTTACAATCCATTGCTCACTCCACCCCATGGGATGAACAAATCGGAATATCCTTTTGATGATAGCGGAAACTATCGCCGCGACTGGGTGAAAAGCGGCAGTACAGGTCGTACGTCCTCAAGTATGCTTAGTCCAGACCCTGTGACAAACGGATACGGTGCACGAACCAGTGTCTCCGTGCAAGCTTCTCGTCTTCCATCAGCTCCGCCGACGGTGTCCTCACCTCCAAGAACGATAAAACCACCGGCCAAAGCATCCTCGGGCGTCACGACTTATCACACGGTAAAAAGTGGCGACACGTTGTATTCTATCAGCCGAAAATACGGAACGAGCGTCACTGACCTGAAACGGACAAATGGTTTGAGCGGTGATTTGATTCGATTAGGGCAAAGCCTGCGGATTCGATAGAGCTTCGATTTTTCGATCCAATGGAGTTGGTTCGTCGAACGCGCTCTGTTTGATCGTGAGCAGCGGTAAGTCGCCCACTTGTTTGTGAAATAGCGACTTTTCCGCAATCAGGGATTGTCGTTGGGCAAGTTTTCAGGTCAAATTCAGACCTCATGAAAATTCAGCTCGCCTTGCTTTGTCTCGTTTTCGCCGGTTCGCCAATCGTGGCTCAGGAAGCTACATTTTCTCTCTGGCCGGAGGGAAAAACGCAGTATGCCCAGCCTCAGGATGAAGAGTCAGGGCGACCGATGGTTTTTGTTTATCCTGCGAAAGAAGAATTGCAGAGCGGGGCAGCGGTCGTGGTTTGTCCGGGCGGTGGATACGGAGGGCTCGCGCTCGATCACGAGGGACACCAGATTGGCCAATTTTATCAGGAAATGGGCGTGACCGCCTTTGTGTTGCATTATCGACTTGGATCAAAAGGGCATCACTTTCCCACTCAGCTGGCTGATGTTCAGCGGGCGATTCGACAAGCACGAGGTCAGGCGGAAGAATACAAAATCGACCCCAACCGCATCGGGGTGATGGGGTTTTCCGCCGGCGGACACCTCGCAAGCATGGCGGCGACCAAGTTTAATGAAAAAGCCTATGAGCCATCAGATGAGCTTGATAAGCTCAGCGCCCGCCCTGATTTTGCAGTGTTGTGTTATGCCGTGATCAGCATGTCAACTGAATTTGGGCACGGAGGTTCACGCCAAAACTTGCTTGGAAAAGACGCCGCGCTTGATTCTGATGAGGCGAAGCATGTTTCCTCTGAGCTAAATGTGACACCGGAAACTCCGCCGACCTTTCTTTTCCAAACCGGCGACGACACCGCTGTTCCTGCCGAGAATTCGGTTCTGTTTTATCTCGCCCTTCGTAAAAATAAAGTCTCGGCAGAAATGCACATTTATAAGCCCGGCCCACACGGCGTTGGGCTTTTTCAGGGCGATCCCGTGCTCAGCACGTGGTCCGGCCATCTCACCGACTGGATGCGGGACAGTGGATTTTTGGCATCCAATGTTCAACGCACATCAATTTCAGGAAATGTGACGCTTGATGGCGAGCCTGTCAGTTGGGGGTCAGTCACGTTTCACCCGGAAAGCCCGAATTTACCGATCACGACGCTTCGAATTCGAAATGGACGATTTAAGGGCGAAACCGTCGTGACAAAAGGTGCTCTGAGTTTTGCGGGAAGTATTTGGGAGAAGACACGTGACTCGAAAGACCGTGTCATAACTACCAATTCAGTGTCACCAAAATCAAAGGAGCCGATATTATTTGATGTGAAACCGGAGGGTAAAACTCCGGCGCTGAACTTTGATTTGAAATCCCGATGATAAAAACTTCCCTTCTATTCGCCGCATGGATGGCCGTGCCGTTTGTGCATGCCAATGACGATGCGCTTGTTAAAATCAACGCTGGTGGCGGAGAGATTGTGATGGGGGGATCGGTCCCTGGTGTTATCGAAATCGAAGCTCCTGCGTTTTCAATTCTAGAAGATGCCAAAGCTCAAGTGGTTGCTGCTGGGAGTCAGGTGGGAAAGGGAAAAGTAATCGCCTTTTCCCATGGCGGATTTCTCATCGGGAAAGACTTTGCGGCTCAGGAAAGTTATCTCGAATTTCTGAAAAATGCGATCGGGTGGGCCACAAATAATGCACAAAAATTGACCATTGGAGTTTCCCCGAGATGTAAGGGCGTCATACCTGCATTGGAAAAACTCGGGCTTCAAGCTGCTATTTTGCCTGCGGAAAAGATCGGGAAAAACGTCGATTTGTATTTCGCAAAAGGCGAGTCCCGCCGCGATCTGACTGAAGAGGGAATTGGGGAAATTAAGAAGCATCTTCAAAATGGCGGAGCTGTTTTTGTGGCCGCGACACCGTGGCCCTTCGGTAAAAAATTCCCTGATTTCTCAGACTTTCCGCCCAATCAAATTGCAGCTGGATTTGGTATTCACCTGAAGCCGGATGGCTACGCTACGAACAAGCGTCCTTTGCTAGTCATGGACCCCGCAGACGATTCTGCGATCCGCGCTGTCGAAGCCCTGAAGATCAACGTCACACCGGAGCTCATCGCTGATTTACGGAAAGGGGTTTTTCTAAAAAAGGAAAATCAGGCGAAGTTTCTGAGGGCTTTGAAGTCGCTGAATGAAACGGTGGGCCCCATTATTCCTTCCAAAAAATCGCCGATTACTCCCGGAGAAAATCTATTGTTTGATGCGATTATCGAAACTGAAACCGCATTGAACCTCCGGCTGCCCGCTGGAAAAATGTATGCGATTCCCGCCTCGGCTGATTACCCTGGTGTGATTGCCGAAGGTGCCAAGCCAGTAGAGAAAATACTCAAACTGGACGCAAAATATCTCGGATGGGCAAACGGGCGAAATGCTGGAGGCTGGGCTGCAGGCGAGTTACGACCGACAGGGATTTACGCTGCACCGGGAGAGATCATCACCGTGTCCGTTCTCGAAGAAATTGCCGGACAAGGTTTTGACGTGGTGATTGGCACCTACAACGGAGGTCTCAACAATCGGAAGAACATGCAACGTTATCCGAAATTGCAGCGTTCATTCCCTATCAAAACCACTAACACCGAAGCATCTAGCGGACTTGGGGGATTGGTCACGATTCGCGTTCCGCGTGGCGCCGACTTTCCGACTCAGCCCGTGAAGATCACAGGTGGTTATGCGGCTCCGCTTTACGTTCACGGTGAAACTGATCTCGCTGAATGGAAAGCTACGATCCGAAACCACCCCGCGCCTTGGGCTGAATTGGCGAGCAATCGGATGATCATTTCCGTGCCGAGCGATCACATTCGTGATCTCGATGATCCCGATAAAGTCATGGAAGCGTGGATCGCCTATATCGAAATAGCTGCCGAACTGGCCGTGCTTGATCGCACGAAATTTCGTGCCGAGCGCCTTATTTTTGATCGCCAAACGGCCGCCGGATCGATGCACAGTGGTTACCCCGTTGCCGCTCACCTCGGTGGCGCGTCAAAAAAAGCTGTCGATTCCAAAGCATTGATGGAAGAAGGGGACTGGGGATTTTTTCACGAATATGGGCACAACCATCAGCACAATTTGTGGGCGCTTCCAGGGACCGGCGAGACAACCTGCAATCTGTGGTCAGTCTATATTTTTGAAGAACTTATTGGCAAAAATCGCAACAACACTCATGGCGCGATCAAACCGCTGACTCGCAAAACTCGGGTGAATAAATACTTCGCGGACGGCGCAAATTTCAAAGAGAGCTGGAGCATGTGGAACGCGCTCGACACTTTTCTGATGGTTCAGGAAGAATTTGGCTGGGATCCTTTCAAAAAGGTTTTCGCTGAATACAACGTTCTTCCCGAAGCCGAGTGGCCCAAATCTCAGCAGGAAAAAAACGATCAGTTCATCATTCGATTATCGAAAGCCTGCGGCAAAAATCTCGCTCCGTTTTGGAGAAAGTGGAATCTGCCTCTCACGAAAAAAGTCGATCAGGAATTGGCTGAGCTTGAAGTGTGGGTGTGTGAGGGATTGCCAAAGTGACCATCGCCACGAATCACGCGATTGACACATTCTGAAATTTCAGGCCCAATCACCGATCATGAAGTTTCTCGTTACCGGCGCGACCGGCAAAGTCGGACAAACGTTTCTTCGCGACTTTTTAGCGTCCCCACAATTTGAACACGCTACCGTTCGGGCGCTCTGTCACAATCGCACGCTCCAGCCTCACGCCCGTCTCGAAATCGCCCGCGGTTCGATTTCTGATCGTGAAGTTGTTGCTGCGGCGATGAACGGTGTGACCCACGTTTTGCATCTCGCGACCTGTAAAGAAATCCCTGAAATGGTGATGGACGTGACCGTTAAGGGCATGTTTTGGCTTCTCGAAGAAGCGCGCGAAAGCCCCACATTTTCGCAATTTATCCTTGTCGGCGGCGACGCCTGTGTCGGACATTTTTTCTACGAATATGATCGACCGATCACCGAAGAAGTTCCGCACAAAGCCTATCCAGGTTGCTACGCACTGTCGAAAGTCCTCGAAGAGGTCATGCTTGAGCAATCCTTTCATCAATACGATCTCAATGGCTGCTGTCTACGCGCGCCATGGATCATGGAAAAAGATGACTTTAAGCAATCGCTTTCATGGGGCGAAGATGTCTTCGGTGGTCCGCGTTGGTGCGAATTTGTCGATTCAGACACTGCCAAAAAATACGCTGCCGCCGGAACGATTCCTGTGATGCAGGATGCCGATGGAAAATCGATTACGCGCAATTTTGTTCACGTCGATGATCTCGTTTCGGCGATTATGTCTGCAATCGATCACCCCGCTGCGAAGCAGCAGCTATTCAATGTCTGCATGACCGATGCTGTGAATTATCAGCAGATTGCTGACTACCTTGGAGAAACTCGCGATCTCGATTCTATCGGCGTGAAGACAGAATTTCACTCCACTTTTCTAGACAACGCCAAAGCCCGCCAAAAACTCGGCTGGCAGCCGAAATACGATCTCAGAAAACTGATCGACGCTTCGTGGGATTACAAGCGAGGTGAGGAAGACCCGCGCAAAACTTGGTATCCGGGGTAACACGATTTTTGCGGAACGAATTTGGCATCTCATGCTAGGATTTTTGAAATGAAATATCTCGCATTCGTTCTCTCGCTTTGCATTGCGCTTCCCGCCTTTGCTAAAACCACCAAACACGATTTCAAAGGCGCTGCGACGGCCGAAGTTTACAAGAAAGCTTCCGGCGAGGATCTCTGGATTTATCGATTTGATCCAGAAGGCCACGATCCGAAGAAAGACAAGCGGCCTGCGGTGGTTTTCTTTTTTGGCGGTGGTTGGAATGGCGGCACAGTTACTCAATTTGAGCAGCATTCAAAATATCTCGCCTCGCGCGGGATGGTCGCTTTCGTAGCAGATTACCGAGTGAAATCCCGCCAGAAGACGGGGCCCGACGCGTGTGTTGCGGACGGGAAATCTGCGATTCGTTTCGTTCGTGAAAATGCCGAGCGATTTGGAATTGATCCTGATCGCATTGCCGCAGGCGGAGGTTCGGCCGGTGGTCACGTTGCGGCGACGACGGGGATTTGCGATGGGCTTGATGATCCTGCAGAAAAAGATTCAAAAATCAGTTCAAAAGCGAACGCGTTGCTGCTTTACAATCCCGTTTACGACAATGGTCCTAAAGGTTACGGAAACAGCCGCGTCACCGAGTGGTTTCCAGCAATTTCGCCTGCTCACAACATCACCAAAGATGATCCCCCGACGATCACCTTTCTCGGTTCGAAAGATTCGCTCATCCCCGTTGCAACCGCGAAAAAATTCGATGCGGATTTGAAGAACGTCGGCGTGAAATCCGAAGCTCATATCTACGAAGGTGAGTCTCACGGCTTCTTCAACGAAAATAAAAGTCCCAAGTCATTCCTCGACACCGTCTTGAAAACGGATGCCTTTCTCGTCGCTCTCGGATGGCTCGAAGGTTCCGCTGATGAAGCGAAACTCAAATCATTGTTGAAAAAACCGTTGAAAGACTGACGTATTCGCCTTTCACGAAACAACAGGGTTAGTTCATCGAACGTACCCTATTGCTTCGTAAAACCGCATCTTTCAAAATTATGACCAGTTGGCTTTCAACCGCACTCAAAGGCGCCGCAATGGGCGCGGCGAATGTGATCCCCGGAGTTTCGGGCGGCACCGTCGCGTTCGTAACGGGGATTTATGAGCGATTGATCGAAGCGATCAAAGGTTTCGATGGAACGGGTATCAAACTGCTCTTAAAACGAGATTGGAAGGGTTTTGTCGAGCGAACTGATCTTTGGTTTTTGGTCCAAATCGGAGTCGGCGTGGTGCTTAGTTTCGTGACGCTGGCGAGGTTGTTTGAATACCTTTTCGTCCATCACAAGATCTTGATCTACGCCTTTTTCTTTGGGTTGATTCTGGCTTCGATCTATTTCGTCGGCAAGAAGGTCTCCAAATGGAGCGCAGGCCCAATTATAGCTGGGGTTGTGGGAACGGCGATCGCGGTTGCTGTGGCGACGCTTTTTGAACCTGCTCAGGAAAATTCGGGATTTTTCTATCTCATGATCTGCGGCGTGATTGCCATGGCGAGCATGATTATTCCTGGCCTATCGGGGTCGTTTGTCTTGTTGCTGATGGGAAATTACGAGCTGATTGCCATCAAAACGATCAACCAGCTGACGTCTGGCGATTTCTCGGCATTGAAAACAATTTTACCCGTCGCGATCGGTGCTGTGATTGGGCTCGTGGCTCTGAGCCATTTGTTATCGTGGATTTTTCGTCGTTTCCATGACATTGCCGTAGCTTTGATGACGGGATTTGTCGCCGGATCTCTCCTCGTGATTTGGCCGTGGAAAAAGGATGTTCAAACTGAATTCATTGATCGACACGGTGTCGCCGAAATGAAGACGATTGGCTACGAGTGGTTGATGCCGGAGATGAATAGCACCACGGCTTTTGCGATCGTTTGGATCGTCGTTGGGTGCATTTTGGTCTGGCTGATGGAAAAATTCGGCAGCGCCGAGGATGTGTGAAGTTTAACCATGGATTTCATGGAGGACTTGGATTTTGGCTTTGGTTCGGAAAGTCGTTTGATTCTTGGAAGATGGAATGGGCTGCGACGATTTTCGGTGGATAGCCTTTTGGATTTCGTAGATCGGTCGAGCAACTTCCTATCCCTGTGATCCAAATGGAAATCCAAAACCGACAGTGAATCAGGCCATTCGATTTTCCAAAAAACAAAACTCTCCCGAATCAAATTTTTTATCCAAGTTCTCCCTGCAATCCATGGTTAGAAAACCACATTGCCTTTGCCATCAGTCGAGTGAGAGCGGCGTGAACTCCAATTTACGAAAGGCAACCGGACCGTGATTTCCTTGAATGTTGATCGGCGCATTGGCAGCTTCAGGACCTTCTTTGCCGCCACGCGTTGGGCCGGTGACTTCGACGTCTTTGTGAATCTCAACGCCGTTTAATTTGATGGATACGAATCTCGCGTTCTCTGTTTTCTTGCCGGTGGAATCGAATCGTGGAGCACGAAACAATATTTCATAAGTCTGCCATTTTCCGGGAGCCCTGCTTGCATTTGATGAGGCGGCAGTTCCTTCAAATCCGTTTTGGCCTTTTGGTTTGGATTTGTCCCAGCGCTCATAAATGGCGCCCATGTCGTGAACGCCAAATTCGTCATCTGATTTTCCAAAGCTGTCTAGAATTTGCAGTTCGTAACGATTCTGAAAATAGATTCCTGAATTCGATTTGGCGGGAATCATAAATTCGATGTCGGCTTTTACATCGCCGTGCTCCATTTTGCTAATGAGGTTGGTGGTCTTGCCGCCGTTGTTTCCGTTGTAGAAAATGCCCTCACCATCGGCCACGGCATCCCACTTTTTCTCGGTGGCGCTGCCGGTAACGGACTTGGCGATCGCCCATTCGCCGAGATCACCTTTCCACGCATCAATTCGGCCGAGGTCTGCGTAAGCGATTACTGTTGATTTTCCATCGGGGCTTTTTTCGCCAGGTTCTTCAATGACGCCAATTTCTGCTGCTGACGCCCATCCTTTGCTGGTGATGTCAGTTTTTACCCGAACCCTGACGTATCGCCCTGTTGCAGGCTCCTCCAGATCAGCGGCCTGAGCCGTCTTTTCTTTGGTGAAGGTCCGAGTCAGCACAGGTGAATCACTAAACTTCTCTGCGTCATTGCTCACGTAAAATTCAGTTTCGGCAAAGGAGCCGTTCCATCCGCCGTCCTGACGAGAAAGGTAACGGAAGCCGGAGATGGAGCGCGATTTTCCGAGATCGATGATCAGGTCGTGCGGTGGCTCGGCGTGTTTTGGCATAAACTGCGAGTGCCACACCGTGTGCAACTTTCCATCAATGGCATACTCGGCGAGTCGGTCGTTTTGGCGGTTCTGACTGCTGAATTTAACCAACGTCATTTCATCTGCCGGAATCAGATTTTTGTCATTGATCCGGTGGGCCTTGGGACGGTTCTCTTTTTTCGGCTCAGGAGGTCGACTGGTTCCCCATTTTGCCTGCCGATCGCGTTCGTGACGCGTGCGCGCTGGATCGGAGTAGGTGCCTTTTGTCCACTCTTCATGTTCGCCCTTGGCATACGTGATCATTTCTTCGAGGATCTCCGAATGATCCGCAGCGATGTCGTTTTCTTCGCTGATGTCTTTCTCCAAGTCGTAAAGTTCCCAATTGCTGGGCGCTTTGAATTTATTTGGCTGGATTGCTTTCCATTTTCCAAAACGAACTGCGGTTTGGCTGCTGTATTCCCAATACAACATCTCGTGCTGCTTCTGATTTTCTGTGTCACCGAGGATTTCTGGAAGGATCGAAATTCCATCCAAATCTTCGGGGGCTTTGGTGTCGGTTAGATCCGCCAAGGTTGGAAAAATATCGACCTGATTGAAAATCAAATCGCTGGTTCGGCCGGCTTCGATTTTCTCAGGCCAGCGAACGAAAAAGGGAATTTTCAAACCGCCTTCGTAGAGATTTCCTTTGCCGCCGCGAAACTCGACTCCTGTAACGGGATTCTTATTCGGCATGAAGAATCCACGAGGGTGTTCTTTGGATTTGAAGCGATCCTGCCCGCCGTTGTCGCCGGTGAAAAAAACGATCGTATTTTCTTCAAGCCCTTCGGCTTTCAAAAGCGCCAGCACATCGCCCAAATCGTGGTCGATCATGGTGACCATCGCGGCGTAGTTTTTAATCTCTTGCGAGATTTTGGGATCTTTCATCCACGCTTCGTCCTTGTATAAATCCCAGGCCGAATCGTCTGCGGGGATGTCATACATGCCGTGTGGCGGAGTAATCGGAAAGTAAGCGAAGAATGGATTGTCTTTGTTTTCGCGGATGAATGTCAGGCCTTCGCGCATGATTTCGTAATGAGAGTAGGTATCACCAGCGCGCCCGCCGATATTTCCTTTCAGCGGAACTTCCTCCGAATTTCGCACCAAATACGGCGGGTAAAAAGTGTGCGCGTGAACTTGATCGTAATATCCAAAGAAATCGTCGAAGCCATGTTTTTCGGGAACTCCGGTGGAATCACGGCCGCCAGCTCCCCATTTTCCGTAGCCGCCTGTGGCGTATTTCTTCTGCTTCAAGACTTCCGGGATCGTGACGTCTTCTGCGCGAAGTGCTGTTCCGCCATCGTTCGCCCTGACCGAACAGTGTCCCTGGTGTTTGCCTGTCATCAGCGATCCCCGAAGTGGGCCGCATACGGGCGCGGCTGCGAGCGCGTTGGTGAAACGAAGCCCTTCTTTTGCCATGGCATCGATGTTTGGCGTTTTTAAAAAGGGATTGCCCATGTGCCCGAGTTCGAAATACGCCAGCTCGTCGGACATGATGTAGACGATATTGGGAGGGCGTTCTTCGGCTGCAAAAAGCGGGATCGAAAGGAGCGAGAGAATGGAAAACAGAATTCTGTTCATGAGCAGAGCTTGCGTGATTTCACTCCAGCAAGCAATTCCCTGATAGAACGATGACTGTATATCCCAGACGATCCAACAGGGTTCGTTTATCAACTAAACCCTGTTGGATCGAATTCATTGTCCAAGACCAACAAATCTGAGGACTTTGGGATACAAAAAATTCTAGCCTGGTGGCCACGTGAGGGGGCGTCCGGCGAGCAAATGAACGTGGAGATGAGGAACGGATTCTCCCCCATTTTTGCCGTGATTGATGACTAAGCGAAAGCCTTCTTTTTCGGTGTCTTTCAACCCGAGGTCTCCAGCGATTTTTCCGGCGGTGAGCAACAGATGACCGAGAATTGACTGATCATCAATCGTGGCTTCGCCGATGCGTGGAATGACGTTTTTCGGGACGATCAAAATATGAGCGGGTGCCTGCGGCTGCACGTCTCGAAAGGCCAGGCAAACCTCGTCTTCGTGAACGATATCGGCCGGTATTTCACGGGCGATGATTTTCTCAAAAATCGTCATCTTTCCTTATTTTTCAGAAAAGAGAATCAGTGATACACGTGCATCGAAAGCGCTGGCATGTGATGCGCTGAGCGGGCCAATTCCATATCGAGAAAACCGGTGATTTCCTCTTTGAGTGACTCACAGGCAGTAGACCACATTTTGCTAGCAGAAAGCTGCTTCACACATTTCTCAAGGCCGTAGCACTCGAGTGTTTGAGCGCCGCCATTCGTTGCGGAACGGAACTGAGTTTCAAGTAAATGGAAGAAAGCCAACTCGTAGCCATTGCCAGCACGGCGAGCGAGATCGGAAAGTGAAATTCGCACTGGCGGGACCGTCTCGTTCAAATTTTCAGCTACATCATTGAGACCTACTTTTTCAAGGGTGATCCGAATTTGACGAAACAACTCGGCTGAATCGATTGTGGTGCCCGTGTAATGATTGGCCAGGTAATTTTCGATACCTTTGCAGATATCTGTCGCCAGCCAGTCAGGAATATTTGTGCCGTTGGTCGCATCCGCGAGGGTCTCGGTGAGCCACTCTGTTTTGCAGAGTGCCAGGCTGTCGGCGCCAATACGGATTAAGGGAAGTGCAGCGGGAAGTGCAATCATTTTGGTTTGTGTGTGTTTTCGAGTTTGCGGCGGCTTGTGGCGAGATGACGGATGAAATTTGGGAAAGGAAATAGCAGGAGCGGGTCGGTGGTCTAGCTGCTAGTTGACAGGGGTTTCGAAAAGATCGGGCTGAAGCTTGGGATCTATCGGATCTTCTTCGAGTGATTGAATCACATCTGAGAAATCACCGATGTCTGCAAATTCACGATAAACGGACGCATAACGCACGAAGGCGACGTGATCGATTTTTTGTAACCGGGTCATCACGAGCGGCCCGATCATCCGACTGGGGATTTCTTTTAAATTTTGTGCGGTCAGATCGTTTATAATCTCTTCGACCGCCGTTTCGAGCACTTCGATGCTCACAGGGCGTTTTTCACAGGCTTTGATCAAACCATTCAGCAACTTCTCACGCTTGAATGGCTCCCGAACGCCATCGCGCTTTACGACTCGTAAGTCATTATGTTCCAGTTGTTCGTAAGTTGTAAAGCGATAGCCGCATTCCGTGCATTCACGACGCCGCCGAATCGAAAACCCGTCCTTGGAAGACCGAGAATCGATGACTTTATCGTCATGGGAATTACACTTTAGACAACGCATGTTTGAGAATCAGAGTTGAGACTCGCAACAATATGTTGGGGTGTCAAAAAGAAAAATGCCACTACATATGGGTTTTTATGTGCAGAAGTTTACCCTTATGGTTTTTCCATAATTTTCATATCAATTCCCAAAGTGCTTAGGATTTGCTTATAAATTTTTGCGTAGAAATTGCCCGGCATTTAAGGAAACCGCGCATTTGTGGCGCATTCAAGGGCTTGCCGTTCGGCGTCGCTTTCGTGATGCTGCTTATATGAAACGCCCGATCTTTCTCGCGCTCGCCATTTTTGGGCCAGCGGTTCTACATGCCCAAAATGACCAACCGGATGTCACCAAAGCAGGAAATGATGAGGTCGCGGAAATTATCAAAACTTACAAGGGGCGGGGGACGCTGGCGGATGACACGCCTCCGACTCCGGCTGCGGAGGCGGTGAAAAATTTTCGCATGCGTGATGGCTTCGAGATTGAGCTGGTGGCCTCGGAGCCGGTCATTGGCCAACCGCTTTTTGTGAGCTGGGATTCAAAGGGCCGGATGTGGGTCATGCAATACCTGCAGTATCAGTTTCCGGCCGGGCTGAAGATCGTTGAATACGACAATCACCTTCGAGCACAGTTCGACAAAATTCCTGAGCCGCCACCGCATGGCACAAAAGGCGCTGATAAAATCACGGTTTTCGAAGACACCACGGGCGATGGAAAATATGATAAACACCGTGATGTCATCACCGGACTGAATATCGCGACGTCAGTCGTGGCTGGAGCTGGCGGAATCTGGGTTACCAATCCGCCGTATCTGCTTTTTTATCCGGATGCTGATGGCGATGCAATGCCGGATGGCGATCCCGAGGTGCGACTTTCTGGATTTGGGATCGAGGATACGCACTCGGTCATGAACAGCCTTGAGTGGGGCCCTGACGGCTGGCTTTATGGAGTTAATGGCAGCACGTCGACTGGCAATATAAAGAATCCGGCGACTGGTAAAATGGTGAAATGGCAGGGCCAAATGGTGTGGCGTTATCATCCGACTTCGATGGAATTCGAAATTTATGCTGAGGGCGGAGGGAATACATTCTCTCTCGAAATCGACGCCAAAGGCCGCGTTTTCTCGGGGACCAATAATGGCAATACCCGGGGAATGTATTATCCGCAGGGCAGCTACGGCAAAAAGGGCTGGGGTAAACATGGTCCGCTGACGAATCCGTATGCCTTCGGATATTTCGAGCATATGCGTCACGAGGGCGACAAAAATCGTTTTGCTCAGGCGTTTTGTATTTATGAAGGGGGTCTTTATCCCGATGTCTACGATGGGAAAATCGTTGCTCCGAACTCGCTTCACAATGTGGTTTGGATAAGCGAGCGGTTTCCTGATACATCGACCTATCGCACTGTCGATGAAGTGAATTTGGCGGAAACGGACGACCGCTGGTTTCGCCCGGTATTCTCCGGAGTTGGGCCGGATGGCTGCGTTTATGTGAGCGATTGGTATGATACCCGTTTGAGTCATGTGCGACCGATTGATGATTGGCATAAGAACAGCGGTCGGGTTTATCGGATTAAACCCACTGGTGTAGAGACGAAGATTCCGAATATCGATTTCGCAAATGCGAGTGTTGAAGTTCAAATCGCAGCTTTTGATGACCCCAATCGTTTTATTCGTCGGCAGGCGGTTCTCGAACTCGGATGGAGTGGCGAGAAGTCCGCGATTCCAAAACTCGTGGAAATTGTTAGTGCTGACAAAGGTCAGAAATCGCTGGAAGCCCTGTGGGCAATCAACCTGCTTGGTGGTCTCACCGACGAGTTGGCTATCAAATGGCTGAGCCATCAGGACGAACACGTCCGTCGTTGGGTGATTCGAATCGTTGGTGACAGGCGCGAAGCAGGCACCGATTTGGCTGACGTCCTTAGCGAATTGGCGGGTCGTGAATCACAAGTTCAGGTTCGTTCTCAGTTGGCAAGCAGTGCGAAACGCTTGCTGCCAGAAGTCGCGCTTCCCATTATTCAGAACTTACTCGGCCGCAGTGAAGACATGACTGATCTGCATATGCCGCTGATGGATTGGTGGGCGCTCGAAGCTCACGCTGAAGATGGCCGTGAAAAGGTCGAGCGTCTTGCCGCAGATCCCGTGACTTGGAAATTGCCGCTTTTCCGTGAAGAAGTTGCGACTCGGTTGATGCGTCGCTATGCGATGGCCGGAGGTGAGGCGAATTTTGCCACGGCGGCGAAGCTTCTCGAAACCGCGCCGGATGACGATGCGAAAAAGCGACTGATGACTGGTTTGCAGCTTGCATTTCAGGGCGCTCCGATCCCACAGCTGCCGGATGCGCTGACGAAACAGATGGATGAATATTCCAAAAATGCGGGGGAAAACGATCTCGTTTTGGCGATTCAACGCGGGGACAAGGAGGCGTTGAAAAAAGCGCTCGGCGTCGTTGCGAGCAGCGCATCTGATCCGGTGGAGCGCATCGAATTGGCGAAGGCATTTGGCGAAGCTGGTGACAAAACAGTCGTGCCGACGTTGTTGAGATTGTTGTCGCTTGATCAGCAAAGTACCCTCAAACGTGTCGCCTTGCAGTCACTTGGGAATTACGATGATCCTTCGATTCCGAAAACAATTTTGGGTCGAATGGGCTCGACGCTTCCGGCGGAACACGGCGTGCAATCGACAGGCCTTCGCGTTGTGGCTGGTCGGGTTGAGTGGGCTCACGAGCTGCTGAAATATGTCGATAAGGCCATTGTGAAGGCGCGCAATGTGTCGCCCGATGTCGTGCAGCTTTTAGCCCAGCATAAAAATCCGGAAATCAATTCGGCGATCGCCAAACACTGGCCCGACATGCGGGCGAAAACGTCGGAGGACAATCAAAAGGAAATGGCACGAGTGAAGAAAATTCTCGGTGGTGGAAAAGGCGACGCCAATGCCGGTCGCGCGCATTTCACGGCTCGTTGCGCGGCTTGCCATAAGCTTTTTGAAGAAGGAAACGTCGTTGCCCCGGACCTGACTGGTTACGAGCGGCAGAGCCTCGACTTCTGGTTGCCGGGAATCGTCGATCCGAGTTTAGAAATTCGCGAAGGCTTCACCAATTTCGTCGCTACGATGAAAGACGGACGCATCGTCATCGGCATGATTGCGAGTGAGAATCCGCAAACGGTGACCCTGCGCGATGCGGCGAATCAGGAAACGTTATTGAATCGCGCCGACATGGAATCGCTCGTTGCGAGCCCTGTTTCGTTGATGCCGCCGGGATTACTCGGCGGAATGAGCGAAGCTGAATTGCGCGACTTTTTCGCCTATTTGCAGAAATGAAACAGGGAAAGACGCCCCTCCTTGGCTGAAAAACTCAATTCAGCGGAGAAATGAGTTCTTCGCCGCGTAAGAAGCGGGCGACGTTTTCGGCGGCTTCGAGGCGACCGTTGGCGCGTTCTTCGAGAGTGGCACCGCCGACGTGAGGCGTCATGATGACGTTTTCCATGGTGAACAGGGCGGAATTTACGACGGGTTCTTCTTCGAAAACATCGAGCCCAGTTCCGCCGAGATGACCGCTGGTGAGGGCTTCGACAAGGGCGGCTTCGTCCATGACTTTTCCGCGAGCGACATTGATGAAAAAGGCGCCGGGCTTCATTTTGGCGAAGCGTTCGGCATTCATCAATCGGTCGGTCGATGGACTATGCGGCACGAGGGCGATGACGATATCGGACTCGGCGAGTAGGGTATCAAAATCGCGGTAGTTGACGTGGCCATCGGGTTGTGTCCGCGTGTGAAGCACGGTCATGCCGAAGGCGGTGGCGCGTTTTTCAACGGCTTTTGCGATTTTTCCGTAACCGATAATCCCGACGATTTTTGAGGCGGCGAGGCCGGATTCCCAGCGCAGGGCTTGCATTCCGGTTTCTGCCCACTCTCCAGTGCGAATGAAGCGGTCGCCTTCGGAAATGCGACGAGTCACGTTTAACAACAAACCAAGGGTGAGATCAGCGGTTGATTCCACGAATGCCGCGGGTGTGTTGGTGGCCTTGATTTCGCGTGCGGTGAGGGCGGCGAGATCGAGGTTGTCGTAGCCCATCGCGGCGTTAGCGACGAACTCAAGTTTGGGAGCGGCTGCAAGTAATGCGGAATCAACCTGGAGCTCGCCTTGGGAAATGACGGCGGTGCAGTCTCCGATTTTTTCCAAGACCTCAGCGCGAGGCATGGCCGCGGGCGTGTGATCGGAGATGATCAGATCTGCAATTTCATCGAGCGGAGCTAGGTGTTCGCGAGGAACGTTGACGGTGCAGAGAACGCGGGGCAGTGACATCAGGCTTCAAGCGGTTCTTCAACTTCTTCGATCGTTGCGG
>CALAHF010000041.1 GCA_937891465.1 uncultured Verrucomicrobiales bacterium | reverse complement strand
GCGAGACTGAAATCCGGAGATAACTGGCGGGACGTCCCCTCCAAAACAACCAGGGTCTTGACCAGCATGCCAAAGCTCTGCGGAAGGATGATGTGAAAATCGCGCACCAGATCAAAGGGACGCTGCAGAGCGCCACCCACATCAAAATCGGCCACCGACCGCCCCACGTAGTCAGAAAGGAACTCACCCACCTCGGAACGCAATTCGTCTTCATCCAGCTCCGGAGGCACCTGACCTACCCGCACGATTGCATCGCAGAGACCCTCCGCGTCGGAGCTGACTGCGGCGAGAAGCATGTCTTCGATCTCTTCGCGCAAACCTTCATCGATGTGCCCAACCATTCCGCAGGCGATCACTCCGACGACATCATGAGGCATTCGAAACAGGTTTCCTGGATGCGGGTCGGCGTGGTAGAAACCGTGACCAAAGATCATCTCCAGATAGAGATCCCCTCCCCTTCGGGCGAATTCATTCAGGTCGGCACCGGATGCTTTAAGCGCCTCATGATCCGTGACTGGAATCACGTCGAGATGTTCCATCGTCAATACCTGCTCAGAACTAAGCTCCGGATAAACCGAGGGAAAGTGGACGGTTTCATCATCTCGGAAATTTTCCGCAAACCGTTCAAAGTGACGGCGTTCATAGGAAAAATCCAGTTCCCGGAGCAGCGTTCGCTCAAAATAACGCGCCGTGGCAAGCGGCTGATAGCGTCGTAATTGAGTAGCGTGCTTCTCCGCTAACTCAGCCAGACCGAGCAGAAGATCGAGGTCCCGCTGAACGGAGTCTTCAATCCCCTCATGCATCACTTTTACAACCACGTGTTTGCCACTCGGTAGAACGGCCTTGTGGACCTGCCCGATGGAAGCCGACGCGATCGGCTCATGGCTGAATTCCTGAAAGGCATCTTCGATCGGACATCCCAACCCTTTTTCCACCACGACAGAGACATACTCCCAGGGACCCGCCTTTGCCTGACTTTGGAGTTTCGAAAGCTCCGCAGTCAGGTCACTCCCAACCAAGTCCGGACGGGTACTGAGAATCTGTCCCGCTTTTATAAAGCGTCGGTCCCGGATCAGTCAGGGCATGCCGAATCCGTTCAGCTGTCGTGAGATCGGGGATGATCTTGCCTTCGGTGCTTTTCAGCAACCCCCGAAGCCACTCGTAATCTACCCCAGACAGCCAATCCGCGAGTCCGTATTTGGCAAGAATCCCAATGATCTAGGCCAGCCGCCGTGCGCTTTTATCGATCCGAACCAGGGTACGCAGTCTCATGATGACAGGAGGCATAGAAAGGCGACAGGCCGTCTGAACTCTCACCTAAATTCTAGGCCACTCTATTTAATCATGCCAGCCCAACTGATAGTAATTTGTTTTTTCAATCGACCTGATCCGAGCTGCCTCCCGATCAAATCTGACGCCGCGATTTTTGTATTTCTTTGGGAACTGGAGACTGACCGAACTGCAATAGAGCTCCTCAATCAAAATCAGGGTTCCTGCAGCGGCGAAAGCACACCCTTCTGATTTGGCTGATTTATTAATTGGAAATTGCTCTACAGAGTTCAGATTTGAGATCGTCGTCCGTTTCTCCTATCTGATCGTCGCATCAACCGAAACAACTTATGAAAATGTTCAGCATGCTCGCCTTCACAGCTCTGGCAGGGAGACAAAAACCATCCAGAAAAGGATTGGCAGAACATGACATGGCTGGATGAGCAACTCGCAGATTGCGCTAAAGTTTATCCAAACCTCGCGAAACATGATCCCGACTATCCATCGCCGGACCATTTGAGACGACAGGTCTTCGCCGGCAACATTGCCTACAAGGGCGATATGGCTAGCCCAACGCCGGGATCAGATCACATTGCGAAAGTCCTGCTGGGGGCGGAATCGTCGCCCGTCTGGCTTCAGGCATGGGGTGGAGCGAATATCATTGCCCGAGCGCTTAAGACCATCGAAGAAAGGCATCCGCAGCACATGGAGGAGTTGACCCGCAGGGCTCGGCTGTTCTTGTTCGCCAGTCAGGATTCAACGCCTGAGGACTACATTCTGAAAAAATGGCCGGGAATTTTCGTCATTCGAAGCAGCGGGGCTTACGGAGGAATTGCGTATCGCTGGAAAAAAAATCATGACACTGGGAGAGCAACGTTATTTCAATAAGGACTGGCTTCGGAAAAACATTCTTAGAAGTCACGGTTCGTTGTGTGCCGACTATGAAGTTAGTAAGGATGGCAGTTTTCGTTCCGAAGGTGATTCAGTGGCATTTCTTCATTTGATCAATGTCGGTTTGCGGAATCTTGAAAACCCCGGTTATGGCGGCTGGGGCGGACGGTTCACATGGGTGCGCAACCAATGGCGATCAACACCGGATGAAGACAGCATGACCCGAACAGTCCTTCGGTGGGCCCCCGCATTTCAGAACGATTGGGCCGCCCGGGCAGACTGGTGCGTCAAGAACGTGAAACGAGCCAATCATCCTCCGAAAGTGCTGCTGGAACACGCCGCTGATTTGAAAGTGACTGAGCCTGGGACGGTGAAACTCAGTGCCGCAAACTCGACTGACTCGGACGGCGATGCTCTCACATTCAAATGGTGGCAATACACCGAGGCGGGCAGTTTTCGAAAGCAGGTAGATCTGAAGAATGGTGACGGAGGCGAAGCAACGGTTGCCAATCCCGAGGGCGCTCAGAATGGTGACACGTTCCGTTTCATTTGCGAAGTAACTGACGACGGTTCGCCACCGCTGACACGCTATCAGCGTGTAGTGCTTGAATTTGTTAGCAAGTGAGCGTGATTTCCGGCACTCAACCAACTGCACGCCGAGGCATTTGTTGTTACCGGCATTTTTTACGAAGCAACCCTGTTGGTTCGATGAATCAACAGGGTTACTTCGTTTTTCCATACCGCTGGGGAGATCGCCTGACCGCAACTGCGCCATGTCCAGACTCGGCAGAAAGACGGGTTTCCGGCTATGGTTACGGGAATCTCAAATCGAATGCGGCGTTCTCTCACTGTCTTGCTCCTTGTATTCGCCCCGTTCATCGGGCGCGGGGAATCGCCTGTGATGTTTGAGACCACGGTCGCTCCCATTTTGAAAGCCCACTGTGCTGAATGTCACAGCGCCGAGAAGATGAAGGGCGAGCTGAATTTGACGACGTTAGAAGGCATTGTCAAAGGAGGGGAATCGGGACCAGTTTTTGAAGCGGGTGATCCCGAAAAGAGTCACCTCTACGAACTGGTTCACAAAGGCGAGATGCCGAAGAAAGGCGACAAGCTTTCCCATAAGGACGTGGAGAGCATTCGCAAATGGATCGCCGGGGGCGCGACGTTTTTGAATCCGCCGAAAGTGGCAAAGGCCAAGATGAATCAGCACGATGTGTTGCCGATCACTTTGCTGAGATGTTCTGCGTGTCACGGCCGCCAGAAGCAGGAAGGCGGGCTGGATTTGCGAACGGTCACGGCAATGAAGACCGGTGGAAAGTCAGGACCGGCGTTTGTATCCGGAAGTCCTGATGCGAGCCGGATGATTCAGCGAATCGAAAGCGAAGCGTGCCCGCCGAAGGCTCGATTGCTATCGGACTTTGTGAAGCGTCCGGGAAAAGCGGAACTGAAGAAACTGCGGGACTGGATCACGGAAGGCGCCCCGATCGGCGAGGTGGAACCAGATGTGGCGACGACAAAGCCGGACCCATTGGTTTCGGATGATGACCGCAAGCACTGGAGTTTTCAGCCGCCGAAACGACCGGCGAAGGGAGATTCGATCGACTTTTTCATCAAGCGAAAGCTGAATGAAGTGTCGCTCGATTTTTCGCCCGAGGCAGAGCGGGATGTGTTAATTCGGCGTGCCTATTTGGACTTAATCGGGATGCCGCCTTCAGTTGGCGATTGGAAGAAATGGCGTGAAAATTCCGGCGCTGACTGGTTTGCGAAAATGGTCGATGAGTTGCTTGAGTCGCCTCACTACGGAGAGAGATGGGGACGATACTGGCTCGATGTGGCAGGCTACGCGGATTCCGAAGGTGGCCTGTCCTCGGACCCTCTGCGTGAAGTTGCCTGGAAGTATCGGGACTATGTCATCAACGCTTTCAACGACGACAAACCCTACGATGCGTTTTTGACTGAACAGATCGCAGGTGATGAATTGCTGGACTCCGGAAACGCCGATCCAATCACGGAGAAGATGGTGGAGAACCTGATCGCAACGGGTTTTCTACGAATGGGAATTGATGAAACAGGATCGCGAACGATGAATTATGTCGAGAACCGGATCGGAGTGATCAGCGATGCGATCAGTGTGCTCGGCTCCGGCGTGATGGGCCTGACCATGGAATGCGTGCGCTGTCACACCCACAAATACGATCCGATTCCCCAGCGCGATTACTACCGGCTGAAGGCGATTTTTCAGGGAGCGCTCGACGAGCATGACTGGCTGACTTTTAAGAATCGAAAGCTGAACACGGCGACGCCGGAGCACGGCATGCGGGTGAAAAAAATCAATCCGCCTCTCGAATCGAAGGTGAAGGATCAGGAAGCATTGAAGCGCAAGAAGATCGTGCAATGGCAGCGTGAAATGTTGAAAGCGCACTTTCCTGATCAACCTGAAGCTGACCGGGAAGCGACTTTCGTGGCTCTGAAGCGGGCGGACAATCTGCGAAGTCTGCCGCAACGTCTGCTGGTCGAGAAATTGCAGACCGCAATGGTCGTCCCTAATCATGAGCAGCCGGAATCGGTTCAGAAAGCGAAGGCGGTCGTCGATGAACTTGATGAAGAGATTTACAAGACGAGGCGCAGCATGGAATCACCCCTGACGATCCGGGCGCTGTTTGATCGGGCCGATCCGTCGCCGACCTACATCTATCGACGCGGCGAATATCTCAGCCCCGGCCGAGTCGTGGGCCCTGGTGTGCCGTCCGCCCTAACCGATGGACAAACGCCTCTTGAAATTACCCCACCTTTTCCTGACGGAACCCAAAAATCCGGCCGTCGCCTTGCTTTCGCAAAATGGCTGACGCAGCGCGATCATCCCCTCACTTCCCGGGTGATGGTGAACCGAATCTGGCATCATCATTTCGGATCAGGGCTTGTAAAAACGCTCGAAAACTTCGGACTGCAAGGCGAGCGCCCCAGTCATCCTGAGCTGCTCGACTGGCTTGCAATTGAGTTCATGGAACGCGGCTGGAGCGTCAAGGAAATGCACCGGCTGATCCTGAATTCGCAGACCTGGAAGCAATCAAGCAAGGTCACGGACGAACGATTGGAGCGCGATTCACAGAACCGATTGCTCTCCCGCATGTCACTTCGACGGATGGATGCGGAGGCATTGCGCGACTCGTTACTGTTCATATCAGGCAAACTCGATCCGACTCCCGGTGGCATGCCCGACGGCGTGACAGTCAATCGAGAGGGCTTCGTTAATGCCAGACCAACAGATAGCGGTGGCTTGAGGCGCAGCGTGTATATCCAATATCGGCGAACCGAGATCCCATCGATGATGGCGACTTTTGACTACCCGGAGATGGCCCCCAATTGCGTTTCGCGAAGCACTTCGACGGTATCGCCTCAGAGTCTAATGATGATGAACAACAACCGCGTCCGTGAACTTGCGAAAGCGATGGCTGAGCGAGTAGCGGATGAAACTCCCGATGATGTCCAAAAAAATGTGGAGAGCGTGTATAAGATTGCGTTGAGCCGATTGCCCGGCGAAACGGAACTCAATTTGGGCGTGGAAACGCTGACGCTATTGGAGAAGGAATCACCGGATGGAGCATTGGAAACATTTTGCCATGCGATCCTGAATTCGGCTGGGTTTATTTATGTGGATTGATCCGTTTCACAAACCAACCCTATTTGTTCAGTTAAGAGATAGGGTTGCTTCGTGCGAGGCTAGCGGCACCAACAATCAACGCCTCAGCAACCAGCGGTTCAGGTCTTTTCGATCGATCACATCGACTACTTCGATTTCATGATCATTGACTCGGAAGATGAGCCGAAAACAACCGGAAAACCGCACTCTCAAAAGTCCATCTGTCGCCTTGAGCATTCGCACCCCAGAGAAAGCAGCTGCATCTCCTGAAGCAAGCCGTCCCACCAGATTCAGCGCAGCCGGGATCACATGATTGGGAAACGAATCGGCCTTATCCAGAAAATTAAGCGGGAAAACAGGGATTCTCGGGGCAAGATACCCTCTCGCAGTTGCTTCTCCTTCCTCGAATTCAGGTTCCAACAGGGCTTTCTCGGCGGCTTCGTGATCCCGTTGTTTCATTACCTCTTCGTGCTCGCCTTCTTTTTCAGCTTTTTGCACCTCACGCAATTCGCGACGCAGTTCATTTCGCTGATGGTGTTTGCGTCTAACCTCTGTCTTCAGACGGTTCATGTTTTCACGTAGTTCCGCAATTTCCGCTTCATTCGCGGCGATACGATCAACAGCACCGGGGGATTGCGCTTTCAATTCTGCCAGAGCCGCATGATAACTAACTCCGCCTTTTCCTTGGGAATTTTCGACGGATCCATCCGCATCACATGATGCAACTTCATTGCCCCCAGCGTTTCGATACTGAGATGCAACTCCCTTTCCTGATCCAAATCTTCCAGCGTTTTCCCGGCCACATGTGACGACCGCGCCAACTTTTTCTGATCCTCCACCATGCAGCACCGCTTGTGTTTTTTGCCGCTGCCACATGGGCAAGCAGCGTTGCGTCCCGCCTTTTCCACAGCACGGCGCACCTGATACCCGGAGAGAATTATTTCTGGCCGGTTCGCAGGAACCGAATCCCGAAAACGGTTAATTTTTCCTTCAATCTCTTGCCAGAAACACTTGCCCCCCCTTCCTCATATCCATCAAACCGTTCATTATTGATCTTTCTCAGCTCCGCGTCATCTAGAAAATCCGCAAGCACTGAAAGAAACGATTTAACCGTCAGAGCTGATTCAAAGTGGGCGTTTCGGTAGCTGCGAGCCAGTTTCCTAGCCAACAATGGGATCTCCTCCGTCAATGGACCGTGAGTAGATTCTGCTGCACTCCTATCAGTAACCACCAGCGAAAGGCTGACCAATCTGGTAAAAGTTTCCACGTGACCCATCTCAGCCACTGCAATCAGCGCCCGCACCGTTTCCCCTGGTTCCGACTCAGTGCATCTGCGAGCCGTCCGAAAACACATTGTCGAATCTGGCATCAGCTCCACGCTATGTTCCAAAAGCCGCCCCGGCACCGGTCGATCCGCCCAATGCGCCGCCATCCACAAGTGAGAGAAAGGCTGACCACACTTTTCTGAAATGCATCGCTCCAACAGAGCTGCGACATCGCCATCGTCCGATGGAAGTAGTCCGGCCAGCATTGCAATATCCTCCTGGCAGTATTCAATCTCCCGAGCCTGCTCCACTAATTGGTTAAACGACGATTCCGACAACATTTAGGGTGAAGAGTTGTGATCGTGTTAAAGGTTATATCAAACCAAAAGCTCTACGTCGAAGCATGAAGCTACCATTTATATTAACCGGTAAGAATCGTCGTTTCAGTTGCCGCTTTCGCGGGTCTTTCTGAATCGCTTAATTCCTCTACAATGAAGTATCCATGAAACGACGCGACTTCTTTCAACGCACCAGCGACGGCATTTTCGGCGCGGCGTTGGCGCACCTTTTTACAAATGACCTTTTCGGAGGCGAAGCCACCGGGCCTGCGGCGCCTTTTAATCTCCACGCGAGACACGGGCATCACCCAGCGAAGGCGAAATCGGTGATCCAGCTGTTTATGAACGGTGGTCCGAGCCAGATGGATTTGTTCGATCCAAAACCGGTTCTGAACCGCTACGACGGGCAGCCATTTCCCTTGAACAACGAAGAACTCGGAAACTCGGGCACAGGCAAAATCGGCGTCGTCATGGGTGGTCAGTATCCGATGGCGCAGCATGGGCAATCGGGAATGTGGATGGCAGATTGCCTGCCGCACACGGCGAAAATGGCGGACGACATTTGCTTGATCAATTCGATGTGGACGGATCATCCGAACCACGACAACGCGCTTTACAAAATTCATAGCGGCCGGCTTTTCATGGGCTATCCAACCCTTGGCGCCTGGACGACCTATGGGCTTGGATCAGAAAATCAGAATCTCCCTGCCTACGTGGTGCTAAACGATCCGCTGGGCATGCCGAAGAACGGAACGCGCAATTGGAGCTCGGGATTTCTCTCGCCGACGTTTCAGGGGACGCCGTTTCGCCCAACTGGCTCACCTGTTTTAAATCTCAAACCGCAGTATGACGAACCCTCTGCGGTAACAGAATCAGCTCGTGGCTTGCTTTCACAGCTTGATGAAATTCACCGAAAAGAGCGTCCCCATAACCCAGAGCTCGATGCCCGAATCGAGAGCTATGGGCTCGCCGCCCGGATGCAGCTTTCCGCTGGCGAAGCGCTTGATTTGGAGCAGGAACAACCGCACACCAAAGCGCTCTACGGTGTCGACGAAAAGCTGACCGATTGCTACGGGCGTCGTTGTCTGCTGGCCCGACGTCTCGTTGAGCGCGGGGTCCGGTTCGTGCAGATCTTTCTGGAAGAACAACCGTGGGACAGCCATTCTGATTTGAATGCCAATCATCGCGCGATTTGTCACCGAACTGACAAACCAATCGCCGGATTGCTGCGTGATTTAAAACAACGCGGTCTTCTCGATTCCACGCTCGTGATTTTCGGGGGCGAATTCGGCCGCACCCCGACGTCGCAGATCATTGGCGACGATTATTCAGGACGCGACCACAACATGCAAGCCTTCACCAGCTGGATGGCAGGCGGCGGGATCAAAGGCGGTATGACCTACGGAAAAACCGATGAATTTGGCCACGCCGTGGTCGAAAATCCCGTCAGCGTTCACGATTTTCACGCGACGATTCTGCATCAGTTAGGATTGCATCATCAAAAATTGTTCTTTGAGCGAAGTGGATTGGAAGAACGACTCACAGGCTTTGAGGAGCCGCGGGTCGTGCATGAAATTCTGTCATGAGGAAATTGGGCAAGCGACCAGGGGAATGATGAAACGTCGAACACTTATTCAATCAGCCATCGCAACCGGCACTGTCGCAACATTGAGTCCGTCGGCTTGGGCCAATGAAACTGAACTCAACATCATCGATACAAATGTGAGTTTGTCCCGCTGGCCGTTTCGACGGCTACCTCTGGATGACACCCAGCAGTTGGCTGCGAAACTGCGGAAGCTGGGGATTACGACGGCCTTAGCGGGCAGCTTCGAAGGAATCCTGCAACGCGATATTTCATCGGTGAACGATCGACTGGTATCTGAGTGTGCAGGATTCAGTGAATTGATTCCAGTGGGTTCGATCAATCCCAACCTGCACGGATGGGAAGATGATTTAAAGCAATGCATTGGTGATCACGCCATGCGCGGAATCCGACTGCATCCGAACTATCATGGATACGAACTCAATAATCCACGGTTCCTGAAGCTGCTGAATCTGGCGGCTGATGCAAAGTTGTTCGTCCAGATCGCGGCGGTCTTTGAAGACGTAAGAACCCAACCAGACCAATTGCGAGTAGCAGATGTTGATCTCACGCCACTGATCGAGAATCACGTCGGTCGTATCCAAATTCTTAATTGGAGACCTCGCGGTGAGTTGGTCGAAAAGCTCGCAAGCATTCCGAACATTCATTTTGATGTTTCGCGAGTGGATCAAACGAATGGCGTTGCGGCAATGCTGAAGACGATTCCCGAGTCTCGGGTCATGTTTGGAACTCATGCTCCCTTCCTCATTCCCGAAGCATCGCTAATCCGCGTTCATGAATCGGATCTACCCGATAGCTCCCTCTCGCTGTTGATGAACAAGAACGCTAAGACATTTCTAACAGGATGAGCGATCACGACGGCACATCCTTTGGGCTCCCTTCCGCTGAGCAGTTAAAAAGTGATCTGATCTGGGACTCTTACTTTCTTCCATCTTACCGGGATTTCGAAGGCGACATGAAGCGTTCGCAACGCGCCATCGAAATAGGGAACATTGAAAAGCTGTGCTACTTCGCTCATGTCGGGATCGGGACAACAACTGATGCCGCATTTGAAAAATCTCGGAGGGAGACACCTGACCTGATTTCCGCGCCGCTCAAGCGATGGCCGGAGAAACTCCTCGGAATGATTCATCTGAATGCGAACGACGTTTCAGCGTCGCTTGATGCTTTGAATCACTGGATTCGCGATGGTCAAATGCTAGGCGTTTACTTTGCTGGAGGCGGACCTGGATCCCTCCCCTGCACCCACAAGAATTTCAATCCATTGATCGAGCGAATTGCTGAATTGAAAGCCGTGATCATGCAGCACACATGGCATGTCACTGGTGGAAAAACGAGCCCCGGGCATTCCCTCCCCTCTGAGCTGGCGGAACTCGCCGCGCGCTTCCCGGAGCAGCAGTTCATCTGCGCTCACGCCGGCGGAGAGTGGGAAAAGGGAATTTGCGCCGTTCGCGATTCACCAAATATTCTGGTCGAGACTTCGGGCTTTGACGCCACGGCGGGATTTATCGAAATGGCCATGCGTGAACTCGGGCCGGAACGCATCGTTTTTGGGAGTCATCTTCCTTCGAGATCATTGGGGACTGAACTGGGAAAAATAGTGGGAGCCAATATTCCTGACGAAGCACGAAAACTTATTCTTGGCGGAAACTTTCGGAGGTTGCTTCGTCGTGAATGAAATTGCAGCTATCATCAATTTTCAATCCAGCTTCGATGCCCGATCCCGTTTCGCCACTCCCAGAGACCGAATTCCACCAAATGAAGAGCCATAGAAAAATGGGTCCCATTGCGGCGATCGTTTTGGCTTTGTATGTCGCAGCCTAGGTCGTCGGAAGAATCGGGGATGCCGGTGTGGTTTTGGACGACACCGCCAGTCTGAACATCAGCCCTAGTGGGGAGATCACCATTGCGATGGGCGGTGGCACTCTTCAAATTCGAAAACCCGGGCGATCTGGGGTTCTCCTAAAATACGTGAACAAAATTTACAAACCGATGCGAAGTCTCGACCGCAACCTCACCGATCACCGCTTCTACTGGATTCCCGGCGGAGGTGATTGGAATACGCGTTTTTGCGAACGAACAGGGTTGCTTCTCTGAACAGACCCTGTTGGTTCGTAGAATCCAATGACTGCTCCTACAAACGAGATTGAACTCGATGAACTGGCCTCTGAGCCGAACGAGCAAGTGATTGGCACCGTTTCCCAAATTGACGGACCGATTCTAGTCGCGGGAGCCGGTGGAAAAATGGGATTTCATCTTTGCAAAATGTTGCGAAAAGCGCTCGATGTCAGCGGAAAATCAAATCGGTTGATCGCGGTTTCCCGTTTCGGAGATCCGACAAAACGGGAGCCTTTTGAAAAAGCGGGAATCGAAACTATTCCGTGCGATTTGACCTCTGAAGGGGCGGCAGAAAGGTTACCCGATTCCGAAGCTGTGTGTTTTTTGGCAGGCCAGAAATTTGGAACCAGCAACGCGCCCGAAGTGCTCACGCTTTTTAACGAAACGATGCCAGCGCGATTTGCAAATCGATTCAAAGATTCCAAAATTGTCGCGCTTTCAACCGGCTGTGTGTATCCGTTTGTTTCGGCAGATTCAGGCGGCTCTCGGGAATCCGATCCAGTCGTTCCGGCAGGTGACTATGCCATTTCCTGCCTTGGTCGAGAACAGGCATTCTTGAAAGCCAGCGAAACGAATCGCACTCCCCTCGCCCTGATCCGACTGAATTATTCGGTCGATCTTCGCTACGGCGTTCTCGTCGATATCGCTCACAAGGTTTTTCATCAACAGCCAGTCGATGTCACGATGGGGCATTTGAACTGCATCTGGCAGGGCGATGCGACGCGTCATATTATCTGTGCTTTGGGAAAAACAGCTCCGGCGCCTGATGCCTTTATTTTGAATGTTACAGGGGAGAAAATTCTACACGTTCGTGAGATCGCATCGTGGTTTGGAGAGCGATTTTCAAAGCCCACTGAAATCACCGGGATCGAAGCAACTGAGGCTTGGTTGAATAATGCTTCGCTTTCGCATTCTCTGTTTGGCGCTCCGGAAATCTCTGAAGAAACCTTGATGGAATGGGTGGCTCCGTGGATCGAAAAAGGAAGACCACTTCTCGGAAAACCCACCAATTTTGAAGTCCGCGATGGAAAGTATTGATCCAGAACCATGAACCTCGAATCCATTCGCTCTCATCTTTTTGCAGGCCAGGCAATTCCGGCGATGCCTTTAGCATTGAACGAAGACGCCTCCTGGTCGCAGCAACATCAACGGGCTTTGGTCCGCTATTACCTTGATGCCGGAGTCGGTGGAATTGCGGTTGGCGTTCATTCAACTCAGTTCGAAATCCGTGATCCTGAACATGCGCTTTTTGGGCCCGTTCTAAAATTGTGTTCAGAAGAAATCGATTCTTGGCTCGGTGAAAATGCAAGTCCCCTTTTGAAAATTGCCGGCATTTGCGGGAAAACACAACAGGCTCTTCAGGAAAGTGAACTCGCTCTGAAAAACGGATATCACGCCGGCCTTCTCAGCATGACCGCGATGAGCGATTCATCACAGGATGAGTTGCTCGCACACTGCGAGGACATTTCCCAAAAAATTCCGATCATTGGATTTTATCTCCAACCGTCCGTCGGCGGTCACATTCTCCCCTTCGATTTTTGGAAACGTTTCGCGGAAATAGAAAACGTCGTCGCAATAAAAATCGCTCCGTTCAATCGCTACGCCACCAATGACGTAGTTCGGGCAGTGATTGAATCCGGTCGTGAAGACATCGCGCTTTACACGGGGAACGACGATTCGATCATCACCGATTTGCTCACCGAATTTGAGTTCGACAGCAAGAAACAGCGGATCGTCGGCGGGCTGCTTGGACAATGGGGGGTCTGGGCGAAGCGAGCGGTCGAGTTACTGGAGGAAATCAAATCAACAGCCGAATTTGATCAAACGTGGCTCACGAAAAACGCGCAGCTGACCGATGCGAATGGAGTGATTTTCGATGCCGTGAATAGTTTTCACGGTTGTATTCCCGGCATTCTCGAAGTTCTTCGCCGCCAGGGTGTGGTTCCCTCAAACCGGTGCTTGAATCCCAACGAAAAACTTTCCCCCGGACAATTTGAAGAACTCAATCGAATTCAGAATTCGTATCCGGATTTAATCGACGACGATTTCGTTTCAGAAAATTTGGAACGATGGCTCAACGAATGAACAGGGCCTGTTCGTCGAACAGACCCTGTCGTTTCGTGAAAATCATTCAGGCTTCCAATAATCAAGAGGAGTGAGGGAATCCCAATCCGGCGTGGTGTCGCCACCGAATCCAGCCCCTAAAACAGAGCCGCAATCGACGGCTCCGTCGCGGATGTTGAGAAATAACTCATCACCTCGTTTCACATACAAATCAGAATGGTTTTTCGAAACATGCTGTTTTTCCAGTGCCGTTAGATGCGAAAGTCCGAAACCGTAGTGGTGTCCGTTCCGCTCGGTGTGAGAAATGTCGAGAAGGCTGAGCGCGTCGAAATCCTGATGAAGCGGAACGATCGGCATGTTCGACAGATCTTCTCCGCTGATAAATGCTTCGCGGCCGGTTGTGTCGGCGAAATGAAAGCACAACGCGCGATTCAAAATCGATTTAAAAACGCCTTTGCAGTTTTTGTGGGACGTTCCTGAGTAACCAATGGCGAACGCATTTTTGAACGAGTCGACAGTTCCGTCGGCTTCGTCGATCACAAGAGGTTTCAGCGCAGAAATCTTCTGGATCGTCGCAGCCGTTTTCGGATCGTGAGTCAGCTGACGCGTCAGAGGCTGTTCGATAAATGCCGTATGCTGAAAAAGCCCGAGGTAGCGCTTCTCAAATTCCGTAACGAATCGATAAAACTCATCAATGTCCTTGTACGCCTCATTTCCATCCAGAGTAATGGTTGGCTGATCTGCCTTCACGACTGCTTCAAGCCAAATTCGATTCAACCGCGCCAAGTCCGCTTCGATATCGCCGGAGATTTTCACTTTAAAGAAGCGAAGCCCGTCCCGTTTCACATATTCCTCAAGTGTTTCGGGCTCTCCATCGCCAATTCGTTTTTCCAAATCATTTTCTGAAATCGGGTCGGCTAGACCAACTGTGTGGCGGATGAAAAATCGGCTCCGTTGATGAAGTGGAATAATTCTTTGCAGATCAAAACCCTTCAATTCTGGATGAACCACGCGGGGATCAATCCCGAGTTTTCCGTCCCGCACCATTTCAAAAAACGGCAACCTTTCGGCTCTGCAAACCGCATCGATCACTGCCCGCTCAAACAGTGCCGAAGCGTAACTGGCAGAAAGCGCTTCGTGATTTTCCGCTTTGGCATAGTCCATTATTTTCTCGTGACTCGTTTTCCAAAACGAGAATGGAGTTTCAAAACTCGCGCCGTTTTCCAGGTAAACCGTTCGTGCTTTTTTCACCAAAGAAATCAAAGCTGCCAATTTTTCTTCAGGCGTGCGATCGCTTCGTTTATCCAGCCATCCAAATGAGGGCCGATCGCCGGATCGCCCCACAATTGTCTTCGTGTGGCCGTCGATAATCAGTTTCAAACGAACTAGAAAAATGGCACGGGGACGCCGATTCTTCGCCGAAATTTCTCTCCCAACTGTGAATGACATCCGGTCCAGGGGCATTTCCCGGACGAAAAGATCGATAGATTGAATCGTGTAACTCATGTGCGAAGGTCACTTTGGCAGAACCTGCCGACCGAACCAAGTCAGGAAACGTGTCTGAAGAATCAAAAATCCGCCTCCTCAGTTTCGATGACTTTCCGTTCGCTCAAACCGTTCGGAAGATCGCTGGCTGGAACCAAACTGATACGGATTGGCGACGCTTGGTTGGGCATGCCCCTGAAGGCTGCTTTTTAATTGAGCATGACGGAAAGCCTGCCGGAACTGCTACGACGACCAGTTACGGAACTGATTTGGCTTGGATTGGCATGGTGTTGGTTCATCCGGAGTTTCGCCGATTGGGGCTGGCAACTGCGCTTTTAAATCATTGTCTGAATTATTTATTGGTAGAGAAAAAAGTCCGGTGCGTGAAGCTGGATGCGACACCAGACGGACAAAAGGTATACGAGAAACTGGGATTCCAAGTCGAGTATGGACTAGCGCGGTGGGAACGGAATTCTGAACCGTTTGATGAAAATCCCAATCGCGGACAGATAGAAATTCCATCGTACAAACTGGATCACATTGCCTTTGGAGCTGACCGCTCTAAATTTCTCGACCAAATGCTTCAGAATTCCTCGCGCTCGATCTCGATTGACGAATGTTTTGGAACGATCCGCGAAGGCATGAGCGCCGCCTATCTGGGGCCTGTGATTTCAGATGATCGGAAAATCGGTGAGAGGATCATATCTGATCTGATCTCAACTTCGCCTTCCTCGCACATTTTCTGGGATATCTTCGACGACAACCCGGATGCAATTCGATTGGCCGAATCGCTCGGATTCATCAAGCAGAGGAAATTGATTCGAATGTGGACCGGGGATTCAAATCTTGCTGACCGCCCGGAATTTCAGTGGGCGATTGGAGGTCCTGAGACCGGATAGTCGCTCGCCCCTATGGCAACGGCGTTTCATCAAGCGCTTTGAGAAGCGGCCGGTATGCATACTCATTTAAAATTGCGATCACACCGCGATCACTTTGATCACGGGCAACTTCGGCATGTATCCCGAGTGCATTGTGCATCGCTTCGATGGAAAGCTCCAGATTTTCGACCCATGCTTCGTTGTTTTTTTCATCGCGTGCGATTCCCGCGAGTCGGGCATGGTCAATGGCAGTCATGTAATGGAGCGAGAAGAAAAACCGCTTGGCATGATACAAAATGTAGGGCCGCGCCCCGCCCCTGGCTCTGGTGTTTCCACGATACATTTCATTCGTGGCAGTGCCAAAATGCTCTTTAGCTTTGGCCCACCATTCAGGAACGGGTTTTCCAGATTCGTAGTGCTCCATGAACATTTTCGGATCAGGCACGGCAAAGTCAGCGTCATTTTCATTGATCAGTGCGGACGCTTCGGCGAGGGCCGCAAATCCCATTCCGAGGCGTTCCGCCACGCCTTCACCGCAGACGGGAGTTACCAGCGATTCGAGCGATTGCGCCGGTGTGATGTTGGCATCGAATGATGCGCGGGAGAGAAAGTAGATACCAGAGTTGTGATCGCCCGGAATCCAACACTGCGCGGCGAAACCATTCACTTTGCGCGCTTCCATCAACTCTTCGGCAAGCTTTGTAGTGGAAAACTGAGGAAGTAATCCGCCGTTTGGCTGGCCAGGCGATAAATTCAGAATTTTCGTCCCCTTATCATCGACGGAATCGGACATTCCCAAAATCGCAGCCGAACGACGAATGCCAATCAGCAATTTCGTCCACGAACCCAACTTATCTGTTTGAGTTGTCTTCCCAGCGAAATCGGGATTTTCAAATGTTTTTGCTCCACCAAAAACCGATCGGCCTGCGATATCACCAGTCACCGATACCGAACGCTCTCTGGGCTGACTTTCAGAGGCAAGCACGACATGGTTGAATTTCAATTTTGCCAACTGTTTGAGCAATTTTTTGTGATCAGCCAAACCCCACGATTCCTGACTGGCGATCCCCGGATCAAGCGTCCTCCATGCCCGAACTTTGACGTTCGGCTCAAGAATCGTATCGACCCCCTCAAGTGAAAACTCCGGCGCATCGATCGGCGGGAAATCCTCGTGCAGCATGTATCGCATTCCAAACGAATGCCCGAATTCGTAAACCGCCCACAGCGTCGCGACCTGACTACCACCACCAACAATCAGACCGTCTTTTGTGTTTTTTAAAACATGTCCCTGATCTGAAATCCCGGTAGGCCATTCCGATTTCGGAATCGCCGGATTGGTTTCAGCATTCCCTAACAGAATGATATTTTTCGCGCCTTCTGGGACAGAACCAGTGATTTTTGCTTCCGCTTGAAACAGCGTCTTTAATAAGACCGCCAATTCTTCAGCAGCATATTTTTCCAATGCCTTCGGCTTTGCGCCAGTAACGATGGTGACCTCCGGCGGTGCGGCATGGGCAGAAATCGAAATCGCGAGAAGTGAAATGAGTGCGTAGAAAATTTTCATCGGTTTTGATTGTTGAGGTTGGAATCGATTTACTTCGCTTCATTTGAAAAACAGAAAATGCTCTCTCGACCTCGAACGTAGATCCGCCCATCTGCAATTGAAGGCGTCGCCAAAATTTCTTCGCCGACATCGTTCTTTGCGAGGATCTTCAACTCGTCCGCGTCGTCAATAACCACCACAAAACCGTTTCGACCCGCGATGTAGATTTTTCCGTCCGCCGCGATCGGTGAGGCATAATAATCCCCAAAATTTCGCAGTCGTGTCCTCCCCCAAATTTCATCCCCGGTTTTTGCGTCGAAACAGCTCGAAATCCCACCGGACTTCACGACATGGACTCGATCATTAAAAACTAACGGCGACGACAAATTCGAGGGCGACTTGTTATCGATGTTCCAAGCAAGATGCGTTTTCGTGACGTCACCCTTGCCGCCCCCTTTAACCGCTTGAATCGTATTTCCTCCACCCACCAAATTGTCTTCGTGCTGAAAAGCCGTTTCGATTTCGAGCTCATCAATCATTTTGTCTTTGTTCTTGTCCGATTTATCAAAGCGCTCGTAGAACTCTTCCGGCATTTCGTCGCGCGCAAGCTTCCCGTCCTGATTCGTGTCGAGCCATTGCAGCAGCGCGTATTTCAGAGTCCGCGTGTTGTCGCCGTAACTTTGAACGGCTACATAAATATGGTCATCAGCAACCACCGGCGACGTCATCACCGTTCGGAGCAGCGTATTGCACGTCCAAATTTCTTTGCCGGTTTTCGGATCGTAACCTTTCAACTTGCCCGATCCAGCTACGACCAGATCCGTTCGCCCACCCGCTGTGCACATCACCGGAATCGCATACCCGGCCAGCATGTCGGGGCGAGGAGTTTTCCATATTTCCTTTCCGGTTATCGCATCAACAGCCACCATGTAAGAATTGAGATCGTCATCGCGCGCAAATATCACCATACCGTCATACAAAATCGGCGACGAACCCGAGCCCCAATCCATCAAAAAAGCCGGCTGCGGCAGTTCGTGGCGCCATGCCTCATTGCCTGTTTTAGCGTCGAACGCGATCAAGCCGATCGTGCTAAAATACATATAAACATTCGTGCCATCGGCTACGGGTGTCGATGAAGCATGGGAATTTGGCGGTGTAATGCGCGGAAGCTCTCCCGTCGGCACTTCCGTTTTCCAAAGTTGCTTTCCGGTTTTTCCATCATGACAAAAAATAGCAAGCGCGGTCTCGCCCGACATCGCCGTGTTAAAAACCAGCCCATCTACAATCACCGCTGAACCAATTCCGTCGCCGAGTTCGGCTTTCCAAAGCAATTTGCTTTCGAGTGAGAATTCTGTCGGCAACGGATCCGTTCCTGCGGAAACTCCCGATGCGTTTGGCCCTCGAAATTGCGCCCAGTCATCCGCCTCGGCAATCCAGCAATTCAACAAACACAGCATTGGAAAAATGATCAGCGGGCTTTTCTTCATTAACCAACATTTCAGCAGATGCCCCGAAAACGATCAATGGCCGATACCGGCTATTATTAAATCATAGTTTCCGCTGGTCTTTCTGAAACCGAACCAACAGGGTTGGTTCATCGAACGCATCCTGTTGGTTCGTTTTCAAATATGACCTCTGTTGCGAAAATCGGATTCGGCTGCGTCACCTTCGGGCGCGAAATCGACGAGACTACTTCCTTTAAATTGCTGGACTATGCGATCGAGCGCGGGATTTCGCATTTTGATACGGCTGCGGCGTACGCAAACGGAACCTCAGAAGAGATTCTTGGGAAGTGGCTTCGGATGCATTCCGCCGAATCAACGGAGCTGACAATCGCGACTAAAATCCTCCCACCCTACACGCCTGAAAAGATTTCGGAGCATGTTTCGAAAAGCAGGGAACGGCTGGGCGGCAATGCGATCGACTTGCTCTATTTGCATACGTGGGATGAAACGGCGGAGAAGATTGAAGCGCTTCAAACCCTCGATTACCTTGTCGCCAGCGGTGCGGTCAAAGTCATTGGCGCCAGCAACTACGACATGACGCAGCTGAGCCGGGCATTGGAATTACAGCGTGAGAATTCCCTGACTCGCGTTTCCGTGGTTCAGAATAATTTCAACTACGCGGTCAGTGATTTCAGCTCCGAGTTTCGCGAGTTCTGCACGACGAAAAATATTGAGACCGTTGGCTACAGTCCTCTCGGAGCAGGATTTCTGACAGGCAAACACAAGCATGGCGTCGAACCCGGCTCTAGATTTGATGTGATTCCCGGGCATCAGGATGTGTATTTCCATGAAGCAGCCGAAGCACGCCTCCAGAGACTCGAAGCAATCTCTGCAAAATCCGGTCACTCACAGGCGCACTTGGCTCTGGCGTGGGCGATGCATCAACCGAAGATCAGGCGCATTCTCGTCGGTGGAAGAACCACCAATCACATCGACCAGGCGCTCGCTGCGTTGGACCATGATGACCTCACGATATTTGGAGATTAATTGATGGAAATTTTCTTTCAAGTATTTCTATCCGGGCATCGCTCTTGCCAGGATGCAGGGCTGCAATGATTAACTCGTCACCGCACCCACGCCATTTTCAATTCTGGATTTGAACGGACCCGCTTGCTACATTCGCCGCGATGATTTCAATCGACCTTGCAGGAAAAACAGCCGTGGTAACAGGTGGCGGACAAGGCCTCGGCCGGGCAACCGCGACCCTTCTTCATGCCGCCGGCGCCAACGTCGCCATTACGTTTTTTCGGGACGCTGATGGTGCAAATGAACGGATCGCGGCGGAAACCGCGGCCGAATTGGGTGACGGTGTCATCGCAATCGAAGGCGATGTTCGCAATCGGAATTCGATCGCAACAATGTTTGAGTCGGTCGCAGAAAAATTCGGTGCGGTGGATATCGTGATCAACAACGCTGCCATCCTCCGGGATAAATCGTTCAAAAAAATGAACGATGCGGATTGGGAGGCGGTCATCGGAACTAATCTCACCGGAGCTTTTAACGTTTCGAAAGAAGCGGCGGTTCGCCTCGCCGACGGTGGCCGAATTGTGAACATGGCGTCGATTTCTGGGTCGTTGGGATTTTTTGGCCAAGCAAATTATTCGGCGGCAAAGGCCGGGGTAGTTGGATTGACGAAGGTGTTGAGCAAAGAGTTGGCCAAAAGGCAAATCACGGTGAACGCGGTTGCCCCCGGAGTAGCACTCACCGAAATGGGAAAATCAATTCCTGAAAGCGCGCGCGCGGAAATGCTGAAACAAATTCCCCTGGGACGATTTGGCGAACCCGAAGAGGTCGCCAATGCGATCTTATTCCTATGCAGTCCACTGGCGGATTACATCACCGGCCAGACGATTCATGTGAACGGCGGCTGGTTTGGACAATGAGCAATCGTCGGGAAAATAAACTGAGTTCAGCTGCCGATGCGGTTGATCTCATCAAAGATGGCGACACACTCGTGTGCGGAGGATTCGTTGGTGCAGCACATCCCGAAGCGTTGACCGCTGCCCTCGAACGTCGTTTTCTAAAAACAGCTGCACCCGAGAATCTGACATTGGTTTATGCCGCCGGACAGGGTGACGGAAAATCGCGCGGGCTGAATCATCTCGCGCATGAAGCGCTCATCAAACGGGTGATCGGCGGACATTGGGCGCTCGCGCCCGGCATGGGAAAGCTGGCGATCGAGAATAAAATCGAGGCCTATAATTTTCCGCAAGGTGTCGTTTGCCAACTGATGCGTGACATTGCCGCGGGCCGTCCAGGGTGCATCACCCACGTTGGATTGGGAACGTTTATTGATCCGCAAAATGATGGAGGAAAGCTCAACGAGAGGACGATCGAGGAGCTGATCGAGCGGATTGAATTGTCGGGGAAACCCTGGCTTTTCTACCGTGCGTTTCCGATCCATGTTGGGTTTATCCGCGCCACCACAGCGGATCCTGCAGGAAATTTATCCATGGAGGACGAAGCGATCATTGGGGAAGTGCTCGCGATTGCACAGGCCGTTCGAAACAGTGGCGGCATTATCATTGCTCAGGTAAAGCGGCTCAGTGATCAGGCAATCGTTCCTCAGTCCGTTACCGTGCCAGGCGTTTTGGTCGACCGCATTGTTGTGGCGGATGCCGGCGAACATGACCAGACGTTTGCCGAAGCGATGAACGCGAGCTATTGCTCCGCCCCGGACGAAAGCGAGCCGGTCGTTCACGAAAAGCTACCGTCCAATGAACGCCGCATTATCGCCGCCCGGGCGTGTGATGAATTGCATATCGGCGACCTCGCGAACCTCGGAATTGGCATGCCTGAAGGCGTCGCGCGAGTCGCCGCTGAGCGAGGAATACTCGACGATGTGACGCTGACCGTCGAAAGTGGACCGATCGGTGGAATGCCCGCAGGCGGTCTCAGTTTCGGTGCAGCAGTTCACCCGCAGGCAGTCATCGATCAACCGTCGCAATTCGATTTCTACGACGGAGGTGGACTCGATTTTGCAGCGCTCGGAGCCGCCCAGGTCGATGCGTCCGGAAATGTAAACGTCTCGAAATTCGGCTCGCGACTCGCGGGTGTCGGTGGGTTTGTCACGATTTCTCAAAACGCAAAACGACTCATATTTTGCGGCACCATGACTTCTGGCGGTCTCGTAACTCAAATCGCTAACGGGAAGCTCATCATCGAAACCGAAGGCCGCGTTAAGAAATTTGTCGAGCAGGTAGATCAGGTATCCTTCAGCGGACCCCTGGCGATTGAATCAAAACGGCCCATACTTTTTGTGACCGAGCGGGCCGTCTTTCGGCTGACTCCGAAGGGATTGGAATTGATCGAAATTGCCCCGGGCATCCAGCTGCAGGAAGATGTTCTCGACATGATGGGCTTTACTCCCATCATCAGCAACAATCTAAAACAGATGCCATCCTCCTGTTTTACATAAAAAACTCCGCGCCTCCGCGCCTCTGCATGCGGATTCTTCGACGTGGGTCGCACGTGGAGATGCGAAGTTTTTTTGGCCGACGGAAATGCGCCGTTGTTGCAATGACTTCGATTTGGTATTCCTCGACCCGATTTTATGAACGAAGCCTGCATTGTCTCCACCCGCCGAACCCCAATCGGAATATTTTTGGGATCACTCGCGCGTGAGTCTGCGGTCGATTTGGCCGTTCATGCAGGGAAAGCCACGCTTGGTGAATTTGATCGCACGCAGATCGATCAAGTCATCATCGGGAATATTCTGAGTGCCGGTCAGGGCATGAACATCGCACGACAAATCGGAGTGAACCTCGGGCTTCCGATTACCACTCCAGCGTTCACCGTGAATATGATGTGTGCCTCGGGTATGCAGGCGATTGCACTTGCCGCGCAGGCAATCCGAGCAGGCGATGCAAAGGTGGTGCTGTGCGGCGGAACGGAATCGATGAGCAATGCGCCGCATCTCATGCCCCGATCCCGATCGGGTATCAAGCTCGGAGATGGCAAGTTGATCGATTCGATTTTACAAGATGGATTGGTGGATTCATTTGACCACAAACACATGGCGCTAACCGCGGAAGCACTCGTGTCGAAATACCACATTTCCCGCGAAGATCAGGATGCATTTGCTGTCGAATCTCAACGCCGATATGAAGCGGCTCATCAGGCAGGGATTTTTGCGGATGAACTCGCGCCTCTCGAAAATCTCGCTGCTGATGAACATCCCCGGGCAGACACAACCGCGGAATCGCTCGCCAAATTGAATCCGGCTTTTGACGCATTCGGCTCGGTCACGCCCGGCAATGCGTCGGGAATCAATGATGGAGCGGCAATGCTTTTGCTGGCTGACCGCGAGACAGCTGAAGCAAACGGCTGGCCAATCATGGCGGTGATTGATGAAACAACATCGGTCGGCTGCGACCCAAAAGAAATGGGGCTGGGGCCAGTTCATGCGGTTCAAAAACTTGCGCGATCGCTCGAAAAATTTGATGCCATCGAGATTAATGAAGCCTTCGCAGCGCAGGTCCTTGCCTGTCTTTTCGAAATGAAAATCGGGCCGGAAACGATCAATCTAAACGGAGGAGCCATTGCGATGGGACATCCTGTCGGGGCAAGTGGAGCAAGGCTCGTGGCACACCTGGCTTGGGGAATCCAACGCGGAGAAATCGAAACCGGCCTCGCAACGTTGTGCGTTGGTGGCGGCATGGGTTCAGCAATCAGTTTAAAGAAATCCTAATATGAGCGACAACGAAACCTCCCCTCCTCCGCAAAACTCGGTCCGCCGCGTTGTCCTGGCCAGCTTTATCGGAACCACGATTGAGTGGTTTGATTTCTTCATCTATGGAACCGCTGCCGCGCTCGTTTTTGGCCAACTCTTTTTCCCCGTAGAAAATGAATTCGTCGGCCGAATGGCTGCCTATGGAACATTCGCGATTGGCTTCTTCGCCCGCCCCATTGGCGGAATAGTTTTCGGGCACTTCGGAGATCGGATTGGACGCAAAGCGATGCTCGTGACAACTCTCATGATGATGGGAATAGCCACCTGTCTAATCGGATTTCTCCCCACCTACGAAACAATCGGCATCGCCGCGCCAATCATTTTGGTTCTGCTGCGGTTGGTTCAGGGCTTCGGCGTTGGCGGCGAATGGGGCGGTGCAGTTTTGATGGCGGTTGAACATGGTCACGAAGGCAAACGCGGCTTCTACGGAAGCTGTGTCCAGATGGGCGTTCCCGTTGGCTTACTCCTTGCGGCAAGCGTGTTTGCGATTGTTACAAAATTGCCCGAAGAGCAATTTTTATCCTGGGGTTGGCGCGTTCCGTTTCTGCTAGGGATTGTGTTACTCGGTATCGGCATGATTATCCGGCTCCACATCGTTGAAAGCCCGCTCTTTGCCAAAGCCCAAAAGACTGAGGGCGTCAGTAAAATTCCAATCATTGAGGTCTTAAAAAAGCATCCTAAAAACGTGTTCCTGGCGATGGGCGCACGGTTTGCTGAGAATGCCTGCTTCTACATTTTTAGTGTTTTTGTTCTGTCCTATGCAGTTGATCAACTCGGTCTTGAGCGCTCCACAATTCTTACCGGCGTGTGGATTGCCGCAGTCATTCAAATCGTTGCCATTCCTGCGTTCGGCGCGCTATCAGACCGGGTCGGCCGCCGTCCAGTTTATCTAGCCGGAGCGATTTTCATCGCCCTTTTCGCTTTTCCTTTTTTCTGGATGATCGAGACCAAAGTTACCGCCATCATTTGGCTGGCAATTATTTTGGGACTCATTGGTCATTCGGCAATGTATGGCCCTCAAGCGGCTTTTTTCTCGGAACTCTTCGGCACGCGGGTTCGCTACAGCGGCGCCTCGATCGGCTATCAGCTTGCCTCGCCCTTTGCCGGTGGACTTGCACCTTTGATCGCGACAGCACTTCTCGAATGGTCCGGCGATAAATCGTGGCCTGTTTCTGTATACATGATCGGCACGGCGGGAATCACGCTGATTGCGATTTACTTCGCGGCTGAAACTTATCGATCGAACCTCAGTGATTCCGACTAGATCAACCCGTTTGCTTTGTAAATTTCATTTGAAAATTTCGGAAACCAAATCGCCTGGAGAAATCTCAGGACTGGGCTTGGGATCAATCAGATTCCTTTTCCGCTGACCAAGTTTAATATACATATCCATCGGAATGTGGATGCGGTAGGGTTTTTCCAGATCGATGGAATTCAGATCAAGCTTTGGAAAAATTGTGATCTCATTCTTGCTGATCCAGCGATCTGAAATAATTTTAAGATCGGCACCTGAAACACCGCCCGTCGTTGTTTCGAGCACGCGCTTCTGCGTTTTGTAATCTGCCAGCGAATAGAACTCCGGTTGATATTTCTTCAGGTAATTAAAATCCATTCCCCACATCCCTTTGTCAGCAGGTCCCCGCCACAGGGAGAAATCTGCGTCGGATTTTTTTAACATTAAACGGAGGTGTGCACGGACGAGTTCATTTCGATCTTCGAATCCTGCAGAAATCTTTGGAGCATCGCCTTCTTGGGAAACCCACTCCCAATTTTTATCGAACTGCATTTCGCGGGTAATCACGTAATCCGAATTTTGAACAATCAAATCCGGCTGACCGATCCTGTGAAACCCATACGATCCCGCAAGAAACCGTTGAGGCAATCGGAAACCTTTTTCGGTAAATGGCGCAATTAGATAGACCAGCCGATTCGGGTGCTCAGGATGAAAATGGAGCATCGAAAGAACCTGATCATTCAGCACTAGCGACTTCCAACGATGAGTTTTCCGCTCTCAATTTCGATTGGTAATTTCTCGAGAATTCTTGCCGAAACTAAATTCTCTTCCGGACGGCCCAGGAGAATCAAATTGTGACTCGCCTCCTGTGCAGGAGTGAGTTCGATGTCCGCCACGATCGGAATCGCCGTGTGTCTCATTGAGGCAAACAGTGGTCCGCCGCATTTTGCCAAATCTTCAGCCGCAACCCGAAGTTGCGGGCCTAGTTTGGCATCGACCGTCCCGTATACGATCAGCAACGGATCGCCTTGATACAGATTAGCGGCACCTCCGACTTCGTATTTTCGTTTCCTGAAAATTTCATTTAAATAATTCGGCTTCAATTCCCACGCCCCTCTTTCCTTTATTAATTCGGCGACTCCCGTTTCCAGGTTCACTTCAAAACTCACCTCTCCGATATCGATTCGCCTCAAATCCGGCAATGATCATATGTCCACAGTCAAGGTAGCCACATTTTGAGGATCATCGAATTCAAGAATCTGAATGTAAGCGTGCCGCCCGAGCGTTGGAGTTTCACAATCGATCGCAATTGATTTCGGCGCAGGATCACGCTTTTGCTCAAGCACCCATTTTACTATCGACTTGTGGTCTTTCGCAGAAACCGAATGCCCAGAACCCGGATATTCCTTTAAAAATGCGAGACGATTTCCCGCTGACTGCATTTTCTGAAACTGAACCCGCGCATCGCAAATCGCCGACGTCCAATCGACATCGCCATGATGGATCGCGAGCGGTAGATTCGAGAAATTTCGAATTGGATAATCATTTCCCCCAGCCACCATTGCGAGCATCGCCGAGAATTCATCTGGATACAACGACACCAAATGCATTGCCCCGCTTGCACCCGCCGAAAATCCGATCAACGAAATACGATCCGGATCGATCGGATATTTTTGCTTCATCGTTCTAATCACAGCCAACACATCGACTGCGGATAGAGATCGCTACCCCCAAATTCCACCGCCCGATGGACGCACTTCGATAAACGGAAATTCCGCACTCGGCGCGACTTTCGGCCCACCATTCAACCCAACGATGAGCGGGAGTTTATTCGCTGAATTCTCAGATTTCGGCGGAGTTTTGACCGAAAACGAAACAGCCTTTCCAGTTACAATATCCTGATAAGATTCCTTGAACGTCGCCCCCCATTTTAGCTTTTCCTAACTGGATGCTTTATCTCCGGCTAAAACGAAAAACATTCCAAGAAAGCCAATTTTCAGGATTCGGATCATCATTCAGAAAAAGCTTGAAGCCGTATTCACGCACTTCTTTTTTCTCCTGAAAAACGGGATACTCCTTTTTATGAAATTTACTATGTGCGTTCTCGCTGCCTCATTTTTTACTCCGCATTTGTTTGCGGCAGATCCCGTCGATATCGGTGATCGACGTGAACTGTTTGTGGATTCAGCGCTGATCGAATCGATGACGGGCGTGGACCTCGTGATGCATCGGCCTCATGACGAAGGTCAGGTTCTGGCATTCGATAAGCCATGGGAAGGCGGGTTCAGCGGCTACGCGACGGTGATTAAAGACGGAAGTTTGTTTCGGCTTTATTACCGGAGTTTACCGAAAGCCGGCGCCGATGGCAGCTTAAATGAATCAACCAGCTACGCGGAGTCGAAGGACGGTATTTCGTGGACGAAACCGAAACTCGGGCTGTTCGAACGCGATGGATCGAAAGACACGAACATCGTGATGGCGGACGCAGCTCCCTCGACCCACAATTTCTCTCCGATGCTCGACGCAAAGCCCGGCGTGCCTGCCGATCAACGTTTCAAAGCGCTCGGAGGAACGATGAAAAGCGGCCTGATTGGTTGGGTTTCGCCCGATGGAAAGTCGTGGGAGAAGATTCAAGATGCGCCGGTAATCCCAAATGAACTCGTGAAGTATCCCTACTTTTTTGATTCGCAGAACATCGCTTTCTACTCTGAAGCCGAAGGGAAGTATCTCTGCTTTTTCCGCGTTTTTGAAGACAAGATTCGTCGCATCGCCCGCACCGAAAGCGATGACTTCATCAATTGGTCGGAGCCAGTTTTGATGGAATACAAACACCGTGGCGGAGAATCGCCGATCGATCATTTGTATACGAATCAAACGCATCCCTACTTTCGCGCGCCTCATCTCTACGTGGCGATCGCTGCGCGTTTTATGCCCGGACGAAAAGTCTTGAATGAAGAGCAGGCAAAAGCCATCGGGGTGAATCCAAAATATTTCAATGACACTTCTGACGCCGTTCTCATGACGACTCGTCCCGGACATGATCACTACGAGCGCACATTCTTGAGCAGTTACATTAGGCCTGGAATCGGCGCGCAAAATTGGGTGTCGCGCACGAATTACCCAGCCCTGAACGTCGTGCAAACCGGGCCGACAGAGATGTCCGTCTATGTAAATCAGGACTATGCCCAGCCAACCGCGCACATTCGCCGCTACTCGATGCGGCTCGACGGATTCGCCTCGGCGCAGGCGAAATTTGATGGCGGGGAATTGATCACCAAGCCTTTGAAGTTTACCGGAAACGCGCTCGCTTTGAACTTCGCAACGTCAGCTCCCGGTGGAATTCGCGTCGAGATCCAGGACTCCGAAACCGGCAAACCATTCCCGGGGTTTTCTCTCGGAGACGCGAACGAACAAATCGGAAATGAGATCGAACGTGTCGTGACATGGAAAGGCGGAACCGACGTTTCAGCCCTCGCTGGAAAATCGGTGAAGCTCCGGTTTGTGATCAAGGATGCTGATTTATTCGCTTACCACTTTACGAACCAATAGGGTTGATTCATCGAACGAACCCTATCTGTTCGAAATTTATGAAAAATCTATTTCTAGTTCTCGTAGCAGCAATATTCGGAATTGTTGCGCTTCAAGCGTCAGCCCAGACGCCAAAGGGCCGCCCTGTTCCCAACCATAAAGATGTCTTTTATGGAAAAGCGGACAAGAAGGCACAATTGCTCGACGTCTATTTGGCGGACTCAAAAAGCGGTGAGCCGGAAATTAAACCGGTTATGATTTTTATTCACGGCGGCGGGTGGCGGGCTGGTTCGAAAAATAATATCCCGGGATTCTTGGCCACGGGACTTCGCGAGGGGATGTTTCATGTCGTGTCGGTCGAATATCGCTTCATCGATGTCGCACCGCATCCCGCTCAGACCGATGATTGCATGAGAGCGATTCAATTTGTCCGCCAAAATGCGAAGGAATGGCACATCAACGCGGATAAAATTGGAGTCACTGGCGGTTCCGCCGGCGGCCATCTTACTCTGTGGGTCGCGCTTCATGACGACATCGCTGAGCCGGATTCAGATGATCCGGTCAAACGTCAATCGACTCGCGTTACCTGCGCCTTGCCCTTCGCTGGACCGACGGATTGGAATCTGCTTTCGACGATCAAACACAATCACCCCGCGTATCGACAGCTGATCGGCTACAAACAAGGGACTCCCGCTTCGGAAATGGATGCAGCAAAAATAAAAGACGTCTCACCTCTAACATTTGTCTCAAAAGACGACCCGCCAATTTTAATTTTTCACGGCGACGCAGATACTGTCGTTCCTTTCGAACACGCTAAAGTGATGGCTGAAAAGCTCAAAGCCGAAGGCGTGACGCATAAACTCTTTACTGTTCCGGGCGGAAGACACAACGTCGCTGGTGCTGGGACGCCTCAGCTTTTAGCGCAAGCATTAACGGGCGTGAAGAAGTATCTTCTGGCTGAGCCACTCTCAATTCTCGAGCTTCCAAAATCGGGAACAGATCCGGAAGCGATTGATTTTGACGCATTACCCCAACTGACCGGCGAACATGCCGTCATCAACGCCGCGCAGAAATCGCCCGATTACAAAGAAGGCGGGAAGCTGGAGTTGAACCGACTGCGGCTGAATTTGCACAACTACCTCGCGTTCCACGACAGCAAATTCTGGTGCATTTGGAGTGATGGACCGAAGATCGAAGACTGGCCGACTCAAGAAATAAAATACGCGACAAGCGACGATGGGCTTAATTGGAGCGAAGCAAAATCCGTCACCGGAATGCCAAAGGAACCCTATGCCTTTATCGCGCGAGGACTGTGGATTCGGGACGGGGAATTGCTCGCACTGGGCGCTCACTACAAAGGCAAGGGAGCTTTTGGTGTCGACAAGGAACTTGAGTTGCAGGCTTTCGCGTGGGACAAAGCGAGTAGGAAATGGAATTTCAAAAGCAAAGTTTACGACAACGCGATTAACAACTTTCCACCGCAAAAACTGCCGACAGGCGACTGGATTCTGACGCGACGCGATGCGCGATTCAACGTCACGATATTGATTGGCGGTAAAGAAAAATTGGATTCGTGGGAAGCATTTCCCGTCGTGAAGGTGGGTGAGGTGAAAGGCTTTCGCCCCGATGAACCAATTTTCTGGCTCATGCCCGACAAATCGCTGAACGCGCTATTCCGCGACAATGGAGGTTCACAGCGGCTATTCCATTCCACTTCGACCGACAACGGCATGACGTGGAAGACTCCAGTCCTGACGAATTTCCCGAACTCAACGAGCAAGATTTTTTCGCTGAACACGAGCCGCGGCTATCGCGTGATGATTTCAAACGCGAATCCAAAATTGGGGCGCCGTCAGTTACATTTATCGATCAGTGAAGACGGGAAAAGTTTCACTCGCATGGCCCAGCTAATCGCGCCGACGCCTCCAGTCGCTGAGGGGATCGACAGTTTGTGGAAAAAATTCCAACAGGGAATCGGGAGTCTTCAATATCCCCATGCTATAGAAAAGGACGGTTTCCTTTGGATTGCCCTTTCGCGAAACAAACTGCAGACGGAGATTCTAAAAGTCCCGTTGGATGATGTGGATGCACTGCTGAAATGATCAACTCTGTTGTTTCGTTTGAGTGCCGCCAATTTTCTTGTTCGCGTTTAGCCCAATCGCCGCGAGTCCAGCAATGAGGTAGCCGGCTGAGAAAAGCAAAAAGGCTTCGCTCCAGTCGCCGTTGTGATCCCACTTTTCCAAAACGATCGGGACGAGCAACGGGGTGGTTGCGGCTCCGAGATTTCCCCACATGTTTCCCCAACCAAAGACGGCTGCGGTGTTTTTTCCTCCGACGTCCTGCATGTATGCCCAGATTGCGGGGACGCTCATGTCAGTTGCGAAAGCGACGATGGCGGCAGCGGCGATAAAGGCCCAGGCGGATTCGAGATAGAGACAACTGAGATAAGCAGCCAGAGCGATGACGTAACAAAGGATCATCGGGAGCGAACGGCCCCAACGAACGCCCAGTTTCTTTGTCGCCATGTCAGTGAGTCGTCCCCCGCATAACATTCCGACAATTCCCGCAACGAGAACCAGTGTCGACATCAGTCCGCCGATCTTTGGATCGACGCCTTTCACATCTTGGAGATAGGTCGGCAGCCACGTCACGAGAAACACCCAGCCAATGTTGATCCCGAATTGAAGAGCACACATCAGCCACATCGTCGGGCTTTTGACGAGATGATGAATCGGCGGAAACGGAGCTGGGCCCTGTTCCGCCGACATTTCGAGATCCGTATCGCCTTCGGCAATGAGATCGCGTTCGGCATCATTGCAGCCCGGATGTTCGTCAGGGGTTTCCCGAAAAACTTTCCAGAACAGCAGCGCGACGAGAAGGCCGGACGTTCCGTAAAGCACCAGCACCCAGCGCCAGCCGAGGTAATCCTTCAGCAAAAACGCCGTGAGCAGTGGAGCGATCGCACCTCCCAGTCGTCCGCCGAAGGAGACGATGCTGCTAGATGTCCCCCGCGTTGGCAGCGGGGTCCATCGCTTGATCAAACTACCCGCTGTTGGATAACAACCGGCCTGGGCAATTCCGAAAATGAGCCGCGCCACGATCAGCATGACGAATCCCGTCGCCAAGCCAGTGAGCGCCGTGCAAATTGACCAGAGGACAATGTAGATCGGCAACATGCGCCGCGCGCCGAAGCGATCCGACAACCAACCGGCGGGGACTTGCGCAAGCGCGTAGGAAAAGAAGAACGCCGAGAGAACCGCGCCCGTTTGGGTTGCCGAAAGGCCCAGCTCATTCTTAAACGTGTCGAGTTTTGCGATCTCCGCGATGCAGATCCGATCTAGATACAACAGCACCGCGACAAGCGTTGTTGTTCCAATAACTTTGTGGCGCGTGTTGGTAGGCATGGCGGAATTTCGGGATCAGGCGTCAGTGCGACGGTAATTAGCTTGGCCCCGTTGGAAAAGCTCCGGCAACCACGCCGTGCCGATTCCGGGATCAGCCGGAAGCGTCAGGAAACCGTCCTCGACGTTCGGCTGCCGATCCACGAGACGATCGTAAAGCGTCCGAATGTGCGCACGCACCGTTTCCTGAAGCACCACATTTGCCGAAGCAGCCGCGCAATGCAGCCCAGCCAGCAATGTCAGCGGCCCAGTACAATCGTGCATCGTCGCGGGAAGATTATACGTCTGCGCGAGATTGATAATCCGTCGGGTTTCGCTAATGCCGCCTGCCCAAGTCGGATCGACCATTACATAATCAACTGCACGCGCTTCGAGAAGCGCCCGATACGCCGGACGTCCCAACAGCATTTCCGACGCGGCGATGGGAAGTCCCGCGTGTTCGCGAAAGTTCGCCAGCGTCTCGACATTGTCCACCGGCAGAAAATCCTCCAGCCAGAACGGCCGAATCTCTTTCAGAGCCGAAGCAAGTTGCAGCGCCGTCGGGAGACGAAAAAACGCGTGACCTTCGATCATGATCTCGATCTTATCACCAACCCGCTCGCGGATTTCACGAAGTGGTTTCATCCCTTCTTCAATGTGCGCCGGAGAAACGTATTGGCTCCCGTTTTCATGAACATAGCGATCGAACGGCCACATCTTCATCCCTGTGATACCTTCGCTGACCAGCTCTTCCGCCAAATCACCCGCCGCATGAATACACGACCAGTTATCCTGAAGCGGCCCCGCCTTCCCTTCATCCCCGTAGCCTGGCCAGCCGGGATGTTTTTCCAAATCACTTCCCTTCGCGCCGTATCCCGGGCCGCCGCAGGTATTATAAATGCGAACCTTCTTCTGCGTCGCACCACCGAGCAACTTCCAGATCGGTTGGCCGCAGACCTGCCCTAGAATGTCCCACAGCGCCACATCGATCGCCGACAGCGCCCGCATTTCCGCGCCCGGCATCCCAAAAGCCGAGCACCGTTCATAAAGAAACCGCCAGTGCGCTTCGATATCCGTCGCCTCCGCCCCGATTAGCCGTTCCGCCATCCAATCGTGAATCAGCGCCTGAATCCCATGCGGCGTATAGTAAGTTTCGCCGCAGCCGATCAGCCCATCTTCCGTGTGAATCCGAACCAGCACCAGATTCGGCATGATCCCCGAGGGAATCGTCGTTTCGATAGCAGTGATTTTTGGCATAATAGATTAGTCAATCGTTCCGTGAAGCAGCCCGCGAATGTAACCGAACGCAAAGAGTCGCCCGAGCATCGTGTAGCCCGGCTCGCCGTCTGCGTCTCCCTCCATTTCGGGCACGTGATCGGGCCGGATCGGTCCGGTAAAGCCCGCATTTTTCAGTGAGCGGATCGCGGCAGCCATGTCCGTTGGGCCGTTGTCGTGAAACGTTTCCACAAAGGATTCCGCCGTCCCGCGAACGTCGCGAAAATGCACGTAGGCGATGTGATTCCCAAGCCGATCGATCGTTGTTGGAATATCGACGCCCATGGTCGCGAATGTTCCCTGACAGAAGCACATCGCATTGCGCTCGCTCGGCACCAATGCGAAAAGACGCTCGAAATTCTCTACCGAATTCATGATCCGCGCTTTGCCGGAGAATTCTGGGAGCGGCGGATCATCCGGGTGCATCGCCAGCGTCACGCCCGCCTTTTCCGCGACCGGGATCAGCTCTTTTAGAAGCGCTTCCAGATTTTCCCAGAGCACCTCCGCAGAAATCGGGTCCGTCGAGATAGAAGTCTCCACCGAGTTCAGCGACATCGCCTTTTCCGCTTCATCCAGCGAAAACGCCGTGACGCGAGCGCCGCCACGTTCCGGCGCATCCAGCCGCGTCCTTACCCAATCCGTTCCCGCCATGAAATTATAGCAAAGCAGCGGAATTTCCGCCTCGCCCATCTGTTCGATGAGCACTTTCATCGCCCGCAGCTCCGCCCCGTCAGTGTCCGTTCCCGTCTTGATCTTTTCGATGGGGAGAAACCCTTCGATGCCGACAATTTTCAGCCCGTGAGCTTCAATCTTCGTTTTTGTAGCGAGTAAATCCGCCACATCCGGCCCCGGATACCGCATGACAACACCCTCGACCCCGCATTGCGCGGCGAGCCGGAGATTTTCAGGAGACAGGGGCGAGAGAACAGTTGAGGGCTTCATGAAAACAACAATGGCAGGATGCTAGCGAGTGATTCCAAATTCTGCACGCTTCGATTTGTGGAACGAGGGACGGAATTGCGTTTCGTTCTTCTCGGCCAAAAAATAACGAACCAATAGGGTCGGTTCATCGAACAGACCCTGTTCGATCGAAAAGGCGCTTTTGTCACGGAAATGGCTTTCTGGATCAAAGATAGCCGGATATTACTTTTTCAGGGCTTTTATCGGGGCGTTGATTCAGCCAGAATGGAGGGTGCCATGCAGAATTTCGACGACACCGGCGGCGCGCTCTGGGAAAGGGCTGATCGGACAATCGAGGGCGCCATCTACTCGAATCGGCAATCGGCAGGCGAATTTAATTTTCTCCTACCTCGATTGAACGAGGGAAATGGTACTGGTTTTGCTTGAATTTTCTCTTCCAGATCTCTATTTATCTGCTCTTATTCCGCTGCCGGATCTGATTCGGCGTCCCAATCTCGTACCATGTCTTCGAAAAATACATCTCCTCAGCCCGTCCAGCCTCCTAAACAGGGGCTCTACGACCCTGCTAACGAACATGACTCGTGTGGAGTCGGCTTTCTGGTAAATATGAAAGGTATTCCTTCTCGTGACATCGTTCAGGGAGCGCTCGAGATTTGCACGAAACTCGACCACCGCGGTGGATGTGGTTGTGATTCGAACACTGGCGATGGCGCAGGCATGCTGATGGCAATGCCGCACAAGTTTTTTGCGACGGTCGCTAAGGAGGAAGGCATTGATCTTCCTGAGCCGGGCTATTTCGCGGCGGGCTCGGTCTTTTTCTCCCCGGATGCTGATCTGGCGGCTGCTGAACGGCAAGTGCTCACAGAGGTTATCGAGGAAAGAGGGCAAACATTGCTCGGGTGGCGTGATCTTCCGGTTGCCAATGAAGACCTGGGAAAGGCTTCGGCTGCCAGTGAACCGAAAATGGAGCAGATCTTTGTGGGGCGCTCGGCCGAGATAAAGGATGTGGAAGAGTTTGAGCGCACGCTTTACTTGATTCGCCGAATCGCGAGCTATCGGATTCGTTATCAGCAGGGTGGCGTTGACGGATTTTTCTATATGCCGACGCTTTCGAGCCGGGTGATCGGATATAAGGGCATGCTGACAACGGATCAGCTGTCCACGTTTTTCCCGGATATGCATCACCCAGATATGGAAACGACGATGGCGCTGGTGCATTCGCGTTTCAGCACGAACACATTTCCCAGCTGGCCCCGTGCTCAGCCTTTCCGCTACACGTGCCACAACGGTGAGATCAACACGATGCGCGGCAATGAAAACTGGATGGCGGCGCGTGAAGAGCAGTTTGAGAGTGATCTTTTTGGTAAGGATTTGAAGAAGCTTCTTCCGATCATTGCGGGTGACGGATCGGATTCTCAGCAGTTCGACAATTGCCTGGAATTTTTCATGATGGCGGGCCGCAGTCTGCCAGAGGTGATCATGATGATGATCCCCGAGCCGTGGGAGAAGCATCAGATGATGTCGCAGACGAAGCGTGATTTTTATGAATACCACGCCTGCATGATGGAGCCGTGGGACGGTCCTGCGTCGATTGCGTTCATGGATGGCAAGCAAATTGGGGCGATTCTCGATCGAAACGGTCTGCGCCCCTCGCGTTACTATGTGACGAGCGATGATCTCGTGATCATGGCATCGGAGGTGGGAGTTCTGCCTGATATCGATCCGGCGAAAGTGGTCAAGAAGGGCCGACTTCAGCCAGGCCGCATGTTTCTCGTCGATACTGAGGAAGGCCGCATCATTGATGATACGGAGCTGAAGGAAAAGATCGCCAGCAAGGCACCTTACGGCGAATGGCTGAAGGAGAATCGGGTCGACGAAAGTGATCTGCCTGCTCCGACCCGTGTTGTTCCGGGACTGGACGAGGAAACGCTTTTGCTACGGCAGAAAGCGTTCGGTTTTACCTACGAAGATCTCGGATTGCTGATCAAGCCGAGTGCCGCATCGGGTGCTCAACCGCTTGGTGCAATGGGTAATGATACGCCGCTCGCGGTGCTTTCTGACCGGCCGCAGTCGATCTACAATTACTTCAGGCAGCTGTTTGCTCAGGTGACGAATCCGCCGATTGATCCTATCCGTGAGGAGCTGGTCACGGCTACGGTTACCTTTCTGGGTTCCGAAGCGGACTTGGTCAATCCAGGGCCGGAGAACTGTCGGATGATCAAGTTGGAGAATCCGATCATCGACAACGAAAAGCTCGCTCAGATCCGCGATTACAAGGCCCCTGGCTTCAAGTCAGCGACGCTGCCGATTCTATTTGATCCCAACACGGATCATGAAGGTTTGGAGAACAAGCATCAATCAGCCGATGAACCTCGCGCGGTGAAGCGGGGTAAGGGCTTGCACGATGCTCTCGACCTCCTCTTTAAAATGGCGGAAGACGCCATCAAGGACGATGTGAATATCATCGTTCTTTCCGATCGCGGCATTGACAAAAATCACGCGCCTATTCCTGCTTTGCTGGCCGTTTCAGGACTGCATCATCACCTGATCGATGAGGGAATACGCGGCAAGGTTTCTCTTGTCCTCGAATCTGGAGAACCGCGTGAAGTTCAACACTTTGCGCTTCTGTTCGGTTACGGTTGTGATGCGATCAATCCTTATTTGGCCCTCGAAACGGTTGAGCATTTGATTCAGGACGCAGACCTTGATATGGAGCCGGCAAAAGCCCGAGCCAATTTCATCAAAGCGAACATCAAGGGAGTGACCAAGACGATGGCGAAGATGGGTATTTCGACGGTAGCCAGTTATCGGGGTGCACAGATCTTCGAGGCGATCGGCCTGAATACTTCGGTGATTGATCGTTACTTCGCGAAAACATCCTCCCGGGTGGAAGGAATTGGTCTGGAGACGATTTCACAGGAAGTCTTTATGCGTCATCAGGATGCCTTTGGCGAACGCCAGGATGAGGCAAATGACGCTCTGGATTCCGGCGGTGTTTATCAGTGGCGGAAAGATGGCGAGCGCCACCTGTTCAGCCCGGTTACAATCCACAAGCTTCAGCAGGCGACTTGGGGTAAGGATTTCAACGTCTTTAAAGAATATTCGAAGACGGTCAACGATCAGACGCGTGAAATGTTCACGCTTCGAGGATTGATGGAGTTCAAGATTGATCCTGCCAAATCGATTCCAATTGATGAAGTTGAGCCTGCGTCCGAAATCGTGAAGCGATTCAAGACCGGGGCGATGTCCTACGGATCGATCAGCAAAGAAGCTCACGAAGCAATTGCGATCGCGATGAATCGCATTGGCGGCAAATCAAACACAGGCGAAGGCGGCGAGGATCCAGATCGTTTTACCAGTGATGAAGACGGCGATCTTCGGCGATCAGCGATCAAGCAGATCGCATCTGGACGATTCGGCGTCACCAGTCATTACCTCGTCAATGCTGATGAGCTTCAGATCAAGATCGTGCAGGGTGCCAAGCCGGGTGAAGGCGGCGAACTTCCCGGTCACAAGGTGTTGCCTCCGATTGCTAAAACTCGCGGGACAACACCGGGAGTGGGATTGATTTCTCCGCCTCCTCACCACGATATTTACTCGATTGAGGATCTTCAGCAGCTCGTTCACGACTTGAAGAATGCGAATGTGCATGCGCGGGTCAACGTCAAACTGGTCTCCGAAGTTGGAGTCGGCACGGTGGCAACCGGAGTGGCCAAGGCCAAAGCGGATGTCATTCTGATTTCCGGCCACGACGGCGGCACCGGAGCTTCTCCACGGTCCAGCATCCAGCATGCGGGAGCGCCCTGGGAACTTGGTCTTGCCGAAACAAACCAGACGCTCCTCCTTAACGATCTGCGCAGCCGCGTGGTTGTCGAAGTGGATGGTCAGTTGAAAACCGGACGCGACGTCGCCATTGCTTGTTTGCTTGGAGGTGAAGAATTTGGCTTCGCGACCGCGCCATTGGTTACCCTCGGGTGTATCATGATGCGAGTCTGCCACAAGAACACCTGTCCGGTAGGCGTTGCGACGCAGAATCCTGAGCTCCGCAAGAAGTTCAAAGGTTCACCGGATTCCGTGGTGAATTTCATGATGTTCATCGCTGAGGAAATGCGGGAGATCATGGCAGAACTTGGTTTCCGCACGATTCCGGAGATGGTTGGTAAAGTCGAGAAACTCGAAATGCGCCACGCTATTGATCACTGGAAGGCGAAGGGGCTCAACTATTCCAAGATTCTCTACCGCCCGAAAACCGGCCCCGAAGTCGGCACCTTCTGCTCGCAAAAGCAGGATCACCGACTAGAGCTGGCGCTTGATAACACCGATTTGCTCAAGATTTGCAAACCTGCGATTGAGCTTGGTGAAAAAGTGACGGCTGAGCTTCCTATCGTGAATATCAACCGCGTGGTCGGAACCATCGTCGGAGCCGAAATCTCCCGACGTCATGGCGGTGAGGGATTGCCCGATGACACCATTCAATTGAAGTTCAACGGATCAGCCGGACAGAGTCTTGGTGCCTTCTGCCCTCGTGGCATGACCTTGACGGTCGAAGGTGATACCAACGACTATTGCGGTAAGGGGCTTTCCGGAGGAAAGATCATCGTTTACCCGCCGAAGGTTTCCACTTTCGTCGCTCACGAAAACGTCATTACGGGTAACACTGGATTCTATGGCGCCACATCAGGCGAAGCGTTTATCGCCGGTATGGCGGGCGAGCGATTCTGCGTGCGAAACAGTGGCGTCAAAGCCGTCATCGAAGGCGTGGGTGACCACGGCTGCGAATACATGACCGGCGGCGAAGTCATCTGCATCGGGTCGACCGGTCGAAACTTCGGAGCAGGCATGTCGGGTGGAACTGCTTATGTCTTTGATGAGGAAGGCGATTTCATTAGCAAACGTCTCAACCGCGAGATGGTGAATGTTTACCAACTCATTGAGAGCACCGATGAAGAAATTGCTGCGGTGAAAGCCCGCCTCGAACGCCACGTCGAACTGACGGGAAGTGTGCGAGGTCAGGCTATTCTCGACGACTGGGATGCGCTTCTACCTAAATTTGTCAAAGTGCTTCCGAGTGACTACGAGCGCGTCCTTGATGCGGTGGCCCGAGCGGAAAGCAAAGGTCTCCGGGGCGACGACGCCATTCAGGCTGCTTTCGAAGAAAACGTCAAAGCCGGCCACTAAGAGCGCAAGCCAACCAACTTTTTATTTTTTCACTTTATACTATTTTTTATCATGGGTAAGCCAACCGGATTTCTCGAATTCAAACGCCAACCGATTCCTGACCGTTCTCCCCTGCAAAGGCTGAAGGACTGGAAGGAGATTCACGACCATCGCGTCGACGAAAACGTTTCTACACAGGCGGCACGCTGCATGGACTGCGGAGTGCCCTATTGCCACACTGGCATGACCATCGAAGGGGTTGCCAGCGGTTGTCCGATCAATAACCTGATCCCGGAGTTCAACGATCTCGTTTATCGTGGCCGCTGGGAGGAAGCTCTCGGCCGCCTGCGTAAAACAAACAACTTTCCCGAATTCACCGGTCGCGTTTGTCCCGCGCCTTGTGAAGGTTCCTGCGTTCTCGGTGTGATCGATCCTGCGGTTACGATCAAGAACATCGAGTGCTCCATCATTGATCGCGGCTGGGAAGAGGGCTGGCTTCCGCCTACTCCGCCCGAGGAACGCACCGGTAAAAAAGTAGCGGTGGTTGGTTCCGGCCCTGCTGGTCTTTCCTGCGCCGATCAGCTGAACAAAGCTGGTCACGAGGTGACCGTTTACGAACGAGCTGACCGGATTGGCGGACTTCTCATGTATGGAATTCCCAACATGAAACTCGACAAGCGCGAAGTCGTGGAACGTCGCGTCAACCTGATGCGTGAAGAAGGCGTGAAATTCGTCACCAACGCCAATATCGGAGTCACTCACGACATCGAAGAAATTCGGAAGGAAACCGACGCAATCGTCCTTTGCTGCGGTGCCACCGTGCCGCGCGATCTTCCCATCGAAGGCCGCACGCTGAATGGGGTGCACTTTGCCATGGAATTTCTTAGCTCGAACACCAAATCACTTCTCGACAACGATTTCAGCGACACACGTCCGCCGATTGATGCCAAAGGGAAGAATGTCGTCGTCATTGGTGGTGGCGACACCGGCACCGACTGTGTGGGCACATCGCTCCGTCATGAATGCACCAACGTGATTCAGCTCGAGATTCTGGCCAAACCTCCCGGCGAGCGCGCCGACAATAATCCGTGGCCTGAATGGCCCCGCGTCTACAAAATGGACTATGGCCAGGAAGAGGCGAATGACATTCAGGGGCAGGATCCTCGCGAATATCTCGTTTCTTCCAAGCGATTCATCGGCAATGCCAGCGGCGACGTCAGCGAACTTGAACTGGTGCGTGTCGAATGGGTTCGCGATGCAGACTCCGGACGTTTCACTCCCCAGGAAGTCGAAGGTTCGAATCGTATCATCAAGGCCGATCTCGTTCTTCTCGCGATGGGATTCCTCGGACCCGATCAGACGATTGTCGAAAAGCTCGGTCTGGATACCGATGCACGATCCAATGTTTCCGCTGAGTTCGAGAAATACACCACCACCGTCGAAGGCGTCTTTGCCGCCGGAGACATGCGGCGTGGCCAGAGCCTGGTCGTCTGGGCGATCAATGAAGGCCGGGGAGCCGCCCGCGAATGCGACCGCTTTCTCATGGGCCAGACCCAACTGCCGTAAGTGGCAAGAGGTCGGTTCGGTGATAGCAATCTTAGAGCGTTTACCGTAATACCGCGCTCGCAGCCACGGCCTTCGAAATCCAATCGGACAAGATGGCGGCAGCACTGCGTTCGTCGCCGGGAGCCCGATCGATCAAGTGCAAATCCTGGGCGGCGGTGATCGTTCGGATGAGGGCGTCGTTTTCGGCGTCAGAGGGGTCGGCCCTTGGTTCGGCCACTGAGGGATGAATTACGACGACGTCCCATTCTTTTTTTCCAAAACTCTGCGCGTAATTCACCGTCCACATTTGCTCGTAGATGAACGCTTCTCGTGACTCTGAGTTCGCGCCTCGCGGGATCGCAACGAAGACAAGATTTGGTTTCATCTTGCGCACCCGATGAGTGGCATCTTTTAGAATGAGGGCCCTAGTCATGTCCTCAACGATCCATGGCGTAGTCTCCAATTTGGCGGCGGGATCGATCGACTTCAGTGCCTCATTAACCAATTTATCGTAAGGCGGCATCGCGAGAGTCTTTACGGGAGCTTTCTTCTTCAACAGCTCCACGGTTTTGGCTAATGCCGGGCGCGGTGGACCGACGTCTACCAGGGAAGTTGTCTGTCCCGTGATTGTTCGCGCCAACTGCTCCGCAATCGCCTTGTGCCCTGCCATGTTCGGATGAATCTCGCCGCTCAAAGTCATCAGCCACGCTTCTCGGTCGCGTTTTCCCATCGCCTCGAATTCAGCAAAAGAATCACAAAGCGGCACGCCGTGTTCTTTGGCCACTTCGCGAATGACGTTGCAATATTTGGTCAGTTTTTCAATGGGCCTGGCCTTGGTGGTTACGACGGCATTCGGATTACAAAGAACCACCTCGGAACCTGCGGCGCGGCATCGCTTGACTATCTCGATTAGATTTTTGCGGTAATCTTCGATCGACACATTTTTCCCCACGTCGTTGAGTCCGAACATCACCGTGACCACATCCGGCTGGTGAGAGATAACGTCTCTATCGATGCGAGCCAGGGCATTCACGGTGGTGTGGCCGCTGATCCCCGCATTGATCATGGTAACATCAGCCTTGGGATGGATCTGCTTCAGTGCGATTCCCAGCATGTCGGTGTAGGCCCGAACTCCACCGGTGTGGTAGTAAACGCCGGTCACACTGTCGCCGAAGCAAATGATCTTTACGGGGGATCCGCCCGATGAAAGTGCCTTATTGATTTCAGGGAAACTAGGCGGCTTCGCCTCCTGGCCAATAGCAGGAATTGTCATCACCATAGACAGGGCGAAAAGGCATTTCAGTTTCAGACGGTAAAATTTCATGCAATATTTTGTAGTAAAATCGATCGGCACGCGAAGGTAAGACAACTCATTCAATCGGTCTGGCCATCAGAAAACAAACTCGAAACCTACCGTGATCAGGCCCGCGACACAGTTTGAGGGGCTGGAGGTGGCCGCTTCCCGCAGATTGACGGGGCGCGGTGGACTCCTTAGAATTGGAAGCGAATGAAATTACGTCTTCCAGTGGTCTTAGGAATTGGTTTGCTAGCATCCCTTTGGGAGCCGGGATTCGCAGCACCTTCAGACAATTATCTTCGGGACATCAAGCCGGTTCTGAAGGAGCGCTGTTACGCCTGTCACGGAGCGTTGAAGCAGAAGGCAGATCTTCGACTCGATACCGTCGAGCAACTGTTGGAGGGGACGACCCTCGATGAATTGGTGGCGCGGATTGGAACGACCGATTTGGATGAGCGAATGCCGCCGGAGGGCGAGCCGCTGAAATCAGGGGAGATTGAAGCCATCAAACAATGGATTGCTGCGGGAGCACCGAAGCCGGAGAACGAATTGGGAGACGACGATCCGGCTGCCCATTGGGCATTTCAGAGAATTGAGCGGCCGGCGATTCCTGAATCCGTATTTAAAAATCCGATCGATGCATTTTTGAGCGAAAAACGGGACGCTGAGAATCTGAAGCCGCAGCCGGAAGCCGAACGGGAAATTCTGTTACGACGGGTTTATCTGGATCTGATCGGCCTTCCTCCAACAGCGGAACAATTGGCTGATGGGCGGCGTTTTGAAGTCATCACCGATGAGCTTTTGGCAAGTTCTCAGCACGGCGAGCGATGGGCGCGTCATTGGATGGACGTGTGGCGATACACAGATTGGTATGGACTGGGCGCGCAACTACGAAACAGCCAGAAGCACCTCTGGCACTGGCGGGACTGGATTGTCGAATCGCTCAACGACGACAAAGGCTACGATCGGATGGTGCAGGAAATGTTGGCAGCTGACGAACTTGCTCCCGGCGACGCTGATGCCATCCGAGCGACGGGATTTTTGGCACGAAATTATTTTTTATTCAATCGCACGACTTGGCTCGACAGCACAGTCGAGCACACGGGGAAGGCGTTTTTCGGTCTGACCATGAATTGCGCGAAGTGCCACGATCACAAGTACGATCCGTTGAGTCACGAAGACTATTACCGGTTTCGGGCGGTTTTTGAACCGCATCAAATTCGGCTCGATCCCGTTCCGGGCGTGATTGATTTCGAAAAAGACGGCGTGCCACGCGCCTTTGATGATCAGCCTGAGGCCGTTACGTTTCTTCACAAAAAAGGCGACGAGAAAAATCCTGATAAAGATTTAAAAATTGTTGCGGGTGTGCCTGCAATTTTTTCGAAGTTTGAGCCAAAGGCAATCCCCGTTACATTGCCGGTTGGGGAGTGGGCGCCGGGAAGTCGGTCAGTCGCGCAGCAGGACCGAATCGACGCAGCGGAAAAGAAGATTGAATCCGCCGCAGAAGCCCTGAAAGCCACCCGTGCCAATTTTGCGAGCGCTCCAAAACCCACAACCACTGCGACTTCGAAGGCGAAGGTTCAGGTTGAGAATTTCTCGCTGACGGAAAATTTTTCCAAACCGAATCCTGATATCTGGAAGCTAACAGGGGATGGCTGGAAATACGAAAACGGCACCCTCCGGCAAACCCGCTCAACTCGCGATGCGGAATCGGTGACTACGAAAATACCCCTTCCCCGTGATTTCGAGCTCCGCTGCCGATACACACTCACCGGAGGGGCGGTTTACAAATCGGTCACCTTCAAATTTGATCTCAGCGACGACCTTTCGTTTTCCAATTATGTCTATACAAGCGGCCATGCGCCTGGCCCAAAGGTTCAGGCGGCATTCAGTCGAGGCGGGCAAAGCAGTTATCCAGGGGAAGGGCGCAAGGCGCGAAAATTTAAAGTAGGCGACACGATCAATCTTCGGTTCGCGGTGCGGAATCGTCTGGTGAATGTGTGGATCAATGACGAATTCCAAGTGGCTTACGAATTCCCGTCGCGCTCCGCTAAACCTGGAAAATTGGCGCTGTCCGGTTTCGATGCGGAAGTCGCATTCGATGAAATTTCAGTCACTGCTTTGGCTGCTGATGTTGATCTGACCGATGCGAAAGCGAAGACCGCTCCAGAGCCCGAGCCAGGGGATTTGAAAAAGTCGGTGAAAACTGCCGAGGCCAAACTCACGATGGCAGAAGCCGAGGCAAGTTCCCTGAAAGCGACTGTTGCGGCGGATCGAGCGAAATTTTCGGACGCGCCCAACAGAGCCCTCGAAAAGACAGCAGCGCAACTGCAGGCTGAATTTTTGAAAGCGAAGGCAGATTTTGAAATCGTGGCAAACACCGGAGGCGACGCTAAAAAGCTGAACGTGGGCAAAGCTCTCTTAAAAAAGGCCACTGAAAATTTGGCGGCTGTCAAAAAAGGGACGCTGGAATATAAATCTCTCAGGGCTTCCAGGAAAGCGTTGGAAGGGCCGGCTCACAAAGAGCCAGACTACCCAGCAACGTATTCTCCGGTCTCGACAGGACGAAGGTTGGCGTTGGCGAAGTGGGCGACGGATCGCGAGAATCCTCTCACAGCGCGCGTTGCGGTGAATCATGTTTGGATGCGACATTTTGGAGAGCCAATCGTACCGACTGTGTTTGATTTCGGGCGTCAGGCACCACGCCCGGAACACGCGGCTCTGCTTGATTTTTTAGCCGCAGAATTCATCGAATCGGGCTGGAGCTTCAAGAAACTGCATCGACTGATGGTGACGTCAAAAGCCTATCAGGCAACGGCATCAGCGGCAGGGGCCGATCCCGCGACGCTAGCGAAAGATCCAAACAATAATTTTTTGTGGCGGATGAATTCGCGGCGAATGGAATCGCAGGCCGTCCGCGACAGTCTGCTCCATTTGGCGGGCGAATTGGACCTGACACTCGGTGGTCCATCGATCAATCCCAATAGCGGAGGGAAACGTCGCAGTCTCTATTTCCTGCATTCGCGTGACCACGCCGATTTGATGCAATCGAAGTTTGACGAAGCAGATATCTTGCAATGTTACCGCCGTGCAGAGAGCATCATTCCTCAACAGGCGCTGGCGCTCTATAATAGTAAGTTGGCGATCACGATGGCGGCTCAGATTGCTGATTCAGTAGGAGATTCCAAGTTCGACGCTTTCGCTGAGACTGTTTTCGAAACGCTTCTGTGCCGGAAACCAAATTTGTCAGAGCAGCAGGAATGCCGCCAATTCCAGAACGAAACTCGTGAGTTGGCTGGTGAAAATTACGATGAGAAACGGATGCGAGCGCAATTCGTCCTCGCGATTTTGAATCACAACGATTTCGTAACGATCCGGTGAATTTTCCGAACCAACTGAGTTTTTCGAACCAATAGGGTATGTTCGATGAACCAACTCTGTTGCTTCGAAAATCGGGATTAAAATACGGAAAGGAAACGCATGGCGTGGGAAGTGGGGGGCTTTATCATCCGGGTTCTGGTTATTTCCGGGATGCGCGTTCGCCCGTTTCCTGATGCGATAAAATTGCGAATGAAATCAGGTCTGGGTTTGGGCCCAGTCTCTCGCGAAATCTTTCCCGGTGGCGGCGTGAAAACCGGCGATGACTGCGGAGGCGAGCAAGGCTCCGATCACGGCGGCAAATGAGTCTTTGTGAGCATCCCAGATGTCGCCCTGGGTTCCCAAGAATGCCATGCCGACTTCGCCACCTAGCACGACAGCTGCCGCCCACTCGATCAGTTCATAAACCAACGAGGTCGAAAGGATAAAACTGAAAGGCAATAAGATAGCGCCAGAAAACCCATCGCACCCGCGCCAGATGGAGGAATGCCTCCCGAAAGGGCAGCGTCATGAGTAGGCCGTATAGGAAGTGCACCAGTCGATCGTAGTGATTGCGATCCCAATCGAAGCGTTCGTTGATGGAATGTCCGGTGAGTTTGGTAGACCAGACATCGTAGGGCATTTCCGAATAGGTGTAGTGCGTCCCGAGACCGTGAAGAACCAGGAAAACCGCGATGAGCGCATAGGAATTCCGCGAGAACTGAAACCAGCGGTAGGAAACGATTAAGACCACCAGACCGATGACAACGACGACGTTTTCGAGGGCCCAGTCCTCACGATAACTGGGGTTAATTTGCCAGCAATATCCAGACGGTTGCATAGACGACACACAACCAAGTCAGAAAACGCCGGTGTGAATCCCCCCTGACAATTTGACCCATAATAACTCAGGTTAAACAGATTAGATAAACAGAACCATGCGCGATTTGACAAATAGCGGGCTGTTTTTGGCGTTGTTCGCTACTTCATCCTCGGCACTGCGATCATATCGATCAACATGCCGCGATCTTTAACTCCGATGCCGGGCACTTGAACTTTCGACGCTGCGGGAGGCCGTTTGGGATCGTAAAGTTCAGGACGAAGCGTGTTCAACGCTTGCGAGGCGTCATTTTCGGAGACGTAGTAGGTTGCCTTAGCAAAATGCCGGAGATCTGACCGAGCGGCTTTGGCTACACGCTCGAGTTCGGCATAGAGTGAGCGAATTTCGGAATCGGCACTGTTGGCGTCTGGACCCGTCATCGCGCTTAGATAGACAATTTCGTCGCCATGAACTCGGGCAACCCGGCTGTAAACGGGAGAGGATTTGTCACCAGGAGGGGTGAAATAACTGATGGGCCCTGGCGGGTTCGCTGTCTTTGGAGCAGCTGAGATCAATTCGATTTCGGTGGCCCGAGAGCCCGAACTCCATTCCACGAAAACAAGAGGAGGTGTGTCAATCTCACCAAAGCTCTTAATGATCTCAGCTTCCACAATCTTCCATTCGCTCATGGGTTTGATGAAAGCCTTCACCTGAACAACATTCTCTTTCCCAGCGTCAAGATGTTTCAAAACATCAAAAAGCTGAGCCATAGTCCCGGCCGTCGCTTCTGCCACTTCACCCGATGCAGCCCTGCCCGATATATAGACGACGTCGTGATTGGCGGGCAATAAGCTTGAGTCGCGTCCGAACCGTTCGACTTTGGTTGCATCCGAGGCTTTGACGCTGATGACAGCATCCCCAGCGAGTTGAGCTCCAGCCGGAAGCTGAGTTGGAATGATTGTCAACGCAGGCTGCTTGCCGCTTTTCGGCCACGTTTTTTGAAAGGCTTCCAGAACCTCCGCAATTGCCTTCGGTTTGGATACATACAGATTCAGCTTGGCGACATCGGACAACGTTGCGTCATGAACTTTCGCAACGCGAGCGAGTTGTTTCGTCAGCTCATCAAATTCTCCGTCAAGAGAGGTCAACATTCGAGTGTGAACCAACCCGCCGCGTTTGATCGTTACCGATTCGGCCTGAGCGAAGGCTTTCTGAAATCCCGGGAGAAAAGCGAGCAAGGTGAAGGCGGCAAAATGCATGAATTTCATAACAACGAAGATTAATGATTTCGAAAAATGAAGGCAATCTTCTCAATTGGCGGATTAGCGCGAAGCCGCTCAAGTTTTTTAGGCAGCGATAGAGTATGATTACTCCGATGAATGATCCGCTTCGTCGCCGACAGTTTTTGAACGGAGCCGGTTTAGGCTTCGGCGGCATGGCTTTGGGCTCCCTGCTGGGTTCGGAGTCCGGTAGCCGGATAGCAGTGAATGGGCATCCGCATTTTGCCCCGAAAGCAAAAAGCGTGATTTGGCTTTTCATGCGAGGAGGCGTGAGCCACATGGAGTCGTTTGACCCAAAGCCGGAACTCACGAAACACGCGGGGAAGACGATTGCGGAGACGCCCTATGCCAGCGTGCAGGATCCGGAATTACTCAAAAAAGTGCGGGTGGTGGTGGTGAACGACGCGAATGGGCAACAGCGAAATGTGATCTATCCCCTTCAGGTCGGGTTTAAAAAATACGGTCAAAGTGGGACTGAAGTGAGCGATTGGTTTCCGCATATTGGCTCCTGCGTCGATGACATTGCGGTCTTGCGTTCGATGTGGACAACGGATGACAATCACGGAGCGCAGGTTCAATTTCACAGCGGGAAACATCGCCTCGATCCACCCGGGCCGACGATCGGAGCGTGGGTGAACTACGGTCTCGGAACGCTTAATGAAAATCTACCCCAATTCATTTCGATGGGGCCGCGCTTCTTCGACAAGAAAGACGGGCACTACCTGGGGCCAGCCTACGATGCGGTGAAGTTGAAGATTGATCCGAAGAATCCCCTCGATTTCGCAAAGCCGGAAGCGGGCGGAATTTCACCGGAAGAACAGCGACTCGGGTTTGGTTTGGTCAATCGGCTGAATCATTTGACCTCGCAACGCTATCCGAACGACGCGGCTCTGGACGCAAGGATCAAGTCCTACGAATTGGCTTATCGAATGCAGACTGCCGTACCAGGGGTCATCAATTTCGATACGGAATCTGAGCCGACCAAACAGCTCTACGGGCTGGATCAAAAAGAAACGAAGCCATTTGGAGAGCAACTACTGGCAGCGCGGCGCTTTGTGGAAAAAGGCGTACGATTCATCCAGATCATGCACGGAGACGGGGCGGCTGGTGCATGGGACCAACATTCGAATTTAAAAGCGAAACATGGCGAGCTTTCCATGCAAGTCGATCGGCCGATCGCGGGCTTATTGAAGGATTTGAAGCAACGGGGATTGCTTGAGGAGACGATGGTGGTTTTTGCGACCGAGTTTGGACGAACGCCGGGGACTCAAGGCTCGAATGGCCGTGATCATCATCCCTACGGATTCAGTGTATGGATGGCCGGGGGAGGTATCAAAGGAGGACTGACCCACGGAGCAACCGACGAACTTGGATTTCACGCCGCCGAGAGTCCGCAATATGTGACCGATGTACACGCCACCATTCTGCATCAGTTAGGCATAAATCATCACGCGCTGGAAGTTCCCGGCCACAAGCGTTTGGATATCGAAAAGGGGAATGTCATTCGCGACATCTTGTCGTGAAGGTTGATTATTGCTCTTTCAAGAATTTTTTTCGGGACGTCGATCCGGCGAAGATTGTGGGTCTGCAGGATTATTGATCGGCTTCCAGTTCAGTGCACTCCAGCACATACCGTCGACAAATCTCAAAATAATCAAGCATCGATTCAATCTCGATCCATTCATCACGACCATGGAAATTGCCTACATGAGGTCGTGACAGTATCACCGGGATTTTCTCTGCGGCGAAAAAACGCCCGTCGCTTCCTCTACAGGCAAGAACTGATTTCGCTTCCCTGCCCGCGACCTCTCCGCTGATCTCGACAAAGCGGGGATCCGTCATTAAGTGACTCGCTTCGGCCACCACTGCGGCATGATCGCCGCTACGCCTAACATGCTCACATTCCGGTCCCGCTACACAAGTTTTTACGATTTGGAAAAAGACATCGGGACCACGCATTTCGCCGGCCACCGCAACGGTTGCTGGATCAATGCGATTCCCGGGAATGGTCTCGTTTCCATTCCCGAATCATCAGCTGGCTGGGTCTGCCTGTTTTCCATCGCGTCGACGATCGTTATGGAGCCGCGCGAAGAACGCGAAGACTGGGCAATGTTTTCATCCACCGCTAAGCAGACGCCGGTGAAATACCTTGCCTTGAATTTCGGTCCGCCGGGCGATCGACGAGCGGAAGACGGCACTGCCTGGCTCGCTTATCCACGCCCCCGTCCGGAGCGCCAGACAAGTCTCGATCTTGCCTTTGACTGCTCCGCTGCCTTTTCAAAAAACGGTGGCTACGTCTCATTGAATGAAGCGACAGTCAGCCTCGACACAACTTCGCTGAAGAACGCAGCGCCGGATTGGGCCTACACCTCGTGGGCAAACGGTCTCCTGATGGCTCACATTCCGCTTCTCGGTAAAGGCGACGCGCCTGCGAAATACACCGTCCGACTTCACCTAGCTGCGCCCGCCGAAAAAGTCGCGGCCGATGCGCCGGATCGTAAATTCCTGATTCGGTTTCAAGGCCAAAAAGTCGCTGAAGGCGTCACGATCAAAGCCGGAAATCCAAAACCACAGATCCTCGAGTTCAACGGGATCGAAGTGACGGATGTTTTGAATATCGAGCAGTGGGCCGAGAAAGAAAAAGACACCGCCGTTTCCTCAAAATTGCCGGTTTTGAATGCGATCGAGATTGTCCGCGAGGGCTGAGCTAACCAATAGCAAAATATGACCGGCGATACCGCCTGTCAAAACCCCACCTAATCACAATAATATTTTCCTGATTATCAACGACTTAACCCTTACGCGATTTGGCAGGGTGTGTTCGCCAAACCAACTCTATTGCTTCGTGGAAGCCTTCTCCTCTTTCCATTCCAATTTTCCTTCCGGAATCAGGTTCACCAAATTCGGCAAATCGCACACCTTCAACACGCCGTGGACGATGTTGTGCGTTTCAGAAATCGGATTCGGATTTCGCATGAGCGATTCCCAGCTTTTCAGCCCTCCGTGGAGAGTGATGGAGTCGAATAAATCCGGCTCAAGCGCCGCCGCGTGAAGCGCTGCGGGAACCAACTCACCGTAGGCATGCAGATGATTTTTATCAGCTGAGCGATCGTATTTCTGATCAAATTTCGCGATGGCTATGATCTCCTCGACCCGATATTTGAGATACGATTCGCCCAGCATGTAAGCAATCATAGAATCCGCTCCGTAGAACCGCCAGTTCCGGGTTTTTGTTTCGCCGATGTCACACAGATCAAACATTGAGGCGTTGTGATCCGGCCTATTTTTCAGCAGGTTTCGTGTCATTTCGGGATTAAATGTCGCGATTCCTTCGTCGTGGAAAATCAAATGAGCCTCCGTTGGCTTCTGCCCATTGCTGCTCAGCCTGAACGTGATTCGTGGAATCTGAACAGTTCCGTGCCACATGACTGAGGCGCCCCCCACCGATGAATCAACGGGTTTTGAAGTCCGAGACGTTTCTATTTTTATTTCCTCGACTCCAATCAATGCGCGGACACGAGCACGACGTTCCGCATCACTCATCTGTTCCCAATCAGACTTCCGTGTCGCGTTCAACTCCGCCGCTCGCTCCGCATTTAAATCAAAAATAGTCCGCTCCCCTTTCATCTTCAAAACTTGCCCGTCCATTGAACAAAGCAGATCCGATACCTTTTCCTCCACCAAATCATCCGGCTCGGAAATGACGACATCCCGTCTCTGCAACCAACGGGCAAAAAATCGCACTGCACCCTCGCGAAGCCGTTTCGAGTAGCCGTGTTTTTCATCCGTCTCGATCAATTCGATACACTCGGGCACACCTAGTTTGGTGTAAATGCGCTTCGCTTGGCGAAAGGCATCCCAAGTTCCTTCGATCGGCACAAAATCCTGAGTCGCTGCTAAAATGAGCGTGGGTTTGGGTGCGCGAATAATCGCGAAATCGGGATGATCGAGTCCCTCGCGGATCTGTGCGAATAGATTTTGTTCAGGATCGCCTGGGCCGGGCTTTTCATTTTTCATCCGCGTCGTCGTCATGAAACAGCCGGGCGCAGCTGCTTGAATTCGATCATCCAATGCCATGAGAAAACTGGTCATGTTTCCGCCGCCGGAATTCCCCGTACAACCGAGGCGCGCCCCATCGACTTCGGGCCGCGTTTCGAGAAAATCGAGCGCGCGTATGCCATCCCAAATCATATAACTGGCCAGACCGCGCCCCAATAGAATAGGTGCACGCCCGAGGGCCTGATGTTCGCTCGTGGATTTCAACAGACCGGCGCCTTTTTCATTGATCAACTGTTTCCGCTCGCCCTGTCCAATCGGATCGTAGCAGAGAACAACGAATCCATTTCGTACAAGCAGTTGATTCACGAACTGATAGACGCCCGCCGCTTTTCCATTCTCAGTGTGTCCGCACGGATGCAAAATCGCGGGGAATGGCCCCTCGCCCTCTGGAATATAAAGATTTCCCGTGACGTGAAAGTCAGGCAGCGACTCAAACATTACATTCTCAATGCGGTAGTCATCACGCTTCAAGACACCGGTCACCTGAGGTTTGAGCCGCGTTTTCTTGAACGATGCGAGATCAATCGTCTTTTCAAAAAATGCTTTCAGCCGTTGCTGATAGGCTTCGATTTGTTCTGGTTTTTTAAGCGCTTCAAAATCCGTCCGGCCTCGATCCAGTGCGGCATGGACTTTCTTTCGAAGAAAAGAACGCATCATCTGATTCTCGCGATCCCCATTGAAATCCGCAGGAAGAATGCGGACTTTCTCCTCCTGAGCATTCGCGCAGGAAAGCGCGAATGCCAGGGCAAGCAATTGAAGGCGTCTCATGCGGCGAGCGTAGCAAAAAATCCGAAAGGCTGTCCATCCGCATTTAAACAGGGGCGGACCGGTGTCGAAATCGGTGTGGATTACTGGGCACCGATTTGGAAGCAAGAAGGCTAGATCTACTTACTCTCTTTCCACTGGTCTTTCAATTTCCCGCGCAGCGTTTTCCGAACGGTTGCAAATGCCGGATCGTTCGAGAGATTATTCATTTCAGTGGGATCCGCTTTCTGATCATACAACTCAATTCCTCGCTCGCCGCCATCCCACTCAACGTAGCGCCAGCGATCCGTTCGGATGCTACGACCACCCGCTTCGCGAAACTGGACCTGACTGAATGCCGGGCGGTTCCATTCCTCATCCGGGTTTTTCACCAGCGGCACGAGGCTGACACCATCGAGATTCTCCGGCATTTCGATTCCTGCGAGCTCTGTCACGGTTGGGAAAATATCGACAAACTCGACAACGCGCGAACAATCGGAACCGCTATTTTTGAGACGGGGATCGTAAATAATCAGTGGTGCTCGCGCCGATTCTTCGAACAGGCTGTTCTTTCGCCAAAGCCCGTGCTCTCCGAGGTGATAGCCATGATCACCCCACACCACGATGATCGTATTCGCAGCCAGATCCGCGTCGCCTTCCACAAAATCGAGCAGGCGCCCGACTTGCGCGTCGACGAACGAAACGCAGGCGTCATACGCTAGGATGCATTCGCGGGCTTCGCGTTCCGTCGTTCCGAAATTCGGCCACTCTGGTGTTGAAGCCAGCGCCGCTGCCGGAACTGTCGCCCGATACCCTGCCGGCCAGGTCGGAAGCGGCGTCTTCTCATACGAATAGAGATCGAAATACTTCTTCGGTGCGATGTAGGGAATGTGAGGCCGGTAGTAGCCAACCCCGATGAAAGCGGGCTCATCACCTTTTTTTTTCAAAACCCGGATCGTCTCATCCGTGATTTTTCCATCGGTTTGCTCGCCATCTGCTCCCTCTGCTTTCAGAAAACACATCTGATCCGGCAGCGGTAACTGTGGGGTATAAACCGTGAGCTTATCCTCCTCGTCCTTGTCTCGCCCGCGCGGATTCACGACGGCATCCCAGGACTCCGGATCGTCCGGGCCGCTTGTCCCGATGTGCGTCGGGTTGTCCTGATGAAAAATCTTCCCGACCCGGGTCACGTGATAGCCGCTGTTTCGAAAATGCTGAGGCAAGGTCAACCCATCCGGTAGGTGCTCCCGGAAATTGATCTTGTTGCTGATTATCCCCGTCGTGTCGGGCCTCAGTCCTGTCAGAACTGAGGCGCGGCTCGGTCCACAAGACGGATACTGACAATACGCTCGATCGAATCGCACCCCTCGCTTTGCCAGTCTGTCGAGATTCGGTGAAACGATGTGATCAAAACCGTAGCAACCGAGCCGACAGTTTAAATCATCGATTGCGATGAAAAGCACATTCGGCTTTTCCGAGGCCGGACAGACGAGCGTGGTGATCAGAAGCGAAAAAAAGCTGAGACGCAAAAAGAGACTAAATCGTGAAAATATTTTCATGAGACAGATAGACAATCGCCTTTTCCAATTGATTGGAAATTGCTTTTTATCGGGGCGCTTACGCCGACATGCGCCGACATGCGCCGGTTGAACTGTTCCGCTTTCAATCAAGACCTTCCGTTCCATGTCCCGACTTCACCTCTTGCTCCTCGGCCTTCTTTTCTCGATCTCTTCGGTCTCAAACTCCGCCGAGCCTCCGTCCCCGCGCAACGGGGATAAACTTGTCATCATCAATGATGACGGTTTCAGCAAATTCTATGGTGGACACTACAAGAATGCTGACGACCTGAGAAATCACATCCTGAGCTATACCGACACCCAGCTGGCCGTGTTCGATTGGTGCATCGTCGCCGGAAGCCGGGTGAACTTTTCCTCACCGAACCACAAGTGGGTTTGAATTCGACATCAGTCCCTTTATGAAAATGGCAGAAGGCACTGATTGTGGGATTTTATTCGGCGAGGAGTGCGTTCTCGACGGCCACGACACCACAGCGGAAGAAGATAAGCTCATCGCCGCAGGAAAAATGAAGCCAAAACCACGCGGTATCCTGACTTTAGCACAGCATCACAGGGGGGTGCTCGATGGTACAAAACCGGTGCCGACAGAGTCCACTTGTTTAATCTTGGTGACCGAAGCTTACTGAAGACGATCGGTAGCGTGTCCCATTCACGGTGACTAATCTCACTCCTTCTTTGGCCACCCGATAGTTATGTGGTGCTAATCTATGGTTTCGGCTCGATCAAGATCCGCCCCGTTGCGAAACTGCCGAGGAAACTACCTG
>CALAHF010000040.1 GCA_937891465.1 uncultured Verrucomicrobiales bacterium | reverse complement strand
CTTCAACTGCTCTTCACAAAACAATCTCGGGTGTCATCCATTTTGGCTCAATTCGCCCGACTTTTTTGAAAGGGGGTGGAGTGAACGATGGCTTTGACGAGTTCGTGAAAGTGGTAACCTTTCTCAGCAGTCGTGTGTGCGATCTCTGTCATTGCGGGCTTGTCGTAATATTCGATCCCTCGTCCGAGAGCATATGTCATGAGCTTTTCGGTGAGGCAGCGGAGGAAGGCTTCGGATTTTGAATCGGCAAGAATTTTTCTTAATTCGGCGGGGCCGCTGAATTTTTCGCCGGTGTAGAGTTCCCCGGATGAATCGATAGGATTGCCGGATTCTTTGTCACGCCAGCGTCCGATTCCATCGAAATTTTCAAGACCAAATCCAATTGGGTCCATTCGCTCATGGCAGCTTGCGCACTGTTTCTTTTTACGATGAATTTCGAGCTGCTGGCGGAGGGTCTTGCCGCTGTTGTTTCCTTTCCCGGATTCCTCGAGCGCGGGGACGTCGGCGGGTGCCGGCGGGGGCGGGGTGCCGAGAAGGTTTTCGAGAACGAAGTTGCCGCGGTTTACAGCGGAGGTGCGAGTTGGGTTTGAGGTGATTGTCAGGATGCTGGCGTGGGTCAGGACGCCTCCTCGCTGCTGCAGCAAATCATCGGTCAGGCTGACGCGCTGAAATTTATTTCCTTTCACATTGGGGATTCCGTAAAATTTGGCGAGGCGCTCATCAACAAAGGTGTAATCCGCAGTGATGAAATCGAGAACGGGCCGGTTGTCGCGAACGATAGCAGAGAAGAAAGTTTCGGTTTCCTTGCGCATGGAATCTTTCAGTTCTGAATTCCAATCGCGGTAGGTTTTGGGATCGGGAGAAGCGATCTGAAGGTTGCGAAGTTGGAGCCATTGACCTGCGAAGTTTTTAGTGAGGGCGGTGGCTTTTGGATCTCGAAGCATGCGTTCGATCTGGGTATCGAGATTTTCGCGGAGCTGATTTTTTTCGGCTAGGTCGAAGAGTTCTGTGTCTGGCATTGAACTCCATAGAAAGTAGGAAAGGCGGCTCGCGAGAGCGAATTCGTCGATGGGGCTGATTTTTCCTGAGTCACCGGGTCGCTCACGGACTTCGCCTCGAAAAAGGAAGTTCGGTGAGATGAGGCTGGCCTGAAGGGCAAGTTTTACGCCTTCGTCAAAGGAGCCTTTTTCAGTGTCGCGAACGTCTTTGTAGAATCTAAAAAGGCGATCAATTTCGTGTTCTTCGACGGGACGCCGCCATGCCTTTCCCGCGAAATTAGTGATAATTTGTCGAGCACGTTCAGGATCTTGGGCCTTTTCATCAGCAGCAGAATACAGAGCAAGATGAGTTTTCGATGGCGGAGGTAATTTCTGATTGAGTGGACCGATGATACTGACCCCATGGAGGTACAAATTTCGATCGCGGGCGCGGGGGTCTTTTGCCCCGGGATCATATAGGTCGTTGATGAATTCAATGTCGATCCAGCGACCATCTCCTTTTTTCCATTTGGCGTTCAGAATGTAGTCGCGTGTGTTTTCGCGGGTTTTATCGACACGAAAATCTTTGGTGGGGCCTTTTTCTGTTTTCACTCGCATGATGGGCCATTCGTTTTTTGCAGGGGAGCCGCTGGCGCGAATTTCAATGCGGTATTCGCCATCGGCAGGAACATTAAATTTGACGCCGAGCGTGGCATTGCTGGACATCGTCCCTGAGTTGACGTCGGGACCTCCGCTTCGTTTGACATATTGTCCGCCACCCCAAAGTTTGGTGGAAGGTGAGGGGACGTCGGTGAAAATGACTTGATCGAGAACTGCGCCGCTGGCCTGCACGTATCTCTCAAGCAGTGCTGGCGAGAGAGTGAGGACGTCGCCAACATTGTCGAATCCATAACCGGTATCATCTTCAGGAAAATCGTTGGCGGGTTGAAGGTCGATCCCAACAAGGTCACGAATCGTGTTGTTGTATTCCTCTCGATTAAGGCGCCGGATGGTGACACGGCCGGGATCAGGGTTTTCCGGATCGAGTTTGAAGACATCCCGCTCGATCCACGCAATCAATTTTGCGCGCTCTTCGTCAGTGGGTTGGGCTTTGTCAGTTGGAGGCATCAGAAACCCTTCAATATTCGTATAGACTCCGTCCCATGTATTGAACTCAGAAAGCAGGTGCTGGATCGATTCAAAGTCGTCGAGAACGATGTCGCCTTTGTCCATTCCGTCGCCATGGCAGTCGTAGCAATACGCAGCCAGAATCGGCTCAATTTCATCATCGAACCGAGATTCTGGAGTGGTTCGGGTCAAATAGTAAAAGGAGCTACTCAGGATTGCAGCGGAGATGCCGAAAACAATGAGGTGAGTTGATCCTTTGATTTTTGATTGAGACTTCTTCACAGGGGTTTCAATAAATTCGCACGAGGGGCATTTGCACGTCCATGATGGCGTAGTTTTCGTTTGCGTCATCCCTATTGAGTAGCTCATTATAGGCTACGCTTTGAGATATGAAGAGTCGGTTTTCTAAATTGAAACAATCAGGAGTGGTGCTGTTCTCGGCATTGTTGCTGAGTTCGTGTGAGCCGCCGAAAGTTGGAGCGTCCGTAAAAGAGGATGTGATCGTTGCTCCTGCTCCAAGAGTTCAAACGGCTACGAAATCCTCTTTACCGCTCGAGCGAACGATCACAAATAGTGAGGGGAAGCAGATTGCCGTTACCATCACAGGGAAGACCTTCGACAAGATTCAATTCAGTCGAAAAGCAGATGGGAAAAATTATGTGCTTCCTATTTCATCAATCTCAATTGCTGATCAGCAATTTTTGACCACGGTTGAAAGTAGCGGAGAGGTGAATCTTGAGGAATCTGAGCGCCCTGGTGGATTGACTCCTGTATTGGAGGTGAAACTTCAAAATGCTCACGAACGGCTTTCCCGCTTGATTGAAGAAATAGAAGTCCTAGAGGCAAAACAGCGTTCAACCACACTTGCTCCAAGTTCGCCTCGTCTTCGAGGAATGATTCGAGAGGTTGGACTTCTTGAAGAGGAAAGGGCTGAGATCGAACAAGAGATTGTGGAGCTGGAACGTCTAAAGTGAAGCTATGAAGAGTTCTGGATATATAACCAGCCCAATCACCGCAGCCATGGCGCTGTTGTTGCTTACGATCTCCTCTTGCCAGAAGTTAGGGGAGAGTGGGGGAAGTGATGGCGATAATGAAAGTGTTTCCTATCCTGTCAGTCGATTGATCACGGACGCCAATGGCCGGGAGTTGCAGGTCGAGATTCTGGGGCGTTCCGACGATCAAATTACTATTGTGCGCCAGTCCGATTCGTCTCGATTTGATTTGCCGATTTTGAAGCTGTCAGCGGCGGACCAGAGTTTTGTTAAACGACTGCCATTGAAGTCCGCTCCGAAGGTGGCTTCAGCGAATAGCACCGTGAACTCAACAACTCCGCGATATATCCAAGTTAGAATAGAGGATATCGCTCAGATGAAGCGTGATATCGAATTTAAGAAAGCGGAGATTAAGTCAAAGACTCTTAACCCCATCTTAACAAGTACTCGCCGAACGCAGATCAACGATTTGGAGAATGAAATTAAGCGGATTACGCTCGATATCGAGACCTACAAGAGAAACAACAAACTCTGATTCAGGTTGGCGATGTTAAAGGATTGGGGCGGCAAGTCTTGCGATTCTAACTCCAATTCGAAACCAAAGCGGCCTCTCAGTGTAGTCCTTCGCGCCAACTTCGTGGCATTTTTTAAAATCTGCGACAAGCATTGTTTCTAATTCGGAACAGAATGACTTATCAAGCACGATGATGCTGATTTCAAAATTCAATCGCAGTGATCGGTTGTCCAAGTTCGCGGTGCCAACGCTTCCCAGGCGATCATCGATCAACATCGTTTTTTGGTGGAGGAAGCCATCTGTGTAACGAAAAATCAGGACACCTGCGGCTTCCATTTCTGCGAGATATGAAAATGTTGCAAGCCAGGGTGTGTATTTATCAGGCTTGAACGGGATCATTATTCGAACGTCGATACCCTTCATTGCCGCGAGCTGCAGGGCGGCACGGATGGATTCGTCTGTAACAAAATAAGGACTTGTGATCCAAATTTTTTCATCGGCGTTGTTGATCGCATTGAGGAAGAAAAGGGTGGCCCCTTCAACTTCATCAATAGGGCCGGTTGGAAGTGGGAGAACCGTCATCCCATTGGAGGGCGCCTGAAATTTAGGGAACCAGTCAAGCGAGGGAATCTCTCGGGTTGCCCAATACCAGTCATTGAGGAAAATAAACTGAATGCTTAAAACGGATGGTCCGCGAACTTTAACGTGGGTGTCTCGCCAATTTCCAAAGCGTTCACTTTTGCCAAGGTATTCGTCACCGACATTGTGTCCTCCCACGAACGCAGCGGCTCCGTCAACTACGACAATTTTCCGGTGGTTTCGAAAGTTGATTTGGAAACGATTACTTTTTCCGCGCCGGGTGTGAAATGCTGAGGCCTGAGCGCCGCCCTTTCGCAGGGTAGCGACATAGGCTGAGGACAATTTGTGGCTACCGATTTCATCGTAAAGCACGAAAATCCGGACACCTTCTTTTGCTTTTTCAATCAGCCGCTTTTGTAATTCTTGTCCGAGATTATCGTCTTTCAAAATGAAAAACTGAATGAGCACGTAACTTTTTGCGTTGTCGATGGCTTCAAAAATAGAATCAAATGTCGCCTCTCCATTGATGAGTAACTCGACTTGATTGTCATCGCTGAATCGCCGTTCACTTAATTTTTCGAGTACTGAAAAATCCCGGTATTTATCGGGGAGGTAGTCGATAAAGTGGGGCCGGAGTGCTTCGGAAACCTCTTCCATCAGGTCTTCGTGCTTTTCGCGGACGTCTCTCATTCGCTCAAAATATCCCCTAAACGTTCGGCGCCCGAAGATCCAGTAGAGGGGGACCGCGAGGACTGGGAATGAAAATAACGCCAGCGCCCACGCCCACGTTCCCGTAACCGTGCGCGCTCTCATCACCACGTTCATGATGCTGAGAATCGCAAAAATCTGAGTCACCAATATGACGATAGTCCACAGCGTCCAGCTGGAAAAGAGACGCGAAAAAAGGTCGACCAATGAGTCTGGTCCGGGAGTCTTAGCGATGGTTGAAAGAAGATCAAAAATCATGCTAACAAAGCGTGAATCGGTTTCCCGCGATCTGTGATCGGAATCGGACGATCGCCATCGTAGAGCTCTTTTGCCGGGTCGATTCCCATGCTCGCGTGAACCGTTGCGAATAAATCAGGAACGGTGACAGGATTCTCAAGAACTGTTTTCGAAAGGTCGTCAGTCTCACCGTAGGCACCGGTATGTTTTAGTCCGCCGCCAGCCAGCACTACCGAAAAGGCCGTGCCTTGATGACCCCGACCGCCGCGCCCATCGAAACTTGCGGGCCTGCCGAATTCGGTGTTTACGACGATCAGCGTTTTGTCCAGAAGTTGATGATTTTCCAGATCGGTGATGAGAGTTGACATAGCCCGGTCCAATTCCTGAATCAAAATATGCTGGTTCAATTGCCCTTCATTGTGGGTATCCCAACCGGTTCCGTTTACAAAATTCATATTGTGAGACACTTCAATAAAGCGGGTGCCCCTTTGGATCAGGCGCCGCGCCAACAGGCACCGCTGCCCAAATTCACCGCCATACTGACTTCTCAAATCTCCTTTTTCGGATTTGAGATCGAATACACTCATAAATTCAGGTCCAGTCAGTTTCAGACTTGCTTCGACCGTTGTGTCGTAGTCTGCGATTTTTTTGCCCTTCCGATTCTCGATCGCTGACTTGCGCATTTCTTTCAAAAGTCGTTCACGACGGGCTTGTCGAGTGTCCGAAATGATATCGGGGCGCTTCAAACCCGCTGGACCTGCGGCGGTGTCTAACAGATATAAAAACCCAGATTCTGCTCCAAGGAACCCCGGTCCGCGAGCGATGTTGGGATACCCGATCACCACATAGGCTGGAACGCCTTCCGCTGCAGCCCCCTTTTCATGGGCAACGCAGGAACCAATGGATGGGTAAACAATCGTCCCACTAACGTTACGACCCGTGTGCATCCGATTGGTTGCTGCGGCGTGTTCGTCGATCACATCATGATTCACTGTTCGCAACGCAGTGATTTTGTCCATCATTCCTGCGCAGTGCTTCAGGTGCTCGCACACTTGAACTCCGGGCATATTTGTATCGATCGCCGGATAATACGATCCTGCTTTCCGCGATTTTGCGTCGCCCAATTTTTTTGGATCCCACGTGTCAATCTGCGACGCTCCGCCGCCCAACCAGATTTGGATGACGTGTTCGACTTTTCCAAACGGAATATCAGCGACCGTCCGTTCATTGGCGGACAACAATGCTCCGCTGGCAATCGAAAGACCGCTGCTACTGGCTGTTTTGATGAATATTCTGCGATTCATTGCTACCTTGTTTGGACATTACGGCACGAAGATAAACTCAGGCGAATTTAACATCGCCCAGAGCATGTCTTCGACGTTCTCTCGCCAAGTTTGTTTCAGGGCAACCGTTGGAAAATCTCCGATCGCGGCCCGCTTTTCCATTTCTATTTTAATCGAGTTTGCCTCAGCCGAAAGGTGATTTGACCACGCGACGTGCCCAAGTTGATCCCACTTTTTTGGCCGCTGACGCTTGGCTTCTGGAACGATTCGTGAATCAAAACCTTCGCTCAGCAGCTCCGCGTATAAAATCCGTTCCGATGCTGAGGGCAAGCGGGAGAGAATGCGTAAGAAAACGGAATCGATAAATTCGTCCAGCGTCATCTCGGGGCGGAGGGCCAATTTGGTCAACGCGTGCTCCTCCGTCAATGTAGTAACCCAACGACCCATCAATCCGTTTGCGATGATGGCGGACTGACGAACATTTGGAGCCGTTTCGCGTTCGCTTTTTGGCTCGGCCCGTGCGCTTCGCCATCCAAAATTCTCTAACACATCAACCACTGCCTGCGCTTTTGGAATAGCCAAACTCGGTCGGTCGCGCTCGTTCGAAAGCGACGTGAATTCCCACGCACGCCGCGGCAGGCCGAGATTGATCATGTTTTTCTCAACCTGCGTTCCGTCCTTGTCCATGGTGAGTTCTTCGGAATCGAGCGGTTTTCCAGAAATCGAAAACAGAGAGTCGACGACCTGTTCTGCACTCATGCGACGTTGGATTTGATGAGAAAACGTAGGGTCCTGACCGATCACCTCCGGACGTGATTCCCGCTGATACGCTTCTGAGTTCATCACCACGCGTACCATTTCCTTCAAGTCATAACCAGTGGCCACAAAATGATCTGCCAATCGACCAAGCAATTTTGGGTGGGTCGGTTTCCCCGCTTCCCAATCATCGACCGGATCAACAAATCCCGTCCCCAACAGGCGTTTCCACACTCGGTTTGCCATGACTTGAGCAAAGCGCTCATTGTGCGGAGAAGTGAGTTTCCACGCGACCTTTTCCCGCATCGATTCAACTTCTGCCCAGACGGGAGTTGTGGCCGCTCCCGATAAATCACCAAACGGCCAGCGGGGTTCGATCGTTTCACCAGCCTTCAAAGTAATTTCAATGAGGGGTTTTCGACTGGCCGGAATTGAGCCTGCCGGCACCGTTGAACTCGTGGGCAACTTGATTCCTTCCTGATTCAGCATCGCCGCCAGTTCAAATAGATCCCGCTGTTTTGATTCGTGATACGGCGCATCATGACACCGGGCGCACTTCATTTCGACTCCGAGAAAAGCCGTTCCGATCGTGTTAGCTTTTGCCGCCATCGGCACGTCATTTTGAAAGGCCAAACCAAAACCTGCCGGACCTCCGATGAGTGAGCTTCCTTCCATTTTTACCAATTCAGTTACGAACTGGTCCATCGGTTTGTTATCGAGGAGCGATTCGTAAATCCAGAAACGAAACGGTCCCGTGTTGTTCAACGTGGGTTTGAGAATATTGGGATTTTCCGCCAATACATCCTGCCAGTAACTGACCCAGTGATCGGCCCAGCGATCATCAGCCAGAAGGCGATCAATCGCATTGGCGCGGCGGGATTCGTCATCTGCTAGAAAGGCTTCAATCTCTTCGGGGCTTGGGACAAGACCCACAATGTCCAGCGTTGCGCGGCGAAGAAAATGTAAATCATTCACGATCAAAGAGGGTTCGATCGATGAGTCAACCCTATCAAATCGTTCCGCCCCTTTAGCGATCCATTCCTGGATCGTGGCGCGTTCTTTTTCCGAAAGCGCATCTCCCTTCGGCGGCATTCGATCTTCTGCTTCAGGATGGATTAGTTCGACGAGAAAACTCTCTTCCGGCTTACACGCGACAAGAGCGGGCGATTCCGAATCGCCGCCTTTTAGAATGGCATCGTGATCATCCAGCCGGAGTCCACCCTTTACCTTTTCGCCATGGCAACGGAAACACTTTTCAGAAAAAATGGCCTGCACTTCTTTTGCCAAGGCGCTTGTTGGTCCTTCGCTGGCAGCTTTTTCCCAGCTTGCTTTTAAGAGGCTATCAATCTCGTTCGTCTTTAATTTTCCACTGACAATTTTGGAAGCGTAAGCATGGCGTTGTTTCCAATAATTCTGTTCGTTTGAACCGGCGACTCGTCGTTTTTTTGAATCCAGGTCACGAAAAAAGCCGATGCGCCGCTGGCGGAAATCGTCCCACCCCTTTTCAGAGAGCCACACTTTTTCTTCTTTCGGAGACAGTAAATAAAACTCTCCACCTGCTTCAGAAATGCTGACACTTGTTTCACCAAGAGATGCGCGAACGGAGCCGTTGCCTAAAATTGTTTCGAGGACAAACACGTGAGGCTTCCCGTCTCCTTTTAGAATCACAAGACTTTCCCGATCGCCCGGGCCGAGGATTCGCATTTCTGGAGAGTGCCGCAATGTCGTTGCCATCACGCTGTTGTGAGCTCCCCCACCCGTGTAGGCAAATGCGGTTTCGGCGATCATTTTTCCGTCCATCCACAGACGGCCGGCTCCCCGCGTTCGCAGGACAATTCGCAAATCTTTTTCTGGTAACATGGCTTTTGTGCTGGCCCGAACCATCAATGGATTGGAGCGATCGTCACGCAGACCGGTGTCATTGTATTTTTGCGGCATCTGATAGAACGCGAAGGAATCGTCGATAAATTCCTGCTTCGGATCGGCATCCGGAAAGCGTCGCGGCCACTTTTTCTTCACCCCGAGATTCTCAATGATCTCGACACGAACCTTGCCGTCAGGAATAGCGGCGGTATCGACCAGTGGCTGATACTCGGGAATCTTCACGCGAGCCGCGAGGTGTTCTTCGTCAAATTCGAGTCGGTAGACGGCAAGCTCATCAATGGATCCCCGAAAACTGTTACTGGCACTTCCTTTCGATGTTGAACCGACCCAAATTTCGTCGTCATCAACAAACGGTTCTTGTTCAGTTTTTCCGCCCATGTCCCAGGTGCCGGTCACTTTTTCGCCATCGATCCATGTGCGAACTGAATCCGGTTTTCCAAAAACATAAGTGATAGCCAAGTGATGCCAGCCGGAGTTCAGTTTGATTCCGCTATCTGCTTTCCATCGATGAAAATCGCCCTTCATTACTTTTCCATCGCGACTTCGGAAAAGGAAATTCGGCATCCCATCTCCTTTTTCACCCGTCAAACGAAGCGCCCAGTTTTGGTTGTTTGCTGAAAATCCGCTGTTTCCCGTGCGTCCCTTTCCGATGATGTAAGCGTGAGCCCCGGAAGAAATTTCGGTTGGATTTACCCAGCATTCGATCGCGATTGGATCTCCGTTTTCGAAATCAAACTGGCTGCCCGGCCCGGGGTCTTTCACCACGATTCGAGCACCATCACCGCCGAATGTGGCTCCCTTGTTTTTTGCCGGCAGCAACTTGGCGGTTTTTGAAGTCGGACCAGAAACTCCGAATTTCACATCGCCTTTGATAGTTCCGGTTTCTTCCGGCTGATTTTCAAAGTCCCAATAAAGAATGGGAGATGTGTTGCGAATCGATTTGCGATAGTCCTCCGCCTTCAGCCCGCTCGAAATAAGCAGGATCAACGCCAGCACGCTTCGAAGAATCATTCTAGTCATGAATTAAAGTAGCGAAATGAGGTCCAGAAATCCAGCCCGTAAAAGCGTCAATCTTTGGTTCAAAAGGTCGGATTGCGTCCCTGTTTTTGGTGGATCGTGCGCTACATTTTTTTCAGGTAATGACGCGAAATTTATTCTATTTTCTCAGCTTTATTCTTGGCGCCTGCCTTCTGGCAGTGCCCGGGAGTAGTGTGGCGCTGCCTGGAAAAAAGGGTGAAACCGGTGCTGCGTTTTTCTAAACCAATATTCGACCGATTCTCGTCAAGCATTGCTACGAATGTCATTCAGAAGTTGAGGACGCCCAGAAAGGCGGACTGCTGCTCGATCGGGAAACGGGGTAGTTGGAAGGCGGAGATACGGGAAAGGCCGTTATTCCTGAGAATCTTGGCGACTCGCTGCTTTTCACCGCGATTCAATATAAGGATGAAGATTACGAAATGCCGCCGAAGTACAAGCTCGAGGACGGCGAAATTGAGTTGCTGAAGTCGTGGATTCTGCGGGGAGCTCCGGGATCAGCTGAGGACATGGGTGAAACCAAATTTTCCCGCCTGGGCGATCAGGAAGCCATTTTTGGTGAAGCAGAAAAGCACTGGGCCTTCCAACCGGTAAAAGCGATCGAACCGCCTTGGGCACCTCTGAAGGTGTGGAATGAAAACCCAATCGATCAGTTTATTTACGCCAAATTTACCGAGAAGGGGATCAGTCAATCTCCTCCGGCCACCGGAAAAACCCTGACTCGCCGATTGGCTTATGACCTCACGGGATTGCCTCCCGAATCGCTTTCTGATTACGAAAAACCGCTCGATTCTTACATTGTTGAGTTGAGCGATTCGCCACGGTTTGGTGAGCATTTTGCGAGGCTTTGGCTCGACGTTGCTCGTTATGCCGATACCGCAAACACCTACCGGCCCGACACTAAAACCCCACGTTATTATCCCTTCGCCTTCACCTTTCGGGACTACGTGATCGATTCGTTCAACGCCGACAAGCCGTTCGATCAGTTCATTCGCGAGCAGCTCGCCGCAGATATGATGGGCCATAAAAAAAGGGGATCCCGAGATTGCCGGGCCTGGTTTTATTGGAGTGTCGCCGCATCGCGGAATGTCTGCGGACTTCGTCGACGATGTGATTGATGCTACGACTCGAGGCCTACTCGGCTTGACGGTAGCCTGTTCACGTTGCCACGATCACAAATTTGAGCCTATTCCGACAGCGGATTATTATTCACTCTACGGCGTTTTTAATTCACTGAATCGACCCGTGCCGTGGGCGATCGAAGCGTTCCCGGTGATGGCCAGTTACCAGCCTGACAAAGCGCAAAAGGACGATTATGAGAAAAAGCTGGCCTCCATCGAGAAGGAAATCAAAGACGCTGGGAACAAGAAGAAAAAAGGCAACAATCGCTCCGTTTCCGATCTGATAGAACAGACCAAACTCGCCGAACTTCTGATGACTCACGATGGAGCTCCTGCTTGCGCTATGTCGATCAGCGAGGCAAAGAAACCCGTTAGCCCGGTTATTTTCATTCGGGGGGAAGCCTCCCAAAAAGGCGACAAAGTTCCTCGGCGATTTTTGAAAATCATCGACCCCGAACAACCTGCTTTTTCCGAAGACAATTCAGGTCGGCTTGATCTTGCGAACAAAATTGCGGATCCCAAGAACCCGCTCACAGCTCGTGTATTTGTGAATCGAATTTGGGTGGGGCGCTCATTGGAAGTTATCTCGTCGAAACGCCGTCCGATTTTGGATTGCAGGGAGCCAGACCAAGTCATCCTGAATTACTCGATTGGCTGGCGGCGGATTTTGTCGAAAACGGATGGTCACTGAAACATCTCGTGCGAACAATTGTTACGTCGCGAACTTATCAGCAACGCAGCGTTGTTCGCGATGACATGGCGGAACTTGATGTGGAGAATAAACTGTATCATCGCGCAAATTTGAAGCGGCTCGAAATTGAAGAAATTCGAGATTCACTGCTTGCGGTTTCCGGCGCTCTCGATTCACGAATGCGGGGACGTTCGGGCGAATTGTGGGGCAATGATTACACCCCGCGGCGAAGCGTTTACGGCTACATCAACCGTTTCAATTTGGATCCCACCCTTCGAGCTTTCGATTTTCCTTCACCCGTGCAATCGCAAGAGCGCCGTACTGAAAGCATTGTCGCACCGCAGGCTTTGTTTTCGATGAATTCAAATTTCGTCACTGATCAGGCAGCTGCTTTGGTTGATCGACTTAAATTTGAAAAAGGAGTGACTCGCGATCAGCGAATTGATGGAATTTTCAACGCCGTTCTCCATCGTCCCGCAGACCAAGTCAAGCACGACCGTTTTGGAAAATTTGTTGATCTCGAAAAAACTCGCGCTGGTGTCAGTCCATGGCCGCTGGTCGCTCAAGCATTGTTCATGTCGAACGAGTTTCTGTATGTGGATTGATGACGTTTCGTTTTTTCGAAGCAACAGGGTATGTTCGATGAACCAACAGGGTACGTTCGAAATGGCTTTTCGAATCAACAGGGTATGTTTGTCGAACCAACCTTATCTGTCCGTGAAAAAACTAGCTTCTTACTCGGTCTCTTTATCCTCGTCGTAGTGAACGTTGCTGATGTTCGTGGTCAAACTGACTTGGGATTTTGTGGGGTGAGCATTTCCTTCCGATTCGAGTGAACCGACTTCGTCGCCATCGATGAAAACGGTGACGAGAGGGCCTTTGGTGCGAATGAGCAGTTCGTACCACTCGTCTTTTTTCTTTTCGAAATCGACTTCCAAATTCGCCGCCTTTGTTTTGAGCAATTCTTTGGTGGCCTCGTCGAACCCGGCGGGAGATTTTTTCATTTCATAAATGGAGTTTTCCATGTTGCCGGTTTTTGCATCCTGAATGTTGCCGCCGGTAGACCAGATCGAGATGCTGGTGACGTGACCGGCGTGAGCGCCTTTGAAATCTTTGTCGTCGAACCAGACGTTGAAGCGCTCGGCCTCGGGACCTGCGAATTTAAATTTCACGGAGACTTCCATGTCCTGGCGGCCTTCACAACGGATCGCTTCGACTCCAGCGTGATCGTTGATATCAATGGTCTTCCCGATCAAAACGCCATCTTGAATTTCGCTTTCGCTTTTGTAATGACTCCAACGCTCGCCAAATCCTTCGGCGGAGAAATCGTCTTCAAAAACCAACTCGCTATAATAAAGAGATTCTTCATTTCCTTTTCGTTTTAGGTCCCATTCGGTCAAAATGTCTGATCTTCCTCCGAAAGGTCAGTCGCGGTAATTTCGAACACTTTGCCTTTGGCTCGAATTTTGACTTTGCCATCCTGGTAATCGAGAAACTCGGCAGTGATGGTTTTACCTGCCTTGTTCGTAAAATCATGAAACTCGCGGGCGATTGATGTGGTGAACGCAAATGCGATACCGAGAAGGATGAGGGCGAGATTTTTCATGCGAACGGATAACGCGCTGGAGTTCGGAGAGCAACACGTGCCCGCATCTAGGCATGCCCGAAGTGCGTGGTTGAAAAGTGCGTGAGACTACTGGATTTTCCGATTATGAAACGACCTTCCCTGATTTTAGTTGCGGCTGTTTTTGCTTCGCTGTTGCCTCAGTTTTCTGAAGCTCAAGATTCAAAGAAAAAAGAGAAGAAGAAACGACCTGCGCCGGTTGTCTCGCCGATAGTTGGTGAAAACGGAGTGGTTACTTTTCAAATTAAAGCTCCGAAGGCGAATGCCGTTTCAGTAAGTGGGGAGATGACGAAGGGAAAGCTGGAGCTGACGTTGAATGAGGAGACGGGGATCTGGTCGGGAACGCTCAATGAGGTAGTGCCTGGGATTTATGGATACAGTTTTAACATTGACGGTGTTCAACAAGTCGATTCGGGGAATCCGGCTTTGAAGCCGATGCGTTCGCCAAAGACCAGTGTGCTTCACATTTCCGGTGGGAATGTTTTTGATTTCGATCCTGCTATTGAGCACGGGACGGTTCATACGCATGGCTACTTTTCGAAGCCGATCAATCGGTATCGGGAGATGCGGGTTTATACTCCGCCGGGTTATGAGACCGGCGATGACAAATATCCGCTTCTCGTTTTGCAACACGGGCACAGCGATGGTGGGGAGACGTGGACGGACTACGGAAAGGCGCAGTGGATTCTGGATAATCTGATCGCTTCGGGGAAGGCGAAGCCGATGACTGTTGTGATGCTGGACGGGCACCCAATTCCGAAGTCGTATGGGAATGGGCGTTCGGAAGAAAACACCGAAGAGCTTCGGCTCGATCTCATGGATGCGGCATTGCCGATGGTGGAGAAACTTTACCGCGTGAAGCAGGGGAGTGAAAACCGGGCGATCACGGGACTTTCGATGGGCGGACTCCATTCACTGACGATCGGTTTGAACGAACTCGAAACGTTTTCCTACGTTGGGGCTTTTAGTGCAGCGCCTCCGGAAAAAGCGTCAATTGAAGCTGCGTTTTCCAATGTTGAAGACACGAATGCAAGATTGAAATTGCTCTGGATTGCGTGTGGCAAAGACGATTTCTTATTGAAGGAAAATGAAAGAGCGATCGGGGAGTTCACTGAGGCCGGTATCAAGCATGAGTGGGTGCTGACCGAGGGCGGACATTCCTGGCCGGTATGGCGTGGGTATCTGGCTGATTTTGCACCCTTACTTTTTAAATAAATGATTTCGCAGCGTGGTCTTGTCTTGTCCGACCTGCATTTGTTTGCCGGTCGTTCAGATGGGCATGCCCTGTTTGATTCTGTGGGAAGCGAGATTGGAGAGGTCGATGTGTTGGTGCTGAATGGCGACACGTTTGATTTTCGATGGAGTCATTTTTCTGACGAACGGAAATCGATCGATGAGGCATTCCTGTGGCTTAATGAATTGATTGTCAGTTTGCGCAGTGATCAACGAGTTCATTTTCTGCATGGCAATCATGATTGCCTCGATGCGTTTTCGGATGAATTGAACGAGCTCGAAAAGTCCGAAGAAAAGTTGATTGTTGATGAGCGGATGCTGACTTTAGGAGAGAATCTATTTCTGCACGGTGACGGTGCCAATTGGAATATGGATCGCGTGGCGCTAGATCGATTCAGGGAAAAATGGAGCCGTGATCAGCCCAGGGGGAAAGTAGCGGCGCGCTCTTACGAGGCGGTTGATGCATTGGGAATCAGCAAGGCGTTTCACAGAATTTACTTTCCCGCAGGAAAGACGATTCAGCGAATTGCGTTTCATTTGGATGATGTGAAGCCGGATTGGCGGAGCGAAACTGAATCGGTGTATTTTGGGCACACTCATTGCCCGTTCGAAAATATTGGGCACGAGGGGGTTCGATTTTTTAATACCGGTTCGGCCATTCGGGGGATGGGCTTTGCTCCCCAACGCTTTGAGTTTTCAGTGGAATGACGTAGCGTTTTAGAATGGGAACGAAACCGGCGGACCAGAAAGTGAACTGCTACTCGGAAGGCGAGGGCGCTTTCATGCAATGGGGACAAGATTTCAGGGCGGGCCTTTTGAAGCCGTTGCTCATCGGAATGGCAAAGCTCCGCATGCGGGCGAATCACGTCACGTTGCTTTCGTTGATCACCGGGTTGGCGTTCTGCCCGCTTTTTCTACTGGATTTCAAAGCATGGGCATTTGCGGCTCTGGTGTTTCACGTTTTACTGGACGGCTTGGATGGTCCTTTGGCACGGCACACTGGAACCGCTTCAAGTCGCGGGTCGTTTACCGATACGATGGCGGATCAGATTGTGGTTACGGTAACGACCATTGCGATGATTCAAGCCGGTTACGCGGACATTTGGGCGGGAGGATTGTATGCGTTTTTCTACACAATAGTCGTGGTCTTTGCGATGGTAAGAAATGCGATGGCTGCACCTTATTCATGGCTGTTTCGGCCGCGGTTTCTCGTTTTCGTCTGGTTCGCAGTTGAAGTTTATCTATGGCCAAACTCGCTGAATGCAGTGCTTTGGACCGCAGTAGCTTTACTTGGCTTGAAAACGCTGACTGGCTTTGTGATGATTCGGAAAAAGATGTAAAAAGCTGAAATCGTGACCGCAAACACGGTGAGTTTGCGCTGAACATCAGGAGGGATTTTTGCCACTATCTCCGTCAACTCATGAAGCTGTCTCTCATTATTCTGATCACCTGCTGCGCTGCTTTTACGTCGGTTTCAGCCCAGCGAAATTCGAAGCCACGCCTTGTCGAATCCAGTCGAATCTGGGACAAAGCTGCCCACAATGCTTTTACTGACCTGCTGTTTCATAAAGGGCGTTGGTATTGTGTTTTCAGGGAAGGAGGCAGGCACGTTTCGCCGGATGGCTCTATTCGGGTGATTGTCTCTGACGACGGAAAAAAGTGGGAATCACTCGCTCTGATCGAACATGATATCGAAGACCTTCGCGATGCGAAATTGGTAGTGACTCCGAGCGGTCGGCTAATGTTGAACGGCGCGGGAATGCAGGCAGAAAAAGAGATCCGTTATCACTCATTTGCCTGGTTTTCCGACGATGACGGCAAGACCTGGACTGAGGAAAAGTCTATTGGCGACCCCGGTTTCTGGTTGTGGCGCTCACAGTGGCACAAGGGGAAATGTTATTCGATGGGGTATCGAACTGACCGTGAACGAACTGAGCGAATCGCGCGATTTTATCGGAGCGATGACGGCGAAAAATATGAAACGTTGATTCCTGAAGTGAATATTCACAAAGGGGTTGGTGAGCACACGATTTTGTTTTTTGAAGATGATTCTGCCATGTGCCTTTTCCGGCATGAGACGGGGGACAAGATGGCGGTTCTTGGGAAGTCGAAGCCGCCGTATGATTCATGGACGTGGACCGATTTGAACAAACGAATTGGCGGTCCGCAGATGATTCAGCTTGCCGATGGGCGGATTCTTGCGGCGGTGCGTTTGTATGATGGAGGAGCGCGGACATCGCTGGTATGGCTCGACGCGGAGAAAAACACGCTTACCGAGTGTCTTAAGTTGCCATCCGGCGGCGATACCAGTTATGCGGGAATGGTTTGGAAAGACGATTTCTTGTGGATCAGCTATTACTCATCTCACGAAGAGAAGACGTGCATTTATCTGGCGAAGGTTGCGTTTGATTGAAATTCGCTGTCGCTCGATCAGATAGGGTTGATTCGTCGAAGATACCCTGTTGATTCGTAGAAATGAAAATCCCTTCGTTTGCTTTTCTCTTTGTTCTTTTGGGTGCTTCCGTTTTTGCTGAAGATCGTCCGAATATTCTGTTCTGTATTTCGGATGATCAATCGTGGCCGCATGCGGGGGCTTACGGAACGAAGTGGGTTTCGACACCGGGCTTTGATCGCGTAGCTCGCGAGGGATTGCTGTTTCACAATGCCTACACACCGAATGCAAAGTGTGCGCCTTCACGGGCTTGTATTCTGACGGGCCGAAATTCGTGGCAGTTGGAAGAGGCGGCCAATCACATGCCGTTTTTCCCTGCGAAGTTTGAAACGTATGTCGAAGCGTTGGGTAAAAACGGATATTTTACGGGGTACACCGCAAAGGGGTGGGCGCCGGGATCGGCTCATGATGTGGATGGAAATCCCCGGCAATTGACGGGAAAAGTGTTTAACAAACTAAAAGCGAAGCCGCCGGCGAAAGCGATCTCTTCGAACGATTACGCGGGCAATTTTGATCTGTTTCTTGATGACGCGGCAAAGGGTGAAAAGCCGTGGTGTTTCTGGTATGGCTCGACGGAGCCGCATCGGCGCTATGAATACGGTGCAGGTGTGAAAAACGGAAAGAAGCTGGAAGAGATCGATAAGGTTTTTGATTTTTGGCCGGACAACGAGACCACTCGAAATGATATGCTGGATTATGCGTTTGAGATTGAGCACTTCGACAATCATTTGGTGCGAATGTTGGCTTCTCTGGAAAAGCGCGGGTTGCTTGAGAATACCATCGTTGTGGTGACGGCGGACAACGGGATGCCGTTTCCCCGGATCAAAGGTCAGGAGTATGAGATGTCGAACCACTTGCCGCTGGCGATCATGTGGCCAAAGGGGATTAAAAATCCGGGGCGCGAGATTCAGGATTATGTGAGTTTCATTGATTACGCGCCGACGTTTCTGGAAATCGCTAAAGTGCCGCTTTCAGCAACGGGAATGGCCGCGCCGTCGGGGCGGAGTTTGACGGATATTTTTAATTCTGAAAAATCGGGGCAGGTAATCGCGGCTCGGGATCACGTGCTGATTGGAAAAGAGCGGCATGACACCGGGCGGCCTAATGATTTGGGATATCCGATTCGTGGAATCGTGAAAAACGGAATGCTGTATTTGAAAAATTACGAAATCGATCGCTGGCCGGTGGGAGATCCGATTACGGGATATCTCAACACAGACGGAAGCCCGACGAAAACGTGGATTCTTGATGCGCGTCGCGATGGATCAGCTCCGAAATTTTGGGATTGGAATTTCGGGAAGCGTCCTGCAGAGGAAATGTATCGGGTGCCGGAAGATCGCGAGTGCATGACAAATTTGGCGGATGCCCCTGATCTTGCGGAGTTGAAAAAAGAGCTGATCACGCAGATGGAAGCGGAGCTGGCAAAGCAGGAAGATCCACGGATGGAAGGGAAGGGGTCTATTTTTGATGAGTATCCGGTGTCGGGCCCTGCTGCAAAATATTACGAGCGGATGATTGAAAAAGGTGAAAAGACCCCAGCGGGGTGGGTGAATCCGGGCGATTACGAAAAGGAAAATAAGTGATGCTGATGATGAATCGGGTTCTTCTTTTCACATTCCTTGTCAGTAGTTTTTCTGCGATGGCGGCTGAAAAGCCGGACATCGTGATGATCGCGATTGACGATCTTCGACCCATGCTGGGGTGTTACGGCGACGATCGCGTGTCCACGCCGAATATCGATAAGCTGGCGGCTCGGGGAGTGGTTTTTGAACGAGCGTATTGTCAGTATGCGAAGTGTGGCACGTCTCGTTTATCACTGATGACGGGGCTTCGTCCGAACGCGGTGAATGTGTTTTCGAATAATGAAAAGGACGTGATTCGATTTCGAGAAGCCCGGCCGGAGGCAGTTTCGATGGCGCAGTGGTTGAAAAACGAAGGTGGCTATCACACCCAGAGCTGGGGAAAAATTTATCACGATGGTTGGGATGATCCGGCGGATTGGTCAGTGCCATCATCGCCGGGACGGGAGCGGGAGATGTGGGAAGTGGTCGATTCGAAAGAAAAGAGCGAGTCCATCATCGCTGAACGGTGGGAGTGTCCGGTGATGCAAAATCCTGATGTCGCAGACGATTTTTTGTTCGCAGGTAGAATGACGAGTTCAGTGATCGAAACATTGAAAACTAGCGATTCGATCAAGAAACCGCTGTTTGTGGCAGTTGGATTTCGGCGCCCGCATTTGCCCTTCGTCGCACCGAAGAAATATTTTGATTTGTATCAGCCAGATGAAACGTGGTTGGCGAAGAATCCGCTCCCAGCCAAAAAATCGCCCGTGATGGCGTGGTTTAATTCGGACGGTTATGTTGGTGGGGCAAAGAGACAAGGGCTTACGATGCCGACGCGCCCGAACCGTGAAGAAGCGATCGCGTGGAACGGTTTCGAGATGCGGAGTTATCAAGGTGTGCCGCCGGAGGGCGAAATCTCAACAAAATTGCAATTGGAGCTACTGCACGCCTATGCGGCGTGCGTCAGTTACGTGGACGCTCAAATTGGGCGGCTGCTTGCGGAAGTGGGTGAAGATACGATCGTGATTTTGTGGTCAGACCACGGCTGGCATCTGGGTGAGCAAAGTGCTTGGGGAAAAATGACGAATTTCGAAATTGCGACTCGGGTGCCGATGATTGTCGCGCATCCCCAATTGAAACCCGGGCGAACCAAAGCATTGGCTGAACTGGTGGATTTGTATCCGACAATCTGTGATTTTGCAGCAGTTGAAAAACCGAAACATTTGCAGGGTGAGAGTTTGCTGCCGGTTTTAGAAAGCCCCCAAGCGCTGGCAAATGGAGTGGCGTTGAGCCAATACGCCCGGTTTGGTACGAAATTTATGGGCTATGCCATGCGGACAGTTCGGTATCGCACGGTGGTTTGGATCGAGAAAAAATCGAACAAACAAGTTGGGGTGGAAATTTACGATCACGAAAATGATCCGCAGGAAATGCAGAACCTGGCCGGAAGTGATGCGGCACTGGATCAGAAGTTAGTGGCTGCAACACGAGAGCAACATGGGCTGGACTAGTCGGAACTTTTTGCAAGTTCCGCTACACCGGGATGCTGGTCGCCCCAGCCAGCTCTATTTTTTTGCGCCAAGCTCGTTGGCTTGAGCTGCGCTCTCTTTGTTCAGCTTGGAGAGAGGGTAGTTGTGGCTTTGTCCGTTTTTGAGGAGGATTTTGACGGCGTCTTTGGTCAGCCCCATAAAGCGGGCTTCAATAGTTTTGCCGTCGGTATTGGTCCATTTATAAAAGGTCATATCCGGTCCGGGGGCTTTAGTCATACCTTCGGTGGACTTTCCATTTTCGGCGAGAAAGGCTGATTCTTTCTCGCCGAGGTTTTTGGAATCAATGATCGCGCCAGCGGCAATCCACTTTTCAATTGTCTCGATTTCTTCTTTCGGAAGCGGGTCGCCTTTCCGAGGCATGAAATCAGAATCGCTGGCGGGGAGCCTCATTTTTTCAAGAAAACTCGAGGTATCCGGCTTCCCGGGCTGAATGATATTGAATTTCCCGACCTGAAAATCACGCATTTCGTCGAGGTCATCGAGCGCGAGATTTCCCTTCACATCTTCGTCGTTGCTGTGGCACTTCCAACAGTGTTCCTTCATTATCGGGAGCACGTCGGTTTTATAATCAATAGCAAAAGCCGGCGTGGCCATCGCAATAAGAAGGAAAATGAGGAGTTTCATGACTGAATACGTGTGAAAGAGGATATCAAATCACTCGGCTTTTGTTACCCATTCTTCGAGTTCTTCATCCAGGAAAAGCCCGTCGAGCGTTTCGCGTGCCCATGCCTGGCTATCGGCCTGGCGTTTTAGAAGTCGGGTTGCCATAACCTGAATGGGAGCCGTTTCACTCCATACCGTTTGGGCTAATACTCGCCAATGTTCACCCGGCTTGAATTTCTTCAGATTTTCGGACTGCTCCCGGCAATTGTCGCAGATGAAAATGCACTGATCGATATCAACAGCTTCAGTTGGCTCTGGCGGCACTTCGAATACTGAAAGCGGGACGCCGGCCGATTCACACAGCTCACATTTAGACCGGGCACGACGAGCAAGGTCTTTTCCAAAAGAGGACAATGTCATCTTTCGCTCCTGATTAGTTTGATAGCCTTTTGCCATGGGGATTTAATAGATGGGTCATTGCTTTGGGGAAAATTTAGAGCCACCCCATTGTCGTCTTGCTTGTTGGCAAATCGCAAATAATCCGCCGAATTTCGCTCATTTTCTCAGAAAAACGAATTTTTGAGAGGAGACATTAATTATTTGTGAGAAAAGTTTATATTAAAATTATCAAAAATTGTTTTTTTATGATAATTAGGGATTAAGTTTACCCCGAAACCAACAAACACTGACAATGAAAACTTTGATTTACTCAAAAAACAAAGCTTACGGCTTCTAACTGGTACAGCTTCTCGGGGTCGTTGCGATCGTGGGAATCCTCGCCGGCGTAGGATCTAGCTTCCTGTCAAACCTGAATGATTCGGTTCTAGAGAACAAACTCTCCGCCGAGGTAGCGACATTGAATTCTGCCGCTGCCACCTATCTCGGCTTTGGAGGAAACTTTGATGACGTGACCAAGCCGGAAGATGCGCTTTCTAAACTTCGTTCAGTGGCGCACTCGGACATTGCGAGCCGTATACCGGGACTTTCTTCATCAATGGTAGATCGCCGGATTGCAGCAGTGGTCACATCGGAAGACAATGTAGACTCGGGCGAAGCCCGGGTTGTATGGAACTCGACGAAAAACACATTTGAAACGGCAACCAAAGGAGAAGGAATCACGGCGTTTTTCTTGAATCCTGATGACGCTGAGATTGAACGCTCTGTGGATGAACGCGATTTCGCATTTCTCTATTCGGGGACGGACAGCTGGGTTTGGGATTTCACAGAAGTGGCTGCTGCAGCGCCTCAGGGACCTTCTCAATTCACGACATACAATTCGATCACGATTGTTACGAATCCGCCTCCACCGAGTTCGCAGAATCCCGATCCAGAGCCAGAAACGACCCCATTGGGTGTGCCGGTTTTTTCGACTCCGAGCGGAGATTACGCGATTCGCGATTTTGACCTTGGAATTACCCTTACGATCCCAAACGAATCCGGTACTTCGGAAATCTACTATCAGATTAATTACGGGAATTGGGAGAAATACATTACAGGATCGATTTTTGAAATTGAGCCAGACACGCAAGTTGCAACTCAAGCAATCTCGACGAGTGAACTCTTCAGCGACAGTAACCGTGAAGAGGCGACCTTCTCTGCGACTCCAGTTCAGCTGAATCCGCCAGCGATTAATCCCTCGTCCGAGAGCTTCGGCGTTTTGGCCAATCGATTAATTGCAGTGGTTTTGGAGGACACGAACGGGGACGATCCTTCGGCAATGCAATACCGAATCGGCAACGGAGCCTGGAATGATTACCTGAATTTCCTTTTATTGGATCGGGTTGATTTCGAAAGCGGTGCAGTCATCAATTCGAGGGCAATTTCGGAAGATCCCTATTTTCTCAACAGTGATACCGAACTGAGTGTTCTTACCGCTGAGGAATTTGATCTTGCCGGGTTGGCGAATGGGCTCTTCCACAACCCATCGGGCGGTAGTGGAATGGAGACAAATTTGCCCTATGGCAGTTCACAGAGCGACTACTTTGAGTGGGGGCGTATCACAAACTACTATGGCAACCCCTATTCCGGCTTTTCGAAGAGCTCCCTCGAATTCGAAGGAAGTGAAGTCGAAGGCATCGCCTTTGATGACCGCTTCTTGATCGGAAATATTGACTATTACAACGGAAGATTCCTTTCCAACACAGGTGCCGATGCAGTCGACTTGTCTCTTGACCTTGCGTTTGATATTGGAGGCACCACCTACAATACTGCCTTCGACTATGAGTTCGAATTGGTGAACACCATCAACGACAATAACGACATTGAAGGGTGGGCATCCGCTGACTATGTCCGGATGGATCGGTCGAATAGTGCGACCGAGTTTGAGATTGCAGGCCTGACTTTCGAGCTGGTTCTTGAGTTTGGAGAAACCACTGCGGACGGCTTTTCGAATTTCGATGAATTCCACGTTCGTGAGAATAACGGAGCCACATCAAACCTGTATGCAACACTCAAAAACACCACGCAATCTCAGGGTAATGTTGGCAGTGACGGAACCGCAATCGAAGACCCGCCGAGCGGAGGATCCGAAGAAGGCTCTGGCGGAGGTGGTCTCCTAAGCGGGATACTCGATTTCTTGAGCGGATTTGGGGGGATGACGCAGCTGCAGACGACACAACCGCGGGCGCATCTCCAGTTACCGCTCCAGTTACAGCTCCAGTTACAGCTCCGAATACAGATCCAGTGACGGCCCCTGCTACAGGTCCTGCCGAAGACGCTGATTCAGACGACGGAAACGGCAAAGGAAAAAGCAAAGGCAAAGGCAAAGGAAAAGAAAAAGGAAAAGGAAAAGGGTAGAATAAAAATAAAGGTAAAATTGTCCGATTCGTTTTCTGGAAACAATTAGATCGATTCCCAAATTCACAGCCCCCTAAAACAAGGCCTGCCAGCGATGGCGGGCTTTGTCATTTTTCAGGGATACGAAATTAGGAAATCCTTTGTCGAAATCCTCTTGGATTCCTCAATAGCGGGGCTTACTGGGAACGGTGAGCCCCGTTTTTCATTGCTACATTCACATTCCCTTTTGCCATCACATTTGCCCCTACTGTGCGTTTTATAAACACAAGCCGGGCAAGTTGGCGAACGACGCCTTTATCGCTGCGATTCTCTCCCAGTTGGATGCCGAGAAGTCAGTTCTTGCTGAAAAACTCGATACCCTCTACCTCGGCGGAGGAACCCCCAGTCTGCTTTCGAGTGTTCATTTGGAAACGTTGTTCCGCGGCCTGCGCCCCTTCATTTCGCCCGAGACGGAGGTGACTTTGGAGGCTAACCCAGCGACTTTCGATTTGAAAAAAGCTCGCATCATGCGCGAGATCGGAATCAACCGAATCAGCCTTGGAGTTCAGTCTTTTCAAACAGGAATTCTAAAGACTCTGGGCCGGGATCATTCCGGCGAAGATGCAAAAATCGCCTTCGAAATCTTGCGCGAAGCTGGTTTCATGAACATTTCCATCGACTTGATGTTTTCAATCCCCGGACAAACCGAATCCCTTTGGCAAGAGGATCTGGACATCGTTACCTCAGAGCTGAAACCCGAGCACGTATCGTCTTACAACCTCACTTACGAGGAAGATACCGAGTTCCTGAAGCGGCATGAAAGTGGTGAACTCGACGAAAACGAGGACCGCGACGCCAACCTGTTTTATCAAGCAATCGATCATCTCGAAGCAGCCGGATTTGGGCATTACGAAATTTCAAACTACGGGCAAAGCGGCTTCGAATCTCGCCATAACCGGGCTTACTGGACGGGAAAAGATTATCTGGGCCTTGGTCCGGGTGCCGTCTCGACGATTCATGGGATTCGAGCCAAAACGCTGCCGGACACCGCTCGATTTGTTGAAAGCCCGACCTTAAAAACCGAACATGAAACTTTGACTGAGGAAGATCGTCGGATCGAAGCGATCGCGATGCAGCTTCGCACGAGAGAAGGTTTACGAATCAATAGAGTATGTTCGACGAACGAACCCTGTTCGATTGAAACGGTTTTACGATCCAACCCTATTGAATCGATGACCCAACAGGGGCTGATCGAAATTCGCGACGAGCGTATTTTTCTAACGCGAGAAGGAAAGGCGCTGGCGGACCCAATCGCGTCTGCGCTAATTTAGTTTGTTCTTGTATTAGGTCTTATGAATCTGGGCAATGGATGCTTCAGATGTTAAGCAGCATCCATGCCCACTTTAAAATTTGGGCAATACCCAATTCAGTGTTCCCTGACAAGTCCTTCAGTTTTTTACAGCTCGTCGGTAAGCGCCTCAAGGGTCGCAATGTGCTGCGCTGTTCGTGGCAGCAGCCGTTCCTGGATTATTTCGCGGGCAGGCTGCATCATTCCCTCATCTTGCAGTGCGTTTTCGTAGGCGGTTTTTCCGATTTCCTCGCCTCGTGTGAGGAAGACAACGGCAGATTCTTCGCCGAAGAAGTTCGCGGTTGATTGGATTGCATGAGTCAGCGTTCCCAAAGCTCCTGAATCGACTTCCGGAGCTCCGCCCATGGCCAGAATGTGCTCACGGAGTTCAAAGGCTGAGCGCTTGTGCTCCGCTTCGATTGTCCGCAGTTGAACGATGCCCTTCTCTCCGTTGAATTTCTCAATCGCCTGGTGATAAGTTTCGATGGCTGACAATTCTCCGCGAAGGAGGCTGTTGCATGCCTTGATGCTGTGATTTTCGTCAAATGTAGGTTCGAGTCTTGTCATTGTTGCTTCCATGCACTCAACAGGTGCAGGTTGCGTGCCGCAGATCCTGTTTTGGCGTAACTCCCACAAAATGAATGGTCTGAGGTTTTTTTCTAGATGTAAAAAAACCGCTGATCCTTTGCAGGATGCAGCGGTTTTCAGGCAAATTGCAAGGCGCACAAGGCGCTTTGGAAATTACTTCAACTGGTGAATCTTGATGTTCCGCCAAGCCACGTCGTAAGGACCGGCTTGTTTTCCGATTCCGTGAACCTGCAGACCGATGTGGCCTTTTGGATGAGTCTTATAGATTTCTTCATCCGTCAAATCCGCCACGGCAACTCCGTTGATGAAGGTTTTGATGTTTGCACCTTTGGCGATGATTTTGAAGCTGTTCCACTCGCCATTTTTCATGTGGTTGTGGGCGTGACCTTTGTCCTGTGGCTCAGGTGAAAGCCAGCCGCGACCGGTTGCTTCGCCGTAGATGTAGCCGGACTGGCCGGGGCTTGCTTCGATTTCGCACTGAGGGCCGAAAAGCCGGCCGCCGTAACTCTTTTCTTTGTCGACGTCTTTCAGGAGCGAACGAATTTGGCAGCCTGAGTTGAGTTTATCGTGAACTTTAACTTCAAACGTAAGCTCGAAGTCACCGTATTGCTTGTCGGAAACGAGGAAGCTGTTTCCGCTGCCTTCCGCGGTGGTGCCGTGGATGGTGTTGTCCTTCACTTCGTAGGTAGCAAAGCCACTCTTGATGCTCCAGCCTACGAGAGACTTGCCATCAAAAAGAGGGGTAATGTGATGGTCCGCCAAAATTGGCAGCGCGATTGCACCCAGAAGAGCTGTGGTGAGAAGTATAATTTTTGTTTTCATAAAAAATGGAAATGTAGATTTCTGTCAAATATGAATTTTGCAGGGTTTGCAGCCGCTGTCGATCAGCATGATTGCGGAAGTATTACAGTTACCGTGAAAGTAATTTCCTTCGCTTACTTATTTGAAAACCGGCAAACCCGCGTGCACAATTCGGCCTCATGTCGGACACTGCAGCATCTCCACTCATTATCGCAATCGATGGCCCGGCGGCCTCAGGTAAGAGCACCGTCGCAAAAAAAGTCGCCAAAAAACTGGGGCTCGTTTTTGTAAATTCGGGGGCGATGTATCGCGCGTTTACGCATCACGTCCTGGAAAATGGAATCGATCTTGCGACTGATGTTGACGCTGTTTTGAAATGTCTGAGCGAAACAACTTTTGACTGCGGACAGGAAGATGGAGCGAGTACGATCGGCGTAAACGGCATCGAGCTATCTGATGCCCAGCTTTCTTTAACTGCAGTGAATGACAACGTTTCAGCGATCGCAAAAATTCCAGAGGTTCGTGAGCGTTTGGTAGCCGAGCAGCGGAAATACGGGGCAAGAATGCCGGGTGTCGTCATGGAAGGGCGCGATATCGGCTCGGTAGTTTTTCACGAGACGCCTCACAAGTTTTACGTCGATGCATCGCCTGAAGTCCGCGCTCAACGTCGCAAAGCTCAGGGAATCGAGGATGAAATTCTCGAACGAGACAAACAGGATTCGAGTCGTAAGGCCGCACCGCTGAAGGTGGCTGAGGGCGCGGTGGTCGTCGATAGTTCTGAAATGACGGCGGACGAAGTCGTGGCTGAAGTCATGAAACATCTGCCGACGAAATCCTGGGCTGAGGGGGCCGCTCTGATTGTGAAGAAGAAACGAGATATGAATTTCGTTTATTGGCTTGGGTACACGTTTTTCAAATTCCTGACTTGGTTTTACGGCGATTACAAAGTGATCAATCGCGAAAAGCTCTGCGAAGACAAAGATGGTCTGCTGATTGCATCGAATCACGTGAGTTTTGTCGATCCGCCGGTGGTTGGCATTGCCTATCGCGATGCCATTTATTATTTCGCGAGAAAGACGTTGTTTGATCACCCGGTCGCCAACTGGGTTTTTACTCGCTGGCGGGCGATTCCAGTGAATCAGGACAAGCCCGAGATTTCGAGTTTGAAGCGAGTTATCGCTTTGCTGAAAGGCGGCAAAAAGGTCGTTCTTTTTCCAGAAGGCGAGCGTTCCTGGGATGGCGTCATCAAAGAAAAGGCTGAGGCGGGTATTGGGATGATTGTTTCAAAATCACGCGTGCCGGTGCTGCCGGTGCGGATTTTTGGTGCGGAAAAAGTGCTCCCACGTGGAAAGAATTGGCCGGTGAAAGGCAAAATTCGTCTTGTCGTAGGAGACGCGATGGATTTCACCGAGCTTCTCGAAAGCGGCGAATTGAAGGGCAAAGCGCTCTACGAAGAAATCAGTCTGCGAATCATGCGCGAAATCGCAACGCTGGAATTGCCGGCTGAGACTGAGTGAATGATGAGCGAATCGGGGAACATGGCGCAGCCCCATCACGACGACGTTTTTGTTCGCGAGCTGTTCGATAAAATGGGGCCGACCTATGGGATCACGAACGTGGTCACGTCGTTCGGATTTTCAGAATGGTGGCGTTATGCCTGCGTGAACCAGGTCTCCATCGAAGCGGGGGAAACCGTTTGTGATATGATGGCTGGCTCGGGTGAATGCTGGCGCTATCTCCCGAAACAATCGGTGGTTCTCTCGATCGATTTCTCGTCCTTCATGGTCGAAAAACAGCACGAACGAAATGAAAAACGCGGTCAGCCAGTTGATGTGAGATGCGAAAGTGCACTGGCAACATCGATTGAGTCTCAGTCTGTCGACGTGGTCGTTTCAGCGTTCGGCTTGAAAACGCTTTCCCGTGACGCCACTCGTGATTTTGCTCAGGAGATCAGTCGAATTTTGAAACCGGGAGGAAAGTTTTCGCTGATCGAAATTTCCGTCCCTCAGTCGTCATTTCTGAAAGTCCCGTATGAATGGTATTTGCGAAAAGTGATCCCGCTTTTCGGGAAATTCTGTCTAAGCGATATTGAGTGCTACCGAATGCTCGGGATTTACACGCGCGAGTTTGAATCCTGCGCGCGAGTGCTTCCCTATTTTTGCGAGGCCGGGCTCGACGTGACTTTTTCGAATCACTTTTTTGGCTGTGCGACGTCACTTTCGGGAACGAAAAAATAGGGAAGGGGACTTTTGGCCTGACATGAAAAAGCGAGCGCTTCGGGCTTGTCGCTGGCGGTCAATTCGATGAGAGTTTTATCATGTTAAAGTTTGTCCGTCACACCGCAGTTCCGATCATCGTCGGCTCCCTGTTGAGCTGTTTTTCGTTTGCTCAGGATGCCGCAAATGAAGATGCCGCGCCGAAGCCCAACCTGCTTCTCATCACGGTTGATGATATGAATGCTGATTCCGTTGGCGTTTACGGTTCGAAGCTCGAAGGCACCACGCCGAACATGGATAGATTGGCGAGCGAAGGTCTGAAGTTTGAGTATGCTCACGTTCAAGTCGGGAACTGTTATCCATCGCGAAACGTAATGTGGTCGGGCCGCTACCCTCATAACACCGGCGTTGAGGGATTTTATCCGATCAAAGTCGCTGACTACCCAACGTTGCCTGATGTCTTGCAAAGCGAAGGTTATTTCGTGGGGATTCGCGGGAAAGTCTCGCACTCCTCGCCGTATCACCCTTACCACTGGGACATCGATTTAACCCAGCGAGTCGATGGAAGTCAGGAGCACATCAAAGACGTGGAAAGCTATGGGCGCTCGACCGCGCAGGGAATTGGCAATGCTAAAGAAGCGGGAAAACCGTTTTGTCTGAACGTGAATATTTCAGACCCTCACAAGCCGTTCTGGAAAGAAAACGATCCGCATCCTTCTTCGAAGGTATTTACGGCAGACGAAGTCCCCGTGCCCGGATTCCTCGTCGACGATCCCGTCATTCGAAAAGAACTTGCCCAGTATTACACATCGGTTCGTCGGGCTGATGATGCGCTCGGAGCGATTCTTGATGCCCTCGAAAACTCAGGTGAAAGGGAAAATACAATCGTCATTTTCTTGTCCGATCACGGGATGCCGTTGCCGTTCGCGAAAACTCAGCTCTACCATCACAGCACCCACACGCCGCTGATCGTGCGTTGGCCGGGAGTTACCAAGCCGGGCTCGATTGATGACACGCACATGGTTTCTGCAGTCGATTTTATGCCGACCATTTGTGAAATCATCGGGATGGAAGAAGCGCCCGTTTTTGATGGGCGTTCATTTGCAAGCATCATCAAAGGGGAATCGCAAAAAGGTCGAGATGCCGTATTCAAAGTCTACAACGAGAACTCCGGGGGTGCCCGCCACCCCATGCGAGCCGTTGAAACGAAGGATTACCTCTACATTTTCAATCCTTGGTCGAACGGCACTCGCAAGGTGAGCGGAGCAACGTTGGGCACCGCTGCCTACAAGAAAATGAAAGAACTCGGCAAAACGGATCCAAAAATGGCCGCGCGAATGAAGCTCTTTGATTTTCGTGAGTTGGAGGAATTTTACGACGTCAAAAACGATCCAGATTGCCTCGTGAACTTGGCTGATTCTGAAGACCACAAAGAGCAATTGATCGCGCACCGCGAGGTGATGACGTATTTTCTCGATTCAACCGAAGATCATGCGGCTGAAGCTTTTAACGGCCTGGGGATTCAGAAAGTGGTGGATCGCTACATGGAAAAAGTTGAAACTGAAGCTGCGGAACGCCGCAAGAATCGGCCAAAGAAGAATAGGAAAGCGAAGCCTGCGGGAAAGGGAAAAGGTAAAAACAAAGGGAAGTCCGATGACGCGGCCGGGAAAAAGAAGGCTGCGTGACCCGAGTCAATCTCATCGGTGTAGCATCACTTCCGTAAATCAATCGCGGCAACATGCCCGTTCTCGTTTCGGAGATAAACGATACCGTTCGCGAGCACTGGGACGGTCCACACTTTTCCGGGTACGGACTGAATTTCAAGGGTGGGCTTGTAGCCTTCGGTCGAAACCGGGGCGATTTGAAATTTACCCTTTTCGGTCACCACAAGGAGATGTTTTCCAGCGACCGTCATCGCACCGTGGGCGGTGCTTTTATCGATCCACTTCGTCTTTCCGCTGACCATTTCCATGCACTTGATACCCGTTTCAGGATGGCGCTCGTTTCCGTCGATTGCGTAGAGAAAACCGTCCACAAGAACGGCCGCATTCATCTGGTTTTTCATGTCACGGCTCTTCCACACTTCCTCGTAATCCCCGGTTCCGGGGCCGCCCCATTTGAGAAGAGTCGCGCCTTTTCCGTAGCCTGTGGAAATAAAAATGTAGTCGCCGGAAACGATCGGCTCGGTCGCGTTGACGCCGTAACGGGTCATCCATTTAGCTTCCCAGTATACTTTACCGGTTGCCGGAACAATGCATTTGTAGCCGGTTTTGTAAGACACCAACGCAAGTTTTTCGCCGCCTTTTTCGAATAGATACGGAGTTGAGTAACCTGCTTCCTTTTTTGTTTTCGAAACAATCGAACCGTCTGCCATTTTGACGATGGTTCCGGCTTCGCCAGCTGCGAGCAGCAGGTTTTCTCCCATGGGAACGGGTGCGCCGGTGAATCCCCAGGTAGGCCCCTTAATTTCATGATCCTTTTGGAGGTGCGTTTTCCATTTCAGTTCGCCGGTTTTGGCGTCGAGAGCAGAAAGCAATCCACGGCGGGCGAGGTGGTAGGCAACGCCGTTGTGAATCGTCACGGCTCCGGTAGTTCCACCGGCATATGAATTTGGATCGAGTGGGTTTTCGTATTCGTATTTCCATTTCTCTGATCCCGAAACGGCATCGAAGCAAAAAACGGTGCCGGCATTTTCACCGTCATGGCCGGTCACGTAGGCGAGGCCGTCAGCGACGGTGAATGAGGAATGACCGAGGCCAACCACAGCTTTCCAGAGGATTTTAGGAGTTCCTTCGGTGATGAAATCGGTCTCAGTTGAGATTCCGTTCTGATTCGGACCTCGAAAAATCGGCCAGTCATCTGCTTGCAGCCCGAGGGGCATTGCCGTTAAAATGAGAAGGGCAAGTTTTAGATTATTAGAAAATTTATGAGTCAGATTCATCACGTCAGAAAGTTCGTCACAACTGGTTTTTTCGCAAGTGTCGCGTTTGTGGCAGGAACGTTGCATTCTCAGACGCTGCCGGTGACCAGCGCAATGTGGGGAACGACGAAATCCGGTGAGCATGTCGATCTTTTTGCGCTGACAAATCAGAAGGGAGTTCGTGTGAAAATCGCAACTTTCGGAGCGACGTTGGTGTCGCTGGAAACTTCAGACCGCGAAGGGATTTCGAAAAACATCACGCTGTCCTATCCTGATTTCGCGGCGGCGGAAAAAGGGGGCTTGAATGGAAATATCGTCGGGCGATTTGCGAACCGGATCGATACCGGCGGTTTCACGCTGGACGAAACACGTTTCGATTTGGAGACGGTGAATCCAAAAACGAAAGTTCACATCCATGGGGGAAAATCGGGAATTCAGAGTCAGGTTTGGAAGGCCGAGCTCACCGATGGCGAAGGCTGGCGCGGGGTGAAACTGACTCATACCTGTCCGGACGGGCACGAGGGGTTTCCCGGTGAGGTTGCATTCACGGTCGAATATCGCCTCGATAAAAATTCGCTGACGATTGATTACCAGGCCACTACGACGAAGCCAACTCACCTGAATTTGACGAATCATGCGTATTTCAATCTATCTGGTGATCCGAAAACGACGATTACAGATCACATTTTGGAACTGAAATCGGATCAAATTCTCGCGATAGATGATCGGAAAGTGCCTACAGGCGAATTCATCAATGTTGCGGGAACGCCGTTCGATTTTCGTAAACCGCATGCGATTTCAGATACGATCGAGCAAATCGAAATTGGCGGATTTGATCACTGTTTCGTTTCCACGAAGCAACAGGGTATGTTCGTCGAACCAACCCTATTGGTTCGTATCACCGATCCAAAAACGGGGCGTGTCATGGAGGTTTTGACCACCCAGCCCGGGGTGCAGATTTACACCGCAAATCATATGAAAGATCCGAAATGGCCGGCGATTTGTTTTGAGACGCAGCATTTTCCGGATTCCCCGAATAAACCAAATTTTCCGTCGACTATTTTGCGCCCGGGTGAAAAACTTCATGAAGTAACGATTTTTCGGTTTGGGATTGCCCCAAAATCAGGGAAGTAGAAGGATGTCAGAACGTCCTCCCATTTCCGGAATCGGTCACATCATCGCAACTCGCAGGCCACGCAAGGCTTACGATGTGCGGATGAAGAACGGTTTTGTCTCCGTTGGCGTCGTAAAAGCGAAGGGGCCACTTCCGCCGGAGAACCTGAGCGATGCGGATTTGGAGGCCGCTGAAGTCAAAGTGACCGTTGAATACTCGCCCTTCGATATGAGCCGAAGCAAGATCAGTGAATTTCACCTTATCGAGGCGTGAATGCCGCGATTGATTTTATTTACTCCGATTGATTTGCCTGAAAACCTCCCTAAGTTTTGCCTGTGAGTTTACCATTCCGATCTGGAGCGGCTGATTGCCGTTTTTTGTTCCTGTTCCTTCTGGTCTCAACCATGTCGGTGAAGGCGCAGTTCGGCCCTTTTGGCGGTGGTAGCGAGGATTCGACAGATACAACTCGATTGCCCGAGGCACTGGCGGTAGATTTGGTTGAAACGACGGTGACGCCGCATTCGACGACGGCAGACCGGTTTGCACGGGTCTTTTCGAAAGAACTTCGGGATATTGAAGAGCGTCAGACTGAGATCAACGAGGAGCTGGAAAACTTGCCAAAATTTTATCAGGCAATGACGGCTCAGCACTATTTTGGGTATCACAGTGATGAATCGCGGGTGCGACCACGCTGGGTGCAGGTTGATTTGGGGCGAACAGTTGAGCCGGATGCGATTGTGATGCTCCCGATGACCGTTCAGCGAAAAGGAGAGAAAGTAGCGAGTTACGGTTTTCCCCGGAGTTTCCGAATTGATATCTCGAACGATCCGAAATTTGAGAACCGGGAAACGATCAAAGTGGTTCGAAGTGGAGAGGGGAATCGTGTAAAAGAGGCTCCGTTTTACACGTTGGTCAGTGGTTTTTCGGGGCGATATGTTCGGATTACTGCGACAAGTTTGTGGCGCGCTGAAGATGATCCCAGTTTTGAGGCTTTCGCATTGAATGAATTGCTGGTTTTAAAAGGCCAGCGAAATATAGCGCTGAATCGTCCGGTTACTGCGTTGGATTCGGCCGAAGATTCCAGTCGATGGGCGAAGCGATATTTGACGGATGGAATTACCTCGATGGGGGTTCCTGAACTTGCTGCCTTGAGTCCAACAAATGGATTCCGTGCCAACACAGGCGAGGAAAAAACGCAGTCTACCTGGGTGCAAGTCGATTTAGAAGAAGCTCAAAAAGTATCTGAGATTCGGATCATTCAAGCGACCGCTGATGAGGTGGTCCCAAATTCGGCGGGCCGCTTTCCCTACGCATTGAAGATTGAGGTGTCTGAAAACCCGGACATGCGTGAGGCTGAATTCGCCGGAAAATTTTCGGCAGGGTTGATTTCAAATATCGGGGAAAATCCGCTACTCGTGCCGGTGAAGGACGGGTATGGTCGTTATGTGCGGGTGACTGCGGAATCTGCCAAGCCTGAGTCTATGAAGTTGGATTTGGCTGAAATACAGGTGTTTTCAGGCGACCGAAACATTGCCCTTGGGAAAACGGTGACGGCTCCGGACAGTTTGGAATCGAATTTGTGGTCGCGACAATTTCTCGTCGATGGCTACAGCAGTCGCCGAAAACTCGCGGGCACTCATGAGTGGATGAAGGCACTTTCTAAGCGAAATAATCTGATCATCGAGTGGCGGGAAAAAGAGCAGGAACGCCTCGAGTTGGTCGACATCACATCTCAGCGTGGAGTTACCTGGACAGGAGCAAGTTTGGTTGGAATTGTTGGGTTTCTGATTATCGGATTGCGTCGAATTCGCAAAAAACGCCAGAACGAGATCGAGGCGCTTCGTCAGCAAATTGCGAGTGATTTGCATGATGATATCGGCAGTAATTTGAGTTCCATCGCCTTGTTGGCAGAGTTGGGACACGACGAAGCCGACGAGCCTGAATTATCGCGAGAGGAATTTGAGGAAATCAAAAAAACCGCGGATAAAACGATTGAATCAATGCGGGACATTGTGTGGTTGATTCGGCCAGGCGAGGAGACATGGAAGCAAATGCTGGCTCGTTTTCGCGAAACAGCATCCACCTTGCTGCGGGCACACATGTATGAATTTGAAGCAAAAGGAACGGTGAACGACGAGAAACTGCCGTTGGACTTCAAACGCGATCTTTTCCTGATCTACAAAGAAGTGCTGAACAACATCGTGAAGCACGCCAAGGCCCATACGGTGAGTATTTTGGTCGATACGCGAAAGGGGAAGCTCGTTTTACGAATCAAAGACGATGGCCAGGGATTTAACAATTTAGAAGAGGAATTTCGTGAAGGAAATGGCCTTCGGAATTTACGGATGCGAGCCCAGAATCTAGGAGCGAGCATCAAAGTGAAAAGTGCCCTGGGAGAGGGGACTCGAATAAAATTAACCGCGCCGATGCCGTAAATGCGTTAGAATAATCTCTGAAAACCGGCGAAATTCAAGCAAACTAGAAGTAGTGTTTTACTATGAGCGACGACAAAGCAAAAGAATCTGAAGAACCCGCTGAACCAACCAAAATTTGGGTGGTGGAAGATAACGAAACCCTTCGTAAGACCGTCGCACGGGTCTTGAACCGTCAAAAGGACATGACCTGCGTTCATCAATATGAGCGGTGTGAAGAAGCGATCGATGCCCTGGTCGCGGGTGAACGTCCTACCGTGATGCTTTTCGATCTAGGATTGCCTGGAATGAGCGGGGTCGAGGGGATTCGCCAAATCAAGCATGCCCTTCCTGAGATCGAGATCCTGGTTTTCTCTGTTTTCGATGACAACGAGAAAGTATTCAGTGCGATTTGTGCTGGTGCTTCCGGTTATCTTTTGAAAACATCCAGCATGGGTGAAATTCCAATCGCAATTCGGGAAGTCATCGCAGGTGGCGCCCCAATCAATGCGCGGATTGCCCGTCGCGTGCTCGACATGTTTTCACATTTGGCTCCGGAGAGTCGGGACTACGGCTTGACCGAGCGCGAAAAGGAAGTGCTCGAACAGATGGTTGGCGGTCTTACGAAAAAGGAAATTGCGGACCAGCTCGATCTCAGTTTCCACACCGTCGACAAACACATCCGCGGAATTTACAGCAAGCTGCACGTCAACACGATGACCGGTGCGGTTGCAAAAGCGCTGAAAGAAGGACTTTTGCCGAAGGGGTAGGTTGCGCTAGAACAGGTTCTTAAACCAATCGCTGAGCCGCTCAAGAAGCGGTTTGGGTTTCCACTCTTCGATTTTTTGCGCATCAGAATCGACGTGAAGTTGAATGCCATTCAGCGTTTCAGCTTTGGCAATCAATTCTGCTGGAGTGATGTTTTCGAATTCAATAGGCAAGGAAGAATCCGGCCATACTTTTCCGTGCCAGGTCACTCTGGTTTGCGTTGCTGATTCCAGAAAATTACGTGCGTCAGGGCCATATTTAAAGCGAATCGGACCTGAGTTGACCTCGAATAAATTTTTTAATTTTGGAAGCCCAGGAATGGCGTCGAGATGGAATGCAACATGCGTGACATCCGGGAAATGTCGGATTTCCGAGGGCCCGGTTTCAGCCAGTTTTGTTCTGAAATCGATGCTGCTGACACCGTCGTCGCCAAAATTTCCTCTCCAATAGTCGTTGTTTTTATCACCAGATGTTGTTCTCCATTCGAACTGGCTGCCTTGAGCCGGAGGCCAGCAATCGATAATCGCGAATGATTTCTGATAGCTCGAAGATTTCGTCCAGCCAAATCCGATCGTGTCTCTCCTGCCGCTTGGGCCTCCGTGAGAGTGAGAGCTAGAATTCTGATTCCCGTCGGATCTGAAAGGGACCGAGAGCTGAACGTTTCCTGAATCAAAAAATACCGGTTTGTTGAGCGGAAGTGATGCAAAATCAACGGTTTGTGTCTCCGGTTTGCCGTGGGAGATCGAAATCAAAAGGTCCATCGCTGACTGATGATACAAATTCAACTCAAGGGCGCAGTAGCGAACGTTTTCGCGAGTTTGTGATGAGGAAGAGGAGTGAACTCGACAGAGAGTATCCGAATTTCGAGTGTTGATTGATTGCCATCGGTGCGGCAGATCAGGTTCGGACAGATCAAAGGCTAGAACGATTGCCCTTTCGGATAGATCAAGCCGCGACGTCGATTCCAAATTTCGTTCTCTGGCGGTCGAATCATCGAGTGGTTCCAATGTGGCTGGATCGTGCCAGACCAATTCGACGTTTCCGTTCAAAAATCGCTCATGTAATTTTTCAGGGAAATAGGTCGCGACACCCAGAAAACGAAGGGTGTTTCCATCAGGAAGTATTGCGGCGGTATCTCCGGGGGGGGTATCAATCCGGTTTCCAAATCGTGTGAGCTCTCTTTTGTCCCGACTTATGCTGTCGAAGACAAACTCCACTTTGTTCTTCTTTTCCGTCATTTTCCGAACGGCCGGCGGATCGGATGGAAGAAGCGGAAGCGAACCCGTTGAAGTAATAAACAACCGATCGAATTCCGCTCTTGCCCATTCGCGTTCGTCGGATGGTGATACAAAACGCGACGGCGCTTTGGAGATAGCAACCGTCACGACGATTGCGAGTGCGGCGAAAATTAGCACCAGGAGACTACCAAAAATGACGGCTCCTTTTTTCACACCGCGTCGGCCTTTCTAGACTGGCGCCGCTGCTCGGCTTGATACAATTTTCCAACCGTCATGCCCTGAACAACGATTGAGAAAATGACGATCACGTAGGTGAGTACGAGAAAAATATCGCGTGCGATCCCGAAGTCTTTTGGGATCGCGAGGGCAAGCGCGACCGAAATTCCGCCGCGAAGACCACCCCATGTGAGCATTTTGATTGTTCCCGGGTCGAAAGAACGGAGGGGTTTCAGGAGGTAAACGGGGATCGAAACAGCAATGAAACGAGATGCCAAAACGACAATGATTGAGACCGCAGCAAGAAGCAATGCCGTTGGAGTCACACTCTGAGCAACGACGATCAACTCAATACCAATCAGGGTAAAAAGAATGGCGTTGAGCGCTTCATCGATCAATTCCCAGAATAGATCAAGGTGCTTCCGGGTTGTGTCGGACATTGCCAGTCTTCGGCCCCGGTTTCCAATCATCAATCCGGCAATTACCATCGCGAGGGGGCCCGAAACATGAAGCGTCTGAGCCAACGCGTAACCGCCCGTGACCATCGCCAGTGTGATGATGACTTCGACTTGGTAATTATCGATTTTTTTCAGCATGTAGTAACCGATTGCACCGAGAACCAATCCAAAAACAACGCCGCCGACAGCTTCAACCAAAAACAGGTGCCCAATGTGACTAGCCGTTAGCTCCGCTTCGCCCGTAGCAATTCCTAACAACGCTAGGAATACAACCACGCCGACGCCGTCGTTAAAGAGCGACTCGCCAGTGATCTTCGTTTCCAGTTCTTTGGAAACGCCGGCTTTTTTAAGAATTCCCAAGACCGCGACAGGATCAGTCGGTGAGATCAATGCGCCAAAAAGTAGGCAGTAGAGAAATTTGATTTCGTAGCCAAAGAGCGGTACCAAAAAGTAAACCGCGCCACCAATCAAGAACGTGGAACTCACCACGCCGAGGGTGGCCATCGTTGCGATGATCCATTTTTGCTTCGCTAAATCGGAGAGATCGACGTGCAGGGCGCCCGCGAATAGCAGGTAGCTGAGCATGACTTTTAGCAGCGTGTCTCCAAATTGGACCTGTTCGACAATTGATTCCGCCGTTTCTGTGATGCTGGGGAAAAAGCGACCGAGGATCACTAGAATCAATGAAAACGCCAAACTGATCAGCATAATGCCGATCGTGGTTGGCAGTTTCAGATAACGGACGTTCAAATATCCGAGAACCGCCGCGATAGCGATGAGGACAGCACACAATTCAAAAATCGACATGCCGGATCATAGCCGGAATGCCGTTTCGAATCAACAGGGTGCGTTCGATGAATGGACACTGTTGGTTCGAAAAGTGTTCACGTACAGATGGGGTATGTTCGTCGAACGGATACCGTTGCTTTGTAGGCTGGCTGATTCACGCAATCCCTGCTCGTAGCTGATCGAGCGCTTTTGGCACAGCCTCGAACGGATCGTCTTTTTCCTCAAACTCAAGAACGACGAAACCGCGGTAGTTGGCTTCTTTCAGGATATCGCCGACGCGTTTGAAATCGGTTGGCTGATGTTTTCCGTCGATTTTCAGGGCCACTTTGACCTGAACATTGGCAGAATATGGAGCGCTTGCGGCCATGTCAGCATAAGGATCGTCGCTGTGAAAGTTTCCGGTGTCGAGATTCACGCAGACCCATGGGCTTTTTACCGCTCTCACGATTCTGAGAAGGCGATCGGCCGTAGCAATGGAGTCGTGGTTTTCGATCCCGAGGAAAATTCCCTTTTTCCCTGCGTATTCGGCGGCTTCAACGAGAGCTTCGATCGCATTCTTTTCGGCTTCTTCGCCGGAGACTCCTTTCGGATGTTTCCCGGCAAAAACCCGGATGTGAGGAGCTCCCATGACCGCGGCGTGATCAATCCATTCTTTCACATATTCCATTTGCTGCGCTCGTTCGGGCGCATCTCTGGGATAGGAGAAATTGTTTCCAACCGCGGTTCCGGAAACTGAAACACCGGAGATGTGAGCCCGGTGTCTGCACTGAGCGAGAAGACCCGTTTTGGCTACGTCCGGTGGGAAAAAATAGCTTGTTAGCTCCGCGCCATCGACTCCATGTTTGGCGCAGAAGTCGATGAATCCAAGCATGTCGATTTCTTTCCCGGGCTCAGCAATTTCGCGCTCTTTGCCCTTCATGTATTTGAAATACCGACCAAACGAATAAGCGGCTAAACCGAGGCGAAGGTGAGCCCCATCGCCAGCTCGTGTGTAAGGGTTTTCCACACCAAATGTGGCGGCTGCGGGTGCTCCAATGGCAAAGCCTGAGGCGAGAGAAAGAAAGTTTCGGCGACTGTGGCCGTTCGGTGGCTGAAGAATCATGCTGGAAGGATGGCATGAATCGCGAATTGTGCCAAGACGCGAACACCGTTGAATTGATGGCGTTTGTCCGTTACGTTTCCACGATGTCACGTTTGGGATTTCCAGTTTTGGGTGCTGTTTTGCTGCCGCTGATCTTTGTGGTCGGCTGTGGGCAGAATACCCAGCAAATAACAGTCGAGCGGCTGGAGAGCTTCGAGCCGTATGCCCCGTCAGAGTTCATGCAGCAAATCTACGATTTGAATGTTGAGCAGGCTGTTTCGTTGATTGAAAGAAGCCCTGATGTTGCCATTATCGATATTCGGGGCATTGATGCGTTCAATAAATCGAGGATGCCCAAGGCGCTCTCGTACGATCGTTCGTTCGAAGGTTTTCGCGATGAAATGAGTGTCTTTGAACGCGATCAGCCCATTCTGGTATACGGAAGTAACACGCCGGAATCGGGCGCGAAGACTTCGAATGCCATCGAAGATTTGAAGGAGCTAGGCTTTGTTTCGATTTATTTCCTTAACTTCTCGATCGGTATCGAAGGCTGGGCGGAAGCTGGAAATGAAGTCGAGAGAGGTTATTGATCGTCTTTTTTGAGATGGGTAAAAACACCTCTCGCAGCGGAAACGCGGATCTTTTGATTCTTTGCGTAAACTGCAGCGGCACGATCCCGAATTTTTGTGGGGGCTTTCGCCAAGCAGCCATCCATCGATCGCGGCTTTTAGCAAAAATGATCCGGGATACATGAATTGATCGGTCATCAAAACGGGGGATACGCCTGCGGTTGTCAGCATTGTATCGAAATATGCATCGCTTTTGCAGCATAGAACCACCGCATCTTTTTTTGTCTTTCGCGGAGTTGTTGGCGCTTTCTGAAGGACGTCAAATTCCATCAGTCCATTGTGGCCAATGTAGGCGACGAGGTCTGTTTCTTCGTCGTTGAGAAGGTCGGTAAATTTTTGAATCGCGCCTTTGATCTCGCGTCCGCGCCAGGCCTCTGCGGTGAGAATGGCTCCGGTCTTCTTGTGTTTGAAAACGAGGGTTTCCAGCACCGTGGGATTCTTGACTGCAGGATCGACCTTTTTGGTTTCCGTTAATGTCCAGTCATTCGAATTCTTGAAATACCGGCTCATCCCATCGGAGCAACCCCAGTAAAGATTGTTCTCTAAATCGTCACCGTTTCCGATTTTTGGATTCACCGGAAAAATGCCTTGATGCTCGTTGTCGCACAGGGCAACGATGACGTGGATGGATTTAGGTTTGGCATCATCGGCAATTGAAATTCCGATGAGCGCAAACGTCAGCGCCGAGATGAATATTTTCATAAACATTCTAACGATTGGCCCGCCAAAAAATGAGGAGATTCGGCGACTTCTCCCTGAGGCGGCTTAGGCGAAAAATTGCTGAATCGGTTTGCCGTTGTTTCCGATAAAGAATGGTCGTCCGTTAGGTGCGAAAATTCGTTTATCGAGCGGTAAGCCGAGTGCAGTTGCCACGGTTGCATTGAAATCGGCAGGCGACACGGGATCTTCTGCAACGCTGATTGCGCGGGCATCTGTTTTTCCGTAAACCTGACCTCCGTTGATTCCGCCGCCAGCCATCATTGCTGAGAAACAGCGAGGGTGGTGATCGCGGCCAGAGCGGGCGTTGATTTTCGGAGTACGACCAAATTCGGTGGTGAGAACAATGAGGGTGGAATCGAATAGGCCTTCGGCCTTCAGGTCATTGATCAATGTGGCGATTCCTTTTGAGAATTCGTTGATCTTTCCGGGACCGCGATTCCAGAGGTCGCCGTGCATATCCCAACCGCCGTTGCCGACGCGAACGAAGCGCACACCGGTTTTGACGAGTCGTTTTGCGAGGAGCAATCCCTGACCAAAGCGCCCATTTCCATAGGCCGCGCGGGTTTCTTTTTTCTCTTTCCCGAGATTAAAAACGTCGAGGTCTTCACCTTTTAGAAATTCGAGGGTGTTGTCATAAAATTGGGAGTAGGCCTCGACGTCTTCGGTGTGATATTTGTCGAGGAACGACCGGTTGAATCCTTCCAAGGCAGCGAGCCGCTCATCTTCGCGGTTTTTCTTCACGGGGCTTTTTGAATTTGGCAGTCCCTTTGTCGGATCTCCGATGGGGAGGGGAGCGAAACTTGCGCCCATAAAACCAGCTCCCGGGCCACCGCCGCCAATGAAAATCGTGTCAGGCAATTGAGGATGCTGCGCACCGTTCACTTTCTGGGCCCACGCACCCATGTTGGGATGGCGGATCGCAGCGTTCTCTTTATAACCGGTTTCCATCCAGTAAGAAGCTCCGCCGTGAGCACCCGTCTTTTGCGTCAGTGATCGAACCACGGCGATGTCTTTAAAATTCTTCGCCAAATCCGGCATGTATTCACTGAGTTGAACACCAGCAACTCCGGTTTCGGCTACACCTGTTTTTCCCTGGGTGTCAGCGCCGGGTTTTGGATCAAACGTATCGAGGTGCGTCATTCCGCCGGCCATGTAGATGTAAATGACGTGCTTGGCTTTACCTGCGCTGGAGGCGGCGATCGCGCTGTCAAAAGCTGGAAGCATCGTCAGGCCAAGAGCGGAGGCGGCAGTGCGTTCAGCGAATTTACGACGAGTGATGCTGTCGAGTTTGTTGAATTCAGATTTCATTTTAAATTCGGAGATGGGTGATTGAGGGCGGTTGTGGTTTTCTGAAACGAAAGGGTAAAATTACTACTGAATGAACATGAATTCGCGGGTGTTGAGTAGAGCCCACACGAGGTCTGAATAGTCGGCTTTGCCTCCGTTGGAGCCCCGAACCAGCGGCCGGGCGAGATCGCGATCCTGTCCGCGTGGACGTCGGCTCAAGATACTCAAGAAGACAACATCGATGCCGTCGTCTTTGCTGTCCTCAGCCTGGGCAATCCGGACGAGCGCTTTGCTATTGTTCGTCATGATTTGATTGGTAAGCGATCCATTGAGTAACATCATGACTTGGGGGATGGTGCCTTCGGTGTTGGCATTCTCGATGAATTTTTTGTCGGATTGACCAAACTGATAAAGGAACGAGCCCAAGTTGCTGGGCATTCGCATTTCCGATGCACGAATCATGACGGGGCCAGTGTTCTTTCCTTTTTTTGCGCCGCCGTTCATCATGGTCGGTTTGCCTAGATTATTGAATTTCGCTCGTACCTTCTCGGCTTGTTCGAAGTTCATGTTTTTCCAATCGGCCGACATCACGTTGCGGTAGTCATCCAAAATTCGGGTGCGTCGTTCTGGACTTTCGGGTTCAGGAACCGACATCGCCACGAGAGAATCCCATAGTTGCTCCGCGCTCATTCGGCGCAAAATAGGGGCAGGGAAATGAAATTCCCCTTTGTCGATCATCGTCAGCGTAGGCGATTCGTGGCAGGCTTCGCGCTGATACGTTTGCGTTTTGTAGAGAATTTTCAGAAAATCTTTCACGCTGTAATCGACTTCCTTCATCAGCGATTCGAGGAATTTCAGGAGTTCGTAATTCTGCGCCTGACCGCCGAGATGACCGGGGATGTTGTGGACGGGTTCGATCTGGGCGACGCCGTAAACGTGCTTCCAAAGTCGGTTCACAATATTGATTGTGAAGCGCGGATTTTCCTCACTGGCAATCCATGCAGCAAAGGCCATTCGTGGAGTGCCGTGTTTTTCAATATCGACAATTTCACCGAAATACGTGGCTGGTTTGACATTCGTATTTGGCTCGCCGTTGTCGTATTTGTAATCGAACGGCAGCCTGACATTATTCTCGAAGCCATCGCCGACATACATGGTGTAAGCGTCCATGAACGCGTTTAAATCGTTCGAGCTTTTCTTGGCTTTTTTGGCTTCGGCGGCGAATTGCTTTTTCTTTGCACCCAGCAATTTCAGCAGATCTTTATCGGGATTGGCTTTGAATTTCAGGTTTCCGAAAAAGGATGCCATTCTGTAAAAATCCATCTGATAAACCTCTTCGAACGGATGGTCGTGGCATTGCGCGCAGGTAATTTCAGTGCCGAGAAACGTAGTGAACGTGTTCGACAAGTTACAAAGCTCCATTCCGAAGTCAGTCAGCATGTAACCGGTCGCTGGATTTTCCCAGAGGTAGCCGCGGGCTTCTACCATCTCGCCAACCAACTGATTCCACGGTTTGTCTTCGCGAATTTGATCCTTCACCCAATCGCCGTAGGCCCCTGCTTTCAGATTGTTGAATCCGCCCATGCTGATGCCGTCGCGAATGCGAAGCAGGTCGCTCATGTAATTGAAAAAATGGCTCACAAACGCTTCGGACTCGATAAGGTTATCGATCAATTCCGCACGTTTGGTTTTTGATGGCGTGCGAAAAAATGTGTCAGCTTCTTTGTAAGTCGGAATGCGGCCAGCGAGGTCGAGATAGATGCGGCGAAGAAACTGCTCGTCAGTGAGCGGTTTCGTCGGATGCGTCATCTTCTCCATGTGAGCAAGCCGCGCCAATTCCTTGTTTCGGGTGGCGCCGTCGATATCTTTGTTTGCAACCAACGCAGCGCCTTCCGTTTTGATGTCGGAATTGGCTACTTTCAGCCGATCCCAGACCATTTGGTCGATTTGGCGGGCAGCGGTTTTTAAATTAACCGGCGCATTCTCACGGACATAGCCGCGATCTTCTTCAGAGAGTCTAGCAAAAGGAAATCGAATTTCCTTTCCGCTATCTTTCAATTTGAACCCGACCTCCCCGTTGGCGAAACTGGTCATTTCAGCTTCGATTTCCCGACCTGAGATATCGGTCCACGTTCGCATTTCACCGGCGAAAACATGATTTCCCAAGAGGGCGATGATTAATAAAAAATGAAAAATTGCGCGACTCATCATAAATCCTCCTCATTTCTACAGGAAATGGAAGAATGCGTCACTATAAAAATTTCGCTCTCAGCCGATCAGTTTTGATCAAAAGAAATTGTTTTGAGGCCGTCGCAGGAGTCGCACATTGCCTTTTTGTCGAGGTATTGGCTATGACATCGAGGACAATAACTCTCGCTGATTTCGTCATGTTCAGGGGATTCGTTAGCGAGCGATTCCAAGGTGATTGACGTGTTTTTCTCTAAAAATTCAGCGCACAAGTCCGCCTGTGCTTTCCATTTAATTTCAGAAACGTTTTTTACAAGGGGGAAACGCAATCGCCGCATGTAATCGCCCACAAAATGGGAAAATGCTTTTTCCCTCAAAACGGTGCGCCCAAGCGCGAGAGGATGGCATCCTGAACTGCATTCGAGACTGAGCTGTTGGGAGACGCGCAGCGCGTGATGGGGGAGAAAAATGACCGGGAGAACTTTGTACCAGCGTCCCTTTTTTAATTGGGGAAATACTCGCCCAATGACAATCCACCACGTGCAACCAATCAGAAAAGTGAATGGGAAGATGGCGAGGATGAGTTTCAAACCACGCAGGCCGCCGCCGCAGTAGCTAAAGAGTGCAGGCAAAACGAGGAAGCAATAAATTGTCAGCAACCAATTGGAGAAAGCAAACTGGCGCTCAATGAGCTGCGCTTTTTTCACGGCCGCTTTTGCCCGCGGAAGGCTGAGGGAATCGGATAGTCGCTTGTGGATTGCGGGCGTCTGGACTTCTGCCGAGGGAAGGAGAGAGTTAAGCCATTTACGGATATCAATAGCGGTCGTCAGGTTCGAGAAAACCCATTTACCTGTGTTTTTTGGGCCTTCCAGTCGGCTGCGATCCCGCCATAGCCGTTTCGGATTTTTAATTGCAGCCTGGGCAGGGGAGGTATCCGGCGATTCGATCCATCGAATTTGTTTTTTGTCTGGTTCGGAAAACCACCACCCTTCACTGGATGGCAAGAAACGACCCAACATTGGCAGGACGTAGTAGCCTTCCCCAAGTCGGGCGGCAACGTCGTGAGGCTTTTTCAAAAACCACTTTTTCGACCACCACGGTTTCACGAACAGGCTGGCCGATTGAGGATACCGACCGAGTCCGTCCGCGATGTAGAGGACGATGAAAACGACGTAAAGTAGCTGACCGTCTGTCATTTGCAGAAGGTTCGGGGATCAACGGGGTTAGGCGTGATCACCTCGGCCAAACAAACGTTTCACCCAATTCACTACGCCCGCGATGACAGCCAATACAACATACCAAAGCTTTTTACCCCAAAGCAGGATCGCGCTGAGCAGGCCGGTTTTTGCAGCTGCGAAAACGGCACCCCCTGCGATCAAAGCGATGAGACCACCCTTGGCGACTTTGTCTCCAGCGGATGCTGAAAAGTCCGTGTATTTGTTTCCATCAGTGTAAGTCAATCCCTCGAGCATTGATTGGAACTCGGGGAGGTAACCCGCGAGTTCATCAGGACCGCACACCAGAACTGCTTCAATCAAGCCTTTTCGGCCGAGAATTTTCGTCTCGTAGTTCACAACATGATCGCCGTCTTCGTCGACCAAATCGAGCGCCCATTCCAGATTTTTGGTATCGGGATTATACTGTGGAGGGTAAGCCCAATCAACTAAATCAAGACGTCCATATCCAGCTTTGGCGCGCGCTTCGGATGAAAGCTTGTTGCTTTTTTTTAAATCTTTCAGGAGTTCATCAGGATCAATCTCATCTCGATCGTCATCCTCCACGTATCCGCGATCGTCCCACATGAAAATGGCGAACCATTCCAGATTCTCCGGAGCAATCATGCCTTTGCGGTAGCCGTCTCCCGGAGGATTTCCAAACATGACCATCAATTCTTCAGTCCCTTTTCCTCCGGCAAACCGGTAACCGGCGGGAATTTCCAACGTTGCAAAGTTTTCGATTTTACCGGCACCTTCCCGTTTCCAATCGATGGATTTTTCAATTTCCGCCATGAACTCCGCTTCCGCTTCCTCCGGCGTTAATTCCTGTTCTTCAGATTTTTCCTGACTAAAGGCGGTATGGCCTAAGCTGAAAACGGATGCTGCGATTGCAATTACTGCCATCGCCTTAAAAGGACGGAAATCCCGCAGGACTCCAATTTTTGCAGAAACGGTCATCTCGCACAGCATGACTTGTGGGTTAGATTGGTCAAGAATTTAACCGCAGCATTCTGCAATCTTACTTCACGGAGTTGGAATCCGGTTTTACAAATCCATCAAGAGGTCTTTTGCCTCGAGTTCGAGCCATTGAATCGCAGATTCAAGTTCACGAAAAACGCCCATTGGGGTGTCTGCGCTATCAATTCTCGCCTGAAGCATTCTCGCAGTTCCAAAACTGCTCATAGTGCTTGCAGAAACTTGTGAATTTGATTTCTCCGTTTTTACGAATCAACAGGGTCTCTTCATCGATCAAACCCTATTGATTCGTGAATGCTGAATTGCGGGTGCGTTTTGAGCGATTGTAATTTTTCGATTTGTCGGGTAAATTTTTGGTCCTTCGTTCCGCGTTTTTTGTTCCTCTTCTCTTGTTTGTAAATGTCTGACCGTTATGAGATTAAGTCTTCGCTTGGCCGCGGGGGTATGGGTACCGTTTATCACGCTTTTGATACCGTGATGAAGCGGGACGTTGCGGTAAAACGATTGTTGCCGATCGAGGAGACGAAATTGAATGAAGCGGCCGATGATTCTCTCGGTCGAGAGGCGGCTGCTTTGGCGCGATTTTCTCATCCAAACATTGTGACGATCTTCGCTTTTGAGGAAGATGAAGACGGGCCATTCGTCGTCATGGAAAAAGTCGAAGGAGAGGATTTAAAGTTGACTGTAAAACGCGGTGCTTTGGCGGTGGACGATTTTATTGAATTGGCAGAGCAGACGCTCGACCCGCTGATTGCGGCATCGGAGCTAAATTTACTGCATCGGGATATTAAGCCGGCGAACATCATGCTGAATCGGCTTTCAACAGGCAAGTTTCAGGCAAAAGTGTTGGATTTCGGAGTGGCGAAATTTTCTGAAAAGCCTCAGTTGCAAACGCTTGATCAAAATGGTTGTTTCCTGGGATCGATTGAATTTTTGTCTCCGGACCAGCTGCTGCGCTTGCCGTTGGATCAGCGCTCGGATCTGTATTCGCTGGGCTGCGTGTTGTATTTTTGTCTGGCGCAGGAGTCCCCATTTCGTGGTGATAACCCGGCAGATACGACCCAGCGGCACATGAAGCATGTGTGTGAAAATATTCATGTGGTTCGACCTGATTTACCCGGGCCAATGGCTGATTGGTTGATGCGAATGATTGCTCGTGACAGGGACGATCGACCGGATGATGCGCTGATGGCCTTGCAGGAATTTCACTTGGCGAAAGAGGGGATTTCACCACTGGAAAAGCGAGCGCGACAGAGCCAGAAAGGTGTTGTGGTCATTTCAGACTCAAGTAGCCGCGAGCGGGTGGTTACAGAAGAAGATGTTGTCGAAGAAGTGGGAGTGCCCGAGAAAGAGGATACGGGAATTACCGGGCCACGAATGATTTTGGTAGGTGATAAAATGCAGCGCACCGGGCCGATTGAATCTCCAGTGGGGCTGGGTAATACCTCTCATACAGGGCCACTTCGGGGAGGGGGGAGTCGGGCAATTCCTATGACGCCGGCAAAATCACCCGCATTGCCAATCGTTCTGATCGTGGGTGGAATTTGCTTGGTCATTGGATTGTTAGCCGCCGTTTTTAATTCCAAGCCGAAGAAGCCGAACAATTCTCCGAAGCAGACGGTTGCGAAGACTCCACCGGCAAAGGAGAAACCGGTTGTCCCAAAGTACAAGCCAACATTTCCACCTCGCGCGACTGCCGATTTTGTTTCTCCGACATCGATTGACTTGCCTGCTCCGGCTTCGATTCCGGGAGGTGGTCCGCCTATTTCAAAGGGGCTGTTGGCGCATTACCGGGCGGATGTGGCAACGTTTGACGGCGGATTGAAACTGCCGGCCAAGATGAACGATCGAGTCGCTGGGTGGGCTAATTTGGCTCCGGGCGCTTTGCCGGAGAATGATCTCTTTTTGCACCAGGAAGATTTTGAAGTGCGAGCGGTTCCGCGGCTGGTAGAGGCTTCAGATTCCAAATTTCCTGAACTGAAGTCAGGAACGAAGGTATTGGAGTTCCAAAATTCGACTCAACTTCGGATGCCGAATTGGAAAACGCTGGAGAAAGAGGAAATTTCTTCTTTCACAGTGTTGGCTGTTGTGAGAAATGAGCTCAGATCGAGCACATGGATTCGGTTCGATGGGCATGAACGAGGAGGTTTTTTTACTTCAAATCATGGTGGACAAATGCTGCAAGGCCACATCTTGGTAAATGGGAAGCGGACTAGCTCACCGATCAAATTGCCGCTAAACGAATTTGTCATCGTCAGTTTTATACTGGATGGCGAGAAAAAGACTCAGCAGGTGCACGGATTAAAAAAAGATGGAAGCCGGGTTTCATCGAAAATTTTGACAGTGAATTTCCCGCCGGTAAAAATGCGGCACTACGCGTTGGGCAATTATTGGCGTCCACAAAAAGGGAAACAGCCCCCCGGTTTTTTTAAGGGACATATCACCGAGTTGCTTATTTTTTCAAAAGCCGTGAAACAAAAAGAACGGGAATCGCTTGAGAATTATCTGCGAGCGCGGAATTTTAAATAGTTCACTATCTTACTATGTCGGAACGTTACGAAATTAAGGGAAGACTTGGCAGGGGGGGGCGGTGCGGTTTACACAGGTTACGATACGCAGCTTGATCACGAGGTCGCAATTAAGCGTTTGCTCCCGCTCGAAGAAACCCAGTTGAATGAGGCTGACACCGGAAGCTTGACGCGCGAGGCGGCGGCTTTAGCAAAATTTCAGCACCCGAATGTGGTGACTATTTTCGGTTTCGAGGAAGATGAAGACGGGCCTTTTGTTGTAACTGAGCTCATCAAAGGGGAAAATCTAAAGGTCATCATTGAAAAGGGCGCTTTGTCGGTCCGGGTTTTTCAGGAATTCGTTTCGCAAACGTTGGATGCAATGATTGCTGCGGAGCAGATGAATTTGTTACACCGCGATATCAAACCGGCCAACTTGATGTTGTTGTTTTTGCCGAGCAGAAAATTTCAGGTGAAAATTTTGGACTTCGGATTGGCTAAGTTCAGTCAAACCCCTTCCGCGCAAACGCTTGATCACAAAGGCTCGTTTCTGGGATCGATCGACTACATTGCGCCTGAGCAGATTGAGCGACAGCCGTTAGATCAGCGAACTGATTTGTATTCGCTGGGGTGCGTGTGCTATTTCGCACTGACGCAAAAACCTCCGTTTGAAGGAAAAAATTTGGCGGAGACGATGAACAATCACCTCAATCATAAGGTGATTCCGATTGCAGATATCCGTCCGGATTTGCCGTCGGCAATTGGAGCCTGGGTGATGCGTTTGATAGCAGTGAACCCAAATCACCGACCGAAGAACGTGACGGCAGCAGTAACCGAGTTTGAGCAATCCAAAATCGGGATCACTTCGGACCTTCCCGGTGGGGACGATAGCAGTAACCCGATTTCAGGAAGTGCGCCGATCGCGGTGACGCCCGCCCCGTCTTCTACGCCGGCGACCAGCCCCCAATCAGCTCCTCCGTCGAAGGAGACCGGCACTCAGTCGATGACGAAGGATGGCCGGAAAATTCTGACTCAGCCCATGGCTGGATTGCCGACCCGTACCTCATCTATTGATTTAAGTCCGGCTCGCACGGGTTCAACACGCACTCAAACAAAGGCGCAGTCAGAGAGCGAAAAGAAAATGGGAGGTCCCGTTGCAATCTTGATTGCTGCTGTGGTGCTTGGGATTGGTGGTCTGATTTATATTTTTGGAATTCGGGGAGGGGACGAGTCTGCTCCTCCTGAAGATCCAATCGTTGCCAGTCCTGTCGATGATCCGTCCCCAAAGCCCAAGGCACCTGAAAAGGAAAAGAGTGAAGGTGATTTGCCTCAACTTTCTTTGAAACCACCAGTAAAGCCCACTCAGAAGATGGTTCAGGAGAACAAACTTCCTGTCAGTTCCGATGACTTGGCCGGGCATTTTGTGACGTCTGAGATGATTTTTCAACTGGATCAAAAAACTAAAGCCAAGCCAGGAGATCGAGTAGGAAGCTGGGGGAATTTTGTGAGGGAGGACGGAAAACCGGTTCGTTTTCTCGCAAGAAGTTACAACGATAAAGACGGCAGTTATTGTCCGAGGGTTGTTTTAGCCGCTCCTTCTCAATTTTCTGAGTTGAATGGTCCGCAGACTCTCATTCGATTCGAGGAAGACACCACGTTAACAATTCCATTTAATCTCTCGTATACTGATGAATTAGCCGGAACAAAAATGACTTGTGTGATGGTCTGCGAAATCTCAGTCGATCAGGGGCCGCTCATGCGAATTCAGTCAAAGGGAACCAATCAGTCTGTAAATATTCTACCGAAGGGAAAGCGGATTGAAGTAAGCGTCAAAACGAGCGACGAGACGAGTAACGTCAGGGGCGCTTATGACAAGCGAGGGGCCTTTGGAGTGCTTACCTACACTCGAGATGGAAATTCTCACGAGATTACGATTATCGATAGCGAGGGCAAACGATACAACTCTGGGAAGCAGCCTTGCATGGACAGTGCCTTAATGCTCGAAGGATTTGCGATAGGAGTCAGCCCAGTCAACAGATGGGGCGATGCTCAGTTTGCCGGGCATGTTGCTGAGCTTGCGGTTTTTGGACGAGCTCTCTCGATTGAGGAGCGAAAGGCGACAGAGGAACATTTGCTCGCTAAATATTTCCGTCCGAAAAATGCGCAGGTAAAAGGACCTAAAGGAACGGGTGCAGGGAAACAAACTTCAAAAGCGCCGGTCATTTCGGATTCGCCGAAGGCACTTGAATCGGCTGAAAATCCGACATCAAATGATCATGGAGTGCCACTTCCTCCACATGCTGCCTCACTTGCCGCTCACTTTTCGACGCAAGGATGGGTTTTCGGTGAAGGCTTTTCAGCGCCGGCCGAAGTCGGTGATAAAGTTTATTCGTGGGGAAATCTGACGCCGGGAGCAGGGAAACATCACTTATTGAGTCGTGCCGACGAAAAATACGAGCCTCCTCTTCTGGCCCTTGTGAAGCCATCACAGTCGCCGGAGTTTAAAAACGTGACTCAGGTTCTTCGATTCAAGCCCGGGAATTCGCTGGTGACACCCAAGGTTAAATATGTGGTTGATCACCTGAGCGGTGATCAAATGACCCTGGTCGTTTTGTCAAAACCAGAGGAGCGGGAAAAAAACCGATTTTTGAAATTTGATGCTTTCAATGAGAAAGACGAGAAAAAGCCAGTTCGGGCTGCGTATAATATGATCACAAACCCAAATATTTTTGGAGCCACGATGCGCGTTGATAAGAATTGGCTCAATTCCAGCGGTCGTCGCAAACCGGGGAAATTTTTCATCTACACCTCAACCTGGAATGGGGGAACTGGTGAATTGAATGTCGTGTCGCGTGATCACGAAGGCAAGCGGATCAAGGGCAATCCTCAGCCCAATGCATCCAAAGGTAATTTGAATGTTATCAGATATGCGTTGGGCCACGATGCCATCAATGCAAAAGACAACGGCTATGCTGGCGATGTGGTTGAACTTCTGATTTTCAAGCAATTACTGAGTGAAGAGCAAATTGTCGAAACCGAAAAATGGCTGGCCGAAAGGTATTTCAAATAATCCGTATTCTAAAACTGGCCGGATCGCCTTGCTAAACGCATCGAATTCAGGTACACAGCCCTCTGTTTATGACTCGGTTTTCCTGCCCTCGCCCCTCTCGCTGGCAAATAATAGGCACCCTTCTGGTGGCTCTGTTTACAGCGCTTTCATGCTCTACGATTGGTGCGCAAGACGATTTGTCAGTTCCGGGGCTTACCGACAATGCAGGGAAAACGAAGTCAATTGATGCGTTCACCGGCGCTGAGGAAGATCGCTCCAAAGATCGAGTTGAACCCAGTACATCGGTTTTAACTATGATCGGAAAAGGCGGCGCCGCTATGTGGCTGCTGGGCCTGTTTTCACTGGCTCTCATTGCATTGGCGGTCTATTGCTTCATGGGTTTCAAGCGTGAAAAATTTCTCCCTGAAGAAGTCGAGGCTCAGCTGCGAAAAGATCTGGGAAAAGCTCGATTAGGAAAAATTGTCACAGCTGCCGCCGAACCTGATTCTCCAACGGTCACTAAAATGTACGGGGCCGTTTGCGAATACGTGAGCGAAAACGGTTACACGGCTGATGACAACGAAATGCATCGAAATCTCATCGCTGAAGCCGGTCAGAAACACAATCGGAAGCGCGCTCGGTTGGTCAATTATTTTACAGTCATTGCCCAGGCTGCCCCCATGGCGGGATTGTTGGGGACCGTGTTCGGGATGATCAAAGCCTTCGCTGCTCTCGGGAATGACAGCAATCAGAGCAAGCTAGCGAATTACATTTCAGAAGCGCTTGTCACAACGGCTAGTGGTCTGCTGATCGCTCTCCCTGCCATTTTCCTGTATTTCTTTCTCCGTGATCGGCTGGAGGAGCTGATTTCCGATTGTGAAGAAAGCGCCGTAAAAGCGCTTCCACTGCTCAGGCAGGCTGCGTTCGCCGCGACGTTGGCTGAGGATGAAACGCTTGCTGACCGGGAGAACGTTTACGACGACTCAATTCACATCGAATACGAATAATCTGCGATGAGTCAAAGCTCAAACTCGCGATATTCACTTTTCAAAAAGAGCCGGCTCGCCGTCGATCTTTCTCCGATGATCGATCTTGTTTTTCTGATTTTGATCTTTTTCATGATAACGTTCCAGCGAGTCAGTGAGCAGCATGATCCCAATGTTCGTGTCCCATTCGCAAGCGGTGCGGTCGTCGGTGAGGATTCAAAAGACCGGCTTGTCCTGAATGTGTATGCCGATGGTTCTGTTTATGATCAAAATCGGAAATTGCTCACATTGACCGCCGTTACCGCCTTCGTTGAGATGGAAAAATTAGCCAATCCAAATTTACGACTTCATCTCCGCGCTGATCGCGAAACGGAGCATGAGAACGTAAAAAAAGTCATTGATGCCGTTGCCCAGGGGGGAATCAAAGACGTGATTTTTTCCACCGAACAGTGATCGTGTGCACCTCATACCCCGTGAGCAGCTCGATAGCCTGACCGTCCGCT
>CALAHF010000039.1 GCA_937891465.1 uncultured Verrucomicrobiales bacterium | reverse complement strand
CCTACATCGAAGAAAAAGGCGGCCCTCAACTTTCGTGGACAGCAACAATCGAACATCGCGACAAAACACCTGCAAAAATTACCGCTGACAAAAATCTCGGATTTCTCGGACTGGAAATCTGGGGGACGGTGCCAATCGAACTCGCCCTTGGATCGAATATCAATCTCACTGGCCGAAATGAAATTCGGCTGAAGGACAATGCTGTTATCACCGTTGATGGCGGCACGATTTCATCCCTTCGCTGGATTGATGTTCACGAAGGCGCAACCATCAAGGGATCTGGAAAAATCGACGCCGTCGTTTACAACAAAGGAACCGTTTCGGTGGCCGCCACAAAATCAGGAAAATCACCAGTCCTTCACGTCAGTCGCAATTTTCACCAGTCCGAAGGTGCAATCCTCGCCATCGAAATCACAGGTGAAGAATCGGCCCCGCTACTAGTTGATGGCGAATCTCACCTTTCGGGTAAATTGAAAATTTCAGTGTCCAAACACGCTACATTCCAAACAAATCAGATACTTTCACTGATCGAAGCAAGCTCAATTTCGGGCCGCTTCACGAATGCTCAAGATACCTTAACTACCGAAGAAGGAACGATTTTTGAAATTCAATACCGTGATAAACAGATCGATTTGAAGGTCATCAAAACACGGGTCAGCGACACGACCTGATTTCGGAAAAAAGTATCCTCTATTCAACCGAAGAGCCGTTCAGAGGCATCACATTTCTCCGCTTAAAAATTTACTCGCGTTTCTGGAAAAAAGCTGAAAGGTTCCACTTTCACCCCGTCTACGACGGAGTTCATTATGAATACTAGCCTAACTCAAAAAGGAGGGCTGCCATCACCATGCTGAAATCACTTATTTCACGCGTCGGTCTGGCAGCGGTAACGTCAATTTCTCTCATCAGCTGCGGCGATAAAGAGGGCAGTTCGACCACAGCAACAGAAAATCCTCAATCATCAGGGGATGTATCTTCAGAAGCGGTTCTTGTCATCTCGGCGATCCCGGATGAAAAGATCACGGATCAGAAACCGAAATTCGACAAGGTAGCGGCATATCTCAGCAGTAAGCTGGGAGTCAAAGCTGAGTTTCAATTTTCAAAAGACTACTCCGACGCGATTCAAAAATTCAAGAATGGCGAAGCCCATCTTGTCTGGTTTGGTGGTTTATCGGGAGTTCAGGCTCGCATGGCCGTGCCAGGCGCTGAAGCCATCGCGCAAGGTGTTGAAGATCCAAAATACAAGTCTTACTTCATCGCTCACAAAGACGTAGCGATCGAGCCGGGCGATGAATTTCCTGAAGCAATCAAAGATTTGAACTTCACGTTTGGTTCCACTGGTTCCACTTCGGGTCGTCTCATGCCTTCATATTTCATTCTGAAAAACACTGGCAAACTTCCCGGCGATTGGTTCACCAAAGGCGAGAACTTCCAGGCATCAGGCGGTCACGTTGCGACTGCAAACTCAGTTGCAGACGGAACGTTCCAGGTAGGAGCACTCAGCTACAAAGCCTACGACAAGGAAGTCGCGACGAATGAGAAGGTGAAAAACAACACCAAGATCATTTGGACGACGCCCTACTACGCGGACTACAACTGGACGATTCATCCGGATGCCAAGGCTGCATTCGGCGATAGCTTCTTTGCAAAAGCGCAGGACGCACTTGTTGCTGCTCAGGAAGGCGACGGCGTTCTTGAAGCGATCAATCGCAGTGGAATCGTTCCTGCGAGGAACGAAGAATTCGACGGCATCAAAGATGTCGCAGTGAAAGTTGGGCTCATCGAAGAATAAGCCTCACGCTTCGCTAAAATTCTAAATTTAAGCGGGGTCGGCGGTGAAAATCGTCGGCCCTGCTTTATTCTCTCTGAATGCCCCGCGCTTTCCAAGTCGAAAATATCACCTGCCGGTTCGGAGAACTCGCCGCAGTTGATGACGTGTCGCTCGAAATTTCCGAAGGCGAACGCGTTGCGCTAATTGGCCCCAGCGGAAGCGGAAAGACGACGCTGCTTCGCACGTTAAACACGATGCGTGCGCCCGTATCCGGAACCGTCTCCCTTTTTGGAGACTCTGTTCTACAATTCGGAGCCAGGGATTTACGAAAGCTTCGATCCCGAATTGCCTTTATTCCCCAGCATCTCGGGCTGGTCCCCAACATCTCCGTTTTACAAAATGTCATCCTCGGACGGGGCGGAAAACGCAGCACTCTGCGTTCCTTGAGGGACATGATTTTCCCGTCGAAAGAAGACGTTCGCGAAATTCACGAAATTTTAGATCGCGTTGGGATCGAAGAAAAACTCTACGCCCGAACCGATCAACTTTCCGGCGGCCAACAACAGCGCGTTGCCATTGCACGGGCCTTATTTCAAAAACCCGAGGCTATTCTCGCCGACGAACCGGTCTCCGCCGTCGATCCCGCCCGAGCGCGCGACACCGTCCAGCTGCTTTCAACCTTGTCCAAAGAGGAAAATTTTACGCTCGTCGTCAGTTTGCATAACCTCGAACTCGCCCGCGAATTTTTCCCGCGACTTGTCGGATTGCGTTCTGGCAAAATCGTCGTCGACGCAGCCCCTGAAACGATTCCCGAATCGGACATGAAGGCACTCTACGAACTGACCGAATCTGAAATGATGACTGATGCGTGATTCGAAAAAAATCGCAGTAAAGCCACCCATTTTCCCCGGCCGACGTCGCTGGGTGTTCTTGGGCGCTGCGATTATTTTCCTGGTCTGTGCTTACTTTCTCAAACTCACGCCTTCGGGATTAATTCCGCCAGATTCGCTGCGCTGGGATCGCGCAGGGAAATTCTTTTCTGCCGCCATTTCGCCGGCGATGGATTATCAGGACGATTCCGTTCCTGATACCGCTGATCACATTTGGGTGAAAGGCGTCAAAGGGCTTTTCTACACGCTTCGATTCGCTGTTGCAGCAATGAGCATGGCGGTTCCCACTGCGCTGATCCTTGGCTTCTTCGGCTCATCAGCCTGGTGGCCGGAACCCTGCGGTCGCGGTTTAAAATTCGTCCTTCGCACGGTTTTTGTCGTCTCCCGATTCGTGATGTCGTTTGCGCGATCGATCCACGAATTGATTTGGGCCCTTCTGATTTTGTCCGCGCTTGGCGTTTCTCCCCTGGCTGGAATGGTTTCACTGGCGATCCCGTTTGCTGGAACCCTGGGAAAAGTATTCTCCGAAATCATCGATGAAGAAGCACGCGATTCGGCATCTGCTTTGAAAGCGATCGGCCATCGTCCTGTGCAAACGTTTCTCGTCGGAATCTTCCCACGTGCCATCCCCGATTTGATCACGTATTCGTTTTATCGATTCGAATGCGCGCTGCGAGCTTCGGCCGTGCTTGGGTTCGTCGGCATTGAAACCATCGGACTCTACATTCAGCTGTCCCATGAAGAATTTTATTACCACGAGGTGTGGACCTACTTTTATCTCCTGTTAGCGATGATTGTCGTCGTTGATCTCTGGGGCGCGGGCCTTCGAAGACGACTCAACCCGACTCACGCATGACCCATTCTTCTCCAGATCGCCAGGCTCGAATCGACGTCCTCCGACGAGGCCGATCGCGTTCCCGATTTGTCGAAGGAAGCGCGCTTCTGATGCTCGGACTCACCGTTTGGGCGTGGCTTTCAGCCGGAAAATTAACCGGCCGCCTGCCGTTCGCGCGGCGTTGGCAAAATTTCCTGAATTTCCTCGGCGACCTGACTCCATCCCCTGTTCGAAAATCTGGCGATTGGAGCGAATCGATTCCGTGGGCGTGGGATTTATTCACCGATAAGGGATTTACGGCACTCGCTATCACGATCGGAATTGCCTGTGCCGCGATCATTTTGTCGACGATTTTCGTGCTTCCGTTTTTACCATTGGCAAGCCGGCAGCTGGGCCGTCGCGATCCGTTTGGAATATTCTCCGGCAAAAAAACGAACCAACAGGGACAAAAGCTGGCTCGCCCGCGGTCTGAAGATGGCAGGAACCTGCAATCGCAAGATGTCCCTGTTACGAACATAGAGGGTAAGTTCGACGAACCAACCCTATTGGATCGAAAATCGCCTTCCAGCTTTGATTTTCGTGGCCTCATTCTTGGACCAGCGACTCGGTTTCTATTCGTCCTGGCACGGGCGATTCCTGAATATATTTTGGCATTTTTGCTGATTTCGCTACTGGGCTTGCAGTTCTGGCCGCTAGTTTTGGCACTGGCGATTCATAATTTTGGCATTCTGGGACGGTTGTTCGGCGAGGTCGTGGAGAATGCCGACACCCGCGCCGCTGAACAGGCATTCGCAAATGGATTCGGCCGGAAAAAGGTGTTTGGCCTCGTAATTTTCCCCGCGGTCTTCAATCGCTTTTTGATCTACTTTTTCTACCGCTGGGAAACCTGCGTGAAAGACGCAACAGTTCTCGGAATGCTCGGTGTCCTGACGCTGGGACACTTGATGATGATGACGAAGGGCTTTTTCTGGGATCGAATGCTGTTTTACGTGCTCCTCGGCTCATCAGTCATCATGGTCGGCGATTTGCTGTCGACTTGGATTCGGCAACGATTGCGCCGATGAACATGGAAAGACTTGATTTGATAGTCGCAACGCTAGTTACTGGTATCTGAAAACCCATGTCTGAAACCCGCCATTTTATCCTCGGAACTGCCGGTCATATTGACCACGGAAAAAGCTCGCTCGTGAAGGCGTTGACGGGGACCGATCCGGATCGACTTCCGGAGGAGAAAGCGCGGGGAATGACGATTGAACTGGGCTTTGCGAATCTAGCGCTGCCTGCGACAGATGATTCGGGCGATGAATTGAATCTCGGGATTGTCGATGTGCCGGGTCATTCGGATTTTGTGAAAAACATGGTCGCAGGTGTCGGATCGATCGATATCGCGGTTTTTGTCGTGGCCGCGGATGACGGGTGGATGCCTCAGACGGAGGAGCATTATCAGATTTTGAATTATCTGAAGGTGCCAAATGCGATCGTGGCGCTGACAAAATTAGATTTGGTAGATGATCTCGATTTGGTGCTGATGGATTTGGAGGAAAATCTCGCGGGTGGGCCGTGGGAGAATATTCAAATCGTCCCGACTTCGTCTCACACGGGAGCGGGAATTGAAGACCTGAAATCAAAAATCGCGGAGATACTTTCAAAGTCTCCAACGGTTCGGGATTCCGAAAAGCCGCGTTTGCCAGTCGATCGGGCATTTTCGATCAAGGGCGTTGGAACCGTGGTGACGGGCACCTTGATCGATGGAAGAATTGAATCCGGTTCGGATTTGGTGGTTCAGCCATCGGGCTTAAAAGCACACATTCGGAACGTGCAGTCTCATAAAAATGATGAGAACACGGTGTTTCCGGGAACGCGGACAGCGGCGAATTTGACTGGAATCAGCGTGGCATCACGCGGAGTTGAGGGAATTGCGAAGGGCAATGTAATCACCGATCCGAAACTGGGCGATGCGGTCACCGCGATCGATGTGCTTTTGGAAAAAAGTGATCGAGAAGTGCGGGGTCAACGGAATTCGACAAAGCCGGTGAAGTCAGGACGCGAGGTGCTGTTTCACTACGGAAGCGCCAGCTACGCGGCGCGAATGCACATTCTCGGCGGGAAAGAAAACATGCTCGAACCGGGTGGCGCAGTTTTAGCGGAGCTGCGGTTTCGCGAGCCGGTGTATGTGTTTGTTGGTGATCGTTTCGTGCTGCGAAATGCCTCGGCCGGAACGACGCTGGCGGGTGGAATTGTCCTTGATGAAGATGCCAATCGACGAGCCTTTCGAAAGCCGTTTCAGGCGGCGTTTCTGGAAGCACGACGGGATAATTTCGACGATTTGGAATCGCTGATCGTTTCGCAGATGAATCGGGACCGAACGATGGCGGCCAGTGCATTGTTGGCGAAGACCCGATTTTCAGCGACTGAGATTTCGACGAAAGTCGATGAACTGGTCGCTGCGAAAAAGCTATCGCGGAGCGGGAACTGGATTTTCGATGCCGTCTGGTGGTCGAAGATTTCGGCTTTCACTGGCGATAAGATCAATGAATTCCATCAGAACAATCCCGATTTACCGGGGATGTCGATCAAGGAACTGGAGCCGATGGTGGTGCCGGAACTGCCGTTCCCGAAGTTGTTCGACATGATTTTGGAAGGACTCATGGCTTCGGATTTTGCAAAAGCAGGTCCGGCGATTCGGAGTTTGGCTCACCAACCGAAACTGCCCACCGATCTCGTTCGAGCGGGCGATCGAATTCGCGGAATGCTGGCGGAAAACCCGATTTCGCCTCCGAACCGCGGCGATTTAGCGCCCGGTGATGCCGATCGGAAAGCGATGCGGTTTTTGATCAATGTCGGAGAAGTCGTTGAGCTGGATCAAAAGACAGTGATTTCCTCGACCGGTTTTGAAACGATCCGCAGTGCTGTTGTGGGCTGCCTTGAAGCAAACGGACAAGCGACGGCGAGCGACTTGAAAGATGCAGCAGGCACCTCGCGGCGATTTATGATGCCAATTTTGGAACTGCTCGATGAACAGGAAGTGACTGTTCGGAATGGGGATTTCCGAACGTTGAAGTGAGGGAAACAAAGCGTTCGCCTCTCACTTCAAAACCGCCGCGAATACGAAACGCCGGGCAGCTCCAGATCAAACAATACGAAAGAAATCGTGTGATGTCCGATGTCGTGTGACAGCGAAAAGTGCTCTTGAATGCCTGAATACATGAAGAGTGCCGACCACTGCTCGTGTCGAACATGCAGGCCGCCTACAGGACGCGTTTCTTCCAATTCGACGATATGAGTCGCCCCGCCATAAAGCGAAAACGTGGTGCCGCCTTTCGTGGTGTGCAGGGCTTTTGCAAAAGTCGCGTAGTAGCTTTGGCTGTTGAAGCCACCGAAATCGTCGTTGCTTGTTCCCACAATCAATGCGGGACGCCATTTTCCCTTTTCGGAAAAGACACGCCAGTTTGCGAGGATGCTGGCATCGTTGGTCAGCGGGCGATAATCCATCCCCACGCGAACGTTGTCGAGGAGCTGATAATTGACATTGAGATACCATTTACCGTGATCGGGTTTTTCGGGAATCCACCGCGACGTGAACAAAAATCCGTGGGTTTCCTCCGGCCATGTTAAAATGGAACTCAGGCCCCACTCATGGGCTGACGGTTCGATTTCTTCTTCGGAACCAGATGACGAGGATGCAGAACTGCCTTGGCTCGACGATGACGTGGCCTTCTTTCTTGGTTTTTTGGAGCGAGCACTCACGGTGCCGCCTTCGCCTGGTCACATTACTCAGGCCGGAACTTCAGCTGCCGGGCGGACGCGTTCACCCGTATCTGGAGCTGCTGCGGGCGCCTCCTCGGTTTGCGAAAAGAGCATCGGCGAGGCCAAAAACAAGGCGGCTGTGAATGGAAAAACTTTCATTTTTACAGTGGAGATAGCCTAATCTTGAAGGGAAGACAATCGCAAAAGTTGACTATTTTTTATGACGAAACCTCAAAAGTCGCGTCTTGACGAAAAGGTAACAAGGCTATTGACTATTTAGGTTTGTATCTAACTACTGATGATGAAAAGATTACTTATATCTCAAATCTTCGCTGCGATTTTGTTTTCGCCTCTCTGCCTTGCTGAGATGCACGAGTTCAAAAGCGCCGATGGAAAGAAAACAATGTGGGCCGAGGTGATGGGCTACGATGCCGAGACCAAGCAGGTCAATCTCAAGCTCGCCAACAAAAAACGTATTACCTCTCCTGCGACTGCATTTTCCAAAGAAGGGCAGGAATATATCGAAAAAGCAGCGGTCCTTCTCGAAGCTGGTCGAAATCTCCGGGTAGAATTCGAGGATGTCGAAAACCTCGTAAGCGAGAAACGTAATCCCACTAATGGTTACCAAACGCTCAAACAATCAAATGGTTTCGAAGTGAAGGTTCGCAACAACGGGAAGTCAGTCTTCAATGGCCTGAAAGCTGAATATCAGATTTTCACCTCCGTCTATCTCGATCCCTTTCAGGATCGCCCGGCAAAGACCGATCAGATAAAATACGGCACCGCCCTTTTTGATGCCCTTTCCCCGCGAAACGAAATAGAAATTTCGACCGAAACGGTTCCGATGACGACGATAAAACGGTTACCCAAATCACAATGTGTGGGTGGGACATGAAGCACTCCTGCAACAACGTTCCGCGGTTCGCGGATCGACGAGATGGAAGGTGTTATCGTTAGAATGACAATGGACGGCAAAGTCGTCAGCGAAGTGAAGTTTCCTTCGAATTTAACCAAAGAGTGGGATGAAGATGCTGCTAAATCGTAAAGGTAGCTGAATCGATCTAACTTACATTTTTGAAAAAGCGTCCTCATAATTGAGGGCGCTTTTTTTGTGTCCATGCGGCTGGAAAAAGCAAATTCAGGATCGAGCTGCAAACTTTTTTGTAAGGTTTTTGCATAAATCAAAATCGCCAGCCGTCAATCAAGCAGAAGCAAAAACCACCTCAAAAACCATTCAAAACACCACCTCAACCAGCCTACCAAATCTCATGAAAAAATTCATCATCGCAGCAGCAGTCACTCTCACCGGCCTTTTCATCACCGCACCTGAAGCCGAAGCCGGTCCTCGATTCAGCGTTCAAATCGGCGGAGGCCACGGTGGTCACGGCCACGGTTGCAAACGCGCTCCTTACATTGTCCGCACCATCGAAGTATGCCGCCGCTGCGAACGCGTTGTGAGCTACTACCGCCCTTGCGGAACTCCAGTTTACCGCCACGTGACAATCATCACTTACCGCAGCATCTACTCAAACGGAAGCAGCCGGACCTACACTCGGTATGCGTAATTTTTGAGAAATCGCAGCAACTTTACATTTCGAAAAAGGCGACCAATTCAGGTCGCCTTTTTTGTTTTCCAGAATCACGCACCGAAGACCAAACGACAGATTGTGACCGCAGCGATCACGCCCGCCAAGTCAGCCAGCAGACCGGCTGCAAGCGCGTGACGCGTTTTGCGAATCGCGACCGAGCCGAAGTAAACCGCTAGGACGTAAAACGTGGTTTCCGTCGAACCGAACATCGTGGCAGCGGTGTATTTGATGGTTTCGCTGATTTCAGGGTTCGCCAGAATCTCAACCAGCACGCCCTGGCTGCCCCCGCCGGAAAGCGGACGGATCAAAGCCATCGGAAGCAATTCGGTATCAAAACCGAGCGGTTTCAGAATGGGCGACAAGGCACGCCCCATCAAATCGAGCGCACCGGACGCACGGAAAATTCCGAGCGCGACGAGCATTCCCACGAGAAACGGCATGACTCGAATAGCCACGGCCCACCCGTCTTTGGCTCCTTCGACAAATTCCTCGTAAACCGGAACTTTTTTAAGCGCGGCGTATCCCGTGAAAAAGAGGAACACAAAAGGAATCGCGATGATCGAAATCGCATTGATCACTTTCCGCCACTCGGGAACAACTTCAGCAACGGGATCAGTTGTCGGTTCGGCCACGGAAGCTGCAGCCGGTTCATCAGCAGTTGAATGATCGCCTCCGGTGGGTTCAACCAATCCCGCAATGCCAAACGTTTCCAATACAGCTTCACGATGCGCAGGGCGGAACTCGAACCAACCAATCACCGCAATCACAACCACCATCGCAATCGCCAGCCCGATTCGAATCGGCGTCATTTTAACCTTCGCTTTTTTATTATTGGATTTTTCTGCTTCATCGACAACGGCATTTTCATTCTCCCGAACTCGAAAGAACGGCAGTTTCTCAAAAAACTTCACCGCAAGAATCGCGACCATCGTTGAACACAGCGTTGCCCCGATCGCCGTTCCGACAATCGCGTAGGGATTCGCGATGCCATTAATACTGAGCAATCCGATCGCTGTTGCTGGAATCAGCGTGACTGAACTCGTATTGATCGCCAAAAACGTGCACATCGCATTCGTCGCGGTGCCTTTTTGCGGATTGAGCGTTTCGAGGTGCTCCATTGCCTTCAGTCCAAAAGGCGTCGCCGAATTTCCCAGCCCGAGAATATTCGCGGACATATTCATGATCATCGCGCCCATCGCTGGATGCTCGCGCGGCACGTCAGGGAAAAGCAATCGCATCAGCGGTGCGAGAAATTTAGCCAACAGATCGATCAACCCCGCCTTTTCCGCCAGGCGCATAAATCCCAGCCACATCATCCAAAATCCCGTCAGCGGAAGCACGATGCCGAACACGGCCGTTTTCGCCATCGCGAAGGCTGACTCCACAACCCCCTCTTCTCCTCCGAGACGACCAAAAAGTCCGCCAAGGACTACTCCGATAACAACGAGGGCAAGCCAAATCCAATTAAGCATAGTTAAGTATTTTAGCGCGGTGTCGGAAAAATGGAATTCCGAAGTTTCGCGCAAATATCGATGCTTAAATCAGCGAATCGATTCGATCTCGCAGTTCAGCCTCGTTTTCGCATCCAGAAAATTCGACGACCTTGGATCGATTTTTCTCGCCGCGTATGATCGAGATTTCTGATTTCGAAAAGCCCAACGATTTTGCCAAAAACGCGATCAACGCCTTGTTGGCTTTTCCATCCACCGGCGGCGCGGCGAGTTTCACTTTCAATACCGGCGCGCCCTTGTCATCGACAATCCACTCCGAAAACGCGCTTTGTTTCGCGTTGGGGGTGATTTTAAAATTGAGCAGGACTGCCATTATTGCGTTCACGAATCAACAGGGTTCGTTCAACGAATCAACCCTATTCGATCGAAAAGCCGTTTCGAAGCAACAGGGTATGTTCGTTGAACACACCCTATTGGTTCGTAAAAAGGCATCACTCAGCAACCGGAGCAGACAAGCTGCGTGTCAGGCGACGCCAGAATGGATCTAGGCGGCGGGCAATGATTCGGATAGCCGCTGCGGCTTTTCCGGCGGCTTCGGATTCTTCCAGAAATCGCTCGGACGCATAGAGCAAGGCCATGTCGCCTTCGCTGACTTCGACGACGTCGATGTAGCGCATTGCGGTGGCTTGATCGATCCCGAAGCTTGCAAGCGTGCGGGAATCGAACGGCTCAGCAATGTTCGACAACACGGTGAGTTTTGCCGGATCAGTTGAGGCGACAGCTCGTTTGAGAAGGGTATTCCAAAAATATGCGTTCTGCGGCGGCTCGAATCCGAGAATTACGGTCTGGCCTTTCACTAACCAACGAAGGCAACCTTTTTCGCTACCGGGAACGGCTTCTTCGACCTGGCCGACGGCTTCATAGCTGCGGCCCACGGTTCGAATCAAGGTTTCTACGCGACGCAAATCCCATTGAACGCGAGCGATGTCGGACGTGAGCAATTCCATTTCCAAATCCTGCAATCGCTGCTCCGGATCGAGCGCGGTGAATGGATTGGCCGGACTGGCTTCGGGCTGCGGGCGCGTGCTTTGAACATTCAACGATCCGGCCTGAAACTGACTTGGAATCGATGGTGGCTGCTGTTGATGCGTCGGCGGGGACTGAGGATGCTGTTGCTGAGGAACGGATCCGGTATCGCTAACGGAACGACCTCCGGCAACGCGGATTTCATCGATGATGGATTCGATTCCGGTGAGATTCCGAGCCGGCGATGGCTGCTCATAAGGAAGCGGCTGCATCGGTGGATGCTGAACCGGCGGTTGTTGCGGCTGATAGCCCTGCTGCTGACGAATCGCTTCATCGGCCTGCTGGCGAATTTGGCTGGCAATCGGATTCGGCGCGGGCTCGCCAGGAGATGGAGCAAACGAGGGCGGAACAGGATTCTGAAATGACGCTGCCGGAGCTGGCTGAGGCTGAGCCGGAGCTTGCGGCTGCTGTGGTGCAGTCTGCGGAAATGGAATCGGCTGAGTGTATTCCACGGGTGCCGGTGCCGGTGCCGGTGCCGCGGCCGGAATAGGCGCCGTTGCCGGCTTGGTTCCATTCTGGTTCTGCATGAACCGAGATCCCACGCATTCCCACTGTTTGCGGGCGCAACGAATGATGTCGCGAGGAAACAGCGACGGGGTTTCAGGGTCTTCCCAACGTTCTTCAACACGAACGTAATTGGCAAATCGCTGGGCGGTTTCACGTGAAATTCCCGCGGCTTGCATCCGTGCGGAAATCAGAGCCACGGCGGACTCAAGGCCAATTCCACCGAGGGTGGCAAGCTCGCCAGTGAGCCGATCCAACCAGGCGGAAGGCAATTGTTTTTCAAAAACTGAATCCCAGACGTCTTCGCTCAAACATAACAACGAAATTGAGCGGGGCACTTCGCCACGGATGCTGGTGAGAACTTCCGCCATGGCCATGCCTGCGGTGTCAGATCCAAAAAATCCATCAAGGTGATCGGCCACAAATGCCGCGGGACGACATTCGGTCGAGATGCGCAAATATTGAAGCAATCGTTCGCGGGCTTCGCCATTGGGAAGTCCCCGAAGTGGCTCGAGCGCGTCGTTGTGTTGCTCGATTTGATCGAGGAAAACTCCGCCCCAAAAAGCAATGGCTCGCTGAGTCAATTTCCAGCGCTGCCCCATCCGGCAGCCCGCTGCAGCAGAAAGTTCTGGAAGACGCTTGCGGATCCACGGCAGCATTTTTGTGCCGGAATCTGGCGCCATGACATCGCGAAACTGAGTCCGCAACGCCACTTCGGTTTCGGGGAGGTCACGTTCTTGAATCGCGCCTTCGGAAAGGGCAGCTTGAACAATGTTCGATATGAAAAACCGCGCGGTTTCATCCATCAGCGAACAGCCCACGTGCTGAGGACAACGCGCATCCTGATACTGACGTATAATCGACGACAACATCGCCGGCCAACTGATCGAACGTGACGGATCAAACGGAAGATTGATCGCTGCGACGAGACTTTCGGTGACGCTACGAAGACGCCCTACGAGATGCGTTTTCCCGTAACCAGCGCGTGGCGATGCAATTAAAATCGTGCGGCCTGAGTTTCCCCAATGCTGTCCGCGCTCGCCATCACGAACGAGATTTTCAAAAAGGCGGACGCATTGCGACATCACACCCGTGTGAATTTCGGCAACGCCGGGAACGGGTGTTGCGTTGTCGACGAACGTGTCGTCAATGAATGGATTCGCGGGGGAACGATCCGATTCAGGATAGGCGTCTGAGAGGTTTCTCATTCTAAAAAGGCAGGTGTGTTTAAGTTTCGGAGGGTATTTTTACAATACGAGACTCACTTATTCAAGTTTTTTATAATAATGAGAAAAATAAAAGTCAACAGAACTGGTTTTTATGGAAATTTTTAAACTAAGTTAAGTTTCTTGCGGGACGCGAAGTGAACCGCGCCCCCCCGATCCCGTTATCCTTTCGGCTTGTTTCCAAAAACGTTCCCGCTTTTAATTTGGATATGATAATTTCCCGCCTCGCTCTTGTTGCCGCGCTTCTCTCTGCCACTGCTGTTGTGGCGAAAGATTCTGATTCAAAGAAACATCCGGCTGCTGGTGCGCCAGGTTTTGAAACCATTTTTGATGGTAAAGACCTTTCCAAAATCGAGACCAAGGGAAATTGGGAAATTCAGGACGACGGCTCGCTTCACCTGACTCCGCGCGAAGGAGAGAAAGGCTGGAAGCGTTACAGCTCTTACCTTTGGTTGAAAGACGATTACGAGAATTTCACCTTTGATTTTGAGTTCAAATACACCAAAGGCGGCAATTCCGGTCTCTATTTTCGCTGCGCGGACAACATCGATCCAACCGCATCCGGATTTGAAGTTCAGATCCTCGATTCCTTTGGCGTAGAAAAAGAGCTCGGCCATCACGACATGGGCGGCGTTATCAAAACTCAGGGTGCGTTGAAAAATGCATCGATTGCTCCCGGAGAGTGGAACCAAATGACCGTCACCATGAAAGGCGACCAGCTGACCGTTGTTTTGAACGGCCATCTCATTCAGGATTTCAACCTTCGCGAGAAGAAGCCAAAGGATCTGAAGTTGGCTAAAACCGGCAAAATTTGCATTCAGGATCACGGATTGCCGTTCACCGTTCGGAACATTCGGGTGAAGAAGCTGTAAATCGCCGACTTTGCTGACGCTATCGAGGCAAAACCATTTGCATCGGTGAGAATTGTGCCTACATTCCCGCCCTTCGAAAAATTCGAAACCCATTTTCAGTCATGTCACAACACGCTACTCTCAAAAGATCCAAAAATGTCGGCTCTAAACGTTCCGTTTTAAAGCGATTCGAGCGTATTAAATTGCTCCGTAAGCGTGGTGAATGGAAAGACGGCGCGAGCCCATTGGGTCTGCCGAAAACAAAGCCAGATGCCTGAGGGTATTCGACTCAACAAGTTCCTGGCTTCCTGTGGCGTTGCGTCGCGCAGGAAATGTGACGACCTCATTGCTGAGGGTCACGTAGAGATCAATGGCAAAATTGTCATTGAGCTCGGCACCAAAGTTCTGCCTACCGACCACGTAAAGTTCGACGGGCGCCGGTTGTCTCAGGAATCTGAGATGACGATTATTTTGAACAAACCCATGGGATACGTGTGCACGCGCCACGATCCTGAGGGGCGCAAAACGATTTACGAGCTGCTGCCGAAGAAATTCCAGCATCTCAATTACGTGGGCCGACTCGATATACAGAGTTCCGGCCTGTTGATTCTCACCAACTCCGGCGAGCTGAACGAATTGCTGACGCATCCGCGATATCACGTTCATAAAGAATACGAGGTCTATCTCGATCGCGCGTTCGATCCTGCCCACACCAAGGCTTTTATCGATGGAATTCCTATCACGGAAGGCCTCGCCAAAGCCGTTTCAGTCGATTTTTTTTCCCGAAAGCGCTGCCACATGGTGTTGGCTCAGGGCTACAACCGCCAGATTCGCCGCATGTTTTCGCGGATGGGTTACAAAGTGCGTGATCTCGAGCGCATTCGCATTGGTTGTTTCATGGATATCAATCTTCCTGAAGGGAGCTTTCGCCCGATGAACAGCCGCGAGCTTGAGCAGGCGAAGCGGAATGATCCTGATGAATCGCCAAAGAGCCGGAAGTAAGTTCTAGCGAACGATCTCTACCTCAAACGGGCTGCCGCTCACTTTTACATCATCTTTGGTGTAGCGAATTTTGGTCCATTGATCCGCAATCGGCAGTCGGAATTCCATCCATTCCCACGCTTCGGGCAACGCTGGGTGAATTGTCAGTTTTTTCTCAGGAACGGAGATCTTCAATCCGGCAAATCCTTCGAGATACAGCAAGATTTTGCCGGCATTGAAATTCGAATACTGATCTCCGAAAAGCATGAGGTTCCGCCGGTATGCTTCCGGTGCGACGGGGATCTGCCATTCGTCGTGAAAATTGTAATTGGCGAGATGGTTCAGCGTTAACTCGGTCGCGGGTTTCACCAAACACTGACAAAACATGCCATCGAGCGTGAAATACGCCGTGTCAGGCGTGTAGCCGAATGAATGATCCACGTCGGTTGCAAAGGCCTTCATGGATTGCTTCGACATCGCGAGCGGGAAAAATTCTCCGTAAAATCCCTTCTCTCGATCGAGCGCCCAGGCATTGACCATTTTCCGGGCATATTCATTGGGAAAATGGCGTGACCGCATCGCCCAAAAAGCATTGGTCATCAGCATTCCGTTATTGGGTGCTGCAAAATAATTCGGCGCGTCATTCATTTCCCAGCGCTGGTCAAACATCAGCCGGATATGCTCAGGATCGCGCCTGATGATCGTTTGCCAGTGCTCCACATCCGCCTCATTTCCCGTGAGCCGAGCCATTTTCTCCAACGTTTCGGCAAGCTCGAACTCATTCATCGCGAAATTGGAGAGCCGCTTCCAGTAGAGTTTTCGAAAATGGTCTTCGTAGCAGTCTTTGAGAAAACTCACATCTCCAGTGTGCTCATAAATCTGCCACGCCCCGAGGACATGCTCGGAAGTCTCCGCCCCGTAGGCTCCGCTGTGCCAGCCGATTCCTTTGTTGTCGGCAATCATTCGCAAGCCATCCGGCAATTCGCGGAAGCGATCGTTTTCCGTGAGATGTTTCCAGGTCAGGACATTGCCGTAGGCGAATTTGGGTTTGTCAGTCGTCCACGCGCCGACCTTGATCTGAAACGCCGCGTCGTAACGGTGAATCCCGAGGAAATTATTCACCGCCGTTTGCGTATGATTTTCCATCTCCCAGCCCTCACCGACCTCCATGTAATACATGAGATAGAGCGACCAAAGGTAATAATAAATATCGACGAATTTCTCATCCGGGCAGCGGAAATAGGGAATTTCCTCGTTGAGCTGCCGGTTCATCTCAGCTGTCTTCGCCGCCAGCCACGGTTTGGAATTTTCGAGGATCTCGCGAGCCGATTTCAGCGCGGCTTCAGGTTCATCCGCCATCGCCCAGGAAACCGTCGTCGCATCCCCGTCGCAAGGTATTTGAAACGAATAAAGCTGCACGCCACGATCATCTTGCTCCGTCGTGACCGATTCCGAAATCGCCCGCGATGCGCTCAAAACCGTTGTCATCCCATCGTAAACACACGGCCCGACTCGCTCGCTCGCATCGGGATCAGGTCGCGAGTTCACCGTGCCACCTTCCGAGATCACCAGCGCATTTTGCCCAGCATCAAATCGTATCGAAGCCGTCGAGGAAACGCTGTTCCGATGGAAAAAACTGTGACCCGAAAACTCCAACGTCACCGGTTTCGACGACGTAATCACCGATGCCGCCGCGTCATTCGCTGCGATGAACTTTTCCTCACGAATCGTCACCCCACCCACTTCGTATTCGCAGATCATTTTATCCGGCCGCCATTGCATGCTCGTCGGCTTGGGATTTTTATACGTCGTGCCATCAACAATCACGCTGCCGTAGAGAACTTTGGTATCTTTGTAAAACTCCCAGCCGTTGTAATCGTTTCCTTTCCCAGTGTTCTCCGTTCCCGAAATTTCACTGTCGAGCAAGCCAACTCCACGGCTCCGCAGGTCGTGATGAAACGGATGCGTCAGCCCAATCGTTTCGTCTTCAATCAAATTCCAGCTCGCATGAAATCCGCCGACGTAATACGTCAGATTCCCCGCGAGAAAGCCATGTTTCCGGCCCTGAATTTCCTGTTCGAGCCTTTCGCAATAATCTGTGAAGGGCGGTTTTTCGCTGGCATCAACAATCGCTCCGACAACAACCGCGGCGAAAGTAGCCCACCACTTCAGCATGAGATTTTTTCCTTTTTCCTTCATCTCAAAACTTTGTCCCAACCATGTTTGTCCGCGTCTCGACACGATTCTTCTCAAACCGCTCCTGATTCTTTTTCAAGCGCTCGTCGGCTTCCTGAATTTTTTTCTCATCGCCAGCAGCTCGTTCGATCGCTTGCGCGTGAGCCTTTTTCGCCTGCGCCTCAAATTTATCCAGCTCAGCAAATCGTGCCTTGTAAACGTCCTGAATGTCTTCCGCATCAATTGAATCGAGGTAGTCCGACATGATTGCTTTCAGCTCCAACGCTTTTTTCGGTTCTTCGTAAACGAGATTTTTTTCTTCTTTGTAATCAGTCACGATATTGAAAAGCTTTTGCTCGCCGGTCAGAAGGTGCTCCATCAGTTTGTAGTCGCCCATTCGAATCACGCTCACCGGTGGGGCGAAGTAACACGGATAATGGAAAACGAATCCCTCGACCGGCCGCGTGACCGTACCGGCATTTCCATTTTTAAAAACACTCCGTAAGCTGCCACCGTCGAGATCGTCCGGCAGTTTTTCTTCGCTTCCAGAATGGTCATGCAAGGTTGAAAGGAGATCCCATTGAACAATCGGAACGTCACATTGCGCGTCCCCTTTGACTCCCGGCCCGGCAACGACAAACGGAATCCGTAAACCGCCTTCGTAAAGGTTCGCTTTTCCGCCTTTCAACGCGCCGTTTGGAGTGAGGCCGCCGCCGTTGTCCGATGTGAAAATAATGAACGTATTTTCAAGCTGGCCGGTTTTTTCTACAGCCTCAACAATCGCTCCGAGCCCTTCATCCACCTCCTCAAGCATCGCCGCGTATTGAAGCCGCCATGAACTGATTTTCTTGCCGTCAGAAATTTCATCCACCGGTAAATAATCCGCGTCTTTGCAATATTTACCGCGAGGCAAGTTTCGGTATTTCTCAATCAATTCAGGGCGCGCCGCGTGCGGAACGTGAACCGCGTAGTGGGAAACCATCAGGAAAAACGGACGCTCACCGCCATGCTCTTCGATAAAATCTACCGAGCGTTTTTCCAATTCCGGCATCCGCTTGGGATTCTCTGGTGGGAGTTTTTTGCGGCTTTTCAAATCGATGTAGTCGCCGTGAAAATTCCCGTTGTCTGCATTGCCGTCGAACTCGTCCGTGACGTCGTAACCGATCGTTTTCATCCGCTCCCCCGCCATTCCCTTGCCAAAATGAGCCGTGATGTATTCGGCGTCAGCTGCTTTCAAAACATCCGCGAGCGACGTTTCGTCCTTCCATTCAAGCTCGCGCTGAAGCGCCAACACATCATGCACAAACGTGTAGCCAAGGCGGCCCGGCGTTTTTCCGAATTGAATGCTTTTTCGCGAAGGCGTGCAGGTCGGAGCCGGAGCGTAGGCATTGGAAAATTTCATGCCCCGGCTCGCGAGTTTTTCAAGATATGGCGTCTGGTGAAAATCGCTCGCTGACTCCGGATCGCTATCCATCATACGGACCGAGGTATCAGCCCAACCGAGGTCATCGACATAAACGATGATGAAATTCGGCCGATCAGCCGCATGGCTTTGCAAGCCGATACAGGTCGCTAAAGTGAGAAAAATGCTGGAAAATTTCATGATACTAAAAAACGAATCGTAAGTTTCTATTTTTCGAATTCGACCTGCACCTCAATAATCCCCACTGCGGTTTCTTCCTGCGGAGTCATATTGATCCGAATCGCGTCGCACTTGGTCGGCGCAGCCGGATGCACCAAATTGAACTGATTCGCCTGCTGATCATATTTGTCAGTGGTATACAACTCGAACGGTTTCCATTCGCCATTTTGCTCGACTTCGAGCGACCATTCTTTGGGGAATTTCACATCAGCCTGCCAGCGATTCATCCAGAAAACTCCGACGCTCCGGATGTTCTGCGTTCTCGCGAAGCGCCCCGTGACCCATTGTTCTTTTCCGGGCTGCCCGCGACTGGTCCATCGAAGCACCTTGTTTCCGCTCGAATTTTTATCCACCTCGCCGTCTCCTATAGCAGTCACCGTGTCTTCGTCAGACGTGTGAGAAGCGGTAATTTCCGTGAAGACACTTTCTTTCGGCAAAGCGAGCGGATCAAAGATCGCCATTTCTTTTTCAGTCGGAAACCAAACCGTCATCGAACTGGCACCGCGATTGTTCCAGGCATAGTAAGGCGTGAGTTGAAGCGGAATTTTCGCCGCCGTCGTTCCATCTTCTTTGATGGCATCCGCATGAACCGTAGATTGAATGAACTTTCCATGCTCAATCTCTTTGACTGCGTTTTTCGACTTGGAAACGTCTGGCGTTGTTGAAAAGAAAAAACGCTGTGTGGCTCCTCCGTTGTCAATCCCCTCGGCGCACATCACAAAAGGCCCACGAGTGAACGCGACCCGCCCTTGGTTCTCTTGAACTTCTTCGTGGCAGGTATTCAATCGGATCGGCATCGGCAAATCCAAATCGATGACGTCACCTGCCTTCCAAACCCGCTCGACGACTGCAAATCCATTTTCCATTTTCGCTCCTTCAACCTTTTCGCCATTCACCGCGAGCGCCCACGCAGCCTCGACAGGCTCAGGGAAATCGTAGAGATCACCTGGAACAAACTGCTCGCCCTGGGCCCACGTTGGAATCCGAACGTGGAGTTTGAAGCTCTTTTCTGAAGCAGGATCTATAGTTACCTTGATCGCACCGTCATTTGGGTAAGCCGTTTCCTGCACAAGTTTCACAGCAGTTTCGCCCATTTTGATTTCGGTCTGATTTTTCGCGTAGAAAGTTAGATATAGATTTTCCTCATCATGCGCGTAGAGCATTCCCGGCACCTGCGGGATGAGACGAGCGATGTTCGAAGGACAACAAGCCGTTCCAAACCAGGGCGCGCGACCGGCTGTTCCGTGATTAAACGGATATTTCCCATCCGCATCGAGCGGGTTCACATAGAAAAATTTATTCCCCTCCAAATTCACCGCCGCGAGCACATTGTTGAGCAACGCCACCTCCGCGATATCGATGTATTTGGCATCTTTTTTCATGAGAAACATCCGGTGATTGAGAAGGACATTTCCGACCGCCGCGCAGGTTTCGTTGAAGGCGTGAGCATTCGGTAATTCATATTTTGGCCCAAACCCTTCGATGCCATGAACCGCACCGAGCCCACCCGTGATGTGCATGCGGGTGTCCGTGATGTTTCCCCAAATCCGATCCAGCGCTTTAGTGTAATCCTCGTCCCCAGTGAGTGTTCCTACATCGGCCATCGCCGCGTAAAGATACGTCGCTCTCACCGCATGCCCTACCGCTTCGCTCTGCTCTTTGACCGGCTTATGCTGCTGCGCGTAAGTTGGCGACATTACGCCTTCGCCACCCGGAACGTAAGTCACTCCGCGGATTTCGAGAAACTTTCGAGCCATATCGAGATAGAGTTGCTTCCCCGTAACACGATACAATTTCACTAACGCCAACTCAGGCTCCTGATGCCCCGGCGCCTGACGAATCGCTTTTCCTGCATTGTATTTCGGATCACCTTCGAAGAACACCTTGTTGATGTGCTGAGCATTTTTTTCAGCAATTTTCAACAACGCGTCCTTCCCCGTCGTTTCAAAATAAGCGACAGCTGCTTCATAGAGATGCCCCATGTTGTAGAGTTCGTGACTGTGCACCACGAACGAATAGGGCCGGTCGCCCATCATGTTCTTTTCCGTGCCGACTTTTGTCGTATGAGACGGATATAGATAGCCATTTGGCTCCTGCGCCTCACCGATCACGGCGATGATTTTATCCATCTTCGCCTCCAGTTCAGGATCGCGCTCGAGCTGAAGCAGATACGCCGCGCCTTCCATCACTTTGTAGAGATCGGAGTCGATAAATCGATGCGCTTTATGATCAATGACCTCTTTTCCTTTCAAGAAATCTCCTGCAGCCTGAAGGTGTTCCACGCCTTTTTCCGTTCTCTCAAAAGCCCACGGAACCAGCGTCTCCCGCTGAGTAATCATTCGCGGTCGCCAAAAATCCGAAGTCATTTCGACCTCATAGTAAGGAACTGGTTTGAGCGGGTAATCAGCTGCTGAGCCAGCCCTTACAGGGAAGATTGTCGCGATGCACGCAAATAGTAACAGGCAGTTTGTTTTCATGATAGCTAATTTTTATTTTTAAGAGTCACTCGGGAGAAGCTTTGAATCACTTTGAGAGTATGGCATAGATGATGAGAACCGTGACAATCAAACATCCGCCAACCAAAGGCGCGTGCTTCCAGGGGGTGAGATCGACTACTTTGGCATCAACCTGCACATATGCTGTTTCCCGCTTCATAAATTGGGCGAGTAGCAGTTGGAGAAATACAAGCACCGCAAAAACCGCACCCATAAAATGATAACCGGAGCCAAAGGTCTTCGTCACGATATCACCGCCGAGGAAGGTTCCCCAAATCATGATCAGCAAACCAGTGACGGCGGTGATAATCGCCGAATTGCCGTCGGCCCATTTGGTGAACATTCCCACGAGAATTATCGCCAGCAGAGGAATGAAATAGACAGCATTCAAACTCTGGAAGAATTCAAAAATCCCCTCCTGTCCATCAAAAACCAGTGGAGCAGCAATCGCAGAAAGCAAAGCGACCACCCCGCTGCAAACTTGACCGGAACGCACAACCTGCTTGTGGCTGGCACTCGGGTTGATGGCCTTTTTGTAGACTCCGAGCGAGAATAAAGTGGCACTGGAGTTCAATACAGAATTAAAAGTAGAGAGGATCGACCCCATCACAACCGCTGCGAAGAATCCGGTAAGTGGCCCGGGAAGGACCAGGCGCACCAGCGATCCATAGACGTTTCCCCCGTCAACCTCCCCCGCGTCATTCAAGAGTGTCGCCTTGAAACCTTCATCCGAATTGGCAATGTAAAAAGCTGCGATTCCCGGAACCACAAGGATTAAGGGGGCGAGAATTTTGAAAAAAGCTGCCAGGAGAACACCTTTCTGTCCTTCTGCTAGATTCTTCGCTCCAAAGGTTCTCTGGATAATTTGTTGATTCGTACACCAATAGAAAAAATTCAGTAAAAGCACCCCGGTAAAAAGAGGTGCCCACCCGTTAATATCCTCGCCTTCGCGACTAATCGAATTGAATGCATCTGGATTGGCTTCACTTATCTTGCTAAACGCTGACAGAAACGATTCATCGCCTCCGACATGACTCAGGGTAAAATAGGTAATCAAAAGTCCACCGATAAGTAGTCCCAACCCGTTGAAGGTATCGGAAACGGCCACGGCACGTAACCCTCCAAAGATCGCGTAACCAGAACCAACGATTGCCACGAAGGCAACAATTACCCAAATTGTGCCAAACTGACTCATCCCGAGCAACTCCGGAAGATTCAGCATCGCTGAAAGTGCTTTTGCCGCACTGTAGAGCACGAAGGGCAGCAATATAAACATATAGGCGACAATAAATACGCCAGTCGTCAAAGCTCGCACACCGGATCCATACCTTTCCTCAAGAAATTGCGGAATGGTGGCAATACCGCTTTTCAAATACCGAGGAAGGAAGAACAAGGCAAGCACCACCAGTGATACTCCGGCGACAACTTCCCATGCCATTACCGAAAGCCCTTCTTTAAACGCTCCGCCGTTGAGCCCGACCAATTGCTCAGTGGACAAATTCGTGAGAAGTAAAGATCCGGCGATGACAAGCCCCGTCAGACTGCGCCCGGCGAGAAAGAACCCTTCTTCAGTATCTGTGCCTTTTCCCCGAGTAATCCACCAAGTCAGCAAAGCGACGGCAGCTGTGAACAAAAGAAATGTAAGAATCGTTGTCATGAATTTATGCGAGCAAAGACGTTATTCCGCAGAAAAGCGGTGAACCATTTTGTGCGAGTATGTTTCGCCAGGACGCAAGATCGCGCTTGGAGCCTTTGGGTTATTTGGAGCATCCGGCCATCCTTCAGTTTCCAAGCAGAGGGCCGTTCTGTGTTCGTAGGTGATCTCGCCTTTACCCGTGACGGTTCCATCAAGGAAATTTCCTCCGTAAAATTGGATTGCCGGTTGATTGGTTAAAATCTCCATCGTACGTCCCGTCTTAGGATCACGCAGTTTGGCAGCACGAGTTAGTTCCCCTTCTTTTTGCCCACTCAAAACCCAGGCGTGGTCGTAGCCTCCACCGAATTTCAGCGCTTCGAACTGATCTCCGACTCGCTCTCCGATCAAATGAGGTTTGGTGAAATCCATTGGTGTACCCGCTACCGGAGCTTTATCACCCGTAGGGATTAACCCTTTATTGGTTGGTAGGTAATGGTCGGCAAACAGAGTCAGCTCATGATCATTAATCGAAGTCTCTGCATCGCCGCTTAGATTCCAATAAGAATGGTGAACCAGATTCAAAACAGTAGGTGCATCGGTTGTCGCTTTAGCCTCCCAAATCAGCTCATTGTTATTATTCAGGGTATAAGTGACCTCCATCGACAAATTCCCAGGATACCCCTCATCTCCATCCTTGCTCGTGTAGGTAAATATTACGCCGCTCGAGTTTTTTTTCTCGAACGTCTCCCCTTTCCAAAGCACCTTGTCGTATCCTTTCAACCCGCCGTGCAAATGGCAGTGAATTCCACCCGGATCATTGTTGGTCGCCAGTTCATACGTTTTTCCATCCAGAGAAAATTTCCCGTCGGCAATCCGATTACCAAACCGGCCCACCGTCGAACCAAAATAAGACGTGTTCGTCAGCCATCCCTCAAGAGTGTCGTATCCGTGAGAGAGGTCCGCGAATTTTCCGTTTCGGTCTGCAGCTTCGATCGATACAAGGATTGCCCCGTACTCCGTTACCTTTACTGTCATCCCCGAAGCATTCGTCAAAACGAAAATCTTCACTTCCTGACCATCCGGCAATTTTCCAAATATAGATTCTTCCGCCTGAGTAACTCCAAACATAAGGGTAGCTGCAATTAGGATTTTAAGGATAGATGTCTTCATTTCGTTGTCGTTTAGTGAATAGAATTAACGGATGCGCCGTCGGCAATTGGGGTGATAAAACAATTGGGTTCCGAGCCAAACTCAGCTCGAAAACGACTTTCCAGATGAGCTTTCAAAGCCTCAGCCGAATCCTCGCGAACGAGAGTTACGGTCGATCCGCCGAAGCCCCCGCCTGTCATCCGCGAACCGACACGGCCATTTTCAAATCCAAATTCATAAGCAGCCTTCACCAACAGATCCAGCTCCCGGCAACTGACTTCGTAATCGTCCCGCAGCGATTCATGACCGGACTTCATGATTTCAGAAACGGATTCTAAATCACCTTTGACCAGTGCGTCTTTCATTGCGGGCACCCGGTTTAATTCAGAGATCACATGCCGTGCGCGGCGGAAAAGCGAGGATCCTAGCTCAGATTCTTTCTTAGACAAATCCTCTCTAGAAACCTCGCGCCAGCCCGGTTTTTCCAAAATCAGTAACGCTTCATCGCAGCTCTCACTACGCTTTCGATATTCCCCATCCCCGAGCGCATGACTGACCCGCGTATCCGAAACAAGCAGTGAAATCCCCGCCGGAATTTTCACTGGGGAAATTGAGGCATCCGAGCAATCGACCATCAGCGCATGATCCTTTTGGCCAAAGCCAACCGCGATCTGATCCATGATCCCACACGGCACCCCTGCAAATTCGTGCTCAGCCGCACGGCATAATTCAGCTCGCCGAGTCGGATCAACCTTCACACCAGCAACTGTTTCCACGGCAAAGGCTGTCGCCGTTTCCAAAGCCGCACTACTGCTCAATCCAGCGCCCACGGGAAGATCAGCCGTAATAACCGCATCAAATCCCCTCACCTCGATACCTTCCCGTCGATACATCTCAACAACGCCGCCGATATAATTCATCCAATAATCAGCACCTTTAAAAGGCTTCAGATCCTGCCATCCGAAGCTCCCTGATTTCCCGTCACTCCAAACAGTAATCCGCTCCGTCCCATTTTCCCGAACCGCCATTCTTACGTATCGATCGATCGCCGCCGGCATCACCAATCCATTGAGATAATCGATATGTTCCCCAATCAGATTGATACGCCCCGGCGCCTGAACCAGCCATTCGGGCTTGCACCCAAAGCGTTCGGCAAATAATTCAACTGTCTCAGAGTTCGACATTTTCATTTCGAACATCACTCTTTTTTCTTTTATGAAAAGCACTCTGCTTTTAGAAAACAGATGTAGTTTTGTAGAAATCGGACGAATCAAAATTTGAAAACACACAGCCAGTCACTCAATCATTCCAACCGGAAACGCATCGCGTTGATTGTCGAAACCTCCCTCAGCTCTGGGCGGGAAATTCTTCGCGGCGTCGCCAAATACGCCCACCAAATCAACAACTGGGAGATCTTCCATGCCCCGCACGCCCTCGGAGATAACCTACCCAACTGGCTGAACGACTGGCAGGGTGACGGCATTATCGCTCGAATTGAAAGCTCCGAAAAACTCTCAGCCTTACAAAAATTCAATATTCCAGTCGTCGACGTTCTCGGCTTGGTTCTCAATTCGGACTTTCCCCTCGTCCATGTCGATGATGCCGCCATCGCCAAAGCAGTGGCCGATCATTTTCTAAGGCGAGACTTCAGACATTTCGGATTTTACGGATTTGTTGGAGAAAACTGGTCCGAAAGACGCCGCGAAGCCTTCCGGGAGAATTGCAGTGACGCCCAATCATTTCATGACTACTCCACCTCACGGAATACTGATGAGAGCACCGCACAAGCCCGAGCGTCGCTCGAAGCCTGGATCACATCTCTCCCTCGCCCCATCGGAATCATGGTTTGCACCGACCAATGCGGGCTTGCCGTGTTAGAGGCCTGTCGCTCTCTGAAAGTCCCTGTTCCTGAACAAATCGCCGTCGTCGGCGTCGACAACGATTTGCCGCTTTGCGAAATCGGATCTCCCGCTTTAACCAGCATTCGAGCCGGACATTTCCCCGTTGGATATAAAGCCGCCAAGTTGCTCGATTCAATCATAGGCGGTGGCGGTGGCGAACCACCACCGAATCGAATCCTCGTTCCTCCAACGGGAATCGTGACCCGGGGATCTTCAGACACCCATGCGATCAACGACTCAGCGGTCGCCGTCAGTGTGAATTTCATTCATCAAAATTTGGCAAACCCACTTTCAAACGATCTCATCGCTCGATCGGCCGGAGTCTCCAGAACCACTTTTCAGAAGCGGTTTCTCAACGAAATGGGAGTCACCATCCGCGATTACCTCATCAAACAACGCCTGGCCCGCGCCCGGAAATTGATCACCGAATCCGATTTCACCCTTGCTGACATCGCCGAACGCTGTGGCTTTAAACATCAGGAATACCTCGGCTCCGTGTTCAAAGCTCATTTTGGAATCACGCCCGGAGGACTCCGGAAGAAAAATCTAAAAAAAGACGGGTAATGAGCGTTAACCGAGTGGGCTTCGAGTTCCGTTTCTGACAGGAGAAACAGACGCGGAGCCTCACAAAGACCTCTATTGGCGGCTGGGATCGAGAACTGCATATCGCCTCGGCGACTGGAAACTCCTGAAAAACCCAGCTCGAAACACGAATAAAGAGTGGCAGCTCTATAATTTGGCGGAAGACATTTCTGAATCAAAAGATCTCGCGGCTGAAAAGCCCGAAAAGCTATCGGAAATGCTAACCGCATGGGAAAAGATCAACTCGCAAATGATTGACTCGGTCTGGTCTCCACGTCGCTGAAACGTCGATGCAGAGTCGCTTTAACAAGGCACTTGTCGTCTCGAAAAAACCGCATACCGTCCCCGCATGTCTCTTCCCGTGTCCGGAACTCAACCCACGATCAACAGCCTCTGCGCAGGTCTTGATCTTCCGGAAAGTGTTTTGAATTTCACGGATGTTCCGGGCGGCGAAGTGGTATTTGGCAGCGGAACCTTGCTGCAAATCGGAGCGAAAGCAGCGGCCCATGGAGGAACGCGGGTGCTGATCGTGTCCGATAACGGGATTCTCGCAACGGGTCATCCTGAACGGGCGGCGGAATCGATTCGCGAAGCCGGCCTGGACGTTAAAATTTTCTCCGAAGTCCACGAAAACCCCGAAACAACGGATGTTTATCGCTGTGTAGAAGTTGCCAAAGAATTTGGTGCGGATTTTCTGGTCGGGCTCGGCGGTGGTTCATCGATGGATACCGCGAAAGGCGCGAATTTCATCCTGACAAACGGCGGAAAAATGCGGGACTATTGGGGCGTCGGAAAAGCTGAAAAGCCCATGCTGCAAATGATTGCCGTTCCGACGACTTCAGGAACGGGCAGCGAATGCCAGAGTTTTGCCCTGATTGCTGATTCCGAAACCCACGCCAAAATGGCCTGCGGCGACAAAAAAGCGGCAGCAGTGGTCGCAATTTTAGATCCGGAATTGACGCTGACTCAACCCCGATCCGTAACGGTTCACACGGGGATCGATGCAATTTCGCATTCGCTGGAAACCGCCGTTTGCCGAAAACGAACGCCGACTTCAGTGGCTTATTCAAAAGCAGCCTGGAAGCTTTTGAACGAGGGATTTGAGCGCGTGTTGGAGAAACCGGATTGTATTCAGGCCCGTGCACAAATGCTGCTCGGATCGGCTTTTGCAGGGACAGCGATCGAAAACTCAATGCTGGGAATTGCTCATTCCTGTGCAAATCCGCTGACGGCAAATTTTGGAACCGTTCACGGTCAAGCGGTTGGCGTGATGCTGCCCCACACGATCCGTTTTAATCGCCAGGATGCAGAATCTGCCGCCATTTACGAGGAGTTCGGCGGATCCGAATTGGATGCACGAATCGAGGAATTGCTGAGTCTCGCTGGGATGAAGACAGATATTTCTTCACTCGGGGTTACCGCAGATAAAATTGAACAGCTCGGCGAAGAAGCAGCTACACAATGGACAGCGCAATTCAATCCTGTCGAAGTGACGGCTGCAGATTTGGCGGAAATTTACCGCAAGGCCCTTTAAATTGATTTTTGGTAATGTTTCTCCGAACCGTTAGTCTTATAAAGCGACATCTGCTTTGTAATGGTGAATAATCCCGTATCGAAAGATACTTTCACCAACATGAAAGAGAACGAAATCAGCACAAGTATTAATATGAGCTCAGAAGCGAAAACACACTCGCCGGGCACTGCTGCAGTGCTCAGCGCCATCCTCCCGGGAATTGGCCAGGTCTATAATGGTCACTTTATTTGGGCCATCATTTGGTTCATCATCACTCCCGGACTCTGGATCGGTAGCGGCGGTTTTATTGGATGGATTTTCCACATTTTGTCTGCCATTCAGGCGTACAGACAGGCGAAGCGTAAGCACGAGTTACGATAACGGGGATTCCTGCCCTGTGTTCATCGTCGGTTGAATTTTCGCCTACAACAGACACATTGGCGGATTTTCACCACGATCTATGGACATCAGGAAAATTGCCAATCTCGCCCGTCTCGAATTGACCGATGACGAGGCTGCGCGCTACGAACCGCAGCTCGAGCAGATTCTGCACCATGTCGAGCAGCTGAAGAAGGTCAACATCGAAGGTATTGAGCCTACGGCGCATGCGACTCCCATCTTTGACGTGATCCGCGAAGATGTCACTCACGGTGAAAGTTTCACGCAGGAAGAGGCGTTAGCGAACGCCCCTGCCGTCGTGCAAGGGCAGATAAAAATGCCGAAGGTGGTCGAATAAAACCCGCGTGTAGCTCTCAACTTTTTTCCGATGAATCCGGCAGAACTTTCTATTTCTCAACTCCGTGCGGCGTATCAAAGCGGCGATCTGAATCCCGCTGACGCAATCAATTCTCTCACAGAGGCGATTGTTGCAAAAGACGACGCGATCGGTGGCTACCTTTCCTATGATACGGAAACGGCACTGGCCGAAGCTGCTGCGGCAGACATTTCGTTGCCCCTGGGTGGAGTTCCCATTGCGATCAAGGATTTGATCAACGTGAAAGGCCACCCAGCTTCGTGTGCTTCAAAAATTTTAGACGGGAAATACACCGCTCCCTATGACGCGACAGTGATTCGGAAACTCCGCGAAGCAGGAGCCATTCCTTTTGGTCGCGCAAACATGGATGAATTTGCGATGGGTTCTTCGAATGAGAACTCGGGCATCAAGCCCTGCAAAAACCCACACGATTTGAATCGGATTCCAGGAGGATCGTCCGGTGGATCCGCTGCCGTTGTTGCAGCCAATACGGCGATCGCCGCGCTGGGATCGGATACAGGCGGCTCGATTCGCCAACCTGCGAGCCACTGTGGGGTTGTTGGATTAAAGCCAACCTACGGAAGGGTTTCACGTTACGGATTGGTCGCATTTGCGTCGTCGCTTGATCAAATCGGGCCGCTCACAAAATCAGTCGAAGACGCCGCGCTGTTGCTGGAAGTCATTGCTGGTTCTGATGCCAAAGATTCAACCTGCCTCGACGAACCGGTGCCAAAATATTCCGAGTTTGTGGGTCAGGATATCAAAGGACTCAAAGTCGGATTGCCGAAGGAGTATTTTGCAGAAGGTCTCCATCCCCTCGTAAAAGAGCGCGTTGAAAAAGCAATTCAATACCTCGAATCGCAGGGTGCTGAGACGGTAGAGATTTCACTGCCGAACACGGAGCACGCTGTTGCGACGTATTACATTATTGCTACTGCGGAAGCCTCCGCAAACCTCGCTCGATTTGATGGGGTTCGCTATGGTCATCGCACGAGCGAATCACCGCAGGATCCCGAAGACAACAAACTGATTTATCATTACAAACACTCGCGCGCCGAGGGATTTGGTGACGAAGTGAAGCGCCGGATTCTTCTTGGAACTTACGTGCTGAGCTCCGGTTACGCTGATGAGTATTACAAGCGAGCTCAAAAAGTGCGGACGTTGATTCGTGATGATTTCAGCAATGCATTTGAGCAAGTCGATGTCATCGCCTCCCCTGTCGCGCCAACTCCGGCCTTCAAGGTCGGGGAAAAATCAACCGATCCACTGGCGATGTATTTGGCCGATATCTATACGATCTCGACGAACCTCGCCGGCATTTGCGGAATCAGCGTTCCCTGCGGAACCGTGTCCGAAGACGGCAGTGATCTTCCCGTTGGGCTCCAGCTTCTCGGCAAGCCGCTTGGCGAAGCCGATATTCTAAAGGTAGGCGCAGTGGTTGAAGCTGGTCAAAAAAGCTAACCACTAAACCATCGGCTTTTTCACCACCTCACAGGGAAATCTCCGACCGCGCACATCAATTTCGAGTTGAGTCCCGATTTTGGTGAGCCCAACGGGGACATAAGTCAAACCTATTCCTTTTCCAAGCGTTGGCGATAATCCACCGCTTGTCAGCTCGCTGATTTGTTCGCCTGTTGCCGGATCGGCTACACCGTATCCATGACGAGGCGGCGGCGCTTTTCCGATGACCTGGATCGCTACAAGCCGTTGCGAAAGCCCTTCCGTTTTCTGTTTTTTCAAAACATCGCTGCCGGTGAATTCGCAGCCTTTTTCCAGCTTCACAAAAAATCCCAGTCCTGCTTCAAGAGGAGAATGATCAGGGTCCAGATCAGAACCGTTCAGGGGATAACATTTCTCAAGACGTAACGAATCCCTTGATCCCAGACCACACGGCTTTGCTCCGGCGGATACAAAAGCATCCCACCATTTTCCTATCTCCGCGTTAGGCGCGAAAAATTCGAAACCGTCTTCGCCGGTATAACCAGTTCGACACGCGATAATTCTTCCGTTCTCAAGACGGACAATTCCATTTCGTGGCGGCAACGCTCCCCATTCCGCAGTCACTTTTTCCCAGGCAGATTCCGCGGCAGGGCCTTGAATTGCAAACGCGCCGAAATCATCGCTGTAATTTTTCAGTTCAATTCCTTCCGTCAAATTCTGCGTTAACCAGGCGACGTCCTCATCAATTTTCGATGCATTCACGACCAGAAAAAATCGATCCGCAGCTTCGCGATAAAGAATCAGATCATCGATCACCCCGCCACCTTCATTCAACATGAGCGTGTATTGGCCCCCGTTGTCCTCAAGCGCGGAAACGTCGTTGGTCAGCAACCCATTGAGCCATTTTTCAGAATCGACGCCCGAAATTTCAACCTGACCCATGTGTGAGATGTCAAAAATGCCCAACGAATTTCGAACGGCGTTGTGCTCCGCGACGATGCCTTCATATTGAATTGGCATCTCCCAACCCGCAAACGGCAGCATTCGCGCCCCGAGTTCGCGGTGACGTGAGTCGAGAGGCGAAATTTGGATATCAGTCAGATCGGCCATGGCTTTACCAATGCCACGCGCCTCCCCAGTCTTCAACGCCCAAAGCAATGTGATGACACACAATCGAGTCTCCCTCCATCCGAAAACTCGTGCTACGATTGAGGTATGAAATGGTTTTCACTCGCATCACTTTTTGTATTTCTCTCCGCTCTCAGCAATGCGGCGACCTTCGTTTATGTTTCAGAGAGCAAAGACAAAAAAATCGCCGTGTTCTCGCTCGATGAAAAAAATGGCGACCTGACACGCGTTGGCGAAATCGAAATGAACGGAGCTCCCGGCTGCCTTGCCCTTTCTCCTGACCGGAAAAAAATCTATGCTTCAGTTCGATCCGTCCCTGAATATGCAACGCTTGAAATCGATCCTAAAACGGGACTCTTAAAAAGCCTCGCCGTCGCTCCAGCGGCGGGCAGTGCCGCTTACATTTATCCTGACAAAACCGGGAAATGGCTGCTGGCGGCCAGTTACGGGGAAGGCAATATCAGCGTCAGTAAAATCGTTGATGGAACGGTAACCGGCGAGCCGATTCAGATTATCGAAACGGGAAAGAAAGCCCACTGCATCCAGACTGACCCTGCCAATAAATTCGTCTTCACGCCACATGCCGGCGAGCTGAACAAAGTTGAGCAACACAAATTCGATGCCACCACCGGAAAATTGGAATCGAATGAACCATCCCACCTCGAGGGAGCCGAAGGTGCGGGTCCGCGTCACATGCAATTTCACCCCAATCAGAAATGGGCCTATCTGGTTAATGAACAGGATAAAAGCGTGACGCACTGTGATTACGATTCAGCAACGGGACTTCTCACCAAACGCAAGACACTTTCAACTCATCCCGAAGGCTGGGATCAAAAAGGCTCCTGCGCCGATATTGAAATCAGTGGCGATGGAAAATTTGTCTACGCCTCGAATCGGGGCCATAACAGCATCGCAGGGTTTTCGATCGATCAAGAAACCGGAAAACTTACCGCACTTGGACAAACGCCAACGGCTGACACACCCCGCTCCTTCAATCTGATCGAAGATGGTGAAACCATTGCGATTAGAGCCGGACAAGCGCGGCATTCGAAAAACGCCGAAACATTTATGGTGGCCGCCGGTCAGAAAGGAAGCGAACTCGTTGTCTATCGACGCGACGTAAAAACGGGCGCGCTCACAAAACTAAAAACCTATCCGTGCGGCCAGAGTCCGGCCTGGGTAATGGGTGTGAAAATGTAATTTCTCACTGCGCTTTTTCGGCCAAACGCCACTTCAGCCAACCGAAGATTTCGGCTCCAATTTCGTTGTATCCAGCTTCGTTTGGATGAACGCCATTGTTATGCGGATAGCCGGCAATAGGATCAATCCCGACTGACGTGGGCACGACAAAAATGTTCTCTGCCTCCCGATTTCCAAAGTGGTCGAGCTGCCGCTTCACCAATTCGAATTGAATCCGACGCCAGCCCCAGCGTGTGTATCTATCTTTGTAATTCGCGTAAAAAGCACCGTCTCGATCATTCGCCGCTGGCGTCAGACAGATCCCAATTTCCGTTTCCGGCGACGCTTTCCGAAATGCCGCAAGCAGGGTTTCTGCCTCGGAGATCATGGCATCAATTTTTGCAGTGATCGCCTCAGGATTATCCGGATCGGCGTGAAAGCAGTCGTTGATTCCGAGGAGAAACGTCGCGAAATCTGGCTTTCGCCCATCGCAGTTCTGTTCGATATATTTGTGAACATCCAATGAGGGTTCGCCATCTTTCAAAACCAAAAACGGGCTACTGCCCAATTTCCCGACTTGAGGTTCTTTCGGCTCCCAGCGGGTATTGAATCGATTCCAAGTCCAGCCCCCGTAGCCTTCGTGAAACACATTTTCAGCAGCACTCTTTGGTTGATGGGTTCCGAGCATTTTCAGTTCCGGATTGTCTTTTCGGGAAAAAAGGCGCGATATTTCATTCGGATATTTGGATGCATTGGTCAGGCTGTCTCCAACGATTAGCAGCTCGATTTTTCGACCAGAACCGGCACTTTTTGGCACTACTCGAATGGTTGTAGATTCTTCAGTTCCGTTCGATTTCAGCTTCAAAAGGTGATCCCCCACCTGATTGTCCGTCGCGGTTAAGGTCCACCTTTCGTTATCAATCACCTCACCGATTTTGCACTCGCATGAAAACGAAATCGAAGATTCAGGCTCAATCAACGCCGCGTTTCGAAAGACGATACTTACGGGCACACCTGGCACAGCATAAATCACTTTCGGCAAAACCAGCTCAGCAGCCGGAAGGTGGGTGATCGCGAGAAATGCGAAAGTGAATGCCAATCGAATCATACTACGAACCAACCCTTTTGATTCGTCGAATCAACCCTGCTTGATCGTGGAGCGATTTCGATCCAACAGGGTCTGTTCGATAAACATACCCTATCGCTTCGTGACCAGCGATTTGATCGAAAGGTTCTCGCGCGCCGTCTTCTTCACAAAGCCCACATGCGTTCCGTTCGCAAACTGGCCAAACAACTCGATTTGAGATTCGTGAGCTTCCAGAGCCTCCAATCGCGTGTTGAAATGATGCGAGAAATCGAATTTCAAATGAGCTGGATCAGCTGAGTTGTTGATTTCCGGAATGGTTGGATCTTTTTTCTCGGCTTGAAAAGTAAGAACGTTTCTGCCTTTGGCGGCACGCATCACCGCTGAATGCAGAAGGAGGTGAGCGGGGTGCCAATACTCTCCCCAGCTGCCATGTGTGAGAATTAAATCCGTATCAAATTTACGGAAATAATGTAACAACTGAGCCGTAAGTTCCCTTTTCGACACGTTAGGTGGATAGGTCCTAAATTCATCACCCACTGGGTCTTTGTGATCGAGGAAACTGAGTCGGGAGACGCCCAGAATATTGCACGCCTTGTGCATTTCCGTTTCTCGCCTAACTCCAAGTTCAGTGCGTGACATTCCACGGGGAAGGGGTCCGCCCTCTCCTCGAGTCATGCACAATACACGAACCTCAACGTCCGGTTTTTCGGCAAGTTCGCAAATGATTCCCGAGCAAAAAACTTCGTCATCCGGATGGGCGACAACAACGATGACCCGCTGATGAGAGATTTCGTCGAGGCTCCGTTCGCGAACATCGTTGCTCTTAAATCTGTTGGTTAGGATTGACCAACGCCGATTGTAAAAAACAGGATCAGAAAGGCGCTGAGCTATTTTACGAATCGGGATTCCCGTTTTTTTTCAGCTACTTTTGGAGCTGCGATCTGCGAGCCCACCAATTGGCGAAGTTCGCTGGAAAACGCCGTCGGACCAAATCGATGAACGGATGTTTTAAGATGCTTCCGAAACGTCTCTGCCTGCTCAGGATTCTCGATCAGTTTCAGAATCTTTTCGACTGCTTGATCAACTGATTCGTATGGCAGCTTCTCAGACTCAACGATTTCACACGTGCCACCCGTTTTCGGAACCACCGGAAGACAACCGAGCGACGCCATTTCGGCAACGGCGATTCCAAATACTTCAATGCGGCAGGCATGAATTGCGAACTGCTGTTCGGCGAGCAGATTTTGCTTTGCGTCCGCCGTGAGAAAACCCGCGGGGGTAATCCACTGACTGTTTTTCGCTATCAGCTTTTCGATTTTCTGGCTGTAATCGGATTCGTCGAGCTTTCCGATAAGTGTGAGCCTCACATCATGTCCGTGAGCGTCACGAACCCGGTTCAAAATCTCGATGATTTTTTCGATCTCTTTTTCAGGAGAAACACGACCAAGACAAACAAATGAGAGCGGTCGTTTTTCGACTTCAGGAATCAAATCAGGCAACAGGACCGGCGGATAGAGAATAGGAGACTCAGAAAATCCAAACCCGCTAATGAGCTGCTCTTCGCCAATCCTTCGCGTTTCCGCGTGGCCTTACACCGCTGGAACTGGCTGCGGATCCGCTCCGGTCACATCATACTGACCGGCAGATTTACTGGCGATGACGCCATCAATCTGACCCAACCATTCCGCAAAATGGACGCTCGCCTTGTGGGCTTTGATCGCCTCTTTATTCTCATAAAGTTCGTAGATCGCAAATTTCAACGGATCCTCAAGATGACGTGACCATTCCCATTTGTAACAACCTGGCTCCGAACGGGAACCGGTGGCGTTTCCTTTCAAAGCTGCAATGATTTCAGCTTCTTTTCCGGGGTGAATTTCAAATGTAACAACAATCGCGACCATGATTTTTCAACGGAATGATGACACGGAAACCGCTCAGTTCAAGCCCTGCTCCGGCATGAGTTTGCTGGCTTGAGCAAAATCGAGATTCAATTCCCATTTCGCTTTTTGTGATGTTTCCGAAAGCAATTTGCAAAGCGAATGCACGATTTGATCATTCAACGCAAGTTCGATCCCCTGCCCTTTTTCGGGCGAAAGCACCAGCAGCGCATTGTTATTCGGCCCCGGCTTCACACCGACACTGAAAAGCAATGTGGGAGCCTCACCCAGCGGGAGATAGGTGCTTTCCTCATACTGAGTTTTGAAATCTGAATTCTCAACCGCCGCTTTATGATCGACCTGCATTTTTGCCTCCTTCATCGGCTCGGAGAGCGGTTTGTCATCGAGCATTTCAGCCGCCGGCGGCGAGACCTTTTTCTTCAAAATCTGCAAAATCGTGTTCCACAACACCTGCACATACCGCCGCGTCATCCAGAATCGAAATTCCTGCCTCGCCTTCGTATTCATACGAAAAAGAATCCGATCTTCGATCGGGGCATAGGTGAATTGCATCTGGTGCAGCTGACTCATGACAAAAAAGTAAAAAGAGGAATTTAGGTTCGCAACGAAATTGCGAACCTTCGTCTCACTATGCAGAGCAAACTGTGAATGTTCAAGCCCGTGCCATTATTTCGCTGGTTGGACGACGCGAGACCATTTTTGAGCATACGTCACATCGGCACGGAAGAAACTCAGCACCAGCGGATTGGTTCGTTTAGGATCACTCGGCTCCATCGGTCTCGCAGAGCTTATAAGCGTGTATCGTCCATCGATTACCGCGATTTGAGTGGTGGTTCTAATTGTCTTAAAAGTAGGCATTTTGACGATAAAAAAACCATCCTGAACAGCCGGCCCCCACTCACTGTAGCCGTTCAGCTTCACCAATTCCGGCGACAGATTTAGATCGACCGTTACATTGTCTGCGCCCAATACAGGATCGACTTCCAAAGTCATCCCCATGTTTCGAGTTTCAAACGCGGTCGCAGTGCCCGCCGTTATCGGCGAAATAGCCCCTCCCGAAAGCGTCACCTGATTGGGAATTTCCGGCGGGTCCATTTCCGTTGGATAGATAAATTCCTCAACCCCTTCAATTTTCGCCCGCTGACCACTTCGAGCCCGAATCTGCGCCGTTTCAATAATCGTCGCCCGTTTCTCTTTTACCCATTTCTGAATCTCATTTCGAAGCGGCGTGTCGTCACCGATCAACCGATTTTCAAACAACCAATCGCTAAATTCATCGTGATCCACTTCAATCATTTCAAAAATGCAGTTCAGAGATTTTTGCGATTGCCCCTTCCAGAATTCATCGAAAAAAGCCTCAGCCAGAGTCAACTCTGCTGCGGACGTAGTGATCGTGAGCTGCATCGTCGCAGGGTCGAAACCTGCCGAGGAACCAATCCCAAAATTTAAACCCGCCGTCGTAAGAACGCTTTCAGCAGTCACTTGTCTTTTTGCGGGCTTTTTTCCCTCAACAACCGGATCAGCGAATGGCTCTGGTTCAAGATCGTCAGCCTTCCAAAACGAAAACGGATTTTCCCCGCCAAAATCGTAAACTCTCGTCTTCAATTCGTCCTGCCCGATAAGAGTCTGCGCAAAAACCAGTGCAGTGATCGCTATAAAATATGAAATTCGTTTCATGGCTAAATTTTTCAAACTCCCGGTTTCACTGACAATCGGCCCGAACAAACATCAGGATGAGCGAGTCCTCGAACAGCTCTCCTTTTTCCGAATCAGGCAACCGCGACGTCCCCAAAAATGCGTATCCGCCTTTCACTAGCGCGACCTGAGTCGTGACTTTGCAGGCATGGAACGTCGGTTGCGGCACTTTCTGATTCACGTCGCCGACAGTGGTTTCAGTAATCCGATCTTCCACATGAAATACCATTTCCGGAGCTAGATTCAGATCAATCGTTCCATCATTTCCGATCACCGGATCAACCTCCAATGTCCATCCCGTATTTCGCGTTTCAAAAGCTGTCGGGTTTGGCGCCGTAACAGGCACCGTTGCCTCACCATTAACCGTTACGTTCCCCGATACTTGCGCCGGATCATATTCCGTTGGGTAAATCAGTTCCGTGATCGATTCCGTCTTCGCACGCTGCCCACTCCGGGCCAGCGTCACCATCGTCTCGCGAACCTTGCCCCGTTTTGCCTTCACCCAGCCTTGAACTTTCGCCCGAAATTCAGTTGCATCGGATGTCAGCGGATTTTCCTGAATCCACTCGGAAAAATCATCATGCTCAACTTCGATCATTTCGACAATCACGTGCACCTGCGTCGGTAAATTCATTCCCCTCGCCGCGACCTCAGCTTCCACCTCTTTCACCATCCGTGCCGCCATTTGCTTCTTCGCTTTTTCCTCAAATGCTTTCAGCGCTTCCGGATCTGGTCCTTTCTCCTCTTTCGCCGGCGGCTTCGGCTTTTTCTCGTCCTGAGCAATTCCGCTCCCATTCCAGCTCAATGCTGCCACTAAAACTAACACGCTCAGAAATTTCATGTCCAAATCGTATCGGGATTCCAGGAATCGATCAAGCGTAACGTCGCCGTCCTCTTCGTCCTTTTCGGTTTCCCAATTCACTCACTAATTCAGCCTCCTGAACTCGAATCCGGAAATAAACCAGCGCCCCGCCTACCGGAACAAGCAAAATAAACACCGTGTAGAAAATCTTCGCCAAAAACGGGCGCCCTTCCTCCCGCCAACAGCAGCCAACCGCATATCCCGCAAAAATGAGCGCAGCCACAGTTCCGATTCCTACTAGGATTTCATACATCAACGGATATTACTCTGATTCAGGTTGCGAAACAATTCTTCAACTTGGACTCCGCAAATCAAGCTACCAAAACCCTTCCCTCGACTCGTAATTTGTGGTCCAATCATCAGCGATGAAATCGCACCTCCTCGCTCTCATTCTCTGTTTTCCACTCGCATCCAGAGCTCAAGACGTCCCCAACAAAACGGCCTACGATTCGTGGAAAATGGCGGGGCGAAAAGACGGCAACACCGCAATGGTTCCGCCTCCAACCGAAATTCAAGCGCCTGAGGGATTCAAAGTCGAACTCATCCGTGTTGCCGCCGAGGAAGAAGATTCGTGGATTTCGCTCTGCTTCGATGACGAAGACCGGCTCTTTCTCGGAATGGAGGACAAAGGCATTTTGCGCCTCACGTTTTCCGGCGAAGACAAAACCGATGTCGTCGATGTAAAAGTCGTCAACGATCACCTCGGGGAGCCCCGCGGACTGCTCTGGGCTTACGATTCACTGTATGTAAACGCGAACGATTCGAAAGGATTTTTCCGGCTCCGCGATACGACTGGAGACGACGTTTTTGATGAGGAAAAGTTGCTTCTCCTAACCGGTGGCGGGGTGGGACATGGGCGAAACCATCTCCGACTCGGCCCCGATGGCATGATCTACATCGTTCATGGAAACGATCCCAAACTCGCAAATCCGTCGCCTGATTCCCCGTTCAAAAACTACGGCGAAGACCAGCTCATTCCCAATCCGTGGGATGATTCATGGAATCGCCTCCCCGTTCCCGCCGGCCAAATTCTCCGCACCGACAAAGACGGCACCAAATTCGAAGCCATTTGCGGCGGCTTGCGAAATCCGCTCGATATCGATTTCAACCTCGATGGCGAGCCCTTCGTCTATGATGCCGACAGCGAGTGGGACGCCGGTCTAGCTTGGTATAAACCGACCCGAATTCTCCACATCATCCCCGGCGGCGAATACGGCTGGCGGCGCGGCACCGGCAAGTGGCCCGCCTATTACGAAGACAGTTTGCCGTCGGTTTACGACGTCGGCCTCGGCAGTCCCACCGGCGTCGGCTTCGCCTACAAATCCAATTTCCCCGAACCGTGGCGATCAAGTTTCATGATCGCCGACTGGAGCTACGGCCGGATTCTGGCCGTCGATATTCAGCCCGACGGAGCCAGTTACAAAGGAACCGAAGCACGGCATTTCCTGTCTGGTCGCCCACTAAACCTAACCGATTTTGTATTTGGCCCAGATGGCGCGATGTGGTTCACGACGGGCGGAAGGCGGACGCAGAGTGCACTATATCGGGTGAGTTGGACGGGAGAGAAACCAAAATCTTCGCCTAAAAAGTTGCCGCGCCCAGAAGGTTTTTCGGGGCCGTATGTGGGAAAGCCGTCCGTTAAGGATGATGCTGATTACCTCAATTCAATTTTTCATCAAGACCGTGTTTCTCGTTTTAGTAATCGAATTTCAATTGAGAATCACATCGAGGGCTGGAAAGGGGCGATTCTACATTCTCAAAATCCATGGGCGCTCATGGCGCTGGCCCGTGTTGGCGGAAAATCAGATCGCGGACCGATTCTAAAAATTCTCTCCGAAACGATCGAACAGGGTCTGTTCGATGAACCAACAGGGTCTGTTCGAAAAGACGAAACAAAACAGGGCGGCAAGCTGGCTCGCCAGCGATCTGAGGATTCTGCGACAGCGGAACCGAAAGATAGTCCTTCTCCAAATAAACAGGGTACGTTCGATGAACAGACCCTATTGACTCGTTTGCGCGCGATTCAGCTCGCCTGCATCCGACAAGGCCCTCCGACGGAAGATGAAAAACAAATGCTCCGCGATGCGCTGGAACCGCTCTACCCGCACGCGCTGCAGAATGTGAATCACGAACTGTGCGAGATGCTGGTTTATTTTCGATCGGACAAAGTTTTGCAGCCGACGCTAACGTTGATCGAGGAATCCGACGACACGCGGGATTGGTCGCATTACCTCGTTTTTCTGCGGTATCTCGAAGACGAAATGTGGACGACCGACGATCGGCGACGCTATCTCGGCGGTCTCAAAAAATTCGATTCCTTTGCGGGCGGCCGTTGGTGGATTCGCACGGGCGAAGATTTGCGAAAGGAATTCGTCGCGCGGCTTTCTGACGACGAAAAAATCCAATTCGCAGCTCTGACTCCGCCTCAGCAGCCGAAAGTAGAACCCCCGATCATCGCAGAGCTTGATCCCGCAAAATTCGTAAAAAACTGGACGATGGAAGATTTCGCCGACACGGACTTTTCCAAAGAACGAGACGTAAAACGCGGGGCGGCCGTTTACGTGAAAGCCCAGTGCGCGGTGTGCCACAAAAAAGCTGGCAACGCCGCAAGCGAACGCGCCTTTTTCGGCCCCGACCTCAGTCAAATCGGTGCCCGATTCGGCCCGTCCGACATGTTGGAATCAATGATTCATCCCAACCGCGTCATCGGCGACAAGTACCGAAACCCCTCCGGTCCCAATATTTCCACCATGCCACCGGGGCTAATCAACCTTTTGGAGAAGAACGAAATAATGGATCTGATCGGGTATCTGCGGGCGGAAGGACCGAAGCAATGAATTCTTAACCATGAATTGCATGGAGGACATGGATAAATTTCTGGGCGGGGATGTTTTTTATCCGAGAGAGTAAAGGGGCTGAATCACGGCAATGGATTGACATTTGGATTGCATTGAGATTCTCGCATTCACTCCTTGCAATCCCTCAGTCAATCCTTTCAACGTTGGAACCACCTTGAAGTTTTCCGATAAAAAACTGATATTCGAACGGAAAGGAAAAATCCAAGTCCTCCATGCAATCCATGGTTAAAATTTTCGTAGCTTTGTGTTACCATCCCGCATGCCACGTGCCATTCTCATCGTCTTGGATTCTGTTGGAATCGGTCATGCCCACGATGCTGCGGCTTTTGGGGATGAAGGCTCGAATACGATCGGTCACATCGCCGAAGCATTTCCGGATTGGCGGCTGTCGTTTCTGGAAAAATGCGGGCTGAACGAGGCGCGCGCCATCGCCAGTGGCACAAAACACGATAAAAACGCGCCGCGCGAAATGGCCTACGGCTGTCTCAACGAAGTGTCTTCGGGAAAGGACACGACGACGGGGCATTGGGAAATCGCGGGGGCACCGATGGATGAACCGTTCGCGACTTTTGAATCGTTTCCGCCGGAATTGGTCGTCGAAATGGAAGTCGCCAGCGGAGTGACGTTCATCGGAAATGTCGCGGAATCAGGCACGGTTATTCTCGAAAAACTAGGCGAGGAACATGTTCGCACGGGGAATCCCATTTTATACACGAGTGCAGATTCGGTCATCCAAATTGCTGCCCACGAATCGTTGATTCCACTGGAGCGACTTTACGAAATCTGCATCGCCTGTCGGAAAATCGCGGATCGTGAGCGGATAGGACGGGTCATCGCGCGGCCATTTCTGGGCGAGTCTGCAGCCAGTTTTCAGCGCACCACCAATCGGAAAGATTTCTCGATGATCCCGCCGCGAATGATCCTCGATGCCCTGAATGACACCGGTATTCCCGTGATCGGGATTGGCAAAATCAGCGACATTTTTGCCGGAAAAGGCATTTCGATTTCTCACTCGACAAAGTCAAATGCGGCGGGGATGGCGGCAATTGAAGCGACCTATGCCGACGCTGCGCACGAAGCGCTCATCTTCGCGAATTTGGTTGATTTCGACTCGCTTTACGGACATCGCCGCGATCCTGAGGGCTACGCCAATTGCCTTTCTGAATTTGATTCCTGGTTTGCGGATTTTTTGCCAAAGCTCGCGCCGGAAGACTTGTTGATGATCACGGCAGATCACGGAAATGATCCGACGTGGCGAGGAACGGATCATACACGGGAAAAAGTCCCGCTTCTTGTAAAAGGTGGCGAAACAAAGGGAGATTCAGTCGGTGAGCGCGAAACTTTCGCCGATATCGCTGCGTCACTCGCTGATTTTTTCGAAATGGAAGACTGGACGACGGGCCAAAGTTTTCTGGGATGAGCCCACAAAAAAATTACTGAGCCGACGACGAAATAAACCGAATCGCTTCGTCAAAATTCGCATCCCGAATGTCCACATTCTGAACGCTTCCGGTCGTGCCGTTCGGCGATTTCACCGTAGTCCATTGCCCATTCAAGCCAAGCCGCTGAAGAACCGTCCCCGGTGGAACCAAAATTCCAGATTGCCCATTGGCAGTATCACCTGCGATCACAAATTGCGTGCCCTGCTCGGCTTTTACGATGACAAATTCCTTTTTCGATTCATCCGCAGCAGTTGCTGCAACCCCCGGTGCAACGGGTGCCGTGATTTCAGGTCCCGTCGTGATGTAATTCGAAGTATCTACCGGTGGCGTTTCATTTCGCTGACGTTTTCTACCGAATATTTTGCCGAAAAAGCCTCGTTTTCTGTCTGTCGTCGCAGTCGTTGGTTGAGGCGTGGCAGGAACAGTTGCCGGAGCCACTTCAACTCCTTGCGGCAATTCAGGAGCTGGAGGCGGCTCGAACCGCTGTGGTATTCCACCGGCGTCTTTGATAAACATATCCGGCTGCGGAATCGGCCCCGAGACACCTGTAACGGGCTGTGGAATTGAGGTTCCAATTCCCCCAACAGGCGGCTGACCATATTGCGGAGGAGCTGGCGCGATCGGCGCAGGGCCAACCGCCTGAACAATTGGTTTTGCCGAAGCAGTTGCCGGACCGGAATCTTGAGAAACCCGGGAAACGCTGGCTGACGGAATTAAATCTTCAGCCCGCGCACCCAATAAAGCACCAACAGGCTGGCTACCCTCATTCGCCAGGCCACGACCGCCCTCGCCTTCTTTAACCGTCACGTGAAGGGTATTTTCCGTCTCACTCCACTTTAAATATTCACTGCGTTTCATTTCCGGTTTTGCAATCCGGTTGGCCGCGGTTGCCTGTTCCATGACCTCCCGTTGTTCACGAGCGCTGTTCACCGAACGGCTCATTTCAGCGTCGTAACGAGCCGCATTCACTCGCGTCGAAGGCATATTATACGGCAGCTTCGGCACCGGCATCGTCGGCGCAATCGATTTACTGGTTGACTGCTGCGCAGTATTTTCCTGGGAAAAAGCCGTGCCCATTCCCATTGCTAAAATTGCCAGCACTGGCTTTCTCATCGCCCCAAATTCCATTTCCATGCTCATCGCGTGTTTGTTTTGGGGTATTTATACAGGAAAACGGTGCTTTCTGCAATAATTGGTTAGAGTGGCGAAATTCGGATTTCCGAGTATGGAATGCCCGCACGCTCTCATGTTCACGCTTCACAAAACCGATACCGAAACCGCCGCCCGACGGGGAACGCTCCAGCTCGCCCACGGACCGGTCGAGACGCCTGTGTTCATGCCCGTTGGGACAAAAGGCACGGTGAAATCTGTCCACCCGACAGAGCTGACGGATCCCGCGCTTGATGCCCAGATTATTCTTGGGAACACGTATCACCTTTTCATCCGCCCCGGCACGGACGTGCTCGATACCTTCGGCGGACTGCACAATTTCATGCAGTGGGATCGCCCGATTCTGACTGATTCCGGTGGATATCAGGTTTTTTCGCTCTCAAAACTCCGCGAGATCAGTGAGAACGGCGTGAAATTCAAAAGTCACCTCGATGGCTCAGCGCTTGAGCTCACGCCTGAATCCGTCCTGCAAACTCAGCGATCAATCGGTAGCGACATTTGCATGATCCTCGACGAATGCCCCCCGTATCCGGCAGAAAAGGAATACGTGTCCAAGTCGCTCGACCTCACCCAGCGTTGGGCGGTCCGCGCTCGCGAGTGGATTGAGAAAAACGGTCTGACCCGTGAAAACGGAGCCCGGCAGCGTTATTTCGGAATCGTTCAGGGTGGCTGCTACGGCGATCTTCGTGAAAAAGCAGCGCGTGATCTCGTCGATCTCGATTTCGATGGCTATGCAATTGGAGGACTTTCCGTTGGCGAACCCATTCCCGAAATGATGAAAGCCGCCGACGTTGCCGCACCGGTTTTGCCCGAGAACAAACCGCGCTACGCGATGGGACTTGGCCAGCCCGATCAACTTCTCGAACTTGTCGCTCGGGGAATCGACATGTTCGACTGCGTTTTGCCGACTCGCGTGGCTCGAAATGGAACCGCTTACACCGCCGACGGAACCCTGAATTTGAGAAACGCCAAATGGGAGCACGACCCGACTCCGCTTGGCCTTCCGGGCGAAACCCACCCGCTTTGCGAAGGCTTCAGCCGTGCTTACATTCGGCATCTTATCAAAAACGAAGAAATCCTCGGATTACGCCTTCTCAGCCTCCACAATGTGTTCTTTTATCTGAACTTGATGAAACAAGTCCGCCGTGCTATAGACAGCGGCTCGTTTTCCGCGTTTAAGAACGATTTTATTGATCGCTACCGCGGGACCTCATAACTTACTAATAATCAATGATTTTCCAAGATTTTATCACGATTCTCGCGCAAGAAGGTGGCGCAGCTCCAAAACCAGGCGGGGGTATGGGAATGTTTGCTCCCATGATTCTGATCATGGTGATGTTCTACTTCATCCTGATTCGCCCCCAGCGAAAACAGGCGAAAGCGGCTGAAGCAATGCGAAATAACCTCGGCGTTGGTGACAAAGTCGTCACCGCTGGCGGGATTCATGGAATCATTTCCGGTCAGTCCAAAACGACCGTTTCCGTTAAAGTTTCGGATGGCTTGTCGATGAAGTTTGATCGTTCAAGTATCGCAACCGTCGTTTCCAGCAAAGGTGACGGCGTTGCCTCGGAAGATCTTCCTGACGAAGAAGGCGATGACGAAAGCGAAGAATCTCACAGCGCCGTAAAATAATTTGCGGCACGATTTTTCTCTCTTCACGAACCGACCCTATTGATTCGACGAACCAACCCTATCCGATCGTAGCGGTCATTTTCCGCCCCACGAATCAACCCTGTTGATTCATCGAACCAACCCTATTGGATCGTAAAAAACCTTTTTAAATACACGCCTCCATGCAAAACCAAAACGCACAGGACAAACCAGCAGCCACCGAGGTAAAAGTCGAGGCATCCGATTCACCGGCTGGAAAAGTAACTCCGCCTCCAGCCACCGCTCCGGCTCCAAAAGTGGACGCCCCGGCTCCAATTCCGATTGAAGATGCCATCAAAGAGCTCGACGCTGCTAAAGCAAAACTTACTGAGACCCTCGACAACGCGAATGAAGGCATCGGCGATCCCGCCGTAACGCCAGTTCCCGTTGAAAAGGAGAAGAACAGCGGCCAGATGGTCTTCCTTTTGGGTGTGAGTATGCTCGCGCTGTTCATCTGGTATTTCTCGACTGAAATCGCCAAGCGGAAGCGAATCGTGGGAAGTATTTTGGCCATCGCAGTGACTGCCATGAGCATCTGGTTTTTCGTGGAGAAAAAAATGGAGATGGGCATTGAGATTCAGGGTGGTGTTTCCATGGATATCCGGATCGTCCCCAATGATGGCGAAAAGGTGACACCGGCTCTGCAGGAAGAGGCAATCAAAGTGTTGATGAATCGCTTCAACGCAATTTCGACGAAGGAAGTGGTGCTGACAAAACAGGGCAGCGACATGGTTTTCCTTCAAATTCCGGGGCTTGGAAAAGATAAGCTTGAGGAAATTAAGGCAATTCTCGAGAAAGTGGCTCGACTCGAATTCACCGTTTTAGATCGTTCGGTTCAAAGCCGGGCGCGCGCGGTTCACGCACTTGACGACGTCATTGCAGGTAGCGTTGCCCTTCCTTACAAAAAGGAATTGGATAAAAAAGGAAACGAAATCGATCGCGGTTACGGGATCGTAAAAATTAAGCCGCAACGCGAATTGTCCGGTGATTCAGTGAAGAGCGCTTCGCCTCGTTTTGGTGATCAGGGCTGGGAAATCAGCGTCTCGTTCACAAGTGAAGGCAGCAAGATCATGGGCCCATTAACGGCGGAGAATAAAGATCAACCGCTCGCGATCATTCTCGATGACGTCATTATTTCTGCGCCAAACATCAACGAGCCTTTCAGCGACGGTTGCCGGATTACCGGAAGCTTCACGCAAGACGAGGCTTTTGAACTGGCTTCAGCACTGAACAACCCGCTGAAAAACCCACTGATCGTTGAATACTCAAACTACATCACCCCTTCGATGGGCGCTGAAACGGTTAAACAAGGGATGCTCGCGGGTATTGCCGGTTTGATTTTGACTCTAATTTTCATCGTCATTTACTACCGCGTGGCCGGAGTCATCGCGATGATTGGCATGTGTGTCAGTATCTCGATCATCTTCGGAATGATGGCGCTTTTCGGCTTCACTCTCACGCTGCCGGGTATTGCCGGAATCATCCTGACGATTGGTATTGCGATTGATGCGAACGTTCTGATTTACGAGCGATTGCGAGAGGAAATGGCCGGAGGCAAATCGCTGCCATCCGCAATCAAGACTGCTTACGAAAAAGCGTTTTCAGCGATTATTGATGCGAATATCACGACATTGATTACCGCAATTATCTTGTTCGCTGTTGCAGTCGGAACCGTCAAAGGTTTCGCCGTAACGCTGATGATCGGTATTCTCGCGACTCTCTTTTCCGCACTTCTCGTTACCAGGGTTTGCTTCAACTGGGCGACAGAGACAGGCATGGTTAAGAAGCTGAGCTTCATGAATCTGGTGCCTGAAAAAGTGATCGACTTCCTCAGTATGCGGAAGAAGGCGTTCCTCGTTTCAGCTGTGCTTTTGCTGATTTCGGTAATTGCAATCCCGGCAATCGACCCTCGCGGAGTTGAGCTGGCCGGTGGTGACTCACTCATCATTAAGTCCGAGCCAAATCTAACGGAAGATTCCCTCAAAGGAGCATTGGAAACGGCTGATTTCCTGAAAAAGGAGCCGATCGTTCAAAAGCAAACTCCTGTCGGTGGCGGAAGTAGTTTCTTCCTCGTCCGCTCAGGTGAGCACACGTCTGAGCAAATTCAGGAACATCTTATGGCAAACATCGACGGACTTACCCTCGACGGCTCCCAGAGCAGTTCGGTTGGTTCGTCCGTTGGTAAATCAATGCTGATAAACTCCGCGCTCGCTCTTGGAATTGGCCTCATCGCAGTTTTGCTCTATGTGACATTGCGATTCGAGTTCGCTTTTGCACTCGGCGCAATTGCTGCGTTGCTCCATGACTTGATCATCACGGCCGGTGTCACGACACTACTAGGTCAGGAAATGTCTCTGATTTCGATCGGTGCGCTTCTGACGATTGCCGGTTATTCGATCAATGACACCATTGTTGTTTTCGACCGGGTTCGCGAAGGTCTCGCCACGAAGCGTGGTGATGTAAAAGACGTCATGAACTACTGCCTGAACGCAACCCTTGCCCGGACATTGCTCACTTCGGTGACGACCTTGTTCATCGTCATCGTGTTGTATTTGTTCGGTGGTCCTGCCCTGCGTAACTTTGCATTGGTACTGATCATCGGTGTTATGATCGGAACGTATTCCTCGATTTTCATCGCGTCGCCGATCGTTCTCTGGTGGGCACGGAAGAATGGAATCAATCTCCGCCGTGAAGTCCTCGACACCGAGCAGTCGAAGATCGATCCAATGAATGCTGCGTAAATTTCTCAGCCCGAATTGATTTATTTCAAAACCGAAAAAACACGAGCTTCACGGCTCGTGTTTTTTTGTGTCTGGCCGAAACCCTGCATTCTTAACTTTCTCGCGGGTGTTAGTGAAATGCCGCATGCAGAGGCGCGAAGGCGCAGAGACTGTTACGGTTCCTGACTCCTGATCTAAATCGCCGCCTTAGTCTTCTCCACGAGAGTGATTTCGCTAATCGCCATCGTTTTATCGATCGCTTTGCACATGTCGTAAATTGTCAGCGCTGCGATGCTAACGGCCGTGAGAGCCTCCATTTCGACCCCGGTTTTTGCATCAGTTCGCACCGTCGCACGGATTCCGATTCCCTGACTCTCCGGCAGCGTTTCAAAATCCACCGCAACTTTCGTAAGTGGCAATTGATGACACAGCGGAATCAAATCAGCCGTGCGTTTCGCAGCCTGAATCCCGGCAACCCGAGCCACCGCGAGCACATCTCCTTTCGGGACGTCACCTTCAGTAATTGCAGCGACCGTTTCAGATTGAAGCAGAATTTTTCCTGAAGCCGTCGCCTCTCGCCGAATTACCGGTTTATCGCCGACATCAACCATCGCAGCGGAACCATCTTCGCGAAGGTGAGTGAGTTTTTGGGAGTCTGAATCTGACATGAGATCTCTGAGTAATTCAAAAACGGCTTCCGATCTACTCGAAAACGGAGTTTCGCTTGCCCAAATCACGCACCGCAGGTTATGAATCAGCAACACAAACACACACATTTCTATGATTCGAAGCCCACGCTTCTCTTTTTTCGTGGCGGCTCTGTCTTTTTTGATAGGCCTGCCAACGTGTCCAACTATCTTCGCCCAGACCGAAAAATCGCGCCCTAAAATCGGCCTCGTGCTGAGCGGTGGTGCAGCCCGCGGAACGGCCCATGTCGGCGCTCTCAAGGCTCTCGAAGAACTGAATATCCCGATCGATGCGATCGTGGGGAACAGCATGGGAGCCATCATTGGTGGGCTTTATTCCGCCGGAATGCCGCCGGACGAGATCGAGCACTGGTTCGAAACCGCAGACTGGTATGATCTTTTCGATGATCGCCCCGCCCGCAGTAAACAAGCTTTTCGCTCAAAAGCGGAAGAGCTCAATTTGATCCAAAATTTCGAGGTCGGGATTTCGCCTAAAAAAATCAAACTCGCCGCTGGATTGGTTTCCGGAGATAAACTGCTCGCCACCTTGCGTCGTTTTGCCCTGCCCGTCGCCCACATCAACAATTTTGACGATCTCGGAGTTCCTTTCAAAGCAATCGCGACGGACATCAATACCGGTGAGTTGGTCGTCCTCGACAAAGGAGATCTGCCGCTGGCGATGCGCGCCAGCATGTCGGTCCCCGGCGCATTCACTCCAATCACTTACGACGGGCGCCTCCTTGTTGATGGATTGGTGGTTTCGAACTTGCCCATTTCGACGGCAAAAAAAATGGGCGTAGATATCATTATTGCCATCGATGTCGCGGAGCCTGTCGTCCCCATTCAGCAGAACTCTTCAGCCCTCGATATAACCGCTCAAATGATGCGGATTATGGGCTCGGCAAATGATACGCGCGAAAAAGCGCTGTTAGAGGAAGGTGATGTCTACGTTGCGGTTGATTTGAAGGGAGCCCTTTCGACCGATTTTGTCCACTCAGCGTCATTTATTGAACTGGGCTATGAATCAGTGATGGCGATGCGAGACCAGTTCTCTCAGCTCTCGGTTTCATCTGAGCTTCATTCTAATGAGGTTTCCAAACAGCGAAAAATTCGCGAACGCGATATCACCCTCGATTTCATCCGCTTCACTGATACTGGCCGAATTCCCGAGAAAACCGTTCGCCGACGGATCAAATCCAAAGCAGGCGAACCGCTCGATTTCGATCAGCTGGCGCTTAATTTGGGCGCCATCAAGCAATTCCAGAATTACTCGCTCGTTGACGGACGGATTGTCGAAGAAGACGGCGAATGGGGGCTTCTAATCGATACCCACGAGAAGTCCTGGGGGCCAAACTATCTGAAATTCGGTTTCGTTTTTAACACCGATTTTAAATCCGAAAGCGAAATGACGACGCTGCTTTCGTATCGAATGCGGGAGCTGAATGACTTCGGTGGCGAATTTCTAACTCGCGCCCAAATTGGAGATGACGAATCGATTTTCGGTGAATTTTATCAGCCGCTCGAATACAGCCGAACCTTTTTTGTCGCTCCATTCGCCGGCGGAAAACGCTTTGAAGACATCGGCCAAAGCGCAGACGGCGACGCCTTTGCATTTCGAGGACACGAAACCATGTGGGGCACGGATCTGGGTATGCGATTGGGAACGATTGGCGAAATCCGATTCGGCTACTCGGCAGGTTCAATTGATGTCGATCGGCTCTCCGGAATTGATGGTCTCGGAAATTCTGCTCAATTTGATACTGGGAATCTCCACGGTTCGTTCACGATCGATACGATGGACAGCCTCTATTTCCCTCGAAAGGGACTGCGCACGGAAACCACATTTACCTACAATGACGAAGCGCTCTTCTCCGATGAAACCTACAACAAAGCGACGTTCTCCTTCGTAAAACCGATCACGCATGGTGCCATCACCGTTGCACCTTTTGCCACTGCTGAGGGACGTGTTGGCGACAGCCCGCTCCCGATTTATGATCAAGCGGCCCTCGGTGGATTTGGTAGAATGCCCGGCGTCGAAGTCGATCAGCTGCAGGATCAATATGGAATCAATGGCGGCCTGTTCATCTATCGGCAGATGGGGAAACTGCCTCCCGGACTCGGAACAGGGTGGTACCTCGGCGGCTCATTGGAACTCGGCAACGTTTTCACCGACACCTCTGAAATCGCGTTTAATTCCCTTCTACCGAGCGCAAGTGCGTTCATCGGAATGGAAACCCGACTGGGCTCGTTGTATCTCGGTTCCGGCTTCACCGAAGGCTTCGATCCATCCGTCTTTCTCTTTTTAGGACAGCCCTTTTGATTCGTAAAATCCACGGTTAAAACCCACAACCTCGGCCAAGAGCCCCTGCTGCAAACCCAAACCGCCGGTTGAATCAAAATGCGTCGTGCGATAGAATCTGCCCATGTCCTGGTCCGAATCCATCCGCACAAACTATCTCTCAGGTGCCAACAACCAGTTTATTCTTCACGGAAATGTGAACGATCGGCTTCTGTTGCCTGCCGATAAGTCCGACATGACCGGCAAATCCTCGAAGGCCCGCGTGGGGAATTTGAAAGATTATTTGGTCGCCTATCAGCTGGAAAAATTTGATATCGTTTTGTCTTACGAACTCGGTTCCGGACTGCGGGTCGAATCGGGGTTCGACACCTTCAAGAAACTGAATCCTCGCGAGCTTCCCAAAAACGACCCCGTTAAGGGCATCGGCTATCTTGACTACTTCTTGCGATACTGCGCGAATCTCCGGAACATCAATCCAGCCGATCGCACCGGCGACGAAGCTCCCTCCATCGCCGGAAAAAATTATCACATCGCATTTGTCATTTTGGCAGCCGATTTGATTTTCCCAATGTCACGGCAAACCCGCGACTACCAGCTCAGTTCCATGGCCTCCGTGGTTCGCTCCTGGTCTCAGGAAACTCATTTCCTTGATCAGAATTTGGCCGTATTTCTCGTCACCGAAAACCTCAACGATCTTCATCCCCTGCTCTCGGGGAATCAGCGAGCCGCCCAGTTGGAAATCGAAATGCCGGGAGCGGATGACCTTTCCGAAGCCTTCGGATATTTTGCAGAAACCTATCCGAAATCACTCGCCAACTTTTCGGAAAACCCACAATTCCCCGCTCAACGCCTCGCCGGCGCCAGCTTGGGCTCCGTCGAAGGCTTGCTGAAAACCCGGGAGTTTTTGAACGACCCCCTCGTCGAAGATGATCTCGCCGATTTGAAGAAAAAACTCGTTGAGCAGGATTCCCAGGGGCTCATCGAGTTCATCGAACCCACCCGAACGCTCGACGACGTTTACGGGCACGACGCCATCAAAAAATGGGTGCGTCAGGATATCGAACTGTGGAAACAGGGAGACCTCGAAGTCATGCCGATGGGGTATCTGCTGTGCGGCCCTGTCGGAACGGGAAAGACCTACATTGTTGAATGCCTCGCTGGAGAAGCCGGCGTTCCGGTGGTGAAAATGAAGAATTTTCGCGATCGCTGGGTCGGTTCAACTGAGGGAAATCTCGAAAAAATCTTTAACCTTCTCCACGCCCTTGGATGCTGCATCGTCTTTGTAGACGAAGCCGATCAAGCGCTGGGGTCACGCGACGCAGGCTCCGGCGACTCCGGCGTGTCCGGTCGCGTTTATGGAATGATGGCCAAAGAAATGTCCGATGGCCGCAACCGCGGTCGTATTCTCTGGATTCTTGCTTCGAGCCGCCCCGATTTGATCGAAGTCGATTTGAAACGTCCCGGCCGCGTCGATGTGAAAATCCCCCTGTTCCCCGCTCACGAAAAAGACGAGGCCTATAGGTTGATTCGCGCGTTGTGCAAAAAACACGACCTGAAATTGCCGAAAGAAATGCCCGAGATCCTGCATGATCTCATCCCCACCCTCGTCACCCCCGGCGCAGCTCAATCCATCGCCATCAAAGTTTATCGCCTTGTGAAGACGAAAAAAGTCGACGCCATCGAAGCCCTGCGCGACTGCCTCGACGAGTATCAAAATCCGATTCCCAAAGACATCATGGATTTCCAAATCGGTCTCGCCGTCCGCGAAGCCAGCGACCTCGATTTCGTCCCCGAAGAGTTTCGGAGTTACGGGGAGATTTAGATTTCAGCAACGTCAAAGCAATGTCACTGACTGCCAACAGCGCGCTCCGACTTCAGGGTTAGGGTTTGAACGTTCATAAGAATTTCAACTCGGAGCGGGCAGGCAGTTGATCATCCGCGGCTTGTTAGCCCTCGTTTCTTGCAG
>CALAHF010000038.1 GCA_937891465.1 uncultured Verrucomicrobiales bacterium | reverse complement strand
TTGATGGCGCTTTGATGGCGCTTTGATGGGGACGCGAGATTATTCGAGTCCCGAACAGATCGATGGGAAGCATTCGGAGTTGGACGAAACTTCAGATGTATTTTCGTTGGGAGGCGTCCTCTGTGAACTGTTGTGCTCCCTGAAGCCGTTCGATGAAAAAACGCTTTCTGAAAGCAGTATTTCGCAAATCGTTTGCCGCCTGACAGAAGGGGACGCCATTTGTCCGGGGAAACGATTTTCGGAGCTGGATTCATCCGCGAAAAAAGAGGTTGCTGAAAACCGGGGGGTGATGTGGCGTGGTTGACTGGAATTTTACAGGGCGATTTGGGGGGGATTGTCGAGCGGGCAATTGCTGCTGATTCTGCAAACCGCTATCCGACCGCAACTGACCTTGCTGCAGACTTGCGAAGATTTCTGGCTGGCGAGCCGGTCGAGACCGCTGAGTCATCGAAAAACAAAGCGAGTCGGCGTTCTTTAAATCTAAAATTGTTCCTGATGGCGGCTGCTTCAATTGCTGCGATAGGGGGCATTTGAGGGACTCAATTTGTTGGGTTCCTGTCGTCGCCAAAAATCGGGAAAGGTGACCCCAAGATTGTCGAGGCATCACAGGATTTCGAATCAAGCCGTGATCATCATGAAATTCATCCGTGCAATGAGCGGATGTCTCATGCTCAAGTCTATTGGGAGCATGATGATACTGCGGAAGCCATTGCCGGATTGAAATCAGTCCTCGCGGATGTTGCTACAGGAAAAATAACTTTTAGCAGTGAGCGCTATTTTGCGCAGCGCCGGGAAATTAATATACAGGCGAGTCAGAGGCTAATTTTTTACCTGCTGGAAACCGGGCAGGTGAATGAAGCTCAGACACTGCTGAATCAAAGTCTGCCGTATTTCCGGAAGAAGGTTGAGTTTCGTCCTAAAAATAAGAACGGGCGTGAGAGCGTTTGGAATTCTGCTTTGGCATCCCTGATCACGCTGTAGGGAGATGCTGAACGTCTCCGGGGGCATTCTCAACTCGCTGCTAACTTTTATGCAGAGGCCGTCCAAATTGTCGATGAAACCGAAGTTGCTTTCCAACATGAACCCAGTGGAGTCGGCTGTTGGGGCTCCCATATGGGGCTGCCGCACGGACGATTAGCGGATGTGATGGTTAGGCCGGATTCACTGGTGCCTTCCACAGAACAACGAATCAAATGGATGTCAGTAACTGGAGAGTCAAGATCGCCAATGGAGTTGTATCGAGTAGAAAGAGACATTCTAGCGTGTTTTCTACCGAGCCAGGAATCATCGGCAAAAAGGCAAATTGCGTTTTCATTCATGAAAGAAACCAGATCATGGGTTGATTTAGAAAATTATGAAAAGGCGAAGCAGTCTCTTCAATCGGCTGGAGAGATCTTGGAGAGCCAGGTTCCAGGTGAAGCTGGAGAATGGAGGGGCTTGAGTGGATTGTTAGGCGGTGGTCTCAACAAATTGCCAGATTACACCCTGAAGCGCGCTCAGTCCCAGCTATTAGAAACAGAACGCCGGGTGCTTCAGGGGAAGCGCTCGCTTTGCCTCGGCGAATTTGAGGATGCAGAAGAGCATTTCATGGCGGCGCAAACCGTGGCGGATCGCTTGGCCGAAAATTCCCCTGAGGCACCGGAGTTTTTGCACTACTCCGCTCAGGTCAAACTTCGTATTGCGGATGAATTCGCCGCTATCCCCAACCATGAATCCGATATCGTCCAGCTTCGTGATTTAGCGACAGAGGCGTTGTCGTCGTTGAAAGAAATGGATTCGGATAATCCGATTTGGAATCAGACGCTTCAGTATACGAGCGTAGACTAATCTTCGGTGAAATTCGCGGACTCGGCTAAGCGCTTGAGGTTCGGCTGAAAAAAGGGTTTATTTCCAGTATGGAACAAGCCCCACCAACTCTTCCCGTTCGCAAATCGAAATGGCCCGCCGTTTTCGGAATCATCGCTATCGTTTTTGGCGGCTTCGGGATTTTGGGTGGCCCGCTTCAAATGTTCAGCTCAAAAATAAATTCGAACACCATGACTCAGCTGGAAGAGTCTGGAATTCAGCTGCGCGATGGCTTTAAAGAGGAATACGCAGCTGCTGGAATGATGTACGGAATTATAGCGATGATCTTGGCCGTAATTCTCCTTGTGGGAGGGATTCTTCTCCTGAAGCGGAAAAAAAGGGGGGCGCCGATTCTTCAACTGTGGGCGGTTTTGAAACTAACCGGCGGCGTATTTGCGACCATCAAGTTCTCGATGATCAACAATGAGTTCACACAAAAAACAATGGAACAGGCTTTCGGTGCCACGGGTTCAGGCGGGAAAGAGGCTGAAATGATGGGCAGCGTTATGGGGATTGCCGCGAAAGTCGGTATGGTATTCGGCGTCCTTTGGCTGGCAGCCTTGCCGGTGATCCTCCTGATTTTTCTCAATCGAGCCAAAGCCAAGCAGGAAATGGCGACGTGGTAAAATTAAGCCGCCTTATCTTCGTTGCTGATTTCGAATCCGCTCAAGGGCTCGAAGTCAGCCAGACTCAGTTCGATTTCACGAACGAGTTCTTCAATCGTGTCTAAATCGGCATCGAGTTGAGTTATCTGATTCGTGATTTCTTCACCGAGGACAACCTCGTCCTCTACGATTTCCATCTTTGGAACTTCCTCGAATGAGTAGTCCTGGGCAGGTAGATCTGGACGAACAATCGGGACTGTCGGCTCAAGTGCAACATCAACCCGCTGGATCGGTACCGTTGCATCGAGAGCGATATTCGGTTCTTCCGCGACGACTTGATCATTCACTTCAGGGGCTTCGGACACCTCAGCAGTAGAGTCGTCTCGTGAATTTGTATCTTGAGCCTCGATTGTTTCCGGCTGTTCATCCGGCACTGATGGTGGCGCGACTTTAAAAAGTGGTGCGGTCGAAGTGGGGACAGAAGCGCGAGCTGCAAACGCGGGCTGTTCAGGATCGAAGTAATCTTCGATCTCGTCCATCTCAGCTGCTTCAATTTCCTCTGAAACTTCTTCGAGAATCGGCGCTTCGAGTTCGGTGTCGGCACCTTCGTCGGCGGCTTCTACTTCGATTTGGTCAGACTCAGACTCACTGGTTCCCAAAAACTCACCAATCAGGCCTTCAGCGATTACTCCAGTTGGTTCGTCGTCTGCTTCTTCCTCTTCGATCGCAGCGACCGGTTGGATTTCTTCAGTAGTCTCAATTGTTTCGATGTCTTGAATTTCATCATCGGCCTCAGAATCAACTGAAGCAAAAATTGGCTTGCCTGCGATCTCGGCGACTACGGTAGCAACTTTTTCGTCAGGCTCCTCAATTTCAACGGTCTCAGTCGCAATCACTTCTTCGACCTCGACATCTTTTTCGACTTCCACTTCCTTATCCAGTCCAGAACTGGTCGGGTCGAAAACCGGGCTGTCATCGCTGAATGGCACCTTCACTGAACGATTTCCGAGATCCTGCGTGTCACGACGACTGCGCACGATCTTGAATGCCGCGATTGCAAGGCAGGTTAGGAAAATCACGCCAGAAAGGGTGGCGGTGATGTTGACTGTAACTGGGTCCATAAAATGAAAGAAGATTATCTTCTAAGTCATCTTTATAGTTCCTAAAATTAAAGCAAATCTTTTTTTTGCGACTCAAGACCGCTGTTTTCTAGCTAATCGAAGTGAGTTTGGAAATTCTACGAAACAACCCTATTGGTTCGATGAACAGACCCTATTGGATTGAAATTAGCGTTTTTTCTTTGCGGGAGCTTTCTTCTCCGCTGCCGCTTTTTTGGCCGGGGCTTTCTTTGCGGGCGATTTCTTCTTCGCTGCTGCTTTTTTGGCCGGAGCCTTCTTAGCGGGTGATTTCTTCTTCGCTGCTGTTTTTTTAGCCGGAGCCTTCTTAGCGGGTGATTTCTTCTTTGCTGCTGCTTTTTTGGCTGGAGCTTTCTTCTTTGGTGCAGATTTTGGTTTGGGAGTCACCTTTGTTTTTGCCTTGGTCGCTTTTTTAGCATTCGCCGGTGCCATTTTGTCATCTTCGACAAGCTGCAATTCGGTTTTTGGAATGCGGACAACCCGATCCACTGGGTTTTTGGTCAGAATATTTCCCGCTGCGCCGCGACCTTTGATCGCTAACTCGGAGAATTCAAAATCGATCACCACGTTCCGCAAGCGGAGCGCTGGCTTGAGGTGAACGCGGACGGAGATGTTTGCTTCTTCCTCGGTATCGTGGTCTGAAAGCCACAAAACGCGGGTCCCTGCGGTTCCTTTGGTCAAATCGTAGAGTTTTTCGCGAGTCACACCGCTCATCTTGAAACGCTTCGCCATGGTGCGACCACCGCGTCCGTCGCGATAAATCAGATTGTAGATCTTCGGCTCTTCTTTTCGGAAAATATCGACCAGGAGATTGTCTTTTCCGATGAAGACTTTGTCCGCGATTTTTACCACGCGCATCGTTCCATCACGAGAGAAGGCGATGACATCATCCATGCGGGAGCATTTTGTGACAGCTTCCTCGCGTTTGATTGCGTAGCCGGCGAATCCCTCTTTGCGATTCACATAGAGCGTGTCGTTCGCGATCACGACTTCGCGCGCTTCGACTTTATTAAAGGTTAAAAGCTCATCATTTTCATCGCGGATCACCGTTTTGCGTTCGCGGCCTTTCCCGTATTTTTCGCGAAGGCTCTCGAACCAGGCAATCGCATAAGCGTTGAGGCGGCGAAGGTGCTTTTTCGTCTCAGCGATTTTCTTTTCAATTCCGCGAAGCAGCTCGTCGGCTTTGAATGAATCGAATTTCGAAATCCGCTTAATTTTGATTTCGGTAAGTCGAACGATGTCGTCGTCGGTCACCTCGCGGCGCAGCAGATTGAGATAAGGGCGCAGGCCGATCCAAATTTCTTCGATCACAGCTTCCCACGTTTCGCATTCCTCGATGCGACGATAAATCCGCTTCTCGATAAAGATTTTCTCGAGGCTGGAGAAATGCCAGCGCGCTTCCAGTTCGTAAAGTTGAATTTCCAGCTCTTGCTTCAGCAGCGCTTTGGTCTGCTTTACGTTGTGCTTTAGAATCTCGGTCGCTCCTGCAAATTTAGGCTTGTTGTCTTCAATCACGCACGAGTTCGGCGAGATGCTCACCTCGCAGTCCGTGAACGCATACAGCGCCGGCAAAACCTGTTCGGCATTGATCCCGGCAGGCAGAAAAATATTCAGTTCAACTTCAGCTGCGGTGGTGTCTTCGATTCGTGAAATCTTAACTTTTCCCTGATCATTCGCTTTCACGATGGATTCCATCAGCCCTTCTGCCGTGGTCGTGAAAGGGATTTCGCGGATCACCAACTGACGTGATTTCACCTTCTCGATCTTCGCGCGAACTTTAACTTTTCCGCCCCGAATGCCGTCGTTGTAGTTCGAAACATCAGCGAAGCCGCCCTGAGGGAAATCGGGATACAACTCAAATTCCTCTTTCTTGAGGACCTTGATCGCTGCATCGATAATCTCATTAAAGTTGTGTGGTAAAATCTTGCACGCCAAACCAACCGCGATGCCTTCCGCTCCATGCGCCAGCACGACCGGAAATTTTGCGGGCAGGGTGACCGGTTCTTTATTCCGTCCGTCGTAGCTTGCTGACCAAATGGTCGTTTTTGGATTAAAAAGCACCTCAATGGCGAATTTCGAAAGCCGCACCTCGATGTAACGTGCCGCGGCCGCACGGTCACCCGTCAGGATGTTTCCCCAGTTTCCCTGAGTATCCATCACCAGCTCTTTTTGACCCATGTTCACCATCGCATCGCCGATCGCCTGATCACCATGCGGGTGATATTGCATCGTGTGGCCAATGATGTTTGCCACCTTATTAAAACGGCCATCATCCTTCTCTTTCAGCGAGTGGAGAATGCGTCGCTGCACTGGCTTTAGGCCGTCATTGATATGCGGAACGGCGCGTTCCAGAATCACGTAGCTCGCGTAATCGAGAAACCAATCCGAATACATCCCTTTAAGAGAAGTCGAAGTGGGGGGAGTTAAATCAGAGTCAGAATCAGTTGGCATAACGACAAATGCAGTGGTTTAGCGTAAGATACCTAGCATGATTGAGAAGGTTAAGAAAGGTGAAATAATCGCAAGAAGGGCAATGAAATTGATTCTGCTCGGGTTATTTTTTTCCGTCACACCCTTAATGGCGGAACCTCCGACTTCACGATTCGATCCTGAGATTCAGAAAACTCTGGAAAACGGTCTCGTCCTTCATCTGAAGCTGGAAAAGGGATTGACCGACAGTTCTTCTAAAAATCACGGAACCAAAATAATCGGTGATGTGAAGATCGAAGAAGGGGAGGGCGCCATCTTCGATGGCGATGGCGATTGCATCGAACTCGCGGCATTTGATATGGCTGATAAATCCTTCGCTGTTTTAATGTGGATCAAAGTGACTGGCGAATTCGGCCCACACGGAGTTTTTCAGCAAAAGTCCGCCGGGAAAAAGCGCGAGTGGCTTCATTTTGTGCTGCGCAATCCGATGAATCCTTACCTCGGTTTCTACATGCAAGATATGTGGAGTGATTCCATGATCCGAAAAATCGACGGCTGGCGACACGTCGTGGTGCAATATCGACGCGATAAAGGAATCGCCGAGATCTGGCTGGATGGCGTGCTCGACGCCACAAAACGGCGGGAATCATTTCTCGGAAAAAGCGGCACATTTCAGATCGGAAAAGCTCCAAGCTGGGGCAACGTCCCGATGAGCGATTTCCAAGGAATTCTCCGAGATTTCCGAATTTATGATCGGTCGCTCACTGAGTTTGAAATTGGGGCGCTGGCTTTGATGCGGTGATTTAATTGAAAGGCTTGAAGGGTTCTTCTGTTTCCTGCAACCTCAGTTCTAATCTGAATAAGATTCAACCTGTCCCAGAATAAAGTATTATTGCGTGTTGTTACTGATAACTGTGGGAGTTCTCGTGTCTTGTGACTCCAATAAGAGACCCAAGGAGGTTCAGTGGTCATGCCACATTTCAAGCGAGAATGCGATATCGGGAAGGCTGGAGTCCCTAACTCCTCACCGGAATTATGAGTTTTTCGTCCGCTTGATCGATTTTGGTGAATTTAATAATGTGGCTCGTAACAAGCTGGGTGGGTTATTGCTTGATTTGGAATCCAAGAATTTTCTGGATGAAGTCGATCTGCCGAAACATTCAGTTTCTTATGAAACGATTACGGGAAAGATCAAGGGTTCCGATGCCCCCAGTGACTACATCGTAACATTTAACAACAAGGGGCCGAGAGCTGGAATAGCTTTAATGATGGTTCGGGATAATAGTCAATTCTCAACGCAACACGACCTCGAAGAGTTTCAATTGTCATCTCTTCATCTTCAACGTCGAAATATGGAAGCCGTCTCGTATTCGGTTGGAGATTAGATCTGTTTAGCTGAGTGTTATGGAGGAAAAAATGGGCGCTTAGTTGTTGTCCAAATTCGTATGAAATAGCTTCTAATTTCAGGGGGGGGGAGATCGATCAGTTGACGCAGACATCAAAACTAGGTTTTATTATAGGAGCGTCACAATAGCAGTAACTGCTCTGCGCCTCCGCGCGACCTCTCCAATTCCACTCCACGTTCTCCTATCGCGAAATTCCAGACTTGTGGTTAATTCATCCCACTTTAAAAAGCGAAACTCTGACCGGTCGTCGCTTTTATCCCTGTAATTTATCGACTCTATGAAACAAACGTGCCTTGCGGTTTGCGCCGCACTCCTTGCTGCTTTTGCCATTCCGGCCTTATCTCAGGTGAAAAAATCTGCCCCAAATCCAATCCCGTTGCCGCAAGAGAATAGCGACATCGCTGCGGATAAAAATGTGACGTGGGGTGTTCTCGAAAATGGAATGCGCTATGCGATCCTGCCGAATGTGGAGCCGCCGAATCGGGTTTCTCTCCGGCTCTTCGTTGATGCGGGTTCGCTCATGGAAGAGGACAATCAGCAAGGCCTTGCTCACTTTCTCGAGCACATGGCGTTCAACGGGACTACGAATTTCCCTCCGGGAGAAATGGTCGAGTATTTTCAGCGTCTCGGGATGGGCTTCGGAAATCACACCAACGCTCACACCTCGTTCAACGAGACGGTTTACAAATTGGAGCTGCCCAACGTGGAAGATCCAATTCTCGACGAAGCCTTCAAACTGCTCCGCGATTATTCAGACGGAATGCAAATGCTCACTGAGGAAATCGAAGCAGAGCGCGGCATCATCATGAGTGAGAAACGGACGCGTGACTCGGTTGGCTGGCGCACGTTCGTTGAGCAAATTGGTTTCGCGCTTCCTGAGCACAAGGTTGGCTCACGGCTTCCGATCGGCACCGAAGAAGTCATCATGGGCGCGCCGCGCGAGCGTTTTGTGGAGTTTTACAAGAAATGGTATACGCCGAACCGGATGGCACTGATTATCGTGGGCGATATCAAAGTGGATAAAATCGAGGGCTTCATTCAGAAGTATTTCAAAGATCTTCCTGGCCGTGAAAAAGCTGCTGAGCCAGATCTCGGGAAACTCGCCAAGCGTGGATTCGGAACGCACTATCATTACGAAAAAGAAGCAGGTGAAGCTAGCGTTTCGATCGAGACCACCAAGCCGCGCATCAACCCTCCCGATAACTCCGAGCGTCGCGCCTATGACCTGCGGATGATGTTGGCTGGGCAAATGTTGAATCGTCGACTTGAGATGATTGCCAAAAAAGAAGACTCTCCGATTAACACGATCCGGACGCATGTTGGTGATTTCTATGATCTGAATTTCGCGGAATACGGTTCGATCGACGCGACCTGCAAACCCGAAAACTGGGAAGCCGCCATTGCTGTTGTTGAGCAGGAGCTCCGTCGTGGATTGGAATTTGGATTCACCGATGCCGAGTTGAAAGAGGTGAAAGCGAATATCCAGAACGCATACGAGCGTCAAGCCGAGTCGTCGAAGACGCGGAAATCGCAAGATCTCGCCAACCAAATTGGTTCACGAATGGGGTCGCGCCGTATTTTCACAAACCCAATCGCCGACCTTCCTCGCGTGACAAAAGCGCTTGGATCGGTGACTGCTGAAGAGTGCCGTGATCATCTACGTGGTCTTTGGGACGGTTCGAACGAAATCCTCGTTTACGTTTCCGGAAACGTGGAAGTCAAAGATGCTGACAAAGCGATTACACAGGTTTTTAATGCCTCGAAAGCAGTCGCCGTTCAGCCTCCTGTCGAAAAAGAAGCAGCAAAATTCGCCTATGCCGAGATGCCTGCTGCTGGCGAGATTGCTGAGCAAAAAGAGATCGAAGACATTGGGGTGACTCAGCTTCGCTTCAAAAACAACGTTCGTGTGAATCTGAAAATCACCGATTACGAAGACGAAAAAATCTACGTGAAAGCTCGCGTGGGCGGCGGATTGCTGACGCTTCCAAAAGGCATGGCTGGTCTCCCTCTCCTCACCAACGGAACGTTCAACAGTGCCGGACTCGACGCACACAGCGAAGATGAGTTGAAGCAGATTTTCGCCGGAGAATCCGTCGGCGTTGGTTTTGGCGTGGACGAAGACGCCTTTGCTTTCAGCGGTCAAACTGACTCCGAAGATCTCAAACTTCAGCTGTTGCTGATGCGGTCGTATCTCACCAATCCTGGCTTCAAAGAAGAAGCCGCGATCGAATTTCGTCGACAACTGGACGGGCTTTACAATCAGCTCGAAAATACTCCCGGCGGAAAAATGGCCAACGAAGTCGACAAGCTGATTCACGGCGGCGACGATCGGTTCGGCTATCCTGAGCGAACTGATCTTGATTCGCGGACGATGGATGATGCCAAAGCGTGGCTCAAGCCTGAGTTCGAAAATGGATACCTCGAAGTGTCCATCGTTGGTGATTTCGATAAAGAAGCCACTATCAAGGCGCTTTCCGAAACCTTTGGGAGTCTTCCTGAGCGCGCTTCCGAAAAGCCGGCCTACACCGAAGAGCGGGTTGTGAATTTCCCAACGGATCTGACGGATGAAAAATACGAAGTCGAAACGACCGTAGACAAAGGTTCGGCCGTTGTTTATTGGCCGACGACAGACATTTTTGACATTGAGAAAACTCGGCGTATTGGAATGCTCGGAGCGATTTTGGGTGATCGTTTACGCAAGGTCATCCGTGAGGAAAAAGCCATCGGTTACAGTCCGTTTTCGCACAACTTGCCGAGCGATGTTTGGAAAGACTACGGCTACCTATTTGCCAACGTGACGATTGATCCGCCAAAGGCAAAAGAAGTGGGCGACACCATTCGGCAGATCAGTGCGGACCTTGCAACTGGAACTTCAATCACCGCTGACGAATTGGATCGAGCGAAAAAGCCGCAGGTGGTTTCAATCGAAGAAATGCGCCGCACAAACCGCTACTGGTTGAGTTCGGTGTTGGAGTCGAGTCAGGAATATCCTGAACGCCTCGAGTGGTCGCGGACCTTTGTGGACGACTACAAAAACATCACGCTGGAAGAAGTGAACGCATTGGCGAAAGAAATTTTCAGCAATCACAAAGGACTCGTCATCATCGCAAACCCAAAAGCGAAAGCCGAATAAAAACCGATTTTTCGAATCAATAGGGTCTGTTCGTTGAACCAACCCTATCTGTTCGTAAAAAACTGATTTTCTGATTTTTCATGAAAGCCTATCTCGATCTTCTTGATCATGTTCTCACGCACGGGAAAGCGCGCGAAGACCGCACGGGAACGGGAACGATTGGAGTTTTTGGAGCGCAGGCTCGATTTGATTTACGGGAGACGTTTCCTGTTTTGACGACGAAGAAACTGCACCTGCGATCGATTATTTATGAACTGCTCTGGTTCTTAAATGGCGATACGAACGTGAAGTATTTGCAGGAAAACGGCGTCTCGATTTGGGACGAATGGGCGGATGAAGATGGCGATCTCGGCCCGGTTTATGGGAAGCAATGGCGTCGCTGGCAGGGTGCTGAAGGAGCGGAGCCGATCGATCAAATTGCGCGGGTGGTTGATTCAATCAAAAACAACCCGACGAGTCGGCGGCACATTGTCTCAGGCTGGAATGTGGCTGATGTCGATCAAATGGCCCTACCGCCGTGTCACACGATGTTCCAGTTTTATGTCGATACGACGGCGAACGAGTTGAGCTGCCAGCTTTATCAACGGAGCGCGGATTTGTTTCTCGGCGTGCCGTTTAACATTGCGAGTTACGCATTACTGACGCGAATGATGGCGCAAGTTTGTGGGCTGAAGGCCGGTGATTTTGTCCACAGTTTCGGCGATTTGCATTTGTATCGAAATCACATCGAGCAGACGAAAAAGCAGCTCGCCCGCGAGTCGCGCCCGCTTCCGACGTTGAAAATCAATCCGGACGTGACGGAGATCGATGGATTCAAATTCGAGGATTTCGAACTGATCGGCTACGATCCGCATCCGGGAATCAAGGCGCCGATTGCGGTTTGATTACCATAGTGGGGGCGCATAAACGCCAGTCTGAAAGGTTCGCGTTTCTCCGAAAGGTGCGGACCTTTGAACATGCTTTCAGTTGCAGGCTCCAATTCCTCCCGATTTTGTGACGGACGTTCTCGGCGCGATTTTTTGAAAATCGGTGGACTTGGGATGGGCGGCATGGCGTTGCCTCAATTGTTGCAGGCCGAGCAAAACGTGGGACTCCGCAATTCGAAGAAGGCGATCATCATGGTTTACATGGCGGGTGCGCCCTCGCATCAGGAAACGTTTGATCTGAAAATGGACGCTCCGAGTGATGTGCGGAGTCAGTTCAGCCCGATCAAAACGAACGTTTCGGGCATCGAGATTTGTGAGCTGATGCCGAATCTGGCACAGACGATGGACAAGTGCGCGGTGATTCGATCGCTCTACGGTGCGCCGAACGGGAGTCACGATTCGTTCATGTGCTATACGGGGAAAGTGGGTTCCAGTTTAAATTTAGCAGGCCAGCCGGCAGGTGGTTGGCCGTCGATTGGCGCGGTGACATCGAAGTTGATGGGCTCTCGTGATCCGGCGATTCCGTCGTTTGTCGGGCTGGCACCGAAGGCTCGCCACCCGCCCTACGGTAATTCAGGGAAGCCGGGATTTCTCGGTTTTGGAAACGGACCGTTCAAGCCATCCGGTCCGACGGAAAAAGAAATGCGCCTCGAAAATTTAACGCTTGGTCGTTTGAATGAACGTCAGGGGTTGTTGAATTCATTCGATCAATTTCGTCGTGAAGCTGATAACTCAGGTGCGATGGAAGGCCTCGATGAATTTCACGATCAGGCTTTCGGCATGCTAACGTCGAGCAAATTGGCGCAGGCTTTTGATTTATCGAAAGAGGATCCCAAAACGCGGGCCCGCTATGGAAAGGGCGACCCAGCTCAAGTGGGTGACGGTGCTCCGCGAAATCTCGAACATTTTCTGCTCGCGCGGCGTTTGGTCGAAGCGGGTGCGCGTTGCGTAACCTTAAATTTTGGCCGCTGGGATTTCCACAGCAAGCATCGCGAAGGCATGATTAGTCACGCGCCGATGTTCGATCAAGGATTGGCGGCATTGATCAATGATCTTCACGAACGCGGAATGGCTGATGATGTTACGGTGGTTGCCTGGGGCGAATTTGGTCGTACTCCAAAAATAAACAAAGACGGAGGTCGTGATCACTGGCCTCGGGTTGGCACAGCTCTGCTCGCCGGTGGAGGCATGAATACCGGGCAGGTCATCGGTGCGACGGATCGGCTCGGCGGTGAAATCGCAGATCGGCCCGTTCATTTTGGCGAAGTATTTGCCACGATGTATCAGAATTTGGGAATCAATGCCAACACCACGACGATTGAAGATTTGGGTGGGCGTCCGCACTTTTTGGTCGATCAGTATCGGCCGATGAAGGAGTTGGTGTGAGTTCCTAAAACCAGATCTTCCCGCCATTTTCGTCCGCATTGTTTTCGGGAAATGAACGTGCGTTTCCTTCTGCGATTCGCTGAGCGGACCACGCAGCTGCGGCGGCATCAAGAATGTCATCGACGGGGATTTTTCCGATTTCGGGTGGCAAAACTTTTGGCAAAACTATTCCGGATTTTTCCAATAAATCGATCCGCTCGCGTTGGCCGTTCCACGATTTTTTGGTGAATTGAAGTGGCGTGCCTTGATTCATTTCACAAAAACAAACCTCGGGATGAACTTCGAAAATGCGTGGGTTTTGCGCAGCTGCTTTCGCTGCGTCGCGGATATTTTTCATCAAGGCGAAGCCCTGGGCTGAAATGCCGCTGTCAAAGCGAGAACGGCATTCGGCGTTGGTTTCACGGTAGTCTGTCCATTTTTCATCGAGACAAAATACAGGCGGGCTGGCAAAAACGCTGCTGCGGCGAGGTCCGATAAATTTGGCGGCTTCTTTGTCTGCGTGGCGAGGGGGCTTCTCGGGAAGGCCGATGGGAACGTCGATTGCAATGGCGGGGATCTTTGGGCCGAGCAAAGCCACCTCATCGAGATTTTCAAAAATGTGAAAGTCGTTGAACGCTCCGTCTTCCAATGAAACGGCGATCCATTTTTTCTTCCATCCGTCGATCCCGAGAACTTTGGTCATTGCGCGAAAGGTCGTTCGATTTACCATTCGTGCAATGCAACTGAAAGCTATCGTCGCCATGTCTTCGAACCGCGTCATCGGAAGAGATGGCGATCTCCCGTGGCATTTGCCTGAGGATCTTAAATCGTTCAAACGACTCACGTTGGGCCATCCGATTGTGATGGGGCGTAAAACGATGGAGTCGCTTCCAGGCGGGCGGCCTTTGCCAAAGCGTCGCAATGTGGTGGTTTCGCGGACGCTCACCGAAGCGCCGGAGGGCTTCGATTTGATCAATGATCTTTCAGAAATCCGTTCCGAGCTGGCGGGCCACGAAACCGTTTTCATTATTGGTGGGGCGGAAATTTTCAAAGAAATGCTTCCCGAGTGCGATGAGTTTTACCTGACGTATGTGTTCGCCGAATACGAAGGCGATACGTTTTTACCGCCGTTCGAAGACGATTTCGAGATGGAGGAGATCGTGAGTGAAACCGAGAATTTTGAAATTCGGCGGTATGTGAAAAACCGGCGGGACTAGAAAAAGAGGTCGCACAGAGGCACAGAGCACACAGAGCCGAGATTGTTGAAACTTTTTGGTTCAGGTGCGATGCCCAAAAAAAACTGCGCCGGTCCTGCTCTGTGTGCTCTGAGCCTCTGTGCGACCTCCTGATCTTGCTAGGTTTTAAAAATTCCGTGTTTTCCTGTTTTTCCGTGGTTAAAATCTTCGGACATGGAATTGCTCACTTCTCATTTACAATCCGGAAACGACCTCGACGCATCGCAAATTGCGGAAGCGACAGAGGGGCTATTGTCTGAGGAAATAGCGGATGAGGAAAAGGCTGACTTCCTTCGCGCTCTGGCTCAAAAAGGGGAAACCCCCACAGAGATTGCGACGTTCGTGAGCGGGTTTCTGGAGCGTGCGGTTGATCCAGGTTTGGACAAAGCTGCGCTCGATGGCCCAACGCTCGATGTTTGCGGAACGGGTGGTGATAAGCTTGATTTGTTCAACGTGTCGACTGCGAGTGTCTTTTTATTAGCGGCTTGCGGAGTGAAAGTCGTAAAACACGGCAACAAAGGAATTACCTCGAAAAGCGGCAGCTCGGACGTGCTTGAAGCTCTCGGAGTGCCAATTAATTTAACGCCGGATCGATTTTGCGAATGCGTTCGTGAAGTGGGGGCCGGGTTTATGTTTGCCCCGCTTTATCACCCAGCATTCAAAGCCGTGGCTGGCGTGCGTGGAATTCTCGCGAAAGAAGGCCAGCGGACTATCTTTAATATTCTCGGGCCCTTGCTCAATCCGGTGCGCCCCGATTATCAGGTGATCGGTGTTTTTGACGAAAAGCTGGTTCCGGTCTTCGCCGAAATTCTAGAAAAACTTGGGCGGAAAAGAGCGTGGGCGGTTCATGGGAAAACAGAAGACGGTCGAGGGATGGATGAAATTTCGACGTTGGGCGAAACGACGTTTGCTGACACTGCGCAATCAAACAAGGTTGATTCGACGAACGAACCCTGTTTGATCGTGGAATCACCGGGAGCTTCTGTCGAAGATCTCAAAGGAGGAGATGCTCAGGAAAATGCGGCGCTTTTGCGGGGGGTTTTTGCCGGAGGAGTCACTGGTCCCAAGCGCGATATCGTATGCATGAATGCCGCTGCCGGATTGGTTGTGACGGGCATGGCGGCAGATTTGTCGGAGGGTTTCGCCAAAGCGAGTGCGGCAATTGATAACGGCGGTGCTACGGCGGTTTTGGAGAAATGGGCGGCGTTTTCCTGATCAATCCCACGGATTGAAAGTTCGAACATCAGTTGGAAAATCGGAAACGTTTCTGGTGACGAGCGTTAAGTCATTTTGGATCGCGATTGCACCGATCAGGCTGTCGAGTGGTGCAAGACGCCGACCATTTTGAAGATTTATCCCCGAGATTTTGCCCCATGTTTTTAAAGTAGGGAGATCGAGTGGTAACAACCGTTCATCGTTGAATAATTCTTCGATTTCTCTGATCCACTCCAGAGTAATGTCTCGTTTTTGTGCGTCTGAAATATTCCAAGCGCCTTTCACGAGTTCTCCAATCAGAACATCGGAAATTGCACTAGCTGATTCATTTCGAGCAAGCCATGAAAGGACTTTTGGTGAAGGCGAACGGCGCTGCATTTCGCTGATGACATTGGAATCGAGTAGAAATCTCATCCTTCGTCGTCGAAGAGATTTTCCTCAGTTGCGCGGTCACGCTCGTCTTTGCGCTCAGCTTCGATAACACCGAAAATCCCCGGTGAAGGGCATTCGGACATCAATTCGATGATCGTTTTGCGTCGTTTCTTAGGCGGATTCTCTTCGATCTGCCGAAATTCCTTCTCGGAAATTACAACCACGGCGGGTTTACCATGTTTTGTGACGAGTTGCGGGCCTGCGGTCAGAGCAGAATCGACAACCTGACTGAATTTTGCTTTCGCTTCCTGTAGTTGCCAAACTTTGCTCATTAATTAAACTAGTCGGACTAGTCCGAATTAGCAATCGATTTTCATTCCCCTTAATTATAGTAATTACCTAAAATTATAAGACAGCGTTTATTGTTCAGTGATGAACAATTCTCAATCGTTCTGGCTGCGCCCTGCCGTTCTTAAAGCTTATCTGCTCTTCTTTTGTATTGGAGTTGTTGTGGTTTCGCTTGGTCGTCCTGATCACATTTGGGACACGATTTCGTACACGTCATTGGCGAAAGAGAAGGATTTTGAGAGTGTTGAAGCGCTTCACAAAGAGGCTTTTGATTCGCTGATTGCGACGGTTGGCGAAGAGCGGTTTCAATCGATGCTCGGGCAGCATCACCCAGAGTTTCGTCAGGCGATGTACGAAGATACTGAGGTTTTTAAACAGCAGCTGAACTTCTTCCGCACTCGACTGTTGTTAACCAGCACGGTCCGGCTTATCGACAAAACGACGGGAATTTCCCCGCGAGTTGGGGGAACCGTTGTTGCCGGAATCTGCGCGGCGCTGGGCTTTTGGGTCATGGCAATGCTGTTTTTCCAGAAGGTCCCAAGAGCCGCCGTTTATCTGTTTCCAATCGTAGGAATTCTTTTCGGCGTGATTTCACTTGGACGAGCCAGTTCTCCCGATGGGATGTCGTTTCTGTTCATCGCGCTAAGCTGTTATTTTTTCTTTAAAGGCCCAAAACATGCTGCCGTTGGCGGTTGCTGCCCGAACGGATGCGATTGTGTGGGCCGGTTTGATGGGCGGGTATTTATTTCTCACCCAGAAAGGATTCAATCGCTGGGGCTCAGTTCTGGCGGTTCTGCTTTCCTGCGCGACTTACAGATACGCCAATCACGCAGCCGGTCAGTATGACTGGGGCGTGTTGATCCAAAACGCGTTTTGGGAGCCGCTTCTGCTCCCGGGAGAAGCCGACGGTGTCATCACCGTTGCTCGTTATGCCAAGATTTTGGCGGTGGGTGTCGGCACGATCATCGTGGAAAAAGAACTTCTCGTTTACCTTGTATTGCTAATCTGGTTCCTCGCGATGGTTTTTGTAAAACACGGGCTGAAAGGCACGTTCTGGCAGGTGTTTTGCAATCCGTGGATTGGTTTTATCGCGATCTCACTGGCTTACATCGCGGCGCACTTCGTGCTATTCCCGATGGTGTGGTATCGCTTTTTCATCGTGCCTTACATTTTCATAGCGTTCCTTTTTATCGCCTCTGCCAAGGTTGGGCTGGGCGCGATTGAAGAAGAGGAATCTACTCACTCGTGAGCGCGAGAACGTTTTCGACGTCCTGTTTGGCGACGGCTGCGGCTTCAAAATCGGGGCTGAATTCGAGTGCCTTCTCGAAATGGGCGAGCGCTTCTTTAAGATTTTCCTCAGCTTGAAAAATTCGTCCTAAATTCAAATGCGCCTCGTCGGGATCACCGTCGTCGATGCTCATTCGAGTGGCCAGTTCGTGGAATTCTTTGGCTTCTTCGAACTTTCCCTGACGAGCTAAACAGCCACCGAGGTAGATTAATTCGACAGAGGAATGATTGAGCTCTAGGGCAGAACGCCGCCAGTTTTCTTCTTCTGCGAAATCGCCTTTGGTTTGGTAGAAGTTCGCGAACTGGCGCAGCAATTGGGCTTCGTTATCCTCCGGCCAGCGCTGTTCTGCTTTTCGGAGCGCTGAGTAAGCTTCGTCAAATCTAGACAAGTTCCAGAGAGCATCGGCCAGAGCTGCCCAGCCCTGATGGTCGCGATGAAATTCAGACGTGTATTTTTGGGCTAAATAAAGGTGCGTCGAAATCAATCCTGGATTCCAGGCATCGAGGATCTGGTCCCACAATGCTTCCTGTTCGGGATTTTCGATTTCTTCGCTCATAACGCGACCTCCACAAGCGGTCGAACCGGCACGTTTTTGCTGGCGAGGTATTCTTTGCACTCGCCGACGGTGTACTCGCCGAAGTGAAAAATACTCGCGGCCAACACGGCGTCCGCTTTCCCTTTGTCGAGCACTTCAACCATGTGATCGAGATTCCCCGCGCCGCCGCTGGCAATCACAGGAATGCTGACGTTTCCGCTGACCGCCGCGGTTAATTCAATGTCGTATCCAACCTTCGTGCCATCGGCATCCATGCTGGTGAGGAGAATCTCGCCCGCTCCGCGCTGAGCCATTTCCTGGGCCCATTTGACCGCGTCGATCCCGGTCGGCTTTCGTCCACCGTGGGTGTAAACTTCGAATCCATCGCCGGCTTCATTTCGCTTGGCGTCAATCGCGACGACGATGCACTGGGCTCCAAAAGCTTTCGCTCCATCTGAGACGACATCGGGATTTGCGACCGCCGCTGTGTTGATTCCCACCTTGTCGGCCCCCGCCAAAAGCATCCCGCGCATGTCTTCGACCGTGCGAATTCCGCCACCAACGGTTACTGGCATAAAGCAGCGCTCCGCCGTCTTTCGAACGACATCGACCATCGTGTTCCGACCGTCGGAAGAAGCGGTGATGTCGAGAAAAACGAGTTCATCCGCTCCTTGGTGATTGTATTCGACGGCGCAATCGACAGGATCTCCCGCGTCGCGGAGATTCACAAAATTGGTGCCTTTCACAACGCGACCGTCGGTCACATCGAGGCAGGGGATGATGCGTTTGGTAAGCATATTTTGCGAAATTTAGACATGAAACGCCGGATTTACAGGAATGATTTTAGCGAAGTTACAAAACTATCTTTCAGACGCGATTGCTCTGAAAACCCAACTTTCTCAGTGAAAACTTTAGGCCAAGACAAAAAATGGAGATTTTCAGGGTTGAAAATAATTAGTTAAGTTTTCTAAAATTTCTGGAATTATTAAGGAATTTGTGATTTAGTGGGTTCTGCACTACTAGAATTATGAAAGCACTAGCTCAATCTATCGAAATGATTCCCGAATCTTATCAAGACGATTCATTCGACATCGTGGTTCGCGGTACGCGTTCGGTGGCGGTGTTCTGGGACTTGGCTGAAGAATCCCGTCCGGTTCACGACGGTGCTCGTTTGAGCTTGCGTGTTCAAAACGAAGTTGAGAGTGATTCAGAGACTTTGATTCTTCATCACGAAGCAGGTCATGTGATCGTCCCGCTTTCTGAAAATTCCCGCAGCTACCAGATTCAGCTGGGCTGGTCTGATGTGAACGGTTTTAAAGCGATTGCTGAAGACGGCGTGGAGCTTCCACCGCTTTTGGAAACGCCTGCAACGAAAATCGACACTTATCGTGGGTCCGTTTTTCTGCCGAATTCAACAGCAGTTGAGCGCCGTGGATTCCTCCCGGCAACTGAGCTTTGAGCAAATCTGCTGCAGCTGAAAAAATCGAAATCGACGATCCGCTCGTCGATGAATTTCTCGAATACCAGTCGGTCGAGAAAAACGTGTCGCCTCGGACGCTTCACAATTATCATCACGCGCTGATGCGTTATCGCATCGAGCGCGGTGCGCTTTTTTCAAAGTGGGAAACAGCCGAAGCGGATGATTTCCGCGATTACCTGTTTGAAATCATGAAGGGCGGTTGGGCGCGCGCCACCATTCGCCTTCACTTCGCGGCTTTGCGCAGTTTCTACAAATTCCTGACCCGTCGGAAAAATCTGTTAGTCAATCCGATCGTCGAAGTTCAGCTGCCGAAAGCCGAGAAAAAGCTGCCGGTAGTTCTCACGAAAGATCAGGTCGAGGAGCTGTTGATTTTACCGCTGACGATTGAGCATCCACCGCAGGCCCCCGATTGGGCAGGGGAGCGCGACGCTGCGATTCTCGAACTGTTTTATAGCTCTGGGGTTCGTCTGGCCGAACTCGCCGCGATGAACGTGAGTGATTTTGATTTCTTCAACGAATGCGTTCGCGTCTTCGGAAAAGGCAGCAAAGAACGAATTTGTCCCGTGGGGTCGAAGGCCGCTGAGGCGATTCACACGTATCGAAACGCCGCCAAGGTGATGGAAGGGCCGTTATTTATCAGCAAGCTACGACGTCGCATGTCGGCTCGCGGGATCTCGGATGTTTTCAAAAAATATCACAAAGCATCCGGTATTCCTGTCAATATTAGTCCGCACAAATTGCGCCACAGCTTTGCAACGCATCTGCTCGATAACGGTGCAGATCTGCGAAGTGTGCAAACGCTGCTTGGTCACGCGAGTTTATCGACGACCCAAATTTACACGCATGTGTCGATTGAGCGGATGAAAGCCGTTTACGACGAGGCTCATCCGCGGGCTTGATCAATACAAGGAAAGACGCCCGTCCTTGAAACCATTTCGAACCAACAGGGTATGTTCGATGAACCTACCCTATTGATTCGTGAAAAGCGGTTTTCTGAAATCAGATCAGCGGCGCGATAACGAGCGCGACAACGGACATCAGCTTCAGCAAAATATTCAGCGATGGACCGGAGGTGTCTTTGAATGGATCGCCAACGGTGTCGCCAACGACGGATGCTCTGTGGGCTTCGCTGCCTTTTTCATGGCCGTCGTAACCTTCTTCGATCATCTTCTTCGCGTTGTCCCAGGCTCCACCAGCGTTGGATTGAAACAGTGCCATGAGCACGCCGCAAACGGTGACGCCAGCGAGCAATCCGCCGAGCATTTGAGCGCCTACGTCGGAGGAGCCCCAAATCATTTTTCCGCCAAACCCAACCACCACAGGGGCAAGAACGGCAAGTAGACCGGGTTTGACCATTTGTCTGATAGCTGATTTTGTCGAAATATCAACGCACTTGGCGTATTCAGGTTTTCCGTCAGCGGCATCGAATTCGGCGCGGTCGGCTTCGGACCACTCACTGGTTTCTTTGCCTTCGTTTCGCTTCATGGCATCAAGGGCCACTCTCAGCTCCGGGATATCAGCGAACTGACGACGAACTTCGTTGATCATGTCCATGGCGGCGCGGCCAACGGCTTGCATCGAATACGCGGAGAACAAGAACGGAAGCATTCCACCGAGAAACAGAGCCGCCATGACTCGGGGTTCGGTGATTAGAATATTGAGTTCGACTCCGCCATGAGTCACTTCGTAGGTTGTTTTAAACGCGGCAAAGAGGGCGAGGGCAGTCAGTGCTGCAGATCCAATCGCGAAGCCTTTTCCGATAGCTGCGGTAGTGTTTCCAACGGCGTCGAGTTTGTCTGTTCGTTCGCGAACTTCAGGATCGAGTTCACTCATTTCAGCAATGCCTCCTGCGTTGTCGGAAATGGGGCCGTAGGCATCAACCGCAAGCTGAATGCCCGTATTTGAAAGCATTCCTACAGCTGCGAGCGCAATGCCGTAGAGTCCGGCAAACTGGTAGGAAAGCAGGATGGTGATTGCTAAAACGATGATCGGAAGGGCCGTGGAAATCATTCCCACGCCAAGTCCGGCAATGATGTTGGTCGCTGCTCCAGTTTTTGATTGGTTTACGATACTGATGACCGGCTTGGTCCCCGTTCCTGTATAGTGCTCAGTAATCATGCCGATGACGATTCCTGATCCGAGGCCGAGCAGAACAGCAAAGAAGACTCCGGTTGCTGAATAACTTCGCCCGGCGTATTCCCAGCTAGCTGGCAAAACCTGTTGGATCAGAATCCATGTTCCTATCAGCAAAATGATGCCGGCGACGATTTCGCCTTTGTTCAAAGCGCGATGCGGACTGCCGCCTTCTTTCACTTTGACTAAAAAGCTGCCGATGATTGAGGAAATGATTCCAAGAGCGGCAAGCATCAGCGGAAGCAGCACGGCACCGAGCCCGTCGAAGGAACTGGCAAATGCCGGGTCGATCACAAAGACACTACCGAGAACCATCGCACCGATGATGGAACCGACATAACTTTCGAAAAGGTCAGCACCCATTCCTGCAACATCTCCGACGTTGTCGCCAACGTTGTCAGCGATTGTAGCCGGGTTCAGCGGGTGATCTTCAGGAATTCCTGCTTCAACTTTTCCAACCAAATCTGCGCCGACGTCGGCTGCTTTAGTATAAATTCCGCCACCCACACGAGCGAAGAGCGCGATTGATGAAGCACCGAATGAGAAACCGGTGATGATCGTGATGACCATGCGAATCGCGGCAGCTTTGTCGTCAGGACTGGCTGCGAGATCGACAATCGAATTCGAAAAGATAGCGAAGAGCGATCCGAGGCCCAGAATTCCTAATCCGACGACACCCATTCCCATGACTGAGCCACCACCGAAGGCGACTCGGAGGCCTTCGCCGAGACTCGTTTTGGCGCCCTGAGTTGTTCGAACGTTGGCTTTGGTCGCCGCCTTCATCCCGATGAATCCGGCAAAGGCGGAACAAAAGGCTCCGACAACAAAGGAAAGTGCGACCAGAGGGTGGCTGCTTTCTTGCATGAAACCACCCACCAGCAATAAGACAGCGACGATCGCGACAAAAATGGCGAGCACTTTGTATTCGGCTCGTAGAAAAGCCATGGCGCCGTCAGCGATGCTTTGGGCGATTCGCTGCATTTTCTCAGAACCTGCGTCCTGTTTGGTTACCCAGGCTGATTTCCAGTAGGTGTAGGCGAGTGCAATCAGGCCAAAAATGGGAATGGCAATGATGATCGTATTAGTCATGACAATTTTGCGATGAAGTTAGGTTATGCTGAGGAGTATTGATCAAACTGCAAACAACTGAGAGAAGTGGGGGAAGTTGCTTAACAAGATTTACCTTTAAGAAAGACGAGTTTTACTGTAAATTATAAGTTTCTACAAGCTTTTCGTCTGTTTTCTTCTCATCCTGCTTTTTTTTGAATGTTTTTCTCCCGTCATCCGCTACTGATTGGTCTTCAGCGTAATGTGATAACTTTGGCTGTCGGTTTTAGCGCGGTTTTTTTAATGGCGGGGAACGCGAATGCGCAACGTTTTAACAAAGTCGTTATCGATCCGGGGCATGGTGGACAGGATCCGGGATCTTCCCATTTCGGAGTTGCGGAGAAAAAACTCGCGCTCGATTTGGCTGAGCGGCTCCAGAAAGTGCTGAAAAAAAAAGGAGTCCCAGCAATTCTAACGCGGACTGATGACACCTATGTTGAACTGACGAAGCGTGCCGAAATGGCGAATACCTCGAAAGATACCCTTTTTGTGAGTTTGCACTTCAATGCTCACAAAGATCGAAGCGTGACAGGGATTGAGACATTCTATTATCCAGGTAGCCCCGAAGGGCGTGTGCTCGGGACTTATATTCAGAGCGAGCTTTCGCGGCGGATCGCGACGAAAAATCGTGGAGTGAAGCCGAACAACCTCAAGGTGTTGGCAAAAACAAAAGGCACCGCTGTTCTGGTGGAGTGCGGGTTTATTTCTAATCGTTGGGAATGCCAGCGGAGCGCGTCGGCATGGTTTCGCCAGATTTTGGCAGAAGAGATCGCTCAGGGGATCATGCGATATCGCTAGTTTCAAAGGAATCAGGGGATCAGGGGATCAGGGGAT
>CALAHF010000037.1 GCA_937891465.1 uncultured Verrucomicrobiales bacterium | reverse complement strand
AGATTGCAAATGCGAACCTCGCAGATGCCGGGGAGATCGCGGACATCAAAAATCAGAAAATCACCGGCATTGAACCAGAACATGGCGAAATTCGAATCCTCATTGCTGAAGATCAGCCCATGAACCGATTGCTTTTGAAGAAAGTGCTTACCAAAGGCGGGTTCCAACTCGCCGAGGCCGTCAATGGTCGTGAAGCTTACGAAAAGTGGAGCGAGTGGAAGCCACATCTGATTTTGATGGATGAAGACATGCCGATCATGAAAGGCAGCGAAGCCACGGTGGCAATTCTAAATGAATGCCATCCGGATACTGCTCCCGTCATCATTTCGCTGACTGCGTATGCCTTCAAACAAGCTCGGGAAAAGGCCATGGCAGTTGGTTGTAAAGACTTCATTTCCAAGCCGTTTAAGGTGGATGAACTGTATGCGACGATCGCAAAGCATCTCAGCCTGAAATACACCTACGCCGACAAAGTAACGGAGAAGGCCAAGGATTCAGAAGAGCAAACTGATAAAAGCATGAACTCAGAAAAAGAAACGGAAAGAGCGTGATCCGGTTGCATTGGCCGTTTCACGCGACGTGAGCGGAAAAAATACCCGAAAACAAGCGTTTTTGCCACTTCGCGAGAAAATAAAGGCCAAAACACTCGAAATTCCGAAAAATCTCCGAGGTGGGGCGAGTCGTCCCTGACGAGCCGCGTCGTCCAAAAAAACGCCGAAATCACCCTCCAGCGTCGCAGCATCGCGATTGGGTCGGAATTGATTTTCTCAGACCACGCGGCTCAGCTCCCATGTCTCACGAACCAATAGGGTCTGTTTGTTGAACTTACCCTATCGCTTCGAAACGGCTTTTCGAACCAACCCTATTGGATCGAAAATCGGCTCGCACGTTCGGCAGACTTGTCGAGGAAACGACTTCGCTTATCATTGGTTGAAACTCACCATGGTAGTCCGATCCAATACTCTATTTCTTATCGCTATTTCCTGTTCCGCGATTCTCGGATCAAGCGTGGTTCGCGCTCAGAATGACACGTCCCAATCTCCCGGAGATTCCATTGCCCGTTGGTTTTCGGAAAAAATCCGCGGATTTGATTCGGAACTTCAGGATATTGAAAAGCAGCTGGCAGAACTTCCCTTATCGGGCCGTACGAGGGTGACAAATCGCCTCGGTTATCATTCAGCCGTGATGAAACGCGGCAATCAACCGGCATGGGTTCAGGTCGATCTGAAACAACGTCAGAAAATTGATGCGATCGCGTTGGTGCCTCTGAAAACGGAGTCGCCGCTCTATCCGGAAGGCTACGGGTTCCCGCTTCGGTTCAAGGTCGAGATTGCCGACAACGAAGACTTCTCCGATGCGAGGCTTATTTTTGGTCACACGGCGACGGATTTTGCAAATCCCGGCAGCTACCCGGTTTTGTTGCCGGTTGATGCAGATAAGGCGCGTTTTGTTCGAGTCACGTCGACTCGTCATTACAAAACAGAGGAGAATTTTGCGTGGGGTCTCAGCGAACTGATTGTCCTGTCGGGAAATTACAATGTTGCCGCCGGAAAGCCGGTCCGGGCAATGAACTCGATGCACATCCCGAACACGTGGGCGGAGGCGAATTTGACGGATTCACACAGCACGATCGGAATGCCCGTGACAACAGAGCGCAGTGCCACCAGCGGTTGGATGAGTCAATGGGTCAAAAAACAAAATGAGTCAAAATGGATCGAAATCGATCTGGGCGAATCCGTGCGGGTCGATGAAATTCGAATTGTTCCGGCTCAACCATCGGATATGGGCGATACCCCGGGAATTGGATTCCCCATTAATTTCGTCATCACAGGCGGAGCAAATTCCGGCGAAGACGCAATGATTTTCGATTATGAAACCCGCTATTACGTCAACCCTCAGGGGAACGCGATGGTTTTCGACGGGTTGGAAACGCCCATGCGGTATTTCCAAATCAAGGCCACAAAAATTCAGAGACAGGGAGCATTTGCGAGCTTTGCGCTATCGGAAGTGCAAATTTACGCGGACGGAAAAAACATCGCTTTAGGCAAGAAGGTGGAAGTGACCGATTCCTACAACGATAAAAAAACGACTCGCTGGGGACCGGAATTTTTAGTCGATGGATACACCAGCCAATACCGGCTGACGGAGCTGCCCGATTATCTCAATCAGCTGGAAGAACGCCGCCAAACGCTTGTTCGGAAGCAGGGAATACGTCGCGAGCGAAAGGAAAAAACGGAGCAGGTTCTCACCGCGCTTGCAGTGATTGCGACCTCAATATTTTTGGGTTTGTTTGGTTTCATGGCCGCCGCACTGTTTCGCCAACGCCGCGTTCGCTTGGCCGAGGCGAATCGTCTCCGCACTCAAATTGCGCGTGATTTGCACGATGACATCGGGTCAAATCTGGGGTCAATCGCCCTCACCAGCCAGATTGCGAGCGCCGTTCCGGGTTTGACTGAAGAGGCTCGCGAGGACTTCGAGGAAATTCATAAAACCGCTGAAAACACTGCCGAATCGATGCGGGACATCGTGTGGTTAATCGAAACCGGAAATACGTCGTTTGAAGATCTTTTTACAAAAATGCGGGACGTGGCGAATCACATTCTTTCAGAAGTTGAACACACGTTCACCGCCGATCCGGGGACTTTTGCCGAGCAGACCGTGTCGCTTCGATTTCGGCGACATGTCTTTTTTGCTTTTAAAGAAACGCTCAACAACATCCGCAAGCATGCCGGAGCGACGGAAGTGGATCTGAAAATCGAAATTGATCACCGTCATCTTATGTTCCGAATCGAAGACAACGGAAAGGGATTCGACATGGATGCCCGCCGTCCCGGAGGTCGTGGAGTGTCGAATGTGATCGATCGTGCGGCGCGTATTGGTGGCTCTTGCGATTTCACCACAAAGCCCGATTGTGGGACTGTAGTTATTTTTCAAGTTCCACTAAAATGATCTCTTGAGCACTAATCCCAAATCCACTAAATCACCTATCCGCGTCTGGCTCGTAGAAGACAACGATGCGTTTCGAAAAACTGTCGCCCGAGGCATCGAACAACTCGACGGGATGAGCTGCACCGGCAGTTTTGATAATTTTGAAGCCGCCTACCGGGCGTTGGAATGCGAGCCTGCACCTGACGTGGTGCTCCTGGACGTGCAGCTTCCGGGGATTGATGGAATTTCCGCGCTGACCCACCTTCGCGAGCGCAGCCCGAATTCCCGAGCCGTGATTTTGACTGTGTTTGACGATGCAGAGAAGATTTTCAAAGCCGTGTGTGCCGGCGCGAGTGGTTACATTTTAAAAACCGCGCGTCTCGAAGAAATTGGTGAAGCAATCGAGCAAGTCGCCGATGGTGGTGCTCCGATGACTCCGAAAGTCGCCAAACGCGTCCTTGAAGTTTTTCGCGCCAGCGGGCGTCGGCCAAGTTCGGTGACCGCAGATGATTATAAGCTGACCGATCGGGAGCAGGAAATTCTCCGTCTCATGGCCGATGGATTGATCAAAAAAGAGATCGCCGATCAGCTCGACATCAGCTTTCACACCGTCAGCACCCACATGCGGAGCATTTACGAAAAACTCCACGTGAACACAAACACGGGCGCAGTTGCAAAGGCACTGCGTGAGGATTTGATCTGAAAATCATCCGGTGAATATCGAATTTCGTTTTCTCGGTCGAATCGATTTCGAGGAAGGATTGGCGCTGCAAAATCAGCTCGTCGAGCAAGTTTACGCCGGTGAAATCGGCGATACCTGTCTGTTGCTCGAACACGAGCCGGTTTATACAATTGGCCGAACGCGCGACCGGTCCAGCCTGATTGGTGAACCTGAATCTCTGCCTCATCCCGTTGTCGAAATCAATCGAGGAGGGCAGGCGACGTATCACGGGCCCGGTCAGTTGGTCGGGTATTTCATGCTCGATTTGCATCGCTACGGGCAGGATTTGCACACCTATTTGCGAGCTATCGAGGAAGCGATTATCGATTTTTTAAAAGCCAACGGCGTTTCCGATGCGGGTCGGCGTGAAGGTTTAACAGGAGTCTGGGTAGAGGATCGCAAAATGGCGTCTATCGGCGTCGGAGTGCGAAAATGGATTTCGATGCATGGATTTGCGCTGAATGTTGAGCGCGACCTCACCGGGTTTGAATCGATCGTGCCCTGTGGGATTCAGGGTGTTGAAATGACTTCTCTGGAACGCGAGTCGGGAGTTGATTGGACAGTCGAAAAAGCCGCCATCGAAATCGAGAAATTTATTGTCACTGCGCTCGCAAATCTGGCACGGTTGAAGGGATGAAACTTTTCCGTCGATTTCTCATGGTTCTGCTTCCGTTGATGTTGATCGGCGCGATGTTTTTGTTTTTCCCGAAGTTGCGTCCGGACATTTCAGAGTTTCGCGAGCTGCGTGGCACTGATTACCAGCAGGGGATCGAAATTTCGAAGAAAGGCGGCACGAAAAGGATCGAAGGGTATTTGAACGTGGTTCATGTTAAGGGATTTATCGGATTTGATCTTGGCAAGCTTCGCATCGCGATTCGGTCAGATGAGCCATACTCGCCTTATAACCGCTATTTTAATGTTGGTGGTTACCGGACTTACCCGATTTTGATTGATCCGCTGCGAACCGTCAAAAAGCCGAAAGCCAAGCCCATTTCGCCGCCCACCCATTCGCCTTTTACCGCGCCCGGGGCAATGCCGGCAAATATCACAGAACTCCCGGGAGGGACTCAAATTGAACTGGGCGGGAAAAAGCTGGATTTCGAAAATGGCGAAATCACGATCGACGGCCAGACTTTTTCCACGATCGAAAAACCGATGCTGATCGTGCTGCGAGCCGATCACACGATCGAACTCATTGAAGAGATCAAGCCCGGCAAAATGCCGGATGATGTGTTGGTTCCGTGATGGAAAAGACCCGTGGGTGGAACGCTTTGGGTGATTTCACGATCCAACCCTGTTTAATCGAAAATTAACGAAGTTGTAAAATTTCTGCACACCTTGGCGACCTGCGTTACATTTCCGCTATAATTTATGCAAAGCTGGTTCACGTTTGAGCTCAATGGAGCGGAATGTCGCGTCGATGGAGTCGCCACAAATAAAACGCTCGCGCAATTTCTCGCAGATCGCGGAACGTGGCCGGAGGGGCCGTGTTTTGCGCCTACCGATTCGTGGGCGGGAGGCGATTTAGTCCTACTGGCAACGATTGATGCAGTGGGGCGGCCCAAATACCGCGCAGTCGATGCAACGCTGCTATTTCTTCCGATGATGGCCGGCCAGGACATCTGGACGTGGGAAGCGTTTTGTCTGATGGATCCCGGCCACACCGTGGTTCGGGCGATGCGGGCAGCGTCTTTGGAATGCGGTCCGCGGGCAGAAGCGAGGCTGGGATTGTTGTTGGTGGAAGGATATTACCGCCAAGATCTGCGATGGATGGGACAGCTGCGAGAGCAATTAGACGGCATCGTTACGCGTACGGCCAACTGGCGGGCGATCGAACGAGTGGCGCGACAGATTTTTGCAAAAGCGGAACGAATGCGCCACGAAGCGGAGCAAATTGCTCAGGCATCGGGTGTTGGAAAATTGATCCAGCAAGGGCGTTTGGATGTTTTTGATGATATTTTTTCACGGCATCTCGTGGCCTACTATCCTGAAGACGACGAAGATTTGAGCTACGTTGACGAATCAAAACGCCGGTTTTATCGGCCAAAAACGCTTGTCGAATTGCTCCAGCTCAAAAACCAATACCCCGATGCTGAGGTGATTGCCGGTGGAACGGGAATGGGGCAAACTGCCGGGAAATCGGAGTGGGAGACATTGATTTCGACCGAAGATGTCGAGGAACTGCGCGTCATTCGAAAAGAGCCAAATCACTGGGAAATCGGGGCAGCGGTCACATTGACATCAGTTGGTGAAACCGTGGGTCGTGATGTCGGGCCGCTCGGAAAACTGTTGAGCCGCTTTGCTTCGCGCGCGGTTCGGAATCGAGCCACGTTGGGTGGGAATTTGGCGATAGCAGCAACTTACGGTCAAATAGCGCCGCTCCTGATTGCGCTGGATGCCCGGGTGCATCTTACCTCGTTGGAAGGCGAGCGAGACGCCCCAATGGCGATGTTTTTTGATCGTGGAGGAAAGTCGATTCTTCGCCCGGGCGAGGTTATTCGCAGCATTTCAGTTCCGCGATTTACCGAATCCATTTTGGAAAAACGTGGCAGTCAGTCTCGTCTCTGCGATGCCTACATGGTGACGTTGCGCCGTTCGTTGTGCGAACCACTGATGACCGGTGCATTCGCTGTGGAACTGGCTGCGGACGGCACTGTGAAAAAGGCGTGGATCGCTTATTCCGGCGTCTCAGATCGGCCGTTGCGCGCGAGAAAAGCTGAGAAGGAACTGGTTGGTCGGAAGTGGAACGAAAAAGCGATCATGCAGGTGCTGCCTTCCGTGAACCAGGAGATTAAGATTGAAGATGATCGCGGAAACGACGACTACCGGCGACAATTGGTGATCACGTTGTTCCAAAAATTTTACTTTCAGCATCCCAAAGTTGCTGACGATGTTGCCGTGGAATTGGGTGCCGCGAGCGAATTTGCCCATCCCGAACAGCCGTTTTTTGATGCATTGGCATTAGGTGATAAGTCCGTACTGTAAGAGATGTGTTCTTTTCCACTGTTTGTGATTTCAACATTGCTGCATTACATTCCTAAACTTTACCTGACTTTCTGGTTTTGAGTGACGATTTAAAAAACAACGATTCTGCCCCGACTTCCCCATTCGAGGTGGCGGAATCCGACAAAGTGTCTGCAGACAGCGATTTTACTGAAATGGCTTCGGCTGCAGGGCTCCGTATCGAGTCGCCGGACGGCAGCGATCCATTCGAATTGGATGATCAGGCCGCGCTCGGACCTGTGCGGACGGAAGGTGATGATCTGACTGTGATGCTGTTGCTTTCTCCGCATCCAGCTGCAACGATTGTTCGCAAAGCTGGGGCAGAAGCTCGTGAAGTCGAGGGGGTTGAAGCCGTTTTGTTTTCCGAAGATCTCGGGAAAGACCTGAATCGACTGATGCCGTGGCGTCCTGACGATCCAATTTTGGCGGAAGATGAGGTGCTTTATTGTGGCCAGCCAATCGCAATCATCGTTGGAAAAACGACTGCAGCGTGTCGCGAAGCGAGGGATAAAATCGAGGTGGATTATCACAATGCGCCGGGAATTTTGTCGATCGATCACGCGATGGCGATGCAGAGTTTTCATGGTCCCCCGAGAGAGGTTACGCGTGGGGACTCGAATGCTGTTTTCGCAAAGAGCACACCAGACACGGTTTTCGAAGGAACCTTTGCGATCAGCGGGCAGCTTCCGGGAGTCCGACCTCCGGGCGTAAGAATCAATTTTCGGCCGGGAGAACGCGCGATCAATGTCGAAGTGCGAACGGAATCTCCGGCGCGAGTGCGAGCTGCTGTTGCCGCTGCGTTCAAACTCCCTGAAAGTGAAGTGACTATTGTTGCGCTTCCGTTGGAAAATTCGGGCACTGTCAGTGAGATGGAAGCGGCTTTAATTGCCGTGCTGGCTGCGACCGCTGCGATGCGATGCCGGTGGTCTGTCCGATTGCGACTGGACGCGAAAGAAACGGCGCTGTTGTTGGGCCGTCGCCATGCGGCGAATGCGAGTTTTAAAATCGCTCATGATGCAAAGGGGCGAATTTTAGCGGCGGATTTGCGAATCGCGCTCGATGCCGGTTATACCGTTAGTGATAGTGAAACGGTTCTGGATCGAGCGATACTTCATTCTGATTCAGCCTATTTTATTCCTGATTTCACAGTCAAGGGACAACTTTGCAAAACCAGTTCAGTTACTAGTGCTAATCTGCCAGCAGAAGGTGTGGCCCAAGGTACCTGGGTGATGGAGGAAATTGTGAGTCGGCTTGCAATTCGTCTCAGGATTCCCGTGGAAAAAATCCGCGAAGCGAATTTTTATCGTGATAAAGCGGGTCAAAACTCAACGCATTACGGCCAGCCTGTGAATAGTGGCGCAATTAATCGGGTGTGGACGCAAGCGCGGCGTCGATCTGGGTATGACGAGCGCTCGAAGGCGATTGCGAAGTGGAATCGAAAGAACGCCAGTTTTAAACGAGGAATCGGTTTGGTGCCCATGAAAGTCGGCATCGGCGATCCTCGAAGCGAGCGAAACGAAGGCACGGCGCAGGTTCAAATCATGAACGACGGATCGATTCGGGTTCACCCGGGGGTTGTTGATGTGTTTGATGGGCTGAATACTCAGATTCAGCATGACGTCGCTGTGAGTTTCGGTATTCCGATCGGTCAGATTTCTGTCTTTACGGGGAATCCGGAGACCACTCCGCACATGACGGCGAGGCTCGGTGTCGATACGACTGGGCTGGTTTTGAAAGCGGTTGCGGATGCGTGCAAGACCATTCAGGAAAGGCTTCGGACGGTTGCGCTACAAATGTTGGCCGCTCGTGGAAACATGGAAATCGAGCTCGAAGCGATCCGTTTTGGCGGTGGCCATGTGGGTATTGGTGAAGTCTCCGCCGGGCGCAGTTTGACCTTCACTGAGCTGATTGATGGAGCGTTCCGGCGTAGGGTGAATTTGACTCAGATCGGATTTTTCCGGGCTCCAAATTTGTGGTGGGATCGTGAGGTCGGTGCTGGATGGCCGTTTTCCGGGTATGCCTACGGAGCCGCTGTGGTTGAGGTTCAGATCGATGCTTTCACTGGCGAAATTGACGTCATGCGCGTGGATTTGGTCCACGAAGGAAGCCCCGCGCCCGATCAAGCTGACCGGGATGAAGCGCAATTCATGCGTGCTTTTGCTCAGGGCCAGGGCTGGCTTTTAAGCGAGCCGAACAGAGCCTCTGATGATCCGGATTCGTTTCTTACGACCGGCGACGAGGGGATTCCCGGCCTCAGTGATGCGCCTATTCAAATCGAGATCGATCGACTTCGACCGATGGGAGAGCTTTCAGCAGTTCCCGGCGCGCCGTGTTCTGAAGCTCCCGTTGTGCTTGCAATGGCTGTTCGTGAAGCCATTCGCGACGCGATTTCAGCCTTCAGTGGCCGAAAATCTGTCAACATCGACATATCAATTCCCGCATCTCCGCCGGAAATTTTGATGACGTTACGAGATGTCAGTCGGCAGATTTCTGAGATGGAAAAAGCCAGGCGTTACGAGGCCGAGGCAAACGCAGTGCCGAACACGCGGGCTCCGCAAACTTGATTTTCGATCCAATAGAGTTGCTTCATCGAACCAACCCTATCTGATCGTGAAAATGTCGGTTTACTTTTCGACGGGTAACTTGGCTTCGGTCCATCCGAGGTAACCATCGTCCATGTGGAGAATGTGGGTGAAGCCTTTTGCTGAGAATTTTTGCATCGAGAGGCTGCTGCGCCCGCCGCTTTTGCAGTGAACGACGTAGGCTTTTCCTGAATCGAGTTCTCCAATTTTCGCTTCGAAATCTTCAGCTTTAAAATCGATGTTTTTTGCTCCGGCGAGATGGCCCTCTGCATATTCAGCTGGAGTGCGGATGTCGAGAACGACGATGGTGTCGTCTTTTTTCAAAGCTTCAGAAACTTCAGTCGCTTTTAAATTTTGGATTGGATCAGGCGCCGGCTTTTCTGCGGCGCAGCTGACGATGAAAAATGCACCAAGAGTGGCACAAATGAGGGCACTGAATTGAGTGGAGTTTGTCATGAGGGAACGCTTGCTCGATTCGACGGGCGATGCAAGATTCCATTGTCCTCATATTCCAACTTTTTCATGCCGCTTATTTTTCTCGTCATTTTTGCTGTCATGCTCGCTGTTACAATGTGGGCGCGGGGACGGTATCGCCGGATTTATGATCAGGAACTGAAGAACGTGGTGAAACTTGGTATCACGGGATCAGAAGTCGCGGAACGAATTTTACGCGAAAATGGAATCACCGACGTGAAAGTAGTGCGCGGCCGTGGCTTGCTGGCGGATTTTTACGACCCGGAAAAAAAGCGGCTGTCGCTTTCCCCCCAGCACTTTAACGGCTCGACGTATTCGGCGATCGGCGTGGCGGCGCACGAAGTTGGCCATGCACTTCAACACAAAGATGGCTTTCGACCGCTCTTGTGGCGGGTTTCGGCGATCAAGGCAACCATGTTTCTCAGTCTTCCTCTGGTGATGATCGGCGCGGTGATGATTGCGTTTAGTCTTGGGCAAAAAGGTTCGATGGTGCTGGCAATTGGATGGTCTGTGATCGCGCTTTACAATTTTGCGACGATTCCGACTGAAATGGACGCGACCGAGCGGGTGAAGCGAATTTTGGCTGATCTGAAGCCGTGGCGGGGGCTCGACGAAAAAGTGGGAATCGAGCGAGTGATGAACGCTGCCTGCGCAATTTATATCGATGGTGTCTTTACCGTGATATCGTGGGTGGGTTCGTTGATTTTGCCTTGGATGGGGGCTGCGGACGACGACGCGAAGAAGGATGAGAAACCGTCGTGATTTTTGTAATCGTCTGCGGGATTGCAACGGTTAGAGTCTGTGATGGTGGAGGTTTTTACTGTTAACAGTTATCAAGTGCCGTTTGTATTCTTCTGGGTTTTTACCATTCTGATAACCCAATTGACCGTGTGGCTGATTGGCCGAAATGACATTGATGCAGAGTGGTGGAGGGCTGGCTTTTTCGGATTGATTGCGTCAGTTCTCCTTCGGTTCGTGGCGTTCTCTGCACAGGCGAACGGGGTGCTTGGAATTATTTTGTGCCTCGTGGTCACGATGATTCTATTGTGGGTTCTCGCAGGTTATTTTTATCAGATTGCGGGATGGAGGCGACTCATGCTAAGTGCTCTATGCATTGGTTGCGTGTTGCTAGCTCTGCTTGTTAAATTTTTCTCTGAAGCTCTTCTCAATTAATCAGTTGATTATCCTATCCGATTCCTCTTGGCCAACTGGCAAATTTTTTGCTATGTTTTGGGTAGAACAAACGTCCTATTTGAAGAACCAATGTTCGAAACAGGAACGTTAATCTCAACCCGAAAGGTAAAAATATATGCAGGTAGCAAACGTTAATCTTCCGATCACAGTCACTGGACGTCACACATCCGTCACCGAAGCGATGCGAGAGCATGCGCTCGATAAAGTTAAGGGACTCCATCTTGATTACCCGAGAATCATCGAAGCGAAAGTTATCCTCGATGTCCAAAACACTCACCGCCACCTCGCCGAAATCGTCCTCCATTGCGCAAATCACATCACGATCGAGGCTGATACGACGACGGATAACATGTACACGTCGATCGACGAGACGATTCATAAAATCGCGCGCCGCATGCGGAAATATAAAACACGCATGCTGAAATCACACCGGCCTCACGGTAAGGATCTTCGCCACATGCCGAGCGATACAGAAGCATCGGATCACATCGCTGACGTCGTGAATGGTATCACTAGCAACGGTGACGCTCCTGAGGAGTTGGAGGGCCCGACTGAATTTGATACGGCGTTTCTCGTTCACCGAAACAAGCAATCCGTGAAACCGCTCACGCAGACTGAAGCCGTTGAAGAGCTTGAGCTGGGAAGCCGACCTTTCGTGACTTACAAAAACGTCGAGTCCGGTCAGTTGCGAATTCTCTTCCGCCGTCAGGATGGCGACTATGAAGTGGTCGTTCCTGAAGGTTTCGAAGCTTAATTTGAACTTATTTGTCGGCTAAAGCGACTTTGATCGCAGCGATGATTTCCGGTCCGTCCGGCTCATCGCTGCTTCCAAATCGACGAATGAGTTTCCCGTCTTTACCGACGAGGAATTTCTCAAAGTTCCAACCTACCGCTCCGTCTTTATCCGGATTTTTCGCGGTGGTAAGGTATTTAAAGAGCGGCGCCTGTTTTTTGCCATTGGTTTCGATTTTCGAAAACATCGGAAAAGTGACGGCGTATTCTGTCTTACAAAACGTGGCGATTTCTTCGTTCGTCCCAGGTTCTTGTCCTCCAAATTCATTGCTCGGAAACCCCATGACAACGAAGTCCCGGTCTTTCAAAACTTCGTAAAGAGCTTGGAGTGTTTCATACTGAGCCGTGACTCCACATTCAGACGCGACATTCACGATGAGGAGAATTTTGCCTTTGTAATCGGCAAGTTTGACCTCTTCACCCGCGATATTTTTGACCGTGAAATCGTGGACAGAAGTAAGAGGTTTTTCCTCAGCAAAAGCCGAAGAAAAAAGTGCCAGTAAAATTACGAGGGGCAGGGGAAGGATTCGGAGGCTCATTTGTATTCTCAATTTAAACGCAAATCATCGGGTTCGTCTGCTTGAAGCCGATGCCACGGGCTGACTTCGCGAAGCATTCTGCGCCATAAGGTATCGAGGTCATCTAACTGAATAATGGATTGATCCGGCTTCCAGGAGATCCAGGTGTCTTCTTCCACCTCGGATTCCAACTGTCCACTCGTCCAGCCTGCGTAGCCTACGAATGCACGAACCGAGAATCCTTCAGCCTGATGTCCTTGAGCCTCTTTGGCAGATAAATGAGTGGAGTATTGAAGCCAGTTATCCATTTCTGACCAGCCGAACGAAAGAAAAGTCAGGTGTTCGGTCGAAACCGGTCCGCCAACGAAAACGGGAATGCCGCCGAGACCTTCAAATTCGGAATCAGGTAGGAGCTCTCCCACAGATTTTCCGAGAGGGCGATTTAGAATATAGCCATGGGCACCCATCTCTTCGCTATGCTCTGTCAGCAAAAGCACGCTGTGACGAAAAGTCGGTTCCTTTAGACGCGGGTCGGCTAAGATCAGGCTTCCTTTGAGTGAATCCAAATCGGTTTCTTCCGGACTACTGTTGTCTGAATCGTGCATTGTTGCGTAGAATTCTACGCTATCCGAATCCCGCGAGGACGCAAGGAAAGGGCAGGGGAGAAGAGAAGTGTTCAGTGTTGACGAACGTTCACCGGCAGTGCGACTGTTGAGCCGAACCATTCGCCGATTACCTAAATTTGAATTTTCCAAAAAATGCGCACCCTAGTCCGTGATATTCTGAAATCCGAATCTGAAGTCGGCGACATTCTAGCCCAGGGTTGGGTGCGGACGCGGCGGGATTCGAAAGCATTTTCATTCATTGAATTGAACGATGGTTCGTGTTTGGCAAATGTTCAGGTCATCGCGGATGCGACGATTCCCGGTTACGAAGAGTCGGTTCTGAAAATCCAAACCGGTGCCTCTGTTTCGATCAAAGGAAAGCTCGTTGCCTCCTCTGGTGGAAAGCAGAAATGGGAAATCCACGCGACCGAAGTTGAAGTTCTCGGGCATTCTCACGACGACTTTCCACTTCAGAAAAAAGGCCACTCGATGGAGTTTTTGCGCTCGATTGCCCATCTGAGACCACGAGCAAATTTGTTCGGCGCCGTCTTCCGCGTCCGTTCCCGTATGGCTTACGCAATCCATCAGTTTTTTCAGGAGCGCGATTTCATCTACGTTCATACCCCTATCATTACGGCGAGCGATTGCGAAGGCGCTGGGGAAATGTTTCGCGTGACGACGCTCAACGGAGAACAAATTTCTGCCGGAAAAGACGAGGAGGACTTCTTCGGAAAGAAAACGTACCTCACCGTTAGCGGCCAGCTTGAAGGCGAAACATTCGCATGTGCTTTGTCGAACATTTATACCTTTGGTCCGACGTTCCGCGCAGAGAATTCCCACACTTCGCGTCACGCGTCTGAGTTTTGGATGATCGAGCCGGAAATCGCGTTCTGTGATCTCGACGCCGATATGCAGCTTGCTGAGGACTTGGTGCAATACCTAGTTTCCGACGCGTTGGAACACTGTGCTGAAGACCTCGCGTTCTTCGGAAAGTTCGTCGACAAAGGTTTGTTCGAGCGACTTGAATTCGTGAAATCTCGTGCGTTTGAGCGGGTTTCTTACACGGAAGCGGTTGAGATTCTCGAGAAAAGCGGCAAGAAATTCGAATTTCCCGTGAAATACGGGCACAACCTTCAGTCGGAGCACGAGCGCTTTTTGACCGAGGAGCACTTCAAGTGTCCTGTCACGGTTTACAATTATCCGAAAGAAATTAAGCCGTTTTACATGCGCTTAAACGATGATGACAAAACCGTCGCAGCGATGGATTTACTCGTTCCCGGGATCGGCGAAATTGTCGGCGGCAGCCAGCGCGAAGAACGTCTCGACCTTTTGAAAGCGAACATGGCCAAGCACGATTTGAACGAAGAAGATTACAGCTGGTATGTCGACTTGCGAAAATACGGCACCGTTCCTCACGCTGGATTCGGCCTTGGGTTTGAACGTCTCCTGATGTTCGTGACTGGAGTCGCCAATATTCGCGACGTCATTCCGTTTCCACGTGTGCCCGGTTCAGCCGAGTTTTAGGAAACTCGAGTTTCACGAACTTATAGGTTCTGTTCGACGAACCAACCCTATTGGATCGAAAAGGAAAAGCGAACCAACAGGGTATGTTCGATGAACGCACCCTATTGACTCGAAAAAAACGTTACGCCATCTCAGCAATCGCAAACGAGCGGCGCGTGTATAGAAATTCGAACAAGTTCCCCTCGTGTGGCTGGTTCCAACTAATGCGATTAGTCGGGATGTTGCCAATGTTGAGCCGCTCGATCTCAGGGCAATCAAAGAGCTTATTGATCCACTCCATGTCTTTCGTCACGGCAGTCATCACAAGTGAGTAACCGACTTTGTCGAGCACTTCAGCTTGTGGGCATTCGACGACGCTGGCAAATGGGAACAAAAACTCACGTAGCGCGAGTTCTTCATCGAATGAGTCACAGCGGATGATGGTTGGCTGTAAATAATTCATGCCGTCGCGGTTGTGAAAGCGCTCTCCCTCACGATATTTTGCGGTCACGTCACGGGCGCCATCGGATTTGAGGCCTTCTTCAACGGCTTCATTAATCCACTCAGCAAATTTTGGATTCGCAAATCCGGACAGCTTCGCTTCGGGATCGTCTTGGGCGAGGGGCTTAATTTCAGCCACACGTTTGGCAACGGCTTCCGCGATTTCGTCTCCGTATTTCGGAACGACAATGGTCGACGTGCAAATGCAGGAACGTCCGGAGTTTGCAGAAACAGATTCAACGATAGAATCAATATACTGTTCCCAGTTTTCGATTTCGTCTTCGCCGATTACAAATTTTGAATAACCGGTTCCGTGAACTTCGACACGGGGATCGTGCTCGTGCTGCTTCACGGTTGAGTCGTCACCGAATAGCATCACGCGACCGGCACGGCGAATGATTGCGCCCGATCCATCGTGCTGCGTTGGGTAAACTGAAAATGCCTCTGGTGGGCAGCCGGCTTTGATAAATGCCTGGATGATGCGCCACGGCGTCCATGGCTCTTCACGGCCGGGCTTGAGCAACACTGGCACTTTCATCGCGATGGATGGAATCCAGAGTGCGTTTACTGCAGGTGAGTTACTTGGCAAAATGACAGCCAGTTCGTTTGTCGTCGGTGAAAAACTAACGGGTGCTCCGCCTTGTTCTCCATACCCCTTATCGAGCACGTTGATGTCGAGCCCGCGAGTGAGTCCTTGGAAAATATCGTCAACCTGGCCAAAAATCGCGCCGAGTCGCTTCATGTTCATGCGAATCAGTGAGTGCGGAAGCCCACTGGTTGCCGCAAGCGACAACACGTAGTCTTCTGGCGATTGCATCATGCCATCAACGCCGATGGGAAGATCGTCATTGAGGAAAATCTCACCGGCTTTTTTCGTGATCTCGATCAGATCGGACGACTTCATCGCCTTCAACTTCTCACGAGCTTCACTCATTTTGAGCATGTCGTATTTGATCATGTCAGCACAGGCGAACGAGATCTCAGCGGCTGCTTCGTCCGTCCCCAATCGATCGATGGTTTGCACATCGAGAGATTTGTAAGGCCGACCTTGGCGAAGAATTGGAATGTGTGGTGCTGCCATTTTCTGAAAAAGGAGTTCAGATTAATATACGCCTTCGATCACTGTTTTGGTCAGCGCGCCGAATGGACGAACGTCACCAACACCATCCCACGCGTATTTAGCATGTGGCTTGCGGCGAATTGCTTCGTCGCGCTCGAGGAAGCGTGGCATGAAGAATTCTTTGGTCAATGTGGTCAATTCAACGCGACCGTATTCGTCATAGGCCATCGTCTTCTTCGTGTCTTCGGGATCAACGATTCGCAAAATCGCGCGCGGTTGTGGTGCGTAATAGGTGACTGAATAATCGTTCTCCTTCAGCTCTTCCGGAATGCTGACCGCGAGGCCCATCAATGTGTTTCCGTAAGTGGGAACAAAGAGAGCTTTGTCCTCGAGAACTTCTTCCTGCAGAAAACGGACATACTCGGGAGTCATCGACGTTCCCCCACAAAAACAGCCTTTGATTCCGTGACCGGAAATTGAAATGCGCTCACCAATTGAAGCCAGCAATTTCGGAGTCGTGAAAATACACTCGATATCGCGGTGCTTGATGATCTCAACTGCTTGAGCCATCACGTGTGCTTGATAGCGCTCCACTTGATCGAGTTCTTTACGGCCAATGAGTTTCTTCACCCAACGCGGGTCAAGGTCGACATGATAACAGCTGCCTCCACGGTGGTTAGCAAGGTGTTCAACGGCCAGACGCAAACGGCGTGGGCCAGTCGGGCCAACCATGATCCAGTTGCCGCCCTTTGGGAAATACTCGTCGCTCAACTGATCGGAAAACTGCTCGTAATCGTGCTTGTAGTCATCCCAACCAACGCGCTGCTTTGGAAGCCCGGTCGTTCCACCAGTTTCGAAAACGTTGAACGGACGATTTTTATAAGCATTCGGAACAAAGCGCTCGTTCTTCTCATCACGAAGCCAGTTGTCTTCGAAGTGATCAAATTTCACGATATCATCGACGCACTTCACCTCTTCGCGAGGATCCCAGCCAGCGTCCTTCATCCAGTCGAGCCAGAAAGGCGTGCCGGTTTCTTCGGAAAAGTGCCATTTGATGATTTCCTGAACACGATCGTCCAGTTGTGATCTTGCTTCGTCAGTCGTCATATTTCGGTGTAAAAAGTGGGGAAGTTAAAAGTAGGAAAGTCGGGCAAACGCCAAGTTGCTTACGGAAAGAACTTCTTAATGGTTTCCTCCGATGGTTTTTTGGTGAAAAGAGACACCACAATCATGGCGATCAGTCCGCCCATGAATGCGATCGCTACAGGCATCACGTGTCCAACAGTGTATTCGCCGCCCCAACCTGATTTCCAGAAAAAGAACATCCAGATCGAAGCCACGACGATGATGCAGGCATAGGCGCCGTGTTTCGTTGCGCCTTTCCAATAGAGCGAGGTAAAGACCAGTGCCGTGAGTGCTCCAAAGCCGGAGAAACTCCAAATGGCGAGGTCAAAAACGTTCTGAACGTTTTGCAGGAGCAGCGACAAAATGAAAGTTACGAGAACAATCGCGATGATGAATCCACGAGCGATGAGGATCGTCTTTTTATCGGAATACTTATCCTTCGGTTTGTTGTGAAGGACGATATCGTTCGTGAACATCGTTCCGAGGCAGAGGAACTGCGAATCGAGTGATGACATGATCGCTGCGAGAATTCCGGCTGTGACCATTCCAATGATCACCGGAGAGGCGACCAGTTTTGCAATCATGATGCTGAGCACCGCTCCAACTTTCGCGTCAGGAAGCGGTGGCATTCCAGCTTCGGTTCCGGTGGCCCACAGGCCAATCAGAACGCAGGGAACCCATACAATCAAAATGCAGAGCGGATGAGCAATCACTGTCAGCTTGAAGCTTTTTGCGCTTTTAGCGGTCAGCCAGTGCTGGAAAAGGTGAGGGAACATTCCAACTGAAAGTGGAATGAACATGTAAGTGGCGAACGTGAGCGGATGAATTCCAATCTCCCGGGTAAATTTCCCGGCAATGCTGATTTCGTCCGGTGTTCGAATCAAGTGACCGCCGTTCGCCTGCTTTATTGCAGCTTCAAGACCGCCGAAGTGTTTCGAAATCAGGGTAAAAGCGAGAACGCCCATCGCCATGAAAACGATGGTCTGGAATGTGTTCGCCCAGGCCGCTGCGCGTGAACCGCCGGCAAAAATATAGGCGAGAACCACTCCGCAAATGACGATTCCGATGATCCAGGGTGGAACCGAACCACCGGTTGCTTCAAAAACATTCGGGAACATGCCTGCCGTCATTGGTCCAATGACCCGGTAGGAACCGATCACTCCAATGAGAAGGTAAGGAATCACCAACAGAACCAGAATTGGGAAAAGCAGGTAGCCGATCCCGCTGGATTCGAATCGACCTCTGAAGAATTGAATCTGAGTAACGTAGCCGTGACGCTTTGCGATTGCCCACACCCGAATTCCGATCAGGAAAAAACAGGCGGCATGAATCAGGCCCGATGACGAAGCCATCAATCCATAGGTGCCCACTCCAATTTGGAATGTTTTACCGGTTGAACCGACGAGCGCGAACGCTGTCATTGTCGTTCCGAAAACCGACATGAGGAGCATGAACGGTCCGATGGAGTGACTGGCAACAAAGTAGTCTTTCGAAGTTCCGCGAAAGAGTTTTCCGCTAAACATCGCGAGTCCAAGAAGGAGCGCGAGGTAGCAGCCGATAACGATCAGCGGCGTAAGTGAAACTGGGCCGGCGTCGGGAGCCTGGGCAAGGATTGAGATCATACGAATGGATAGGGTTGGTTCGTCAAGGCGTTTCGAGTCAATAGGGTTGGTTCATCGAACAGACCTTATTGGTTCGTGAAAATGGGTTTCAACTATGAAGCGTCTTCGCCTTCGTTTGCCCACTTCTCTAGATCGGTCGGCCAGGCAAATTTGATGATGCAGGCCCAAAATGCGGCGCAGACCAATGAATAGCCAGCGTGGTAGGCTAAGCCAACCGGCAGGAAGCCGAGGACGATATTTGAATTCCCCCAGTTCCAGAAATCCTGATGCAGGATCGCGAGAATGATGAAGATAACGAGAATGACCTTGTTTTTCATGGACGGTGCGGTGGGTTTTTAGAAAAAATGCCCGGCTCTCGAATTTTCCGAAAACCGGGCACTTGAAATGAAATCCGCTTACTTTTGTTCGTAAGCGTAGAGGTGAGTCTGGGTCATCACGTAAAGTGTGCCGTTTGCCACCACGGGTGTTGAATATATCGGAGCTGGATACTCGATGGTGTTGAGTTCTTCTTTTTCTTTTCCGGCTTTGAGGACGATCAACTCGCCGTCTTCGTTTCCGAGAAATACTTTTCCGTCAACAACGAGCGTTGAACCCCAGATGTGTGAAAGCGTGTCGTGCTCCCAGTATTTCTCGCCGGTCTCAGCGTCGATGCAGAAAAGCTTCCCGCTGTAGTCGGCGAGGTAAAGCAAGCCGTCGACAATCGATGGCGTAGAAATCGTCCGTCCAATTTCTTTGAATTGCCAAACAATGGCATCTTCGCCGGATCCTTTGCTTGGATCAATGCAAGTGATCGCTCCAACGCCTTCGCCGTGCTCAGGATCTTGCCCAATCGCTGCATAAACTTTATTGTTATAAACGACAGGAGAAGCAATGATCTCAGATGGTCCGGGGTAGGTCGCGTATTTAATCTTTTCGCCTTTGTCGTCGACGCGATATTCGTTGGGGCAGCAATTGACTTTCCAAAGCTCTTTGAGGGTGTTGAACTTTTCGCCACCGTCTTCTTCTTCCTGAAACTCTTTTGCATCAAATCCATAAGTCCAGCCGTCGCCAGCACCAAAAACGACGGTTGGTTTTCCGTTTAAATCTGCCGAGTAACCTGGAGAAGACCAGTTGCAGTGCATGATGCGCTCGCCGATGCCGCTGGCTTCTTCTGCTGCGAGTTCACCGGTTTCTTTACTCAGCGCAACGATGCAAGGTCCGTAAGGCTGAGGAATGTTGATGTGTGACCAGTCAACGCCGTTCGAGGTCGAAGCAAAAACGTGAGTGTCGGTAATGGTGACTGAGCTTGAAGTAATGTTGTGTGGGAAAACTCCCAACTCGGAGCGCATGTCGTATCCCCAGACGATGTCTGCGTCTTTCTCGCCAACTTTAGCCGGCTCGGTGACTTCGTGCATTTTTTCAAGACCGCCGACCATGTATTTGCCTTCGTCTTTGAAAGGGCCGTCGTTGCCGTCGCTTTGTCCGTAGAGGTCGATGCAGAGCACTTCACCCCGGTTGGTGATGACGTATCCGTATTTCCCGTCAATCGCAACGGATGAGCAGACTCCGAGGAATTCCCAGTCAGAAACTTTACCAGCTCCGAGTTTTGGGATCGAGAGTTGCCAGAGAAACTCACCAGACTTTTCGTCAAAACACATGACCACGCCGTGGTCCCCTTTGACGCCGTCGAGACGAGGCTCTTCGTTGTTGGTTCCGATGAAGACACGTCCGTCTTTGATTGTTGCAGTTCCGTAGGCTTGTGAACCCATTTGGACAACCCACTTGGCGTGCTTGGCGCCTTCCATTTTCCCGTCGTCATTTTCTTCACCCGAAGTGAAATCTGATGGAATTCCCGTCGCCGGGGACATCATGTTATTGGAACCGTCGCGGCCCCATTGGGTCCATTCGCCACCTCCGGGGGCCACCGTTGGGGCTGGAGTAGGTGCTTTTTCTTCAGCTGCAGGAGCAGGGGCTACGGCGTCTTCTTTTGGAGGAACGTAGGTTCCGCTGCCTTTTTTTGCATCCGCAGCATTGCCGCTTGGTGCATCACTTTCACCGCCGCAAGAGACGATAAACATTGGCATCGCGAGGAGCCATGTGAGTTTTAAGAGTGATTTCATAATCATTTATACTAGTTAGTTTTTCCTTTTCTTTAAAATGGTGGCTCAATTCTGCTGAATCAAAATGTTATCGATAAACACAGTTTTCTGGCTCTGCGGTGAAAAGCCAAACAATCCGGGTGCTCCGTGATCGTGAGCACTGTTGTGCTTCACTTCGATGGTCCATGCATCGGGCTCGGTTTCTTCCTTCGGCCACGCTTTCGCGCGAATGACGCCGGTTCCATCTTCTGCGATATCGACCTTGGTTTTCAGCGTATACCAGGTGTTTGCAGAAATCTTAAACGGCACGCTTTCCTTGACCCGCTCGTGATTCGAGCTGACTTCGAGAAGGTTTGCGTTTCCGACAAGGGCGATGATGTATCGCTGATTGATCAGTCCAACGACCGACTTGATTCGACGACTTCCGTCTGTCATAAGATCAGCCTGCATCGTGTAGTTCTTGAGATCCGGATGACCAATGAATGACAGTGACCGCTGGAAAAGAACACGATCCAAGGTTTTCGAAAGCATCTTGTTTCCATCTTTCTCGATCACTTCCCATTTCAAGCGAGCTCCAATCCAAGGGAGTGGAGGAAAATCAAATTCACGACCAGCGACTGAACCACCGGGTTTCGCTGCGAGCGTATAGTCTTCAAAACCTTCGTTGTAAGGGAGGTTTGAGATGACCCGTCCGCGAAGAATTCCTGTCTTGCCGTCAGCGACACCTTTCCACGCGCCTGCGGAAAGTTTTGCGTCAGCAGCAGCAGCGATCGAATTGCCAGTGAACGCAGCGTCCATTTCCGCTTTCACTTTTGCAGTTGGTGGAATGAACTTCGTCCACTCGCCAGCGCCAGCTTCACCCACGGGAATGCCGTTCGCGTCGGTTTTTACGAGTTTGACTTCTGCCGTATCACCCGCTTGAAGAAGCACGTCTCCGGGAACAGCGGTCAGTTTAGTTGCTTCGCCAGCACTCGGGATCTCCTGTTTTGGTGAAGGGGCGTAGGTGATGCCTGTGTTCTTGATGTCAAATCGGTATAGCTTCTCCGTGGTGTGGAGGTAAACCTTGCCGTTGCAGATCGAGGGGGAACCAATGCAGTTTCCATCGACTTCGATTTTGTGGAGAATTTTTGGCTCAGCACCGGTCACATCGATGACAAAGAACTCCCCCGGGAAAAGCGCAACATACAATTTTCCGTCTGCATAAATCGGGCTCGAGTGAAGCTGCTCATTGGCTAATTTCAATTCCCAGAGAGTTTCGCCGCTTGTTGAGTTGAGGCAGAACAGGCTGCCTGTTTTCACAACTTGATACACTTTGTCTCCGACGAGTGTTGGCGAGCTGGTGAACATCTCAAGCGTGTTGCGCCAGACTTCTGTGCTTTCCGGAAGACGGGGAGCTCCTTTTTGTTTGGGATCAACAACACCGCCCGTGTTGTCATAGTCCGCTGGAAGTTTCAGCGAGAATGCACGACCAATTTCAGTTGTATCGAGGTTTTCTTTACCGTGAATACAGATCAGGTTGTCACCGTGAATCACCGGCGAGCTGTTTACTCCGCCTTTTGAAATCTGGAAGCGCCAGAGCGGCGTTCCGTCATTAATGTTTACGCAAACAATGTTTCCACAACCGGTGCCCGCGTAAAAGACGCGCTTTCCGTTGCGAGTTTCCACAAATGGCGTGCTCATCGAGCTATCACGAAGGAACGGAGGTCCGACGCCCGGGGTCGATGCCCAGAGCAATTCGCCCGTATTTTTATCAAAACCAAAAAAGCGATCCCGCGCCGGCCCCTGGGCGCCCCAGTAACTCGTAACACCACGAATGATGCAGATGTTTCCATCGATCACAGGTGAGCCAGCGCGTCCATTCGGAAACGTGAGGCGTCCAAAGCGCTCCATCATAGAATGTTCCCAAAGTTGATCACCATCTTTCGAATAGCACGTCACCAAACCGTAGGTCGTTGCGACGATCACGTTCTCCGTTTCTGGATCAACGCCCACCGCACCGATTGAGTAACGGTTATAAATCGTATCCGAAATGAAATCGTGCGTGGCACGCTCCCAGATAACCTTGCCGGTCTTTTCATCGCGAGATTGAACCACCTCTTCCAAGTCAGCGCCTTTTCCGCGAAGTCCCCATGAGATCAATCGTCCTTTATAGATCACTGGCGTGCCTTTACCGGCAATCTCATCAATCACCTCAGGCTCAGGGTTAAATTCGTACCCTTCGTAGCTTTCGAGGCTGGCTCCGGTTTGCAAAGGCCCGCGCCATGACAGCCAGTTGCCTTTGTGAATATCAGCGTTTTGCGCAACCACCGAAGTGGCTAGAAAAGCGCTGGTCGTCAGCGCCAAAACGAATCGTGAAAAAGTGCTTTTTTCCATAAAATCAGTCCCGAAAATAGAAGGTTGCGAGATTTCCTGCAACGGAATTCTAACGCATATTTGCGTTTATTAGATGAATTAATAGTGATGATGGTATCAGGGCTGTTTCGCTCCCTTTTTGGTCAATTTGTGAAATCAAGCATTAGCTCAGCTAATCGCAAGTCGATGGACTGAAGGTATTTTTACAATCCTCTGACAACATTTCAAAATTTTCTGCTATTCTGGAAAGGAAATGAAGCAGTTTCAGAATCTCGGTATTTCATTGGTTGGCCTTTTGCCCATCTTTTATGTGGCAGGTTA
>CALAHF010000036.1 GCA_937891465.1 uncultured Verrucomicrobiales bacterium | reverse complement strand
GTCTATTCAACGAGTCAATAGGGTACGATCGAAAAACGCGCAAAACGCTTTGTCATAACTCCATCGGGAGAGTTGAACTGGCGCACTTTTTGAAGCAAGATTGCAGCTCTTCGAAAATGAAACGCACACTCACTCTTTTCTCTTTTTTCTCCGTGGCAACCACGGCTGTCTTCGCTGCCACGGTTCCGGACGAACTCGAATTCACCAAATTCGCTGGCACCGACATCGTCCCCTCCCCCGCGTGTTTGTGCGCAGCTCCAACGGGTGAAGTTTTCGTCGGCGTGGACATGAACGGCTCGCTCGGAAAAGGTCCGGGAAAAGGAAAAATCATCCGTCTGGTTGATTCCGATAACGACGGGAAAGCCGATTCGCACACCGTGTTTGCCGAAATTGATAACCCGCGCGGCCTCATTTCAGTTGGGAAAAAACTCTTCGTTCTCCACACTGTCATTCCTGCCGACACCGGAATTTTGAGCGGGATGCACCTCTCCGTTTTACTTGATGAAGGCGGCGACGGAAAAGCGGACGGTGCACCGAAAAGACTTGTTTCAGACATCTCCGTGCCAAAGCACAATCAGGACCGTGGCGCTGATCACACCACTAATGGAATCGCCATGGGCATTGATGGCTGGATTTATATCGCCGTGGGGGACTTCGGTTTTGTCGGTGCAAAAGGAACCGATGGCAAAGAACTCACCGTGCTCGGCGGTGGCGTTGTTCGGGTTCGTCCTGAAGGAACAGAACTCGAAGTTTACACTCACGGAACACGGAATATTTACGACGTTGCGATCGATCCGTTCATGAATGTTTTCACTCGTGGAAACACCAATGACGGCGGCGGCTGGAACGTGCGTTTCATCCATCACGTCCAGTCCGGCGAATACGGTTATCCCGTTCTCTTCAAAAATTTTACTGGGGAAATCTTGCCAGCATTGCAAGACATCGGCGGCGGTTCCGGAACCGGAGCGCTCTTTTTTGCCGAACCAAACTGGCCGAAAAAATACACCAATGTTCCGATGATGGCAGATTGGGGACGCAGTCAGTTGGCGATTCACCGACTCACTCCCGACGGCGCAAGTTTCACCCAAGTGCCGGAAGATTTCATCAAGTCTGCTCAAATCAGTGACGTCGACGTTGATGGTTCAGGCCGACTTTATCTCAGCGCCTGGGATGGGGCCGGTTATAAAGGTAGCGACAAAAAGGGTTACGTTGAGCGAGTCGTGCCAAAGGGCTGGAAATACGAAGCGTTCCCTGATTTGGAATCACTGAGCGATGAGAATTTGATCAAGGGTCTGCGCAAAAACAGCGCGATCACTCGCCTGCATGTTTCGCAGGAATTGATTCGCCGAACCACCGCAGTCGCTCCGATCCTGAAGGTCGCAGCAGACGTTTCCGCTTCGCTTGAAACTCGAGTCGCGGCGATTTTCACAGCCAAACAGCTCGGTGCTTCAAACGAAGAACTCGCCGGGCTGGCCGTTGATGAATCCATTCGGGAATGGGTGGTCCGTTCCATGGCTGATCGCAGAACAAAACTGGCCGGCGCGAAGGTCGGTTTCTTTGAAAAAGGGCTGCTCGACGGAAATCCACGAGTTCAAGTTGCCGCCGCTATTGCCCTGGGCCGCCTCGGCGATGCGAGTGCCGCTGAAGCCTTATTCACCCTAGCCGATCCTCCCGAAGGAACTTATCAGCCTGAAGCCGAAGCAGCAACGGTTGCGCCGCCAGCATTCATGTCGAAGAAATTGAAACCGCACCAACCGGCTGCAAAAATCAACGTCGACGTCAAAGGCTGGAAGGAGCTCCATCTTGTTGTCACTGAGGGCGGCGACGGAAATGACCACGACCACGCGGGCTGGTTCGATCCGACGCTGGTGATGGCCGATGGATCTGAGAAAAAGCTGACCGATTTGAAATGGAAGTCCGCCAAAGGAGGCTGGGGGAAAACGCTTGTCGGAAAAGATTGCGTTAGCAAGCCGCTGACACGGGCCGACGAGAAAAAATCCTCATTCGGTATCGGAACGCATTCTCCATCGCACATCGTTTACGATTTGCCATCCGGTGCAGTGAAGTTCAAAGGCTTTGGTGGAGCGACACCTGGAGCGCACGACGGGCGTGGCCATATGGAATACGTGGTCGATTCAAAGCCGCCTGTTTTTGCCCAAAAAGCCGAAGGCCCGCACGCAACGCCGAACGCAACGATCGTTCTACCGCACGTTTCGATCACCGCGATCCGTGCAGTTGGAGCGAACGACACCGCGCTTTCTACACTCGATGGACCGAATCGTCAGGCAGCGCTCTGGGCACTGAAAACCATGCACGAACCGGCTGTTGTTGACGCGTTGCTTTCGAAACTCGATGGAGAAAAAGAAGCAGCTCGCCGCACGGAATTGATCGCCCTTCTCGCCCGCCTTTACCAAAAAGAAGCGCCTTACGACGGTTCATGGTGGTGGGGAACTCGGCCGGATACACGCGGGCCGTTTTACGTGTTGGCGAAATGGGAAAAGAGCGACGCGATTGCAAATGTCTTGAAAAAAGAATTCACCAACGGCGATGCGGCAACGAAAGGTCGGCTTGGGTTTTGGAACGAAAAACTCCGGCTCGGAATCGAAGAAATCGCTAGCGAACCATCTGCCGAAGACCTCAAAAAGATGGACGAGCCGAAAGTTGATCTCACAAAAATTGCCGGCGGCGCTGCGGGTGAAGTTGGCAAAACTTCGATCGAAGACGTGATTCTCTCGCTCGACAAATTGAAGGGTGACATCAAGAAGGGCGAAAAATTGTTCACCCAGCAGGGCTGCATCGCTTGCCACACCATCACGAAAGATCAGCCGCTCAAAGGCCCTTACATGGGACAAGTCGGCGCGATTTTGACTCGTGATCAAATCGCCGAGTCGATTTTGAAACCGAACGCCTCGATTTCGCAGGGCTTCGCGACAGTCATGGTTTCAAAGAAAGACGGTGGCGCGATGAGTGGATTTGTTTCCGCCGAAACCGCCGGTGAAGTCGAGATGCGCGACATTGCCGGCAACGTTCACAAAATCAAAACCGCCAACATCAAAGATCGTCAGGAACTCGAAATGTCGATGATGCCTCCCGGCCTCGCGAATACGCTGAGCCTGCAGGATTTTGCGTCATTGGTGGATTTCCTGAAAAGCAAAAAGGAGTAGACAAGTTTTCGCGATTTACGAAGCAACAGGGTACGTTCGATGAATGAACCCTATTGGTTCGTGAGATACGAGTCCAAACAAGGTAGGGACGATTCTTCTCAATCGTCCGCAGGGCTGATCAGCCGAAGCCCTCTGCCCTTCTTTTCACACTGCTCGCTTTGGCTTCACGGACAATCATTCCTACCCATCTAAAAACTAGCGGAACAATTTTTCGTTCAAGCCATCAGATGAATTTGACGAAATGGCATGTCCACTGGAGTAACCGCGAATCCAGTATCCTCCGATTCTTTCTTTAGACTGAATTAAAATTACGTTATCGCTGGAATCAGGAGTTGCTCCAGAATTATAGATTCAAAGTTCATTTCCATCTGCGTCCCACAAATCGGAACGTTCATCGATGTAGAAGGGATATAGTTCGTCTAATTTATCAGGATAATTCGAATCCTCTCTGTAAATCACGGTCAATGTCAGAACGATCTTAGTGGCAGCGGACACCCTATTCTTATTTTGCTTTTTTGAATCAAAATGGCTCCAAGCCGAGGCTAAAAAACTAAAAACCGCCGCTGAGATCAAGGCCCAGACGACTGTTTTTTTCATAATGAAATTGAGGTTTAATCCATCCGAATCACTTCTTTACCAAACGCGTCTGGCCGGTCATTTCAGCAGGTTGTTCTGCGCCCATCATGTCGAGCAGAGTCGGTGCCAGATCGGCGAGAATTCCGTCTTTCAGCGTGTATTCATCAGCGTCATCAGCAACGTAAACGAGATGAACGGGATTCGTCGTGTGGGCGGTGTGCGGCTTGCCGTCAGCTGTGAGCATTTGCTCGCAGTTTCCGTGATCGCCAGTGATGAGCAGTTTACCGCGGAGTTCGAGCACTTTTTCGACAACGCGACGTGTGGTTTCATCGATTTTCTCGACCGCAGCGCACGCGGCTTTGATCGACCCAGTGTGCCCAACCATGTCGGGATTGGCGAAGTTCAAAATCGCCAAGTCGTAGTTCTCAATTTTCGAACAAATGGTCTGGCAAACTTCTTCGGCCGCCATCTCAGGCTTCTGATCGTAAGTCTGCACGTCTTTGGGAGACTGCAGCATCTCGCGGTCTTCATTCGGATAGGGCTCTTCGACGCCGCCGTTGAAGAAAAAACTGACGTGCGGGTATTTTTCGGTTTCGGCAATGCGAAGCTGATTTTTACCTGCATCGGAAACGACTTTTCCGAGCACGTTATCGAGCTTTTCAGTCGCGAAAATTACAGGGCAATCGTAGTTTTCATCGTATTCAGTGAGCGTCACGTAGTGAACATCAGGGACGACTCCGCGAGCGTGACCGGAGAATGATTTATCCAGAATTGCCTGACTGAACTGACGAGCACGGTCGGCGCGGAAGTTAAGAAACAGAACGACATCGTTGTCGCGAACGCGCTGCTCTTCGTGAGCTTCAAAAATCATCGGAAGAATGAATTCATCGGTTTTTTCAGCTTCATACTGCTCCGCCATAGCTTCGCTTGGAAGGATGTCTTTTTTCTCGCCAACACCATGAATGATGGCATCCCAGGCGAGCTTGGAACGGTCCCAGCGCTTGTCGCGGTCCATCGCGTAATAGCGACCGATCACGGTAACGATGCGCGCACCCTGCTCGGCGAGTTTGTCTTCGCAATAAGCGACGTAATCTTTTCCACCCGTTGGAGAGGTGTCACGACCATCGGTAAAGGCATGAACCATGATGTCTTTTACTCCTGCCTCTTTGGCGACTTTCGCGAGGGCAATGATATGCTCCTGGCTACTGTGAACGCCGCCATCGGACATAAGACCGAGGAGGTGCAGACGACCGCCTTCAACCGCCGCTTTTGCGCACGCCTCTTGAAGAATCTCGTTGGTAGCAAGGGTTCCGTTTTCAACGGCTTTGTTGATCCGAGTCAGGTCCTGATAAACGATCCGACCAGCACCGAGATTGAGGTGACCGACTTCTGAGTTTCCCATCTGCCCATCGGGAAGCCCAACATCCGTTCCGCTCGCGCTGACGTGCGAAACCGGGTATTTTTTATACAGTTGATCGTGAAACGGTGTGCTCGCAAGGCGCGGGCAATCACCATTTTTCTTGGCTTCTTTTTCTCCGCCGGGATTGTCTCCCCAGCCATCGCGAATGATCAGAACAACAGGTTTTTTAGCCATACTTGCAGATCGCGCAGAACGACGAATCCGCAAGCGCAAACCCACTGTCGACTTTTAGAAAGTGATGCTTTTTGGCGCTTCAGGCATCAGTTTGCGCTGACGACACCATGCAAGCGCATCAGCGTGTCCTCCTTTTGCGGATTCCAAATACCAGAAGACGGCGAGCTCAGGATTTTTAGTTCCGTCCTCGTTGCCAATGCCTTCCTCAAAACACTTCGCCGCAAAATAGGCGGCAACGGGATCACCTGCCTTGGCACCTCGAACAAATTGCTCGCGAGCTTCGACAGTGTTTTTCTCACATCCCAGGCCGCGCAGGAAAAGCACACCCAGATTTCCATAGGCGTGAGAGCTGCCGCGCTCGATCGCTTTTTCAAAGAGCAACTTGGCCTGCTTGTAATCCTGATCCACTCCGAACCCGCGTGAGTAACATGTGCCCAGCAAATTGGCGGCTTTCTCACTGCCCATTTCGTGGGATTGCTTGAGCATCGCGATGCCTTTCTCCAGATTTTTCTCAACTCCGTGACCAAAACAATTGGCTTCAGCAACGAAATAAAGCACTTCATGCCGCGGGCTGTCTTCGCCTGGAACAAATTTGGGCTCGCCGCTGATATGCGCCAAATCCAATGACTCAATTGAAAGCATGGGCTTCAGCAAAGGAATCATGGGGCTGACCGAGGTGTGCCCTGCCGGTTCAATCTCCCCTTGTCCGATCGATTTAATTTATTTCCCGACGAAATGTTCTCATCGTGCTAAAATATGCTCTATTCAGGTGATTAAATGGGGCAATTTTATTACGAAGCACTGCAAAAAAACGGGCAAAAGTCGTCGGGAACGGTTGAGGCAAATGACCGCACTGATGCATTCCAAAAATTGTCGCGCGATGGCTTGGAGCCTTTTAAGATTGAGGCTGCCGCAGTGGGTGAAAATTCAAAACCCCGATCTCAAATAGTAAAAAGAAGCGGAGGTTTGTTTTCCAAAAGAGCCCAGTCGGTTGACAAAGAGGGGCGAATTACTCTGAAACCAAAGGAGGTGATTCTTTTTACCGAAGAGCTGAGTGATCTTCTTCAGGCGGGTTTACAGCTCGAACCGGCTCTTCGCTCAATGGAAGGGCGCGGGGAACTTTCCAATCTAAAATCAGTTGCCCAGCAGCTTCGTGAGCGGGTTCGTGATGGCATGAATTTCTCAGCTGCCCTGAAAAATACGTCATCCAGCTTCGGTGACTTGTATGTGAATCTGGCAGCTGCAGGCGAAGCAAGTGGAGCGCTTCCACAAATTCTACGCCGACAAGCTATTCATTTGGGAACGATTCAAGAGCTGAAAGCTAAGGTTTCGCTCGCTCTGATTTATCCGGCTTTTTTGATGTTTTCGGGGTTGGCCGTGTTTTTGGTTTTCATCACCTATCTCATCCCCAAACTCACTGAATTGGTAAAAAACACAGGGTCAAAGTTACCTCCCGTAGCCCAGTTTCTGGTTGGGATTAGCGATTTCGTAAAGAGTTTTTGGTGGGTTTTCCCCATTGTTATTGTCATCGGGGTTGTCGTTTTCATCCAATTTACGAAATCGGAACGCTACCGACCGGAATGGGATCGCATCAAACTGGGACTTCCCTTTATTGGCAATGTTTTACGGGCAAACTTTTATGTTCAGTTTCTCGAAACAATGGCGAATTTAATGGGCAACGGCCTTGAAATGCTGAAAAGCCTGGAACTTGTGCGGAATGCGACGCCAAACTTATATCTCAAAACTCGCCTTACCGCCGTCGTTGCAGAGGTTCGAGACGGCATTCCGATTTCGAAATCACTAAGGCGGTCCGATGAATTTCCACCGTTGCTGACGGATTTGGTTCGTGTAGGCGAAGAAACCGGGCAAATGAGCGAGGCAATGGCGAGGGCCGGTGCACGATTCGATAAGGAACTTGCAGTAAAAATTGAGCGGATCAACGCGCTGGTTCAACCGGTAATCATCCTTCTGATGGCAGGTGCAGTAGGCTCGATGGCGTATTTGATGATCACAATTATTTACGAAACGATCTCAACCTTGCGCTCGCGGTGATGAGCAGTGGCGAAGAAGACATTCTTCAAATTCGCGGATTGGTGGTCCACAATTACGTGCTGCTCGAACCTGATGGGGGAGTCATTCTGCTCGACGGAGGCTTTCTTGGAAATGCCCTTGGCCGGATTGAGAAAACGCTGAAAATTCACGATCGCAGCCTCAAGGAAGACGTTCGTGCGATCCTATTAACGCATGGCCATATTGATCACACGCTGAACATTGCGGCTCTGAAACGGGCCACTGGAGCTCCGGTTTTTGCTCCGAAAGCTGATGCCGCTCATATTTCCGGCACCCATTCCTACCAAGGACTTTCCCGAATCTGCGGATTAATGGAAAGCTTCGGCCGGATGGTTTTAAAATTTGAACCACCGGAAATCGACGATTGGTATGAACCTGGCGAAAACCTGGATTTCTGGGGCGGTTTGAAAGTAATCGCTCTTCCAGGCCACACATCGGGTCACTGCGGTCTTTTTAGCGAAAAACAAAATGCGTTTTTTACGGCAGATTCGTTTGCAAATTTTTATCACCGAGCAGAAATGCCGCCACCGTGGTTCAATGTGGACGGCAAAGAAGCGCGCCGCTCGATTGTCAAAGCCGCCGCGCTTTGCGATGATGAAACACGTGTTTTTCCGAATCACTGCCATTCCGGCGGTCCCGATGCGCATCGCCTTGATTTGATAACGCTCGCGGCGAAGCTTTCCAAGTAATTAACTTATTAAAGTAATCGACTCCTACTTCTTTTCAAAACTTCAGTTCCTCGCCGCCGGCAGCCCTGTTTCGGTGCCGGAAGGCGCAACCGGTAGCCTCAGCGGCCTCATTTTTTACATCGTAATTGCGCTGGTAGTTTCAGCATTTTGCTCGGTAATCGAGGCCGTCTTTCTTTCCGTCACTCCCGCATTTGCAAAGTCACTCGCGGAGAATCGTCCCCGTGCCAGCGCCCGTTTGCTTCGCCAACGCGAACACCCTGACCGTCCGCTGTCGGCGATTTTAACTCTAAATACGGTTGCTCACACCGTCGGAGCGAGCGGAACGGGAGGCGAAATTTACAAACTCTACGGCAACGAATGGGTCGCTCTGGGAGGAGCCATCATGACCGTTTTGATTCTCGTTTTCTCGGAGATCATTCCAAAAACGATTGGAGCGGTCTATTGGAAAAGCCTGTCGATTCCGACGTCGCTGGCAATCAAGTTTCTGGTTAACGCCCTGAAGCCCATCCTCTTCCTTCTTGATCTGATCACCAGGTCAGTCGTGAAGCGCAAGATCGAAGAAATGTCGAAGGAAGAGGTGCTCGCCTTCGCCGAAATTGTAACCGAATCGAAGCAAATTGATCCGGATCAGCGTTCGCTGATGACCAATGCCCTGGAATTGGAAAAGCTGAAGGTCGGTAGCATCATGACTCCGCGAACCGTAGTATTTTCGCTTCCGGAACATGAAACGCTCGCGGAACACAGCGAGGCCATTCTGGGATCATCTTATTCACGAATTCCACTAACTGACGCCGAATCCGGAGAATGGGCGGGATTTGTCCTCCGCACGGATTTGCTGGTTTCGGCTGAAAAAGACAAGCCGCTCAGTGATTTTCGACGGGAACTCACCACGTTTTACGAAACCCAGCCCGTTATCAGCGCCTTTCGAAATGCACTTCGCGAACGAGCCCACATCGGCCAGGTCGTGAATGAATTTGGAGATAGTGTCGGGGTGGTGACACTCGAGGATTTTCTCGAAACGGTCATCGGCCAGGAAATTGTCGATGAATCCGACGAGCATGTAGATCTGCAAGTCTTTGCTAAACAGCAATTCAAGCACTCCAACGATGCAAATTGATTGAAATTATTGGGCCTTGTTTGAATTTCCGTAATATTCATACTTCCGAGCCATCTCCGGTATCGACTTCACTTCGCGATTCATGTCCCCAATTGATCTTTGTTTTATCTTGCTGGCCGCTGCAGCACTTTTTGTCAGCTACGTCGTGATTTCTGATCGCATTCGCTTACGCGACGCCAAGCGGTTTGTTGCCGCAATTCTGAGCAACCAATACGAATTTGTTGATCTCGTAAAGAACGGGAAATTGACCGATGAAAATTTCGCTGAACTTCTGATTCGCGAAGCTGCCGACAAGCTAAATCGACCGCTCCATCAACGCTTGCGGCGCGCACTGAACGAACACAACAACCGCGAATTGATTTTCGAAATTGCAGTGATCAGCAAGGTTTTGACCGACAAACGCGAACTAAGCACGCCGCAGATCACAATTGGTGACGGCACCGTAATTTTCCATGATCTGTTCCTCATTTCCGGTTCGGAAATTCAGGAAGCTGCGTGATTTTGGTCCGCGCACGTTTGGCGCACGTTTGGCGCACGTTTGGCGCACGTTTGGCGCAGGTCCGCGCATAGCGTGACGGCGATTCCGGTGCTTCGCTTTCGAATGCGCCCATCCCTTGCCTTTTTTCTTCTCGCTAGTTTCCTTTTTCTAAATTCAGCAGCGACCGCGCAGCAGACCGTTTCCGCTTTTGAAAACGTCATCGCTCAAGCGAGCGATGAAAGCCCCCGAAATTCCGAGGGCGATTTGGTGATTCTGAAAGATGGATCTATTTTAGCGGCCTGGTCTGAATTCTACGGAGGAAATCGAGATGATTCAGCTGGCCGAATTTCTGCGAAAATCTCCAAAGACGGCGGCAAAACCTGGGGTGAGCGCTGGACGATGGTCGAGAACACCGGCGGCGAAAACGTCATGTCAGCCAGCTTTTTGCGGCTGAAATCGACCGGCGAGCTGCTTCTCTTTTACTTGGAAAAAAACTCAAAAACAGACCTTCGGCCCCTGGTGAGACGTTCGTCCGACGAAGGCAAAACCTGGAGCGAACCGGTGACGATCATTCGCGACGAAGGCTATTGGGTGATGAACAATGCGCGCGTCGTTCAGCTGAGCAGCGGGCGGATTGTGTGTCCCGTGGCGATGACAGAGAAGGTATTCGAAAAAGGGCACCGGTTCCGAACCCTTTGTTTTTTTTCCGATGATGAAGGCAATACCTGGCGACGCGGCGTGGGCGGTGCGGTTGCCCCAAAACGCGGAGCGATGGAGCCCGGCTTGATTGGAAAAGCCGACGGAACCGTGCTTCAAACTATTCGAACTCAAACCGGCAAACAATGGTTCTCAGAATCAAAAAACGGCGGCGACACCTGGTCCGAAGCCGCACCGTGGACTGTCGTTTCGCCCGAAGCACCGGCGACCCTTGCAAAAATGCCGGGCGATCGCGGCTGGCTCATCATTTGTAATCCGACGCTCGATCCGAAGAACAGCCACGGCGGAAAACGGACGCCACTCGCGGCGATGACCTCGCTCGACGAAGGAAAAACGTGGTCTGCACCGAAACTCATCGAAACCGATCCTGCGATGACGTATTCCTACATCAGTGTCGATTTCCACGAAAACCGCGCGCTTCTGACTTATTACGTGGCCAATTCGAAGAACCGCCTGTCGTGGAAATTCAAAAGTCTGCCGCTCGATTGGTTTCCGGTTCCAAAAAAGCCGGACACGACGGTCGCGAGCGTTCGCACACCGATGCAATCTGTGATGGGAAAATTCCCGGGCGATGAAAAACGCGTCGATCTGAAAATCGAGATCGAGGACGAGTTTGATGCGGGGAGCTACGTTCGCCGGCTGATCACCTATCAAAGCGAACCGAACTCGCGAACGCCCGCTTACCTGTGTATTCCGAAAGCGGCGCTCGCTGGAAAAACGAAGGCTCCCGCCGTGTTGTGCCTTCACCCCACCGATTCGAAGATTGGGCACAAAGTCGTCGTTGGTCTCGGCGGGAAGCCGAACCGGCAATACGCATCGGAACTCGCCGAACGCGGCTTTGTCACGATTTCGCCGGCTTACCCTCACCTAGCTGATTATTATCCCAACCTCGGCGGACTGGGATACATTTCGGGAACCATGAAAGCGATTTGGGACAATTCCCGTGCGCTCGACGTTTTGGAATCGCTCGATTTTGTCGATTCAGAGCGGGGATTCGGCGCGATCGGGCATTCCCTCGGTGGACACAACGCGATTTACTCGGCTGTATTCGATAATCGGATTTCTGCCGTCGTCAGCAGCTGCGGATTCGATTCTTACAGCGATTATTACGACGGAAACGAGCGCGTTTGGTTTTTCGGAAAAGGCTGGTGCCAAATCCGTTACATGCCCCGGATGTCAGACTTTCGCGGTCGCCTGGATGAAATTCCCTTCGATTTCGGCCAAATGCTCGGCGTCCTTTCACCTCGGCCAATTTTCGTAAATGCCCCGCTCAACGACTCCAATTTTCGCTGGAAAAGCGTCGACCGTTGCGTCGCTGAAGCACGGCGAATCAGCCCCGATTCAATGATTGAAGTCGACCATCCTGAGAGTGATCACGATTTCCCCGACGCCCAGCGGGAAAAGGCCTACGCGCTTTTCGAGAAAGCCCTAAAACAATAAATCGAACCAACTGGGTTGATTCATCGAACTTACCCTATTGGATCGAAAAGCCGTTACGAACGAACCCTATTGATTCGATGAACCAACCCTGTTGGATCGTAGGGAGCAACATTTTTACGCCAAACTTTGGGGCGATTTGTTCTTGTGGAACGTGGCTGGTTTGTTATGAAAGGCCCCTACGCGTCAAAATAAGGGCGTGGGTTTCAAAAAATTGCAAAAGATACGATAAAATAATATGAGTGACGGAAAACCTTCTAAGGCCCTTTTTTGGGGCTGTTTTATTGCACTGATCACGACGGGCTTTGCCTTTGTGGGACGTCTCGAACTTCTGGGTGTTTGGGGAGAGGAATTTGGCCTCGACAAGCAGCAGTTGGGAATTTTGGCTGGGATCGGCATCTGGCCATTCGCGGTCAGCATCATCCTCTTCAGCCTTTTCATTGATAAGGTGGGCTACAAAACGGCAATGATTTTTGCCTGTGGTAGTCACCTGATTTGGGCAGGCATGGGCGTTGCAGCTTACTTCATCTCTAAGAGTGGTGATACAAAAACTGCATACAACCTTCTTGTGGTTGGTAGCTTGATCGCAGCGCTTGGTAATGGTTCGGTTGAAGCATTCATCAACCCGGTTGTCGCAACGCTTTTCAGCAAGGAGAAAACGAAGTGGCTCAACATCCTCCACGCGGCTTGGCCTGGTGGCTTGGTGCTGATGGGTGTCATCGTTATCATTCTTGACAAAATGTTCGAAGCAGCGCCTTGGGCTGTAAACGTTGGAATCATTGCGGTTCCGGCTCTCATTTACGGAATCATGTTGATCGGTCAGAAATTCCCTGTGAGTGAGCGTGTTTCATCTGGTGTCACTTACAAAGAGATGCTGGCTGAGTTTGGTGCATTTGGAGCACTTGTAACCGGAACTTTGATCGGACTTCAGATCTCGATTTTCTGCAAAGAAGCCGGATTGATCGATGTGACTTACAAAACGTCATGGATCATCGGAATCATCGCTGGAGTCATCTCTGCCGTCGCAATGTTCGCCTTCACGAAATCTCTTGGTCGTGGCTTGATGGCCATCCTTGTTCTAATCATGATGCCTTTGGCAATCACTGAGATTGGCACAGACGGTTGGATTACTTCCGTGATGGCAGACTTCGCGGCACAAAACAACTTCCCCGCGATCGCCGTCTTGATTTACACGTCTGTCATCATGTTGGTGTTACGTTTCTTCGCTGGACCAATCGTGAAGGCGTTGACGCCACTGGGTTTACTTATTGCTTCGGCTGTCCTCGCTGTCGCAGGTCTGGTCTGGCTCAGCGTTGCTGAAGCTGGGGTCTTGATTGTTGCAGCAACTCTTTATGGTCTCGGAAAAACGTTCTTCTGGCCAACGACTCTCGGAGTTGTATCGGAGCAAACCCCACGAGGTGGCGCTTTGACTTTGAATGCGATTTCCGGAATCGGAATGCTGGCTTGTGGAGCAATCGGCTTCCCGCTCCTCGGTCTCTTCCAGATCAATACGCATAAGGAAAAGCTTATTGAGAGCGAATTGATTGCGGCACAGGCACCCGCACTGATCCAAACCGTTGACGGCGTGAAGACGCTGGCGGCAGTGACCGAAGTTCCCGGGTTGTTCGGAAATTACAGCACCGTCGATGAGGCCGCTGTGGGTGCCGCTCTGACCGGCGAAGCGAAAGCTGAAGCTGAGACGATTGCAAAACTTTCACCGAAGTGGTCGCTTTCAAAAATTGCGATTTTCCCTGGCTGCATGCTGATTGCGTACATCGGTTTGTTCGTTTACTTCAAATCCAAGGGCGGATATAAGGCCCAGGAACTCACCGGACATACAGATGACGGTGAAAAGTTCGGTGGTGGAACTGAAGGAGCGACTGAACTTTGATTGAGATTTCACTTTCTTAATAAAATAAAGGGGCACTCGGAAACGCAGTGCCCCTTTTTGTATCCGCTGATGAAAATTTACACTTACAAAAACTGCGATAGCTGCAGAAAGGCAACGAAATGGCTGCAGGCCCGGGAAATTGGGTTCGAAGAAATCCCTATTCGCGAGACTCCGCCTACGGTTGCTGAATTGAAAACGATGCTTGGGCATCTGAACGGGGAACTGAAACGGCTTTTCAACACGTCGGGACAGGATTATCGGGCGTTGGGATTGAAAGATTCGCTCCTGGCAATGTCCGAATCTGAGGCGCTAAAACTGCTCTCCGAAAACGGAAATTTAGTGAAACGCCCCTTTTTGCTGACGAAAGGTTCTGGAGCGGTCGGCTTTAAAGAAGTGGAATGGGGTGATCTGTGCAAAAGTTAGAGTGATTTTGCTCGATTTTTGCAATTAGATTGCGTTTTGTATTGCGTGCGGAGCCAATTCTTTTTAGTTTGCGCACTCACACTACTTTTTACCATATCCGAGCGTGAGTTCGGAATCGGCTCGATACTTTTACCAACCCCTTAAAACCTTGTATTCAAACGAAGATTATTTGATTGAGTTGCTCACTGAAAGCGGCCTGCTGGACGCAGCCGCTCTTGAGGATGCACGCCATAAGAAGAAGTCTCAGGACACGATGCTAGACACGGTTCTGAAGCTCAAAAAGGTCACGGAGGAAGATGTGGCAAAAACTTTGGCGACGAATTGTGGAATGGATTTTCTGGATATCGGGAAAATCGATATCGCACAGGATGCCATTGAAGCCGTTGATGGCCCAACTGCATTGAGATTTAAGATCGTCCCGGTGGTTTACACTGGCTCTCAGCTGGTCGTCGCTATTGCCGATCCATTGGACTTTGATGCTCTTGATTCGGTTCGGCACTTGTTGAAAGTTGATCCTGAATTTGTTTGCGCGCCACGGGGACAAATCCAGGAATGTTTGCTGCAGTTTTACAGCGCGGACATGACGGACGAGCAGCGGAAGCAATTCGATTCTACGGCTGTTTCCGTTGTTGTGGGTGATGAAGGCGGCGGCGGTGGCGGCGATGCCCCGATCATCAAACTGGTTCACCAAATTTTGCAGGAGGCTTATCAGGCGCGGGCATCTGATATTCACATCGAGCCTTTGGAAGAGGAACTTCGTGTGCGATACCGGATTGACGGAGCTCTTCACAAGGTTCAATCGCATCCTTCGCGTCTGCTATCGGCTGTTATTTCACGGATTAAAATCATGACGGGATCGATGTCGATCGCGGAGAAGCGGATTCCTCAAGATGGACGGATTCAGGCCAAAATGGGCGATGGCGACCTGGACTTGCGTGTATCGACGGTTCCGACAAGTTGCGGGGAGAGTGTTGTCATGCGTATTCTCGACAAGAGTTCGTTGACACTGGGCCTGCCGCAGTTGGGGTTCTTCACTGATGATGAAGAGAACTTCAATAAGCTGATTCGTTTGCCAGATGGTATTTTGTTGGTCACCGGTCCAACCGGTTCGGGTAAGACAACAACGCTATATGCGTGTTTGAACGCGATTAACAAATCAGATCGAAAAATCATTACCGTAGAGGATCCCGTTGAGTATTTACTCTCAGGTATCAATCAGGTTCAAGTGAAGGAATCTATCGGGATGACCTTTGCCGCAGCCCTTCGATCGATTCTCCGACAAGCGCCGAACATCATCATGATCGGTGAGATTCGAGATCTTGAGACGGCCTCGATTGCGATCAACGCGTCACTGACGGGTCACTTGGTTTTCTCAACCTTGCACACGAATGATGCGCCTTCGGCAGTTGCTCGATTGGCAGATATTGGAGTTAAGAAATTCCTCGTTGCGAGTGCGGTCCGGTCAATTCTGGCTCAGCGTCTTGTGCGTAAAGTCTGCGCTGATTGCGGTCAGGAAGGCGACATAACTCCCAAGGAAATGCGTGCATTAAACTTGTCCGAGGAGCAAGTCAGCAAAGCCAAGATTGTTACTGGATCTGGCTGTCGCTCGTGTCGCATGACCGGCTTCCGCGGCCGAATGGGTCTATTTGAGGTGTTTAACATTACGGAAGAAGTAAGTCATCTGATTAACGGAGACGAATCCACACCTCAACTGCGGCGTCGAGCCCGGGAATTGGGGATGCGGACACTCCGCGAGGATGGAGTCCGCAAGGTGTTATCAGGATTGACCACCGCCAGCGAAGTAGTCCGCGTCACAATGTCGGATTCAGACTGAGAATGATTCAAGAAACAAGAAACTGATTTTGGTAAGCGATTTACGATTCTATGAATGCAGAAAGCGTCATTGATTTGCTCATTTCGAGGGGTTTGGCAGAAAAAGAAGCCAAACATGACTTGATCGAAGCAACTAACAACTCAGCTGATGGGATAGCTCAAGTCCTGGAAGACAGCGGCTACATCCAAAAGGATGCCCTTTACCAACTTGTCGCTCAGGATATTGGCGGCGAGTATTACGATCTTGCGGAATTTGAGCCGGCCGAACAGGTCTGGCGTGCGGTTCCCGCAGGAACGGCCAAAGAACACAAGGCGTTTCCGATACAATTTCTCGAAGATGGAACGCTTCAAGTTGCCCTGATCGACCCGCTCGATCCGCAAGGTCTTGAAGAGCTGGGATTTTCTCTCGGAACTCAAATCGTTCCGGCAGTTGCTCCCGCCGTACAAATTCAGGCTCTCATTGATCGCTACTATGGTGGCGGCGGTGGTGCTCCAGCCGGAGAGGGCAAAGATGGCCCGGGGGCGGTGGATCCAGAATTGAGCGGCGTTCTCCAGCAACTTCAGGATGAGGTTTCTGCAATGGGAGATGGTACTGCAGAGGAAGAAGCAAATTCAGCTCCGATCATCCGGTATGTCGACTTGGTGATGTATCAAGCGATTAAAGAGGGGGCTTCAGACATCCACTTTGAGCCTTTTGAAGACGACTTTAAAATTCGCTACCGGGTTGATGGTGCGTTGTATGAAATGGCGCCTCCTCCACAGCACTTGAAGGCCTCGATTATTTCGCGAGTGAAGGTCATGTCAGACCTGAATATTGCGGAAAATCGGATTCCACAGGACGGACGAATTACTAAAGAGGTGAACGGACAGCCGATCGACATGCGGGTGTCGACCCTTCCAACGGTTCATGGCGAAAGTGTTGTGTTGCGAGTTTTGGATCGCTCGAACGTAAATCTCGACCTCGAAAATCTGAACCTGAATCCAGAGCTTTACGAATATATCAACGATACGATCGCTAAGCCGAACGGAATTTTCATCTGCACGGGCCCAACTGGAGCCGGAAAAACGACCACGCTTTACGCATGCCTTCGTAAGATCAACACAATTGATACAAAGCTGCTGACTGCGGAGGACCCGGTTGAGTATGATATTGACGGAATCATGCAGGTCCCTGTAAACGATGCCATTGGAATGTCTTTCCAGAAGGTGCTTCGAGCATTCCTTCGACAAGATCCGGACCGAATTCTAGTGGGCGAGATGCGGGATCTTGAAACTGCACAGATTGCCATTCAGGCATCACTGACGGGTCACTTGGTATTGAGCACCCTTCACACAAACGATTCTCCAGGTGCGGTGACGCGTCTGGTTGATATGGGATGTGAACCATTCCTGGTTGCCGCGACGCTCGAAGGTGTTTTGGGACAGCGACTGTTGCGGAAGATTTGCCCGGATTGCAAAGTGGCATATAAGCCAAGCGAGGCTGTTCTCAGTCAAATTGGCCTGACGACCACCGACATCGGAGGCAAAGAATTTTATACGGGCCAGGGCTGTGACACATGCAATGATACTGGATATAAGGGACGCCAGGGGCTCTTTGAGTTGTTGGACATGACGGACCCGCTTCGCGAATTAATCACCCAAAGGGCTTCGACAGTTGTTCTTAAACAAAAAGCTGAAGAACTTGGAATGCGGACTCTTCGCGAAGATGGATTACGAAACATTTTCTCAGGTATTACCACCATTGAAGAAGTTCTGAAATACACCTAAAAAAATTTACAATTTCACGAAAAAATAATATTTTTGCGTGACATCGAATTTCTTTTTCTGATATGCTTCAGGTGAGGGATTCTTAATATTTTAATCTGTTAGTAGAATCAATTATGGCAAACTTTGAATACATTGCTCTCGACGCTCGGGGCGAAGAAACAACTGGATCCGTTACTGCGGGTGACGAGGCGGACGCAATCGCACAGCTTCGCAAGAGTGGACTCTATCCAACCCAGGTCGCACCTGCGGGAAAAGGAGGCGTTTCAAGCACTGCAAAACGTCGTGCAAAAAAAGGACAAAAAGGCAAATCAGGTTCTAAAAATGCTGCGGGAGGACGAGTAAAAGGCAAAGTCCTTATGATTTTCACCCGTCAGCTGGCGACACTGGTTGATGCGGGACTTCCACTTCTTCGCGGACTTTCCGTTCTGGGAAATCAGGAGAAAAACCGGGTCATGGCGGGAACGGTCACTCACTTGGCCGATTCAGTAGCTGGGGGTGGAACATTCTCAGAAAGCCTCGGTCAGCACCCAAAAATCTTTGACAAACTTTACGTCAACATGGTTAAAGCCGGTGAGCTTGGCGGGGTATTGGAGTTGGTTCTCAATCGACTCGCTGAGTACCAGGAAAAAGCTCAAAAACTGAAAAACCGAATCATCGCTGCGATGGTCTATCCAATCATCGTTCTTATGATCGCGATGTTGATTCTGGTTTTCCTGATGACGGTTATTGTCCCGAAATTTGAGCAAATTTTTGCGGACATGCTCGGAGACGTCCCTCTACCTGGAATTACTCGTTTTGTCATCGCAATAAGTGACGGATTGACTAACAACTGGTTACTCATTCTCATTGTACTGGTCGTCGCATTTGTAGGCTGGAAGGTTTTTGCAATGACGGCTGCCGGCCGCAACTCAATTGACCGATGGAAGCTGTACATTCCTTTGTTTGGTCCGATTCAACTCAAAAGTGCGATTTCACGATTCACCAGAACCCTCGGCACTCTCGTGACGTCAGGTGTTCCAATTTTGCAGGCCTTGAACATTACGCGGGAAACCTCGGGAAATATGATCGTTGCCAATGCCATCGATAAAGTTCATGAAGCAGTTCGTGAAGGTGAATCGGTGGTTGCACCGCTCGAAGCCAGCCGAATTTTCCCACCAATGGTTATCAGTATGGTTGACGTTGGAGAAGAAACTGGGCAATTGCCTGATATGCTTCTAAAAATCGCCGACGTTTATGACGACGAGGTCGACATGGCAGTTGACGCAATGACTTCAATGCTGGAACCGATCATGATCGTTTTGCTGGCTCTTGTTGTCGGAACAATCGTTATCGCATTGTTCATGCCCATGATTTCCATCATCACAGAGATGAACAATCAGGGATAAGCATCTCCCTTGAGTAGCAATGCCCTGAATTGTATTGACAATGTAAATTAAATGGGTGTAACATGTTACCTATGAGAACTCAGCGGCGAGAACAAATATCGGGATTCAGTCTAATTGAGTTGATGGTCGTCATTTCAATCATTATTGTTCTGGCTGGCATAACGGCAGCAGCCATGCCCGGCATTCGGGCGACAATTAATCGGAAAAACACCACTGCATTTCTGGCTGAAATCACCAGTGGCTTGGAAAAGTATCAGATCGACAATGGAATTTTTCCACAGGTCCCCGAAGCGGGAAGTCGGAGTGAGAGAGGACTGAATGGTAGTGAGATTCTCTACCAACACCTATCGGGGGATTTTAATCTTGATCCGGAAGGGAAAGCAGATGCCGTGGAAGGCATTGGCGACGGTCCTGAAGAAAAAATCTACGTCCAGAAATTAGACTATTGGAGCAATCGGAAATCAGACCGGAAGCGCTCCTATTCCCCTTCTGGTTCAGGCCCACCGTTCTATGTGATCGATACATTCAACAGCCCTGTCCGATATATTGCGGATCCTCCAAATTTACTTCCTCCCAGCAGTAAACAAAATGGGAAAAAGAGGACGACATTCAATCCGACCTATGATCTTTGGTCAACTGTTGGTGCAGATGCAGATTCCGAAGATTCAGCAGTTCAATCACGCTTCATTACGAATTGGCAATCTAACTAACACCATTTCTTTTCGTAAAACTTTTTTAAAAAAACAGTGCCGATAATCGGTGCTGTTTTTTTATGCCCGCTTCAAATTATTGCCCCCAATCTTCATCCCTTTGCGTCCATGGCGGCCTTTACAAAACCGCTGAACAAAGGGTGGGGCGCAGTTGGCTTGCTTTGAAACTCCGGATGGAATTGCACCGCCAGATAAAATGGGTGATGAGGAATCTCAACGATCTCGCATAGCGTTCCGTCGGGAGAACTTCCTGAAATTGAAAAGCCCGCCCCTTCCATCTGTTCACGATAATCCTGATTGAATTCGTAGCGATGACGATGGCGCTCGCTGACTTCCAAAGTTCCGTAGAGACGGTTGGCCAAGCTTCCTTTTTTCAATTTAGCCTCCCAAGTCCCCAATCGCATCGAAGCTCCTTTGTCTTCAACCTCTTTCTGTTCTTCTAAAAGGCAGATAACCGGATGCGGCCCGTTCTCATCAAATTCCACACTGTTGGCACCTTCGAGCCCACAGACATTGCGGGCAAATTCGATTGTCGCGATCTGCATTCCCAGGCAAAGCCCAAAATAGGGGATCGAATTTTCGCGGGCAAACTTTGCCGCAGCAACTTTACCTTCAATTCCCCGCTCACCAAAGCCTCCGGGAATGAGAATGGCATCAGCCTTCGCTAACAAAGTCGGGACATCTTTTTCCTCCAGCTTTTCGGAATCAATCCGGATAATTTTGACTCGGCAATCATTCGCTGCTCCCGCGTGAGTCAAAGCCTCGTAGATCGATTTATAGGCATCCTGTAACTCGATGTACTTTCCAACCACTGCGATCTTCACTTTATGGGTCGGATTCACCATCCGATCCACCATGTTTCGCCAATTCGTCAGATCCGGTTCTTTAGTATCCAGACCGAGAAGCTGGCAAACAATTCGATCGAGTCCTTCTTCATGCAACTTCAATGGCGCCTCATAAATCGTATTTTCGAGATCTAGAAATTGGATAACTGACTCCTGAGGAAGGTTGCAAAACATCGACAACTTCCGGCGATGATCTTCTTCGACTTCATGCTCGGAACGACACAAAATCACATCAGGCGCGATCCCGATCTCACGCAACTTAGCCACACTTTGCTGAGTCGGCTTTGTCTTCAGCTCCTGCGCCGCCTTAATGAAGGGCACAAGCGTTGCATGAATAAAAATCACGTTCTGACGGCCTTCATCCAATTGAAATTGGCGGAGTGCCTCTAAAAACGGCAATCCTTCGATATCACCGGTTGTCCCACCAATTTCGGTGATGATCACTTCGGCATCCATCTTTTCCGCGACCTCGTGAATCCGGTTCTTAATTTCATCTGTCACATGAGGGATTACCTGAACGGTTGCGCCCAGATATTTTCCCTTCCGCTCATTGCGGATCACATTTTCATAAACCTGTCCGCTCGTGAGATTGTTCAGCTGCGACAGCTTACCGTTTGTGAAACGCTCATAGTGCCCCAAATCCAAGTCCGTTTCGGCCCCGTCATCCAGAACATAAACTTCCCCATGCTGGAGCGGACTCATCGTCCCCGGATCCACATTGAGATACGGGTCAAATTTCTGAATCAACACCTTCAGCCCACGATGCTCCAAAAGCGTCCCCAGCGCCGCCGCTGCAAGACCTTTTCCGAGAGAACTGACCACACCACCTGTGACGAAGATATACTTCATTATATTTAAATTATCCTAACAACTGTTCGTTCAGTAAAGCCGCCTGCTCGGGTGTGTCAATCCCCGGCGACTCATCATCTGTAGAAATCACTCGAATTCGGGCTCCGTTCTCCATCGCCCGAAGCTGCTCAAGCCCTTCAACTCGTTCCAGAACAGATGGTTCCCACGAAACGAACTCCAATAAAAACGAACGCCGAAAGCCGTAAATTCCTTTGTGCCGATAGACGGTTAATTCAGGCACATCCACATTCCGCTGAAAAGGCAGCGCACTTCGCGAAAAATATAGTGCCAAACCATTCACATCAAAGACCACCTTCACCACATTGGGGTCGTTAATCGCCGGGTCATCAGAGGCCATCGGATTTGCCGCCGTGATCATCGGTAAATTGGCATCTGCCACCAAGGCCTCCGCAAGTTGATCAATCAATTTGGGATCAATCAATGGCTCATCACCCTGAATATTGATCAAGACATCATGATCCGGAAACGCCTCCGCTACTTCAGCCATCCGGTCAGTCCCGCTCGGATGATCATCACGCGTCATAACTGCTTTCCCGCCAAAAGCTTCGACCGCTTCGAAAATTCGCGCGTCATCCGTGGCCACAACCACATCGGTCAATGACGAACACTCCGAACACCGCTCCCATACGTGCTGGACCAACGGTTTTCCGGCAATCAATTCCAGAGGCTTTCCCGGAAAACGGGTTGATCCCCAACGAGCTGGAATCGCGCCGAGTACGCTGCATTTTTCAGAATCAGGCATTCTGTTGATGAAATCCCGTTTTGGCCAAAATACAATGGAAAAGGGCCCGAACCAACGTGTTTACGGAATGAATTTTCGACTTCACTCCCCTTGGTCACGTCATTTACTAAGGCTCAAATCCGGAGTTTTATCGTTCAATCCAAATCATGAAATTTAAGTTGTTTACGTTTTCCATTCTCGTCGCCATGGGAATCCCTGCTCACGCCGATGATTTAGCAATCGCAGCTAAACTTGAAGCGCTTGGAGGAAAAATTGGCCAGAAAAATGGCGTGGTTACCGAAGTATCGTTTCGAAACAGCAAGGAATTGGGAGCCGACGAGTTTCAAATAATCAGTGAGCTTTCGGGTTTAAGAAAACTCACGGTTTACGGTCATGCCGCCGGACTAAACGACGAGACCGTCGGTTTGCTTTCGAAACTAAAATCTTTGGAGTCCCTTTCAGTCGACGGTGCTCAGCTCAGCGATGCCGGCTTGGAAAAGATCGCAGACGTGAAAAGCCTTCAATCTGTCTCATTTTTTCACCTATCGTTTCGGAAAGAAGGATTCACCGGCAGCGGCTTCTCGACGTGGAAAACCCTGCCAACCTTGAAAAAACTAACCGTCGCCGGTATGTCGATGGGCGATGACGGTTTCGCGGCAATTTCAGAAATCAAAACGCTGACAGATTTTCGGACGTGGCACACCTATCGCACTGATGCCAGCCACGCCATGCTCGCGAAACTGCCAAACCTCACGTCGCTGAAATTAGGTCAGCGCCTGCCTGGAAGCGAGCGACCGCAATGCTTAACCGATGCGTCACTCAAAACCATCGCTACGATGACAGCGCTCACCTCGCTCGAAATCGGCGAATCCAGATTCAGTTTCAACGCCCTGAAACAGCTGAAAGCACTTCCTGAATTGAAGAAATTGAAAATTGTTCTGACCAAAATCGAGCTGGGAGATATTGAAAGCCTCAAGACTGAATTACCAAATGTCGAAGTGATATTCGAGCCCCTCACCGACGAACAGCGCAAACGGCTTGAAGGCTATTTGAAATGACACTTCACGCCCCAATAGGGTTGGTTCGATGGTAAGTTCAACGTTCTATTGCATAAAAGAGATTGGTGTAGAGCTGATGAGGTCT
>CALAHF010000035.1 GCA_937891465.1 uncultured Verrucomicrobiales bacterium | reverse complement strand
AACCGATTCCAATTCCAATTCGAGATTTGGTAAATGAGAATTCCTTCATTTCAGATTTGAATAACTGATAGGAATTTGCTTTTTCAAGGTTTTTTAACGGCGCGTCGGTCCGGCCGGGTTTGAGGGGGTGCAATTACCTGTCACGGGTGGATCAAATTCGATATTGTGAATAATGATGGTGTCAATATCAGGGTCATCGATCCAATGTTCGAAAGGCGAGGAGTCGGTGAAGCCGCCATCGAGAAAAAATTCTCCGTCTATTTTCTGCGCGCGAATGATCGGAGCAACCGCACAGGAGGCGATGATGTAGGGAGCCACCTCTCCCTGGTCAATGACCTGGCCACGCATGCGAGTGAGATTGGTCACCCCGATGGATAGAGTGGCGTTGGTGGAATCTTCAATGCGTGAAACGGGCAGGGTGGCGCGAAGATGTTTGAGCGCTCCTTGTCCACTGACAACTCCCTGGCCGAGGTAAGCCCCGAACACTGCAGGAATACGAAAGAGAGTGAGCCATTCCAAGAATGATTTTTTCAGTTTGCGATCCAACACAAAATCTCGGAGTTGTTTTTGTTCCAGTCCTCCGGCATAAGCGGATGCGACCAGGGCGCCTGAGGACGCACCCGAAATTTTATCAGGTCGAATGCCCGAGTCCAGCAACGCGTTTAAAAAACCGGCATGAGTGGAAAAGCCCAAAAAAGATGATTGCAGAGTCACTGCAACTCGGCTTTGCGATGTTTTCGTCACTCGACTGGACTGGACTGGACTGGAGTTTGCGTTCCTTCATTTCCTAAATAGTTTTCGTCCCAACCTCCTGTAATTGCGTTTGAGATCCTGATCCTTCATCGCGACAATTTTCTTAAGTTGGTTTAACTCGGAAGGCCCCAGTGTAGCGGAATCCAACTGGCGGGCAATTGTGGCGAGTGTATCCGATTTTTCGCATCCCAACCCCGGCGTTTGTTTGAGTAGCGTCCGTAATAGCGGATGGTTTGCTGTCCCTTGGGAGGAATGTGCTCGACGCTGGCGGCGATAAAGTTGGCGGCGGTGAAGATTTGGTAATTTTGTTTGGTGTGCCAGCTGCGTTTGGATCGGTAGATGACTTGTTTGGTTTTTTCGTTCCAATGAATTTTTTCCAGGGAGAATGGAGCGCGAAGCATGTATTGACTCGCTCCGCTCGCCCTTCGGGCAACCTTCCAGGTTGTCTATCTCCCTGCGGTCGGTTCAACAAATCGTCGGCGTGCGTTACGATCAAATGGCAGTGTGGGTGAGTCGCCGGCATCGAGGGTGAATCCACTGGTTTTCCAGGACAGGAGTTCATCGGCTTTCTTTTGAGACAGAAGCTTTTCATCAACGAGGGTTTTGATGAAAAGATTTCGAAAAACCTCTCTGAGTGAAGCCATACTCTGGTTCTCATCTAAAGGGTGGAAGCGATTTTGCGCATCGATCAAGCCATTCGCAGCGAGGATGTGCATATGTGGATGAAAGCCGAGGTAATCACCAAAGGTGTGGACCACGGCGATAGCAGCGATTTGCCCGTGGGGTAGATCGAGGGTGGTTTGCAACCAGAGTTTCAGGGCCTCGATGGATTGCTGGAAGAGGTGAGTTAGAAGTTTGCGGTGAACGATCTAACCCTGTTGGTTCGTCGAACATACCCTGTCGGTACGAAATGCCTTCACGATCGAATAGGGGATGGTCGATAAACATACCCTGTTGATTCGCGAAAGAGTTCAGCCGATAGGTCGGAGTGAATTTTTCTGACATCGAAGCGTCTTTGTTTCGCCACCGCTTTGAAAATCTGGTGACGGAGATGGGTGCGATGCTGCAGCGTTCTGCCATTTCCACCAATGTAAAAGAACGAGCAGATTTCTCGTGTGCATTGCTGGACGAGCGAGGGGAGTTGGTTGCCAATGCACCGCATATCCCGGTTCATCTCGGGGCATTGGGGCTTTGTGTTCGTATGGTCGCCGACGCGATCGAATTTCGCCCGGGCGATCGAATCATTACGAATCATCCTGCCTTCGGAGGTTCTCATTTGCCTGATGTGACGGTAATTTCGCCGATTTTTGTTGAGAGGGAATCGAAGCCAATTGCGTTTGTGGCAAACCGCGCTCATCACGCAGAGATCGGTGGGATCTCGCCCGGTTCGATGCCTCCAGGGGCGAAGCATTTAGCTGAAGAGGGGGTTGTGATCGAGCCTCAATATTTGTTTGAGCGTGGGGAAAGCCGGATTGATCAGATTTCTGATTTGCTTGGCAGTGGCCCGTTTCCGTCCCGAAATGTGGCGGACAACCTCGCGGACTTAAATGCACAGGTGGCAGCGAATCGGAGGGGAGAGGGAATTTTAAGCGGCTGGATTTCTGAATTTGGTGGTGAAGTCGTTCGGGCTCATCTCGAAAATTTGGCGGTGCAATCTCAGACTGCTCTGAACCGTCATCTCGCGAAGTCAGATTTCACTTCGGGAACTGCCATTGAGAAATTGGATGATGGCTGGGAAATTGCGGTGAAAATCGAAAGTTCAGAATCGGGGTTGTCGGTGAGTTTCGATGGAACGTCGGGAGTTCATCCCGGAAATTTCAATGCGACTCCTGCGATTATTCGAAGCGCTGTTTTGTATGTGTTGCGCTTGTGGACGGGAACTGAATTGCCCTTGAATGAGGGGCTGCTTCGGGATGTTACAATTTCAATTCCTGATAACTGTTTTTTAAATCCCGCGTTTTCAGATGTTGCTGAGGAGTGTCCTGCGGTTGTCGGGGGTAATGTGGAAACCAGTCAACGAACGGTCGACGCACTGATTCGAGCGTTGGGTTTTCAGGCGAGTTCTCAAGGGACGATGAACAACTTTATTTTCGGGAACGAACGTTTTGGCTACTACGAAACCATTGGCGGCGGTGCTGGAGCGGGACCTGATTTTGCGGGCGCATCCGGATTGCACACCCACATGACGAACACGGCGATAACGGATCCTGAAATATTGGAGCATCGGTATCCGGTGCGATTGCTTGAGTTTTCGATTTGTGAGGGATCGGGCGGAAATGGGAAATTTCCTGGCGGTGATGGTCTGATTCGTGAAGTGGAATTTCTGGAGCCACTCTCGGTTTCCCTGCTCACACAGCATCGTGTCGAAGCGCCGTTTGGAATGAACGGCGGAGATCCGGGTGAACGTGGAAAACAAGTGTTAACGCGAGAGGATTCCGAGCCTGAAGAATTGGAGAGTGTCGCAGCGTTTTTGGCCGAACCGGGAGACGTCTTGCGAATCGAGACGCCGGGAGGTGGCGGTTGGGGAGAGGCGTGAAATTCTGCGAATTGAATTCAGGCTATGGCTTTGTTTTTGGCGGCGTGTAGTTCAAACTCTTGGCGAGTTGCTCGAAGGTTTTTTTGGTTGGCTTGTCGAGAACTGTCACGTTGACCGTTTTGAGTTCGGCAACGGCTTCGATCTTTGCTTTTTCAAACCATGCTTCTGCGTTCTCCGGAGCCTCTTTCAAAGCCTGTTTAAAAACTTCCAGCGCTCCCGCGTCTTCTCCCTGTTTTGCGAAAAACCAGGCCAACAGAAGTCTGTCTCCCAACGCAGCGTCGTCAGATTTCGTCTCCTTTTTCAAGAAATCACCAAGGCCTTCGATCGATCCGGTATCCAGCCAGGCGTTGTAGAAGCGGTCAAAAAGGTAGCCACTACTGGGCCGTTTCTCGAGCATGGAATGGTATTTCCCTGCTTTTTGGTTTGGCTCTTCGGCCACGGATGAAAACCCCACACAGCACGCAAAGAATATTGAAATCAGATATCTCATAAAAAATCAGTCTCGCCAGTCTATCAAACTGACAACGATTACTTCAAGCCTCCGGATTGTAATGAGGAATGTTGTCAGTTTTTCGTAAAACCGCAGACTTTACGATCCAACAGGGTTGGTTGGATGAATCAACTCTGTTGGATAGAAATGGATCCACCGTCTCCGCCATCTATTTTGCCGAATTCGAATCGACCATTCCACGTGCAGAGAAATTCTATGTGAAAAAAGGGGAGGCGTTTGTGTTTCCGGGGGTTCCTGAAAAATGGACGCTTCGGGAGGTAAAAGAGGATTCCTGCACGATTTTTCGAAAAGGTGAAGATGGCAAGGAAATCGTTAAAACGTTAACGAAAACAAAGTGAATGCTTGCTCTTCGCTGCGGGGTTCGCTTAATTCCATCGCATGAGCAGTGAACAAAAAAAGTGCCGGTGGGGAATTCTAGGAACCGCAGGAATTGCCCGAAAAAATTGGCATTCGATTAAGAACAGCGGCAACGGCCAGCTGGTCGCGGTGGCGAGTCGATCTGCGGAGCGTGCTCAGGAATACATTGATGAAAATCAGGCTCAGGTAGCGCATGATCCGGCTCCGCGAGCAATCGGCGGCTACGATGAAATGATCGCGGCTGATGATATCGATGCGGTTTATATTCCGCTTCCGACGGGGATTCGTAAAGAATGGGTCATCAAAGCAGCGAAGGCTGGCAAGCATGTCATTTCTGAAAAACCGTGTGGCGCGACCACTGCTGATGTTGAGGAAATCATCGCGGTTTGCCGTGAGAATAACGTTCAGTTCATGGACGGCGTCATGTTCATGCATAGCGATCGGATGCCGGCGCTGCGTGAGGTGATCGATGATGGATCTAGCATCGGAGACCTCCGCCGTATTTCGACTCAGTTCAGTTTTGGGGCAGGGGAAGAATTTCTCAGCGAAAATATTCGAATGCACAGCGACCTCGAACCGCTGGGATCACTCGGCGATTTGGGCTGGTACAATATTCGTTTTGCCCTGTGGGTCATGAATTTTGAAATGCCAAAAGCGGTCACCGGCCGACTGATCACAACAGCCGGTCGTCCAGACAGTCCGGATTCAGTGCCCATTCAATTTTCCGGAGAGCTGATTTTTGAAAGCGGACCGACCGCGAGTTTTTATTGCAGTTTCGACACGGAACTCCAGCAATGGGCGCATGTGAGCGGGACAAAAGGGAATCTCTACCTCGACGACTTTGTGGTTCCGTATTTTGGTGCGGAAGCTGGATTTACCGTTTCGAATATGATCTCAAATAACAATGTGACGGATTTTCGGATGGAGCGACACGACCGTCGAGTGTCAGTGAATGAGTATGCGAACAATCACCCGACAGCCCAGGAATCAAAATTATTCCGAGCTTTCGGGGACTTGGTTTTGTCGGGGAAAACAGACAACTACTGGCCGGATATCGCTTTGAAAACGCAGAAGGTTTTGAATACGTGCCTTGATTCAGCTCGAAACGGCGGTGGTGAAGTTGCTGTTGGCTAGGCTTTACAATCTGATGTGAAGCGACAAAATACCGCCATGAAATTCTTCTTTCTCAGTGTCTCTCTGCTTACGGTTTTTTTCGTGGGCTGTGAAAAGCCCGACATCTCGGCGGCAACTCCAGAGCCAAAAGCGGAACCTCAAAAAGCGGCGCCAGCGGCGCCGGTTTCTGAGCCTGCGGCTGCTCCGGAACCGAAAGAGGTTGCTCCTGCACCGCTGGAAAATGCCGAGCCTTTCATCTCAATTAAATTCGAGGGAAATGCAATCGCGATTGTAGGATCGATTAAAAGCAATCTTCAGAAAAAGAAACTTCTCGAATATTTGGGGAAGGGGTTCCCGGATCATGAAATTACCGATGAGCTGGAAGTCGATTATCGCAGAATTGCCGTGGGCTGGGGAAATCGATTTGGAAATGGCTATATCGTTCCGTTTTTTGAACAGGTGCCCGAGGGTACTTTCGAATACAAAGACGGAGTGGTGAAGTTGACTGGTGAAGTTCCGGATCAACCAACTTTCAGAGACCTTGTTATGTCAGCCGGTGAAATGTTCATGGGAGATTTCACTCAGGATATTGATTCTTCCGAATTGGTTGTGAAGCCGAAGTAAGCGGGCTAGTCGTCCCAAATGCCCAGTTCGACCAGTTGTTCCGTCGCCTTCTCCGCCCAACCGCGGTTTGCTGCGGGGCTAGCGGGACTGGGGTGGAGAATTCGGCCAAGTTTCGGATCGAGATCGTTTGCTTCGCTAACGCGCTTTAGACAAGCTTCCGCAAACGCTCCGACACCGATTGCGAATTCGGGCTCTAACAATCGCAGATATGTGGCCACATATTCGTCACAGGCAGCCGTGACTGGAGCCATTTCTGCAGCAGGTAATTTGTCCGGCGTCCGGTTTTTTCCCGAGGCTTCCATCCAAACCAACGGGCAATAATTGACGACATAGTTCGATTCGAAAAATGCATCCGCGGATTCATATTTTTCTGAAAAAAGGCCCCACAGTCGGCGGCCGCTCACTTCGGATTTTTCGCAATCAAATCCGGCAATTGGTCGCTTTGGGTGCTCGGGATTCGGTTTGCTGACCGGAGCCGAAATTCCCATCCAGTTATTTACCGCATTGATTTCACCAAACGGCACTCCCGTCTGCGCCATGCCCCACGGGCCTGGGTTCATTCCCAGCATGAGAACGCGCTTCGTCGAATTGCCGAATCGTTTCACGAAAATTTCATGCGAAGCCGCAGCGTATTCCAAAGGATTGTATACGTAAGCCGTTGGTTCCGCAAATTTCAGTCCGCTCAGCGCTGCATTCAACTTGTCGACGGCGGCAAGAAGCTTGATGGCTATTTCGGGGGATTCTGGCATGGGGTAAACTCAACACCGAATGTGGGGGAATTCCAGAACTGGGTGGAGTTCTTTGTTTTTCCCTCCCACAAATCCGTCGTCGTTGATGTGAAAAACGTATTAGTTTTTGTCCCGAACTGATTTGCTCAAAAGCTTTAAGACCAGTTACGATATTAATGTGATGAAAAATTACCATTCAACGATCCAACAGTGTCTGTTCATCGTGCTGACCCTATTGGTTCGTAATATCTCGTCCGCAGAAATCACGCCGGATCAGATTGAATTTTTTGAAACGAAGATCCGCCCGGTTTTGGCACAGGAATGCTATGAATGTCACAACTCACGAGACAAGGCAAAGTCAGGTCTTGCTCTGGATTATCGCGAAGGACTTTTGAAGGGCGGAGACATCGGGCCGGCGATTGTTCCGGGCAAGCCAGATGAATCGATTTTGATGGAGGCGTTGCGGCACGAATACGATCTCGAAATGCCGAAGGCTGGGGTCAAACTCGATCCGCCGATTGTGGCAAATTTCGAGAAATGGATTACGATGGGTGCACCGGACCCGCGCGACAAGCCGCCGACGGATGACGAACTCGCTGCCGATACCAATTGGGGGTCAATTCTCGAAACGCGGAAGAACTGGTGGAGTTTTCAGCCAATTGTGAAACCCGAATCACCCAGCGATGTGGATGCGTTTTTGAGGGCAGCTTTAGAAAAAAAGGGATTGAAACTGACTGAGCCAGCAAATAAGCAAACGGTGACTCGCCGACTTTATTTCACGCTGACGGGTTTGCCTCCGACTCCGGAAGATTTGGATCAAGCAGAAAAGGAATCGCACGAACAAACAGTCGATCGACTTCTGGCCAGCTCGCACTTCGGCGAGCGTTGGGCGCGGCATTGGATGGATTGGATTCGTTACGCGGAATCGCACGGTTCGGAAGGTGATCCAAAAATCGACAACGCGTTTATGTATCGCGACTATTTGATCCGCGCGCTAAACGAGGATGTGAAATATGATCAGTTGCTTCGCGAGCATGTCGCAGGTGACCTCCTCGAAAAACCACGGTTGAATACGGATCTTGGCATTAATGAATCGATGATCGCGACGGCTCACTGGCGGATGGTGTTCCACGGCTTCGCCCCGACGGATGCGCTCGATGAGAAAGTGCGTTTCACAGATGATCAGATCAACGTTTTCACGAAAGCATTTCAGGGGCTGACGGTATCGTGCGCTCGTTGTCATGATCACAAATTCGATGCCATATCGCAGGCCGATTATTACGCCATGTTTGGGATTTTGGGCTCAACCCGTCCGGGGCGGAAGCTGATCGATTTACCTGAAACACTTGAGAAAAACAAAGCGGAACTCGCCGCGCTGAAGCCAAAAATTAGAAAAGCGTTGGCGGAAGATTGGTTGGCAGCGGTCGATGGTATTCAGAAAAAATTTGCTGAGTTGCCGAAAGATTGGAAAGGAAAAGCGAGCAATCATCCCGACTTTATTGCTAAATGGTTTCTTTCGGAGTCTGAAAGCAAGACCAACGAAGCGTTTTCGGATTTGCGTGATCAATGGGTGAAAGATGTTGAGAGAAGAAAGACGATAGATGCTGCGCAAACTGCGAAACGATGGAACCTGGCGGAAGCTGGCGAATATCATTCATGGTATCGCTACGGAAATGGCCTGGATGAGAAACCGGCTTCTGCGGGTGATTTCGTGATTGGGACAAAAGGATCAGAAGCAATTTCACTTTCTCTTCCAGGCGGCGTCTATTCAAATTTACAATCGGACAAACATGCGGCGCGATTCACATCACCCGAGTTTTCATTGGATGGGAAATACGAATTACACATTCTCGCTCGGGGTGGTGGGAATGCGATGTTGCGTTATGTGGTGCAAAACTATCCTCGTAGCGGAACTGTTTTCAAAGTCATTACCTTTGGTGGTGCAAAAGGGAAAAAGGCTGGCGGCAGTAAAGATCAGCCATGGAAATGGCACACGTTTGATCTTGAATTTTGGGATGGTGACGAAATTCATATTGAGCTTACGACTGCTCGCGATGCCCCGCTTTTAACAAAGCCGGATGAGCGTTCATGGTTTGGAATCCGAAAAGCACTGTTGATAAAGAAAGGGGAGAAACTGCCGCTGGGAGGAGAATCGCTCGAATACCTCGATCCGTTTTTTGCGATCGCAGAAGACAAAGAGGATACAATGCTGAAAGATGTTGCGGGGTATTACAGGAAGACTGCTGAGAGTGTTTTGGGGCGATGGGTTGCGAATGAGGCGAGTGATAGTGACGCGTTGTTTATCGAATGGGCACTCGAAAGAGAATTGCTTTCAAATGATTTGTCTGAGTTGCCGATGGCTGCTCCACTGATCGAAAATTTCCGCAAACTCGAAGTGGAAATCAAATCACCAACCCGCGTTCACGGACTCGATGAATGGACGGCGACGAATCAGCCGCTCTATGATCGGGGGGATCATAAAAAGCCGCTCGAAGACGTGCCGCGCCGTTTTCTTGATGCGATCGATGCGACACCGTATCAATCCAAGCAAAGCGGGCGGCTTGAGCTGGCGGCAGATTTGCTGCGCGATGACAATCCGTTCACGCGAAGAGTCATTGTGAACCGAATTTGGCATCATGTTTTTGGTCAGGGCATCGTGCCGACGGCGGACAACTTTGGGAGAATGGGAGAGAAGCCGAGTCATCCGGAATTGCTCGATTTTCTCGCGGCGAAATTTTCAGATGAGTTTGATTGGTCGGTTAAAAAGATGGTGAAATACTTGGTTTCGATTGATGCCTTTCAGCGCGGGAGCACTCCACACGCTGATGCCGTCACGAAAGATCCGAATAACCAATTGCTCTCGCATTTTTCTGTAAAACGGCTCGAAGCTGAGGCCGTTCGAGATGCCTTGTTGGTCGCCTCGAATAAACTCGATTCAAAAATGTACGACGAGTCCGTGAAGGGCGGCGCACCTCGCCGTTCCATTTATGTCGAAGTGATTCGAAACAACCTCGATCCATTTTTGAGCGTCTACGACGCGCCGGTTCCATTTTCTGCGACTGGGCGTCGCTCCGAAACCAACGTACCCGCGCAGTCGCTCACGATGCTGAACAGCAGTTTTGTGGTTCAGGCAGCGCAAAGTTTTGCCGATGCCAGTAAGGGAGCGACAGATGGCGAACGGATCAAAAAAATGTGGCTGACGGTTCTCGGTCGAAAGCCATCGGAGGCCGAGCTGAACGCCGCGTCCGGATTTGTCGAACAACTCCGGAGCAAAACGGATGAAATCACAACTGAGCAGAAAAAACTCGACGCGCACGCCACCGAATTGCAGAAGAAACGGAATGCGATCCTGAATCCGGTTCGTGAAAAATTGCAGGCCGCTTTAGCAAAGGAAGATGCAACGAAAAAACAGACAGGTTCGATTGATCTCGGGGCGATAAGTCACTGGGATTTTTCGAAAGGACCGGAAGATCAGAAAGGCGGCGCTGATGTTGAGTTTGTCGGTAACGCCAAAATTGAAGGAGGAGCTCTGATCGTTGACGGAGGTGGGTTTGGAAAAACGAAGCCGCTCACTTCAAACCTGAATGCAAAAACGCTCGAAGTTCGTGTTCAGCTTGATGACCTGAATCAGAAAGCGGGTGGCGCGATGACAATCCAGGATATGGGTGGTGGAACGTTCGACAGCATCGTGTATTCCGAGCGCCTTTCTAAGCGATGGATGTCTGGTAGCAACAGTTTTTCACGAACTGATGACTTCAACGGAACGGATGAAAATGAAGCCTCAAACGAACCGGTTCATCTCGTAATCGCCTACGAAGCAGACGGCACGATTCGCGGGTATCGAAACGGAAAGGCCTATGGGAAACCGTATGTTGCAAAGAACGTTCAGGACTACAAAAAGGACTCATCGCAGGTTTTGTTTGGCCTCAGACACGGCACAGACGTAAGTAGTGGGCGGGCGCTTCGGGGGGAGATCTTCGAAGCACGGCTTTACGATCGGGCATTGAACGATTCTGAGATTTCGGCACTCGCCACAGGAAAACGGGATTTCGTAACCGACAAGGAAGTTCGCGATTCACTGACTGCCGTTCAGAAAAAAGAGCTATCCGATTTAGAAACCGAAATTGCGCAGATTCAGGATAACCGGAAAGCACTCGGGAAAGGTCTCACCGAAAGCGATGTCTGGACGAATCTGGCGCACTCGATTTTTAACCTGAAAGAATTTATCTACGTTTACTAAAAACCCGAAAATCGAATCAATAGGGTCTGTTCGATGAACCAACCCTGTCTGTACGAAAAACGAATTTTATAATGAACTCAAATTTTACAAGACGCCATTTTCTCCAACAAACCTCCGCCGGATTTGGTGCGATGGCTTTGACGGGAATGATGCACCGCGATCTTCTTGCTGCGGGAGGAAAGCCGCCTGCGAAAGCGAAGAATGTGATTCTTTGCTACATGTCTGGTGGCGTTTCGCAGGTCGATTCGTTTGATCCCAAGCCACGGCTCAATGCGGAACACGGCAAGCCGATGCCGATGAAAGTTGAGCGGACGCAGTTCAACAACAACGGACAAATTCTCGGGTCGCCGTTTTCGTTTAAAAAATATGGAGGGAGCGGAATGGAGGTCAGCGATATTTTTGCGAAGACGGCTGAACATGCTGACGAGCTGGCGGTGATTCGATCGATGACGAGCTCGGTGAACGAACATGCTCAGGGAAACTTTCTCGCGCACACCGGCTTTCCGTTTCTCGGCCATCCGAGCGCGGGTGCATGGATCAGCCACGGATTGGGTTCAGCGAATGACAACTTGCCGACGTATTGTGTGCTGCAAAGCGGTGGGGCAGTGACGCCGCATGGCGGTGTGGGGCTGTTTTCGAATGGGTTTTTGCCGGCTCAGCATCAAGCTTCAGTTTTGAAGGCGGATTCACCTGACCCCGTTTCAAATATCAAACCGAGTCAGGCAAAGGCACTGCAACGCAAACGTTTGGATTTTGTGAATCAGATCGACAAACAATTTTCTGAGTCGCTCGGAGGGAATGACAAAGTCGATGCCGCGATCAAAAATTACGAAACGGCCTTCAACATGCAGGCCGCGGTTCCAGAGGTTTGCGATATTTCCGGAGAAAGTGAAGCGACGAAGAAACTCTACGGATTGGATTCCGAAAATCAGAAATTAGCGGCCTACGCAAAACAGGCGCTGCTGGCTCGGCGACTAGTCGAGCGAGGCGTTCGTTTTGTTGAGTTGTCTTGTTTGACTGAAGGGATCGGCGCAGGTGGGGCGGCGAATCCGTGGGATCAGCACAGCGCGGTTGAAAAGGGCCATCGGGCAATGGCGACGCAGGTTGATCAGCCAATCGCGGCACTCATCACGGATCTGAAAGCACGTGGATTGCTAGACGAAACGCTGATTGTTTTTACCGGCGAGTTTGGCCGAACTCCGTTTTCACAAGGCAGTGACGGGCGCGATCATAATCCGTTCGGCTTCTCGGTTTGGATGGCGGGCGGCGGTATCAAGGGCGGTTCCGTTTATGGCGCGACTGATGACTACGGCTATAAAGTCGTTGATAAACCAACGACGTTTTTTGATTTGTGGGCCACGGTTTTGCATCAGTTAGGAATTAATCACGAGGACTTCACGTATCGGTATGCGGGTCGCGATGTCCGATTGACGGATGTGCATGGCCATGTTCTTCACGACGTGTTGTCGTAAATCGCTGTTTTGAAAAACCGTGATAGACTAATTAAATGTCTTCACGTGGATATCCAAAACAGCAGGGGTTTATGACAACCCACTGAAGCATGGTGATTGCTGCTCAGGGAAATGATTCAGCTCCGGCTGTCGGACGTGCTTTGGCGATTCTTTGTGAGACCTATTGGTATCCGCTTTATGCTTTTGTGAGGCGCCTTGGGCACAGTTCCCATGATGCTCAGGATTTGACTCAGGCGTTTTTTGAAAAGCTGTTGGAGAAAAATTATATTGGAGATGTGATTCGCGAACGAGGGCGTTTTCGTTCGTTTTTATTGAGTTCGCTGAAGCATTTTCTGGCGAATGAATGGGATCGATCGCAGGCTCAGAAAAGGGGTGGGGGACAGATTTCAATTTCCCTCGATGAGAAGAACGCCGAGGCTCGATATCTTCTTGAGTCGGCCGATCCGATGACGGCGGAGCGGCTTTTTGAACGTCGCTGGGCCATGACATTGTTGGATCTCGTGCTGAAGCGACTTCGTGAAGAGATGTCGGAGTCTGGAAAACTCGAAGTTTTTGAAGCGCTCAAGGATCATTTGATGGCAGGAACCAAAGCGCCATTTGCCGAGATTGGTTTGGAGTTGGGGATGTCTGAAGGGAATGCCCGCGTCACGGCTCATCGCTTAAAAAAGAGATACCCTGAATTATTGCGTGAAGAAATTGCCCAAACAGTGGCGGAGCCATCTGAGGTCGAGGATGAAATTTGATATCTGATCTCGATTTTAAGTGGTCGATCTGAATAATGTTCGAAACTTTGTAACGCTTTGAAAATTTTTCTTCAGGAAGGGAGTAGATGAACTCTACTCACCCAAATCGCTCGTGTCCTCAATGCGAACAACCGCTCCCCGCGGATGCTCCATACGGTCTGTGTCCTGAATGCCTCATGCTTGGGGCACTCGAAACCATGCCAATGCCGGATCATTTGAAACCGTCGGGTCGACTCCCTGAGCTGGGGGAGGTTTTTGGTGGATACCGGATCGGTCGCGAGCTGGGTCGCGGTGGAATGGGCGCGGTTTTCGAAGCTGAACAACTGGAAACAGGGCGTGTGATTGCTCTCAAATTGTTGAATCACCAACTGGATTCTCCCGAGGCGAGGGCGCGATTCCTTCGTGAAGGACGCCTTGCCGCGTCGATCAATCACCCGAACAGCGTCTACGTTTTCGGCACGGAAGAAATCGGCGAGATGCCGGCGATTTCCATGGAACTTGTCGGTGGCGGCACCCTCGAAGAAATTGTGAAAGCGCGCGGGGCATTGCCGATTGGTGAAGCGGTCGATATGATTTCGCAAGTGGTCGAAGGTCTCGAAGCAGCTGAAGAAATTGGAATTCTCCATCGAGATGTGAAACCGGGGAATTGTTTTCAGGACGTGGACGGCACTGTTAAAATTGGCGACTTCGGACTGTCGATTTCTGCGGAAGCTCGGGATAAAAATCTCCTGACAATGGATGGAACGATTTTTGGGACACCTGCGTTTTCGTCTCCGGAACAATTGAGAGGTGACGAGTTGAATGTTCAGTCAGACATCTATGCCGTCGGAGCGACCTTGTTTTATTTGCTGACAGGAAAGGCAGCGTTTGGCGGAAAATCTGTCGCGCAGTTGTTTGCAAACGTTTTGGAAAGCAAGTCGCCCTCACCGAAAAAGAAGCGGCCTGACATTCCGGAAGGGCTCGCAGCGATCGTATTGCGTTGTCTGCGAAAAATCCCGTTCGGGCGATTTGGTTCTTATTTAGAGCTTCGAAAAGCGCTCGCAGCCTTTAAATCTGATTTGCCATCTCCAGCTAATTCAGGGTTGCGATTTTTGGCGGGAACTGCGGACTAAGTAATGTATACCTGTATCGCGGTGGTGATCCAAATAGCCATCCATGGTGGCTTAATTGTTATGCAGCAAGTGGAGCCGCGCTATATGCTGGCTAGTTTTGTGGTCTCGCTCTTTTGCTGGACGCTGTACTTCGGGCTTTTGGAAGGGCGTACAGGGTTCAGATTGGGGAAAGGACTATGTCGATTGGGAGTGGTTGACAAGGAGGGAAACCCGCCCGGTTTTGCAAAGGCTGCGTTGCGAGGCTTCTTGATTTTACTGCTGCCGTCATTGCCGATGTGGATTTTAGTAATCATCAATCCATCAGGGTTTGCCCCAGGCACTTCTTCAGCCGGAAGTTTTGTTTTTGGGTTCAGTTTCTACATCATTATTGCAATACTATTTTCGAAGATGCGTCGTCGTAACAGTTTTGCTTCGATGATCGACTTGCTGACAGACACGAATTTTCTTCGTTTCAGAAGCGCGACTTTCGAATAGGATTTGTTTGCCTGACTGCTTCACGATGGTGTGGCGCAGACAATAAAGTAATCTTGAAATGAAATCCGTCCGATTCTCCAAACGAAAAGCGGTCATCGTGGCGTCATTGATTTGCCTGGTCTTCGGAATTGCCAGCTGGTTAGCCAGTGGTTCTCCTTACGATTTCGAAGTCGTTTCTGTAACTCAGGTCCCCGGAGAAAATATGAAGGTGAAATTTAAATTCACTAATCACTCGGACGAACCGATAAAACTGGCTTTGATCGGAGACGGAATCCAGAGCATCGCCTACATCCCGGTAACTCAAAAAGTTCCGAAACTTCAGCCTGCTCGTATGTTTATGATCAATAGTGTTATCCGCTATGACGAAAAAGAGGTTTTGCCCAATCAAAGCTTCATCATCGAAGACATTGAGGGGATCCGAAAGTCTGGCGATGCATTCATTGCAATGTGGCAGCCACCTCCGTCATCCGATTGGTTTTCAAATTTGCGGCGAAAACTGGATTCAAAAATGTTCGGGAAACACCCAGTTGTCGTGACTGTCTCCAGCCCGAAAACGATGAAGGATAAGTTACGAGAGTGGCTCAGTCCAGATCCTCCGAAATCGTTGATCTCTGAAGTGTTCGTAGTGCCGTAGATCACCATTCCACGAACGAACAGGGTAAGTTTGATGAATCAATAGGGTGCGTTCATTGAACTTACCCTATCCGTTCATGAAGGCGTTTCGAAGCAACAGGGTTGGTTCATCGGTAAGTTCAACGTTCTATTGCATAAA
>CALAHF010000034.1 GCA_937891465.1 uncultured Verrucomicrobiales bacterium | reverse complement strand
GGGCCATCACCATGCTCATCGTTCTCATTGGGTGGGTATTCTTCCGCTCGCCCGACTTCTCCACCGCCCTCAGTATTCTCGGAAAAATGGCGACCCTCGGCAGTGGTGTCGCTTGGTATCATCCCTTCTCAATCGGGGTCATTCTCTCTATCAGCCTCTACCATGTTCTCCTCGCACTCGGGAAAGAAGCGTGGTTCGAACTCAAGCCAAATTCAATACTAACTCCGGCGATTCTTTTCACCATGATTTGGCTCGTAATCGCTTTCTATCCCACTGAGTTCAGTCCCTTCATCTACTTTCAATTCTAGCCCCTCGAGGCGTTGCTGCCAGAAAATCGCAGACTCCGACAGCTTCCTGTTAAGCTCCTCGCAATTGCGTCTGATCTCAGGATGGATATCGAGTGGTTTGAGGTCCCTACCCGTTTCCGGCGTACTTACGATGAATGCGTTGCGCCGTGGAATGCGATGACGGATGTGACAGGAAAGTTGGTTCAACGATTTGTGGGGATTGGCAAGAATCTGATCGTAATTGACCATCGCGACGGTTTCCTCTAACGATAGATCGAAATAGAGGCGATTGCGGGAAATCCAATAGATCGCATATCGATCCGCGGCGCTCGTTGCCAAAGGCCAGAGCCGCTCCAACTGCTCCCGGTGCTCAATCGAATGATTCTCATTCTTCCAGGTAGGCGGTTCCCCATTGAGGATACCGCGCACATAAGTTTCCGGATCGTGCCCTAACGTTCCGAAACGTTCACCACGCCCGGTTAAGTAATAGGATAGGTGTGAGCGAACTACTCCCTCAAACTCCCTGAAAGCAAAGATCGCCGGGGCCCCGGGAAAGGAGGCGAGGAACTCGGGGACTCGTTGCGTATCATGAAGCGGCTTCACTAAGACGACACGACTCCGTTCAGCACGAAGTGACTCTTCGAGCTCAGGAAACGAACGGGCGCGAAGGAAGTCAGGAGTCCCATAAGGTGCCTGCTTGAACCATTGCGCGCCATATTCACCCGCGTCATTGACAAAGGAGTCGAGGCCGATCAGATTTTTCAAGAGCGTCGTTCCCGACCGCTGGCAGCCAAACACAAACACAAAGCGAGCTTTACGGCAAGGGAGGAATGTTCGGGCGACAGCCCGCGATGCCACATGAAGCTTGTGGGAGCCTACAAGTCGTCGTATCAGACCTCTGGCGAAAGACGGAAATCGGGATGAAATCATCAAATAGTAGAAGGTGAGAAATTTCCTTTTAAGTCGGCCATAAGAAACGCACTTCGTTCGACTCTTCGAACTCGCGATGCCACTTTCGACCTGCCTCCCATGAGCGGGATTCAAGATAGTCTGGCCGCGCGCGTCGCAAGCAGAATGGCTCAATGCCCCGTGTCCAGGGTTCTCCGGCGGCTGTGGCTTGCGCTCGCAGGTAATCCTCCAGAAGCTTCGACGAGCGGCTGGCTTCGGTATTCACCAATGCCCAGACCCGGGGAGCAAACGCGTTGGCCCTGGCGCGAGCCAGCAAGGCGGCGAGGTCACGCGCCATCGTACGTTCATCCAGCACCGCCCCCGTCGCGTCGTTGATAAAATCCAGAGAGCCGACATGGGCATCTTTTACCATGCCGACCGGAACATCGGCGAGAAAACTCTCGACAACCGCAAGGCAGGACCCTTCGCGACGTGAAAGGATGAGTCCGCAATGGCTGGTCGCCTGCACGCGCCTCACCTCGGACGGATCAAGTCGATTGAACCATTCGATACGGTCCGCCACTCCGTATGCTTCCGCGAGACATCGGGCTGTGTCCACAGTGTGCCGCCCTTCCGGCTGACCGACGAGAGCGACGCGTATTTCTGCGGGGAGTTGGCGTAAAGCGCGAAAAAGTAACCAGTGTCGCTTGAAGGGAGCCCAGTTCGCAATCATGCTGAAATCATAGCGCTTTGGAATTCCCGAAAACTCCGGCAGATCATAGTCATCCCCGCTGATCCAGTGCGAGGCGTAAAAGGGCAGCACCTTGAGGTTTGCCGGAATCTGCTGAAACCACTCTGGATCCTTTCGGTTCGATCCAATAATATAGAGTTCGGCGTCCGGAAATTTCGAGAGCGCCCAGACGATGGTGAGATCGGGCGGCGACCACGAGGTTGAAAAGACGATACGATAATCACGCAAGATAGATTCAAGCCGTGGAGAACGCATCAGGGAGACAAGGTTGTATTCCACCCAGATCACAAGCACGCCCTTTTCCTTTGCCGAAACCTTAGGCTTAATCACGAGCCCATGGCTGATAGCTGGCTTTCCGTCCTCGGATTGGCTCCGGTATCTCGACCATCCAATCTGATGCTCGAACCACGAATTACCCGGATTTTCATGCGCCTGCTTCAAAACCGGTATCGTTCGACCTTCGAGCCCGACCGGCAGCCAGATGCGATGGGCGTCGGCCAGCAAGGCCAAAGACTTCGGCCCCCGCCGACGAAAACATCCCGCAAGATAACGCCTCCATCCCAATAGGCTCTGCACTCCGCTCGAGTAGCGGACGCGATCAGCCAACAGGCTCCGACATCGCAGGAAAACTGCCTTCATACTTCCGGCCTGGATCTTCAAGAAGCTTCGATGGAATCTCCAGCCTCCGCTTCTCCACCTACCAGTTCGCGGAGTATGACCACGAGGAGGTGGTTGAAAACGAGATGCAAGTCCTCAACAGGACCATATTCCTCGCTTCCGACATGCAATCCCGTTGTCGCTAATTCGCGCAATCGACCGCCCGTAAATCCCGTGAAAGCAATGACTGGACAACCAAGATTCAGCGCGAACTCAGCAGCCTTCACCACGTTCGGTGAATTTCCGCTCGCAGAGATCGCGATCACGGCATCTCGCGGGGTGAGAATGTTCCGCATCTGCTCAGAAAAGACTTCGGAATAATCGAGGTCATTCGCGATTGCCGAAAAGTGCGCCACGTTATCGGTGAGGCTGACGACACGGAGCCGGTGGGAATCTGTCGTTGTCACGTTTTTGGAAATATCGCAGGCGAGATGAGAGGCGGTGGAAGCACTCCCTCCGTTGCCGCAGACATAAACCGTGCCTCCTTTTTGACAGATGCTGCGCAGCTGCTCACCGACTGAGACGCATTGCCCCGCGTCGATCTCTGAAAGCAGCGAGACTAGATGCTCGAGGTAGGAAGATACGAGCTTGAGTGGTTTTGAATCCATAAAAATGAGATTGGAATGAAAATATCGATCAACTGGAGGATGTCGAGTCTGAAGATGAGGGGACTATCATACGGGTCGCAACCGGCTCAACAAGAACCCCTTTTCATCGGTGTCGCTTGGCAAAAGAATAGATGGTCATTGGTCATCCCGTTGTTGGCACCAACAACACAAAAGGTAACATCCTGATGATGATCGCGACCAAATTCCTTCAGACAGTCATAAATCATTTGCCGACCCCGAATTTTTTCAGGCAACCGTAGAAAGCCCTGCTTCAGACCGGAATGCAATCGAGGGTAGTGGGTGAGCACCGATGATACCTTTCTCGCTATTTTTCTTAAAAACCGGGACATAAGCATTTTCTTCAGTTAGGACACTTCGCTTCCATGAAAAACCAAGGATGAATGCAGGCCCGGTCTGACTCGGTCATTGCGGAAATCTCGGGCATGGAAAGATTCTCCAGAAACGGGAACTTTTCATAAGGGACACCACTGACGGTGCACTCTTCGATCTGATGCGTATCCTCAAAGCGGGATCGGATAACTTTACCCATGTCCCTCCTGAGAAAGGAATGGCGGCGTTCGAAATCCTGCCGCTCCCCCTCGCTCAACGCCTTGGCTCGAAACTCGTGGACCTCAAGAAGAATATCGGCGCGTTCGAGCCAGGGGACCGCCTTCTTGCACATAAGCACCTCCTCATAGCCATCGACATCACAGAAGACGAGGGGATTCTCACCTGGATCAATAGACCGAAGCGCTTCCGGATCGCACCACTTCCCCATGACAAGCCGATCAGCGACTCCGTTTAAGTGGGCCAGGGCCTCAACGGTAGGAGACCGCTCCGTGGATGGCTCAAAAGCATAGAGTTTCGCTTCAGGAAATAATCTACCCAGCCCAACAATGAACGTGCCCTCCGCTGCTCCCGCATTGATGACAGACGAATACCGTTTTGTCGAAATCTGCTCAATCCACGGATGAAGTTCCATCTCGTAACAACCAATGATTTTTTCAAATCGGCAGGAGACCCAATGTTCGTCTTCGGGTGGATACCGCAGCCCTTTGAAGGGACCATTCTGAATGACGTCTTCCAATAGGCCGAGGCTACGCAATTTCGCATCGACTCGCCGTCGAAGAGCCCGCTTGTGATGATAAGCAGCGTATCGAAAGGGGCGCTCCATCCAGGATTTCCCCATAATGTAAACAGCGAGCCCATTGATCGCTTGTTTTAACTTCATATGCATTGTGGTTCACCAGTCATGAAGTTTCGACGATGACACCAATTCCGAAGTCTGGCAATCGGCGATTCCAGTGATTTGTCAGCCGCGAGTTAAAGCCAAAACCTCGCCGGAAATTCCAGCAACACGAAACCTCTCATCAATAAGGGCTTGTATCGTGGCTCCGGCAGACGCAACACCCACCAATTGTGGGTGGATCTCAATGATCACCGTCTTGATGGACTCCGGTAGCACTGGAGGCGTCTCGCACCATACCCCCTCGGTTCCCTCGATGTCTGCAATGAGAACGGAAGGTCGCAGGTCCGCTCTCTCCGAGATCTGCTTCAGCGATAGGGCAGTTGGCCCCGGAGTCGACAATTCATCTTGTCCGGAACCAACCATTCCCCCAAGCGGGTTGGATGCCGCAGCAAACCCTCTTGAGCGGAAACTTTCAGGTACGACGTCGCTCCAGACAGGAAAACAGATGGCATCGATCCACTCCCCTGAGAACCCGT
>CALAHF010000033.1 GCA_937891465.1 uncultured Verrucomicrobiales bacterium | reverse complement strand
ATCAAAACCGCTCGAGGGCTTTTCGGTTTTTCACGAACAGACCCTGTTGGATCGTTGAACCAACCCTGTTGGATCGAAAAGTAATTGGAATGGCGCGATTATAATTTTGACCGCGAGCCGGTTTTCCCGCTGTATCAGGGACGCTTGTTATGGCTTTAAAAAACGATTCAACACCGGTTCTCCTCATTGGCGGGGGAATGATCACGCAACTGCAGGTTTTGCCTTCATTATATCAGCTTCAACGGCTGGGAGTGGTCGGTGAAATTCAAATTTGTGCACGGAAAAAATCGACGGTTGTGCCGCTGCTTTCAGATGTAGGTTTGAGCGAAGCTTTCCCGGGACAAACGTTCACGCCGCTGCCGGGGCCGGATGCTTCGGATGATCCACAGCCGGATCTTTACAAGCAGGCGCTCGCTGACCTGCCGCCGCAGTCGATCGTTTACATTGCGATTCCGGATCAGAATCATTACGAGGTGTTGATCGAAACCTTGAACGCAGGACACCATGTGATTTGTGTGAAGCCGCTGGTGTTAAAACATGCGCAAGCGCTTGAAATTGAGAAGCTCGCCGCTGAAAAAGGATTGTTTGTCGGGGTCGAATATCACAAGCGATATGATGATCGGAACTGGCTGGCGCGGAAAAAATATCGGGCAGGGCAAATGGGAGAGTTCAAGTTGGGCCAGGCGCGTTTGCACGAAAAGTGGTGGTATCGGAACTCGAATTTCATGAACTGGTGTACGACCGATCAGACGGACTTCTTTGTTTACATCGGGTGCCATTATGTCGATTTGGTGGCGTTTATCACGGGCTTGAAACCAGTTTCAGTCTCGGTTCACGGAATCGAAGACGCATTCCCGAATGGAAACATCGGTTACCTCTACACGGACGCGCGGGTGGTCTGGGAAAACGGAGCAGTCCTGAATGTTCAGAATGGAATTGCGTATCCGAATCAGGCGGTGGCCGGAAATGATCAGGGAATGACGCTTTACACCAAAGATGAAGCAACAGGTGAGGGCGGTTTCATCAAACACGTCGATAACATTCGCGGGGCGAGCTACTGCACAATTGAGGCAGGTTCGGATCCCGGTGACACGGCTCATCATTATGTGAACCCCGATTATTTTCAGATGATTGAACGGCCCGATGGACCAGGCTTGCGTCCGGTTGGCTACGGATTTCGCGCGATCGAGCAGCTCGTCGCAGCGGCGCAACGGGTTGCTTCAGCGGGTGATTTGGCAGAACGTCAGACGATGCTTCGTGAGATAGATGATGCCGGATGGCACGCGACTCCGGCGAATTCGGGATACAACGAACGGGTTGTCGAAGCGGGGCGCGAGTCAATTCTCAACGGCGGAAAGGTCGTTGAGATTTGATTCAATTGATGTGCAATTTTTCCTGCTTGGCGATCGCCGTGAGTTTGGCTTTCAGTTCGTCAAATGCATCCGGCCCAGAAACGGTCGATGCAATATTGCCGTCGGGATCAACGAGGATTGAAGTCGGTAGCAGTCGAATTCCATAAGCCTTCCCAATTTTTCGCTCGGCATCAAGCGCGATGGGAAAGGAGATTTGGCGAACTCCCGGAATCTTTGCATAACGAGTTTGCATGGCGTCGTCGACGGTTTTGAAATCTTTCGCATCGGAGGCGTGAATACCAATGACCTCGAATTTCGAGCGAAGGTGTTGGTTTCGATTATAAAACGAAATGACGGGATCCATCTGGCTGTGACACGGTCCGCACCACGTCGCCCAGAAATCGATCAAGACCCATTTTCCTTTGAGGGTTTCCCATGATGTGTTTTCCGGTAATCCGCGGATCGCGCTGAATTCCAACGGCGGTGCTGGTTTTCCGGAAAGCTCTGACCAAGGTAATAACGGGACTTCAAGGCGCCCGAGATCAAATTCAGCTTCGTTTTCAGGGACCGTGAAGATTTTCGAAACCCGCTCCATTTTTGTTCCTGCCGTGACTTGAATCTTGCAGCGCCCCGGAGGCAACAGCAGACCAACATCGACGTCACCCGACGACAAAATCATGGTGTGCCCCTTGTCATCCGGAGCAGAATAGATGGCGATATTGGCTCGCTTCAATTTGAATTCCGGTGATATGGAAACGACCTGCCCAGTGACACCGACCAGTGGATTCATGATGAGAGCGATGTCTCGAGGCGTTTTGTCACGGGGGACGTAAACAATACCGCCGTATTTTCGATCAGCGTCGTAAGCGAGAACCCCGTCCCACCAGTCTGCCATCATTTCCATTTCGAAAAGGCCTTCGGAATCTGAAATGGCGAATCCGTTTTTTTCGGGAACTTGAACCGTGTAGCCGTTTTGCTCATAATATTTCCACTTGGGAGCGATCTCGATCCCTGAGGCGGGGCTACCGTGATAATACGATACAGATCCGGCGACTATCTTTTTGCCATTCGACTCAGCGCCCGCCGAAATATTTACCAACAGAAGGGCAAGAAGTGAGGCAAAGCGGAAAACTGAGTTCATGCGCTAGACCATACCCCAACGACGCCGCAGAAAACACTCCATTCCGAGAATTCCAAACAACAGGTAAAAAATGAGCGTCCGATCCCAGGCTCTTTTACGTTTGATAATAGGGGGGGCGTTGGCTTCGATGGCGGCGGCTTCGGAAAGGCGCTTCACGGTTTCTTTAAGGGCGGATTCATCGAGCAATTCACCACCGCTGTTTTTCGCGAGCATTCGTAGATAGGCAAAATCCGAGGTCGTTTCGGTAGTCTCCCGTTTTTCTTCGTAAACGACAAACCGGCAATCCACCTAATCACCGGCCGCGTCAACTGTTCCGCGGAAACGCCCGTTCTGATCGGGAACGAACGAGGCTTTCCACGGAGCATCGGGAGTTTCCTGATTGAGCGGAAGTGTGGTGGCTTCCGATTCGTTGACCGAAAGCATTAGGCGCGGTGTCTCAGAGAGGGGAGCTCCGGGCTTCGGGTTCAGTGTGAAATGAACTTTTTCGCCTCGTTTCACATTGGCAGAAGAAACGGTGAGACTCATCTGATCGGTGGGCTTGGCGCTGGAACGGGCGATGAGATTGAGCAGCAGCTGGTTCCAGAATTTGTCGTAAACATTGTTCGAGGCTTCGCTCTTTGCGTTCAGACTCCAGCGCCACAAGCCACAAGCCACAAGCCACAA
>CALAHF010000032.1 GCA_937891465.1 uncultured Verrucomicrobiales bacterium | reverse complement strand
ACTCGAGTTTACCGATGAGCTCATGGGAAAGCCCGAGGCGCCGACCGGGGAAAACACTATGACGGGATTGGTAATCGTTACGCCTTTGGAATAACTTCGATTTCAAATTTTATGAATTTTAAGATCCTCGGCCTTCTCACCTCCCTTTCTCTGTATGCTGCCACCGTATTCTCAGCCGACAAGCAGCCTAACATTCTACTCATCTGCATTGACGACTTACGGCCGGAATTAGGCTGCTACGGAGTTGATTACATCAAGTCTCCGCACATCGATGGACTTGCGGCGAAAGGCCGAATTTTCACCCGGCACTACGTTCAAGCTCCCACCTGCGGAGCTTCCCGCTACACGCTGCTAACCGGAACTTATGGGCCGGGAGACAACGGAGCACTTTTCAAACGGGCAAAGTCAGCGACGAAAAACCCCAGTTTGCCTGCGTTTTTTAGAGGAAAAGGTTACACCACCGTTTCCGTTGGGAAAGTATCTCACCACCCCGGTGGTCGTGGTGGCGCGGACTGGGACGACAGTTCGCAACCTGAAATGCCGGACTCATGGGATCGCCATTTACTTCCCGCCGGGCCGTGGCAGCATCCGCGTGGCTCGATGCATGGTCTCGCCAATGGTGAGATCCGAAAGAACGCCAAAGACATGGCGCTGTTTCAGGCAACCGAAGGTCCGGACTCGATTTATCCAGACGGCCTGATCATTGATGAATCTCTCGCCCAGCTCGATACCCTGGCCACAGACGAAAAGCCGTTCTTTCTCGCCGTGGGAATTATTCGCCCTCACCTTCCCTTCGGAGCTCCCGCAAAGTATTTGGAGTCCTATAAAGATGCGACCTTGCCTCCGACACCCCACCCGAATAAACCGAAAGGAAAAACCACGTGGCATGGTTCCGGTGAATTTATGAAATACAATCGGTGGGGCAAAAACCCGAACACTGATCCTGATTTCGCGCTCGAAGTTCGCAAACACTACGCCGCCTGCGTTACCTACGCCGACGCTCAAGTCGGGCGGGTTTTAGAAAAACTGGACTCTCTGAAATTGCGAGACGACACCATCATCGTTGTATGGGGAGATCACGGCTGGCATCTCGGCGAGCACGCCATTTGGGGAAAACACGCCCTGTTTGAAGAATCGCTTCATTCTCCACTCATCATCAGCTACGCCGGTTTAAAAGACGCTGGGCAGTCTTCAACATCCATCACCGAGACCGTCGACATTTTCCCCACACTCTGCGATTTGGCAGGTCAGGAAAAGCCGGATTATCTTGCAGGAACCAGCGTTCTTCCGATTCTCAACGACTCCAAAGCCGAAATCGAGAACGACGCAATTTCATACAGCAGCCGAAGCGCCAAAACAATTCGGACGAAGACTCATCGTCTGATCACTCACAAAAATGGAAGCAAAGAACTCTACGATCACACCACAGGAGTCGATGCTGAGACGAAGAATATTGCTGCGGAAAATCCTGAGTTGGTCAAGGAGCTCCGGGCGAAAATCGAAGATGCTCTTGGGAAATCGTGAAAATGCCACCAAGCACACTTGAATTGATCACCGAAATCTTTGAACTCGATCCGAATGAAACTTGAACGGATCATTGTATGAAATTTGACACCTTGGAATCAAGGTGTCGTTTCTCTCGGAAAAATTGGCACTGCTCTATTTGGCTGCGTTTGGGTGCTTGGTGATTTGGTAATCACCGTGCAAGGGATCATCGGGTTTTCTGAGACGCCTTTGAAAGTAATTCTGTTTGGTCTTGCTATGATTTCATTCACCAGTGTTGGAGTCGGAATACTGGTCGTTGTGTGGAAGCTGTTGCCAAAACTTGAGTCACATTTCGGTTCAAACACCGATGACAGCGCTCCGAAAGAGTAAATCGCCCGCTACTTCGTTTTAAGCTCCAACTGATAGCTGTTCATCAAATGATACAGCCCCGGATTGTTGTCTTTTATCGACAGATAGATCTCGTCGAGCCCCTGAGTCTTTAATTCCAGAGTTGCGGCAGATTTCAACTTCGTAAACCGAGCAATCCTTTTTTTGTCGGCTCCGTAGGTCTCAATTAAAAACGTATATTCGTCGTCCACGTCTGAAAATTTGATATCCAAGGCCACTTTGGCTGGATTCCCCGCCGCCTTAAGATTCAATTTATAGACATCAAATTTATCCTCGGTTCCGATATGACCGTAAAAAGGATCATTCAACGGCGCTTCGAAAATCCCTTCGTTTTTCACCGAATCCGTCGCCTCCCAGCCTTCATAGAGATCGCCCACTTCTTGAACGATCACTTCAAACATGACGTGGCGGCTGGTTGGGTTGTAATCTGATCCCACTGCGAAAAACGAGCCCTCGCCCGTAATATCGAGCGTGTGCTGTCGCTGCCACTCGCCGACGTCTCCCTGAAGTTGAACCCGACGGCCGGAAATTCGTTTCCCATCCGGCTGATAAAACCAAACCATCGCACTTCCTTGCGCATATTTTGCCTCCTTCAATTCGCCGCCGACCTGGTAAACTGCATTCGATTGGATATGCGCTTTTATAGCGACCCGCTGACCTTTTTTAGAAGGCACTTTGAAATATGCCCACTCCCCTTTTCCGAGGTCTTTCCAAATGGTGTAGCGGCCCGGCGCGATCTCCGTAGCCTCATCAAACGAAGCTCCCCCTTGCGCGGGGTTTGCATATTTTTTCTTCGCAGGTTCAGCCGCAATGGCGACGTCCTTTGCAAATTTATCGAAAGATTGAAGGAGCTCTCCGTAATTTTTTGCGTTGTAATATTGGCCATTTCCGACCGCCGCAATTTGCTGAAGTGTCAGCCGTTCTTCTTCGTTCAAATCAAAACCGATCACAAACATCCGGACGTTTACGCCGCGGGCCTTCAGATCTTGAATCGCTTTCAGAGGATCGCGATCACAGCTTTCGATCCCGTCGCTGATCAGTAAAACCATTGGCGAACTCTCTAAAAACGGATCCAAATCCTTTCCGGCTTCTTCAAGGCTGTAGGCAATGGGAGTCCTCCCCCACGCGATCAGTTCAGGTATTTTCGCCCGGATTTTTTGGGTGTTCCCCGCTTCAATTGGAATGATCAACTCTGAATTTACACAGGCTTTCGGTCGGTCTTCACGATCAATCGTCCGGTCATGTCCAAACACCCGAAAACCGGTTTTCAAATTGGTTTCCGACAACGTTTGGGTCAAATGATACAGCGCATCTTTTGCCAAATCGATCTTGGAAACGCCGCCAATCCTTGCGTTCATGGAATTGGAGCAATCAAAAATAATCTCCAACGCCGCTCCGTCCGGTTTTGAATTCGAATTTAAATTCCCGGCGTCACCTCCATCAGCCTTCGTCTCTCCAGCGCCCTCGCCTTCAGTTGAGTCGATCTTGCCGTTTTTAGGTCCGATATCAGCTGGCTTCACACGAACTAGCTTTGTCTCTTCAATTCCCTCGCTTGAATCCGTCTGCGCATTTGAGCTTCCCGAAAAAACGAAACAAAGCGAAAAAGCTGCACTAAAAATAAATTTTGTTCTCATAATTTCCAGATAGACGAATGCGTGCACAAATTAAGCGGAAAAAATGGATTTTGATAGCGGTAACCCTTCAAGGTCAGCAATTAGCGTCCATCAGTAACGAAAAAACGGAACCGCTCGCGTCAACTCTGCCAATTCGTTCAATCGCAATCCCACTTTAAATTGGATTTGAGTGTCCAAAAAACTCTCCTGAGGCACTTTAATAGCGTGAGCTCTGAATCAATACCCGAAGATCCCGCGAGAATGGAGGAATACATTCAGCTCCTAACGCAACACGATCAGGCGCTGACGGCGTATGTCATGACGCTGGTTCCGAGCAGCAGCGATGCTCAGGATATTTTGCAGGATACCAAAATCGCACTCTGGCGATCATTCGATACCTTCGAATCGGGAACCAATTTTGCGGCATGGGCACGAAAAGCTGCTCTCTTCCGGATTTTGGATTATCGGAAACGCAAAGGCCGCGAGAGCAAGCGACTCTGGTTCACTGACGAAGTCTATGAACGGCTCGCTGAAGATTTTGAAACGGACGCAGATGCCCGCGAACAGCAGGGTGATCAGCTGAAAGCCTGCATTACAAAACTCCAGCCACAGCACCGTGAAATTCTGGTGCTTCGCTATTTCCGCGATTCCTCGATCGAAGATGTCGCCGCCCGTGTTGAGCGAACCGTCGAGGCCACCTATCGCGTCCTCAGCCGAATCCGCTTGGCATTGAGAAAATGCATCACCGCAACCGCCCACAATTCATGACCGTAGCCCGCCAAAACGAACTCGCGCTTCTCATCGAAAAGCGCCTCAACAAATCGCTCACCGAGGCTGAATTCGCCGAGTTGGAAACAGAGCTGCTCAAAAATGCGGATGCTCGGGCGCTATTTCTCGATCTCTCACACCAGCACGCCAGCTTGCAAATGCTGGAGGAATCACTCGTCCAGGAACAACTGCGCAAACCTGAATTGGCTCAGCTTTCATGGGGAAAAATCGCAGCCGTTGCGGCAATTCTTGCGGTGGGATTCATTTCGTGGACTCAATTTTCGAAACCAAAAATCGTCGCGACTTTGGTATCGAGCGAAAACGCCGCGTGGGAAAGCTCCCTTCCCACCGAAGAAGGCAGCGAGCTCACTGCTGGATTTTTGCGACTGAAAACCGGAGTGGCCACCGTTCAGTTCCAGTCGGGAGCAAACGTCTTGTTGGAAGCGCCCGCCCATTTGGTTTTGGAAACTCCGATGAAAGGCACATTGCTAGCCGGCACCGCGGTCATCGACGTCCCTGAATCAGCCATCGGATTCATCATCGAAACGCCGGACGGCTACGCGGTGGATCACGGAACACAGTTCTCGGTTTCGGTCGACGACTCGCAACGGAAGTCTTCTTTCGAAGTCCTTTCAGGCGAAATTTCAGTTCACCATCCATCAACGGGAACTGAAGTGAGAATGACCGAACAACAAATGACATCGGCCTCCGCCTCGGGCCTTGAAACACTCGAAGGACCTTTTGGGGAGGAGCAAGTCGTCAATCAATCTGCCACAAAAATCCGCATCGGAACCGAGGGGCGAGCCACTTCAGTGATTGAAAATGATTCACGGCTTGAGCATCTTCATCCCGATATGTTGATGGTAAAACTCCCGGAAAACCATCGCGGCTACGAAAGAAATGCCCTGTTTTCATTCAACATTTCAGAGTTGGATTTGCAGTCAATGAAGTCAGCCCGAATCCGCCTGAACCAAGTGCCGAGCGGTATGGGGTCGGCCGCGCAGTTGCCGGAAATGAATCGATTTGCGATCTACGGATTAACCGATGAATCGAAAGAAAAATGGGCCCAAGGCAGTTCCTGGGAAAACGCACCCACGATAGCCGCGGGGAAGCTTCTCGGAAAATTCGAGATTCCACGTAGCCAGAAAACAGGGAGCTACGGCATCGAAACCGAAGCACTTTTCGAATTTCTGAAAGCGGACTCGAACGGAATTACTTCATTCATTCTCGTGCGAGAGACCACTGAAACAGGGAGCAAAGGCCTGGTTCACGCGTTCGCGACCGATTCTCATCCCGAAGCTTCCGGCCCCGTTCTTGAGTTCACTCCATGAAATTCGAAACAACCCTATTGGTTCATCGAACAGCCCCTATTTGTAAGTATCCGAGCTGTCTTACGATTCCGCTTTGCTGGAATCCTCAGACCGCTAGCAAGCCAGCTTGTCGCTCTGCTGGTTCGTAAAACGCACTCCCCCTTTTCCCATGAAAAATATCCTCCCTGCCCTCGCCTTCCTGCTACCGTTTCTCACAGCGGCAGATGAGCGACCAAATGTTGTCTGGATCGTTTCCGATGATCTCGGACCTGAACTCAGCTGCTACGATTATCCCGATGTGGCGACGCCGAATCTAGATCGCCTTGCAAAGGAAGGTGCTCGTTTTACTCACGCGTTTTCGACCGCGCCAGTTTGCTCGGCTTCACGGACGGCTTTTCAAACTGGGGTTTACCAAACGGAAACCGGTGGGCATCATCACGATACGCGGGACAAAATTCCGCTTCCGGAAAAGTTCACGACGGTGACGGAAGAAATGCAAAAAGCGGGCTACTGGGTCAGCAATGGTCGGGGTGAGAAAGTTGCACAAAAGCGGCTCGCAAAATCGCATTTGAATTGGACTTACGATGCGCGGGAATTTTTCGACGGCAATGATTGGACGCAGCGAGCGGACGGACAGCCGTTTTTTGCGCAGATTCAAATCAAGGAGCCGCATTGGGCTTTTGTAAAAAACGAAGAGAACAAAACGTATCCCAACGCGCCGATTCCGCCCTACTATCCGGAGCATCCCGTGACGACGAAAGACTGGGCAAACTACCTCGCGAGCATTGAAGTGTTGGATGAAAAAGTGGGCATGGTTTTGGATCGCTTGGATTCTGAAGGGCTCGCTGAAAACACACTGGTGATCTTTTTCGGCGATCACGGACGGCCCCATGTTCGCGGGAAACAGTGGCTTTACGACGGCGGTCTGCACGTACCATTGCTCATTCGGTGGCCCGGAAAAATTGAAGCAGGAACCGTCGATGATCGGCTCGTTTCGTTGATCGACATGATGCCGACAACACTCGCCGCTGCGGGAGCAGAATTGCCAAAAATGTTGCGCGGCACCGATTTGATGAAGCCAAATTGGTCCGGGCACGAACAACTTTTCGCCGCTCGCGATCGTTGTGGAGACGCGCCTGATCGGATTCGTTCGGTGCGAACACGGGACTTCAAATACATCCGCAATTTTCATCCGGAGATTCCCTATATGCAGCACAGCGGATACAAAAAAATGGGCTATCCCGTCGAAACCATCATGAAAGTGCTTCACACCGAAGGAAAATGGACCTCACCCTTCATGGCAAAAACACGGCCGAAAGAAGAGCTCTACGATTTAAAAAATGATCCGCACGAAATGAAGAATCTCGCAGCTGATCAGGCCTTCGCGAAGCAACTCGAAACGATGCGCAAATCGGTTGATGGCTGGATTGAGGAAACGGGCGATCTCGGTCAGGTCGATGAAGGCCTGACGGTCGATTTGAAAGCGGTCATGGAAGAGAAATGGGCGACTTACGAACGCAACATGCGAAAGCGCGGCCTCGAACCTGATCTGACGGATCGGGAGTATCTCGATTGGTGGGAAAAGGAATTGGGAATACAGTAATCGCTCGCATTCGTGCGTTTGAAATCCCCCGCAAGCTCCCTTATGGCTGCGGGATGAATCGTTTTGTGATTTTCCTCCTGTGTCTCGGCCTCACCAGTTTTTGCTTCGGGCAGAAAAAGAAGAAGGCTGAACCTGCTGAAATTCCGCCCTACGCGGACACCAGTGGCGGGCGGGAGAATTACAAATTGTCGGATGAAACGCCGAACGAATTTCGGCTCTACGACTTTTACCAACGCCAGGCGGATTACTATCTCTCGAGTCAGGAAGTGATTCCAAAAATCATCCCCGGCTATCCTGGACTCGATGGCGGGAAGCACGGTCACTGGGGAAAGCACAATCAAAACAATCACAACGACACGCGGTGGAACGACGCCGAAATGGGTGAAGTGGTGACTCAAGTGCTGCGTTCCAAAAGCGACAATCTAACCGTGCTAAAAGGCATTTGCGTGCGGCTGGGTAACAAACGCGAGCTCTCCACTGTTTTTGATCCGATGACACTAAGCTACCGTGCGGTATGGGAAGGTGGCTTCCTCTCGTTCGATGGATTTCGCTGGGGAACGTCGCGCAACGCCGCAGTTTCAGGGAAGACGTGGTTTGCTCAGCCGGCAGCAACAATGCCCGTCGGTAGCGTATATCTCGGGTATCATCGATTCGGAAAGCGCGTCGTTTTTGATTACCAAATCGGCGAGACGAAAATTACCGACGAACCGTGGGCGACCGCAGATGGATTTTATCGTCGGATCGATTTTGCAAATGAAGCGGCTAATTTAGAGCTTCCATTTGCAGTTGGAAAAGAACTTCACGTGACCATCACGCAGCAGGACAGAGTCGAAACCAGCTTCGATTCTGACGCGGGAAAATTGATTTTCAAAAACGCCAAAGCCGGTGCATCGGCCATTGTTGGCCTTTCGAAGAATGAAGCCATACCGGCGATGGAAATGGCAGTGGCCGAACTGAATTTTGAGCGAAAGATGGAACGCCGCTGGCCCGTAAAACTCGAAGTTCCCGGCGAACTTGGCGAGCCGCGATCTGATTCCGCCTACGTTGTTGATACCCTCACCGTTCCCTACGACAATCCCTACAATGCCGTGATGCAGCTCAGTGGAATTGCTTTTCTCGAAAACGGCGATGCGTTGGCTTGCACCTTGATCGGCGATATTTGGAAGGTATCTTTTGATGAGAAATTGGAAAAAGTCGCGTGGCGCAGATTCGCGACTGGCTTCAATCAGCCCGTTGGAATTCACGTCGACGATGACGGGATCTTTGTTCTTGATCGCGGTCAGATCTATCGGCTCCACGACAAGAACGATGACGGCGAAGTCGATTTCTACGAAAATTACGCGAACGATTTTGGCGGATACGATCGCAGCCACACGCACACGTTCGGGCTGCATCGCACGGCTGACGGCAGCTTTCATTTCACGCAGCGCGAAAGTATTTTGCGGACCGGCCCCGATCAAAAAACGACGCTGCAAGGATGGGGCGTTCGCAACTGCATGGGCATCGGCGGCTCGGATGATTACTTTTGGGTGGCTCCGCAAGAAGGCACGTGGACGCCGACTTCAGCGATCATTGAAGTAAATAACGGTGAGTTCTACGGACTACCGACGAAGGCAGGCAAAGCGGGCACAATCGCTGCTCCGCTTTGTTTTATTCCGCGCGGAGTTGATAACTCGACTGGTGGCATGCTGGAAATCACGAGCGACAAATGGGGACCGTTCAAGGGCAGTCACATCGGTCTCAGCTACGGTTCGGGAATTCACTATTTGATCCTTCGCGATGCTGAAGGTTCACGTCCACAAGGCGCAACGGTTCCTCTCGAGGGCGAATTTCTTTCAGGTTCAATGCGTGGTGCTTTTCATCCGAGCGATGGTCAACTTTACCTCGTTGGGCTCGATGGTTGGGGAGATTATTCTGCCAATGACGGGTGCCTCCATCGAGTTCGTTACACGGGAGAAGATGTCTACAAACCGAGTGGTTTTCAGGTTCATGAAAACGGAATCAAAATCGATTTCACCACCAAACTTGACGCCGATTCGGTGGGCGATTTGAAGCGCTATTTCGCGCACGCGTGGAATTACGAATATGCAAAACGCTACGGCTCACCTGAGTTTTCGGTGAAAAATCCTAAGTCGATAGGCCACGATCAAATTGCGGTTCGCTCTGTTTCTTTGCTCGAAAATGGCAGCTCCATTTTTGTCGAGATGCCTGCGATGGAACCCGTCATGCAGCTTCACGTTCGGATGCATCTTCAGGCAGAAAACGGCTCTCAATTTAAGACCGATCTATTCGCTTCGCCCATGTTCCCGAGCGCGCATTTTGCAGGCGAAGGACTTGCCGCTCCGCAAAAAGGGAAGCCCAATGCCATTGCGCTACGGGTGGTGCATCCGTCAAAAAAATCGGATGCGATCAAAGAAACGGGCGAAACAATCGAGGGCGAACGTGAGTTGAAAGTCGAAGCAATCGGTGGACTTCAATACGCCCAGACGAAGCTGAAATCCAAGCCAGGTGAGGCTCTCGCGCTGAGGTTAATCAATACCGACGTGATGCCTCACAATCTAGTTATCGTAAAACCAGGAGCGACAAAGAAGGTCGGCGAAGCGGGATTCAAAATGCTGAGCGACCCAGATGCCGGTAAGAAAAATTATGTTCCCAATCTTTCCGAAGTTCTTCATCACATTCCGGTGATAGATCCCACGAAAGATCATGTGCTCCACTTTCGCGCACCGAAAGAGCCCGGAGATTACCCTTACATTTGCACATTTCCGGGTCACTGGATGGCGATGCAAGGAATCTTGGAAGTCCGATAACGACGTCATTTTTTCATCTATTTTTCATGATCCGCCTTCACTCAATTTTCGTTACCGCGTGTGCTGCGCTTTTAGTTTTTGCTTTCACAAATACAGCCACCGCAGAGGAAAAACCTCCTAACGTTGTTCTAATTTATGCAGATGACCTTGGAATCGGGATGCTGGGTTGCTACGGCCAAACGCTGATCAAGACGCCTCACATCGATAAACTGGCGGCTGAAGGAATGAAGTTTAGCAACTACTACGGTGGCGTTTTTTGTGCTCCGGCGCGATGGACGCTGCACACCGGAATGCATGACGGCCGGATCGGAGGCTGGAAGCAGAATCAATCCGGATTTCTGATCAAACAAGACATCGCCGGAGTCCAGGAACCGGATTACACCAAGAACTTCAATGCCTACGTCGAAAAAACTTCGGTGCCGATTCCAGAAAAGGAAGTCTTCATGGCGCAAGTTGCCCAGCAGGCGGGATACAAAACGATTCAGGTTGGAAAGCTCGATGTGGGATTTCTCACCAACCACGACCGAGTCAAACGATTCGGCTGGGATGAATACGAGGGCTACTACAGCCACTCCCGTTGCCACGGATTTTACCCGCCGTATCTGTGGCGCGATGGCAAAAAGTTCCTCCTCGAAGGCAATACCGACCCTCGATGCGGGAAGATGTCGGAGAAGGGCGATGAGCCCGTCGGAAGCGGAGGCAAAACCTATTCCCAAAACGTGTTCATTACATCGATTTTGGAATACCTCCGAGCCAATAAAGACGAGCCGTTCTTTCTCTATCACCCGACCCAACTGCCGCATGGCCCTGTCGCAATTCCAGAGCTTCACCCCGACTTTGCCGACCATCCCACGTTGTCTCTTGCTGAGAAAAAATACGCTTCCATGATTAAAATGCTCGACAATCACGTCGGCCTGATCATGCAGGAATTGAAAGATCTCGGGATCGATGACAATACGCTGGTGGTTTTGGTTTCGGATAATGGACATGAGTTGTATTACGGTCCCAAACCTTCATTTCCGAAGAAACGCCCGAATGGAGAAGCGACGAATTTGACCGATAAAAAATGGAGAACTTCAGATTGCGGCGATGTTTTTAATGGGGCCGGAGGAAGGGCTGGATTGAAGCGCTCGGCTTATCAGGGCGGCCACCAATGCCCGCTCATTGCTCGTTGGCCGGGGAAAATTGATGCCGGAACTGAGAGCGGTCATCTCAGCGCTCACTACGATTTTATCGCGACGCTTGCCGAGGTTGTTGGCCGAGATAAACCCACAGGAAAGGATGGAATTTCCTATCTCCCAACCTTGTTAGGAAAGCCACAGCCGACCGAGCATGACCATGTTGTTATCAACAATCATTTCTCGAGGATGGCCAAGACTTGCCTGATCACCAATGAAGGTTGGAAGCTCGTCGAAATTGATCAGAAGAAAAATCACTATCAACTTTACGATCTAAACAACGACAACGAAGAACATCATGATCTGGCCGCAAAGCATCCCGATCGTGTCGCGGCACTCACCGCCATCCTTAAGCAGGAGCTGAACTCGCCACGGCCCGATCTTCTCTCCGCCGCAGAGAGACAACAATAATCGGCGTTACAATTTTTTCAGGCTCAAGCGTGCCACTTGTCGAAACCCAAAATTTACGATCCAATTGTATCGACTCAATAAACCAACCCTGTTGGTTCGAAAAATTCTTATTCTCATGAAATCAACAATCACCTTTTTCACAGCGGCTTGCGCCCTGTTTTTCACTGCCATCGCGGGTGCAAACCCGGTCATCTACAAAGCCGACAAAGCGAATGCCACCGGTAAGCATATTGTCCTCATCGCGAGCGATCACGAATACCGCGGCGAAGAAACACTCCCAGCATTGGCTCGTATTTTGACGAAACATCATGGCTTCGATTGCACTGTGCTTTTCGGGCTCGATGAAAATGGCGAGATCAAGGCGGGCGAATCGAACATCCCCGGCCTTGAAGCGCTTGAGACGGCTGATTTGATGATCATGTTCACTCGCTTTCAAGCCCTCCCCGATGACCAAATGAAACACATTGATGCGTATTTGAATCGAGGCGGCCCTGTCATGGGATTGCGGACTTCAACACACGGTTTTAAATACGGTGGCAAAGAAAGCGCCTATTCGAAATACGATTTTCAGTCGAAAGACGCTGATTATCAAAAAGGATTTGGCCATCAAGTTCTCGGTCAAACCTGGGTCGGTCACTACGGCAAGAATCACCAGCAGAGCACACGAATCACGATTGTCCCTGCCGCCGCAAAGCACCCGATCTTGACCAGTGTAAGCGACGTTCACGTTCAGGCCGGCGGTTACAATGCTGAACCTGCCGATGATTGGAACATTCTGACAATGGCACAGCCGCTCATGAGCATGGAAGCTGATGGCGAGCCGGACGCTACGAAACCACCAATGGCGTCCGAATGGACTCGCGAATATACCGGCAAAAACGGAACGAAAGGTCGTGTTTTTACATCACTCTACGGCGCGTCTGAAGATCTAATCAATCCCGGCTATCGCCGCATGTTGGTAAATGCGAGCTACTGGTTGCTTGGCATGGAAGATCAAATCAAAGCCGATTCCACAATCGATTTCGTCGGGAAATACCAGCCTAACACTTTTCGTGGCGGTGGTTATGCTCGCGGAGTGAAGCCTCTTTTATACAACGGCTTTGAGAGTCCGATTCCAGCAAACAACGAGACCGGCCCGGCCAAGAAGCCGAAAAAGAAGCCCGCGAAGGCGAAGGCTGAATAACGCCCGAAGATTTTGCATCTTCCGCTACATTTCCCGAGCGCAGAAGAACTAGCTAAAAGTTCCTGCGAAACCACATCGGAGCAAAGCAGGGAGTGATCAAAGAAGATTTAGCATCTTCTTCTACATTTCCCGAACGAAGAAGAACTTGCTAAAAGCTCCTGCGAAGCCGCGCGCAATTTCGTTCACTCCGGCAAGCGCGCATTCACCTCGCCAAGGTAATCACCAAGCATTTTGCCCATTGATTTGGCATCCGGACTATCCTGTAAAGCCGATTGCTCTGCGCGATCGACTTCCAAATCATAAAGCTCGCGCTCGCCGGTTTCGTAAAAATGAAGCAGTGTTTTCGAACCCAATCGGATCGCTGAATGCGGGCGGGTTTGACTCGTTTCGCCATCGTCAATTCCAATCGCTTCCGGCGCTTTAGCGAAGCCTTTTTCGGGATGATAATACGGGAAATGCCAAATCAACGGACGCTCGGCAAACTCTGCGATCGGTGATTTCAGCAGCGGCAAAATACTGCGGCCGTCGATTTCTCCCTCAGCCATCTGTCCTGAAACCTCCGCGAAAGTCGGAAACAAATCGTATCCGATCACGGGCGTTTCGCAGGTTTCTCCCGCAGGAATTTGCCCCGGCCAACGCGCCATCATCGGCACGCGAATCCCGCCTTCGTATAAATTCCATTTACTGCCTCGAAGCGGCGCATTCCCGGCATAGTTGGGGTGCCCGCCGTTATCGGATGTGAAAACCACTAGCGTCGAATCGGCTTTGCCCGACTTTTTCAGTGCGTCCATTGTCTCTCCTACGAGATGATCCAATGTCGTAACCATCGCCGCGTAGTGTGCTTTTTTCTCGCGCCGCGAATCGTTCTCAGAAATCTGATCGAAGTATCTCTGATACAGCCACTCGACGCGTGTGTTATTAGGATCATGAACAAAAAAGTGAGATACCATCAGGAAAAACGGCTGGTCACGTTCTTTCAGCAAAAACGCGCTCGCTCGTTCTACCATCGAATCTTCAGGAAAGGTGTCAGCAGGAATCGCAGGATCAAAAGCACGATGCTTCTTACTGCTCCAATATCCGTAGGGATGACTCCCAAAGTCTTCCTCCGCTGTTTGAAATCCCTTCGATTTTGGACCATGCGTCGGACTCCAGCCGAGGTAGCGCAGGTAATGTTGATTCAAATGCCACTTTCCAAAAAACGCCGTTTCATACCCGCCCTCACCGAGCATTTCGGCCAGGGTTCTTTCCCCAAGCGGCAAATTGAGTGTGAACGGTGGCGACTTCAACGGCAGGTTGGGAATGGTTTGTGAACCAGATTCGGGTTTCACGACAAATTCAAAACCCAGACGCGCGGTCGTTTTTCCCGTCATCAATGCTGCACGCGAAGCCGAGCAGATCGGAGCCGATGCATACGCGTTTGTGAATCGAATCCCCTCGCCTGCCAGCTGATCCAAGTTCGGAGTTTCGTGGAGCGGATGGCCGTAACTTCCCAAATCAGCCCAACTCAAATCGTCCGCCAAGATGAGCAGAATATTCGGGCGCTCCTCCGAAAATGCCGGAATGGAAAGCAAGAGCGCAAAGAAAACAGAGCGATAAAAATTCATCTCCACGAACCAACCCTATTGGTTCAGCGAATCAACCCTGTTGGTTCGAAATGGCTTTTCGAAGTGACAGGGTACGTTCGACGAACATCCCCTGTTGCTTCGTGCACGAGGCTCTGCCAAACTACCGCCGAATCTTCGGCTTCCTTGGCGGAGGCAACGTTGATTCCGGCTGATTCGCCGCTAAAACAGCGCGCTTGTCAGTATCAGCCAGCTCTTCTTCGGATAGTTTGTTGGCGTCCGGATTGTCTTCCGGCTCAATAATCGGTCGAACCGGTGGACGCTCACGGGTCGACGGATTCTGCGGAGCTGGAATTGGTTGCGTCGCTGGAGCTGCTGGAGCTGCCGCCAAAATGGGCTGGATAGGACCGGTCGCAGCGGAATGATCTTCCTCTTCTGCAGCCGCAGGAATTGGCGCCACGTTGATCACTGCCGGTTCTTCAACTGGCAACGATTCCTGAGGATCATCTCCCGAAGCAATGGACTGGGCCAATTCGGAGCCTTTTTCGTTCAACTCCGAAGCAAAAATGCCCATCTGATAGTCGATCAGAAAAGCGCGGCTGGCTTTTGCCACGAAATCGACCTCGTCGGTGAGCGAGTGCATCACCACAATCCGATAATCCTGATCACTAACGATCAGCATGTTACCGCCATCAAATCCAAACGACATTTGGTCAATGTCGCGACCTTCGTTCACAAAATAGAAGCTGATGTCATCAAGCGTTTGCGCCAATTCGACAATTCGGTCAGCAGAAAATGGCGTCTCATTGAAAACAACGTCCACGCCTTTGAAAAACAACACGCCGAATACCGTTCCGGCGCCCCGCAAGGCGGCCAGCGGACGATCGATCGATTCGCGATTAGGGGCTTCTCCACTCATTTGGAATTGATGTATTCCCGCAGTCCAGTGAGCATCTCACGCATCGGAATGCGGCGATTCACCAGCGCTCCCACGAGCTCCGGGTTTTTCGGGTTTGAATTTTGATCAAACTGAAACGCACAGGCCGTCTCACCATCATAGACGATCGCATGGGCTACGGCGTTCATTTCCAGGCGTTCACCAATCAAAAGGGCACATTCCTGGAACACCATCAGGTTATCAGCAAATACCTCGGTGTCTTCACGCCCGCTTTTTCCGCGGGCAGCTCCACGGCTCGCGCGAAAGTAACGAGGACGCCCCTTTTCCAATGCTTCCTTCATAATTGAATTCTGCAACGGAGGGTCAGCTGGCGTCGGTGGGGATGAATTTTCGTTTTCCTGAGTGTCACTCATGCTTCGACCAGCAGATAAGGTGCGCGATTTTTCCCGAATTGTCGAACCTTTATGAATTACCTTGGATGACCACACGACTCCACCAGTTGCGTTTTCCCGATCGGAACGTTAGATGCCGTAATTCCTCCTGATGCCCACGCTGCTAGACACTCTGCAAAAAGGAACCGCCTATCTCGAAAGCCACGGCGTCGAGGAGGCGCGGCTAAATATGCAGCATTTGATCGCGCAAACGCTTGAATGCGAACGAATGCAGCTCTACATCGATTTCGATCTCCCGATGGAAGAGACCCAATTGGAGACGCTTCGTGATTTAATGAAACGCCGAGCAGAGGGCGAACCGTTGCAGCATTTGCTCGGAACGGTCGAGTTCTGCGATCGTGAATTCAAATCCGACAGCCGGGCCCTGATTCCACGTCCTGAAACAGAAGAACTTGTCGCAAAGTTACTCGCGGTGAAAACGTGGCCGAACCCTGCAAAAATCCTCGATGTCGGCTGCGGCAGCGGAGTAATAGGGCTTTCACTGGCCGCCGGAATTGAAGGTGCGGAAGTCGTGCTCACCGATATCTCTTTGGACGCACTGGAGTTGGCAAAAAAGAACGCCACGGCCCTCGATATTAAAGCCACCTTTGTCGAGTCTAACCTCTTTTCAAATGTTCCTAATCATCCGTTTGATTTGATCGTTGCGAACCTTCCTTACATCCCGAATGCGGAGGTTCCTCAGCTGAGCCGCGAAGTCCAGCATGATCCTGTGCTAGCGCTAGCCGGGGGCGAAATCGGCACGGAACTGATGTTCCAATTGATTAGTGAATCATTCGACCTGCTCAACGCCAATGGGAGACTGGTTTTAGAATACGGAATTGGCCAGGCCGCAGCACTCAAAAATGCAGCCGAATCTGCCGGATTTGAGACCGTGAAAGTGGGTCGCGATTTTGCCGGCATTGAGCGCTTTCTTTTCGCTGTAAAAACCGCCGATCCAGCTTAGCCTCAATGTTTCCCTCGATTTTACACTCACTCAACTCAGCCTAGCAATTTTATGGAGAAACTCATCATCCACGGAGGCAATCCACTTTTCGGAACCGTCAATATCAGCGGCTCCAAAAACGCATCGTTGCCAATTCTCGCTGCCACGCTGTTAACTCGCGGTGAGTGCATTATCCGTCGCGTTCCTGACGTGAGCGATACGAATTACATGCTTCAGATTTTGCAAAATCTCGGAGCCGACGTTGAGCGCGCTAGCGGCACTGTGGTTGTGAAATGTGAGAAGCTGAAGTCTCACGTCGCTCCCTATGATTTAGTTCGCAAAATGCGTGCCTCAGTTTGCGTGATGGGCCCCCTGCTGGCACGTCACAATCGTTGTGACGTTTCGCTTCCCGGCGGCTGTGTGATTGGAGATCGTCCGATTGATCTTCACCTTAAAGGATTTGAAGGCCTCGGAGCCGAAGCCACTGTTGAAGGTGGCAATATTCACCTCAAAGCCCGCTATGGCCTGCAAGGCGGAGAAGTGAACATGAGCGGAAAGTACGGCACAACCGTTTTAGGAACCGACAACGTTCTCATGGCTGCGGCAATTGCAAAAGGAACCACCGTCATCAAAGGCGCCGCCTGCGAACCGGAAGTTGTAGATTTGGCAGACTTTCTGAACTCCATGGGGGCAAAAATCACCGGAGCTGGCACTGCGACGATCACGGTCGAAGGAGTCACTGAACTCAGCGGAACCGAGCACGTTGTGATTCCGGATCGGATCGAAGCCGGCACCTTCATGGTGGCGGGTGCGTTGGCATCTGAATCAGCACTGAAAGTCAATCGCATTAATCCAAAGCACCTCGAATTGATTACGAAAGTGCTTCGGGAAAGCGGTTATCAAGTCGATGAAACAGCGGATTCACTCACGGTTCATCGCAACCCAAATGGTACGGGTGCAAACATCGTTACGAGTCCCTACCCCGGTTTTCCAACGGACATGCAGGCTCAGATGTGCGCCCTGTTTGCCACGACTGAAGGCGAGTCGGTTGTCAAAGACACGATTTTCCCTCAGCGCTTCATGCACCTTTCCGAAATGAAACGAATGGGCGCGGATTTTGAATTTGATGAAGGAACCGCGGTGATTCGCGGGGTCGAGCAGCTCAGCGGAGCGCCCGTAATGGCCAGCGATTTACGGGCGTCAGCAGCACTCGTCCTTGCGGGTCTGAATGCCAAAGGCAGCACCGATATTCACCGTGTCTATCACATCGACCGCGGCTACGAAGGCATCGACGAGAAATTCCGTAATATCGGGGCACGGATCGATCGCGTTCGGGAGTAAGTAAAACGGTAGCGAAAGTTGCAAAAACTTCCTTCAATCCAAGTTTCCATGAACAGATACTATCTGTTCGTCGAACCAACCCTATTGGTTCGTGAACGGTGAACAAGCCTCAGCTTCCCCTCACCTTGACCACGCTCGGATTTCCATCCACGCCGTTCTGAATGGTCATTTCCAGGTCCCAAAAATCAGCGATCTCTTTAAGAATTTCACGGCGTGAAATGTTATTGGACTCCAGATCAAACTTGGGACCATCTTTCGGAAGCCCTTCCAGATCGTAATAAATCTGATCGATCGGCACCTGATCAAAAATCATTGACGGCGTCATGTTGCGGTATTTTGCCTCAAAACGTTCGTCCAACCATTCATCCAAGGGCTCGTAATTACTCACCAAAAACGCCGGGCTTTTCGCAGCCGGCTTTTCGGCCGACTTGGTGCCAGTTGAATTATTGCCGTCGGTTTCGCACGAAACCGAAAACATCCCGATCGCAGCGATACCCAAAAGAGTTGTGAAAATAGTGCGTTTTTTCATCTATGGGCGGATTTTAGCGGAGTAATTTGAATTTGTCTTTTAAAAAATCACTCTAGATAGTAAAACTTTATAAAGTTTCCACGCTTCACAGTATTCTCATGAAAAAAGCCATCTACCCAGGCAGTTTTGATCCGATTCACAATGGTCACCTCGATGTGATCGAACGCGCCTCCGGGTTATGCGACACCGTCGTCGTCGCCGTGGCACGAAACCTGTCGAAAAACGGACTATTTTCGACTGAAGAACGCGTCGAAATGATCAAAAAAACGACTTCACATTTGAAAGGAGTCGAAGTGACTTCGTTTGAGGGATTGTTGGTGGATTTCTTCGCCGAGCAAAATGCGCAGGCCGTCATTCGAGGAATCCGGGCGATTTCTGACTTCGAATACGAATTTCAGATGGCGCTGGTGAACCGAAATTTATCCGACACTTTCGAAACTATTTTTCTCATGCCCAGCCAGGAACATATTTATCTTAGCTCACGAATTGTGAAGGAGGTGGCGCGATTTGGAGGCGAGCTGGCCGCATTTGTTCCAGAGCTGACAGCGACTTCTCTTCGAAAAAAGCTGGCGGAATAAATGAGAATGGATGTCCTCACGCGACGTCCGCTTCTTCTTTGCGACGACGCCGACGGAGCAAAAGCGCGCCACACCCTCCGAAAAGCAGCAATGCTGAACCCGGCTCTGGCACGACTTCCCAGCCGGTGTCTTCCAACATCGCGACATCGAGTCAGTCATCAGTTCCCGTGAACCGTTTACTGAGCTGTCCGACATGATTGGCACTTGAGACGTGGCCGTTCCAAAAACAGTGCTCATTTCGGAAGCATCGATATGACCATCAATAGTAAGCTGAACCACGCCGCCGTTTTCAGCAACCGCATTGGCACCAGTAAATTCATCACTGACGTTGATAAGCCGCTCCTAGGATTCCGAAGTAGCGAAGCCGAAAACGTGCGCAATTTCATGAAGAGCGGTGCTCAGAAAATCATATTCAGTGGGAGCTGGTTCTGAAAATACGTCAAAATTCAAGTCGATCGCCGCATTGTCGTTGAAAGAAATCGCGCCGCCCCAGGCGCCGAAATCTGTGTCGTCATCAGCAGTTCCCGATGTCATCCCGGTCTCTCCCCGAGTCGTTACAGCGGTAAGAAACTCGGTCGTTACCGCTGAGACATTGTAACCGCCGGGCGCAGCCAGACCTAAGTTGGTCGCTCCGCGATCTTCAGAACCTACGAAAATCACCATGGTGTCAGCAGCGACACTCAGATTATTCACGGAGATATTGCTGCTGCTGTTAGTGGGATCAAAAAACACGGCGCTCCAGGAGTTTCCATCCCCGGGGGTGATTGCATCAAGATCGTCACCAAAATTCGTCTCGAAGAATGACGCAGCTTCCTCTAGCGCAAGTCGTTGATCTGCCCCCGCAGAACCAAAGAAACCTCCAGAGTCATAGGTGTAATCGAACACGATATCCAAAGCCTGACTGGATGAAACCATTCCCGCAAAGATGGAAACGAACGCAAAAAGGCGGCGCTTTGATCTAAGGGAGAAATCTGTGTGCGAAATACTATTTCAGTAATTACAATAATCTCCATACAATTCAAATAGAAATTATTAAACTTACCTAAATATCAGTGATTGGGCATGAAAAAGGCACCCTGCCGCCTAAGCCGGGTGCCTTTTTGTAAAGGATCGCTATATCAACAGTTTACGTTGATATGATTAAATTCACTTCCCAAGCTCTGCAGTTACGGCCTCTTCCAGAGCAGCGCCTCGCAAATTCGTTGCAATGATCTTGCCGTCTTTGCCGATCAGAAACGTCGCAGGAATGCTGCTGATTCCGAATTTTCCCGAGATCTCATTCTGCCAGCCTTTTCCGTCGAAATACTGCGGCCAGGGCATCTTGTTGTCTGCAATAAATTTTTCGAGAGCCGCTTTATCTTGATCGAGCGAAATCCCGATGACTTCAAAACCTTTCTCGTTCAACTCGTTGTGAGCTTTGATGACGTTTGGCATTTCAGCGATGCAGGGTCCGCACCACGTGGCCCAAAAATCAACGAGAACAACCTTCCCTTTCATCTTGGCAAGGTCGATTTCCTCCCCTGCTGTGCTGGTGAACGCGATTTCCATCGTGTCGCCGACTCCGATTTGGTTGAGCTGACCTTCCATTTGATCAAGCGCTTCGCCTACATTTTTACTGGCAGGATGCTTGGCGAAATCCGCCCGAACTTTCTCAAAAAAGGCCAGCGCGCGGTCTTTATTGCCGCCATTTTTTGCAATCTGCATCATCGGAGCCACCATTTGCTGGAAGATCCGCTGCGGGTCCTGTTTGTCGGAAGCCTCATAGGCCTCTTCAATAATCGGCGGGATTTTCTCCGTTTCCTCAAGAATAAGATAGGAGTTCAGCAATGCACTAAGACCGTCTGCACGATCTTTTGCTTCCGGATTTTTTTCTAAATAAGCAACCAAAGCGGCCGCCTTTTCAGATTCGAATTTCTGAGTGATCGCGTCGACCGAATCCTGAGCAAAGAGGGGCCCACTGGCCGCAATGAGAATGGCAAGGGCCATTGGAGTCGTTTTTTTCATAAAGGTGTGCGTTTGACGAAGCAAGGTCCGATTCTATACAGAAAACTTCAACATCCTATTTTGCAGTGATCACGGAGCCGTCAGCCCTGCTTCAACCATGCGCTTTTTCGACCAGCGCGGACGAACCCGGGCCGCCGTTGGAGTGCCCTCGATCCGATCAAATTCATCAGCCGTTCGCAAATCCGGCGGAGAATCCCCCGACCTTTCCTCCCACTCAAACAGTCCTTCACGCATGGCTTTCAGAACCGGATCATACCGTTCGTCACCCGCCAGATTATGAAGCTCAAACGGGTCTGCTACCGTGTCGTAAAGCTCCTCTTTGGAACGCGGCGTTTTGAAACAGGACATCTGATGAGGCAGCAGCTTTCCAGCGTCTCGATAAGCCAGGAGAGCCTCATAGGTCGGACTTCGCACCGCATCAGCCGGCGGTGTCAGCGGAAGGTCGTCATAGTAATTCCGAATGTATTTGTAGCGTTCGTTCCGCACCGCGCGGGCGTGATCTTCGAAGTCGTGCCAGTTTTTTTCTGCAAACACAAACTCGCGAATCGCACCGTCCGGATTCTCCAGCAGTCGCTTAAAACTGCGCCCCTCAAATGACTCCTCCCGTTCCCGAATTCCCGCCAGATCAAGCGCCGTCGGCGCAATATCCACCGAGCTGACCAAACGGCTGCAAACCGAGCCTGCTTTGACTTTTCCAGGCCACCAGACAAGCCAGGGCGTTTTGATTCCCGAATCATACAGCGTCGTTTTATCCCGCGGAAACGGCCGCCCGTTGTCAGAGAAAAACAAAACCATCGTGTTGTCCGCCACCTTGTCTTCCACCAACTGATCCAGCACCAGACCAACGTATTTATCGAGTCGCGAAATCTCATCGTAATATTGAACGTAATCAGCCCGAACTTCCGGCGTATCGGGGTGATACGGAGCCACCGCAATGTCTTTCGGATCATGCCCCGAGTCATCAGGCAAAATTCCTTCATGATACGGACGATGAGGATCCAACGCGGCCAACCAGAGGAAAAACGGCTTCTTCGAGCTGCGTTTTTCCATCAGAGCCAACCAATCCCCACACCCACTTTGCGCCTCCCCTTCCAGCGTTTCGACAAACTTCCCCGCCTTCCCTGCTTCGCCGCTCGGAAGCTGAAAACCTGACGTATCGACCTCCATCACTTCGTCAAAACGGTCTTTCAGATCTTCGCCCAGGTGCCATTTCCCTGCCGCTCCGGTCCAATAACCGTTCGCCTTCAGCGCCTCGACAAACGTCACCCGATCCGCTGGAACCGTCCAATGCAGCTCATCAGCCCCGGTGTTGTTCGGATACATGCCCGTGATAATCGACGCCCGACTGGGACTACACGAACTCGTTGTCAGAAATGCATTGTCGAAACGCATTCCTTCATCCGCCATCCGCTGCAAGTTTGGCGTTTTAATCCCCTCATTTCCATAGGGCAATGAATCATCCCAGGCCATGTCATCCGCGATAATCAGGACGATATTAGGCGGCTTAATTTTCTCTTTTTTAGAATCCTGAGCCGAAACCACGGAAATTTCACATAACATAGTAATCAAAAACAGGAGAGGAAATTTCTGCATGGCAGGAGGAAAGCAGAAAACGTCAATTTTTCCAACCTTTTTGGTCATTTCATTCACTCTGATTTTTCCCATTCGAAGAAAATCACCAAAAAATTGTAATTTCTAACAGACAACTCTGTCTGAATAGTAGTGAGGTGATCCAATCACTTCACTAAAAGATAAAAAACAAACCAGTAAAAAATAATGAAACCCGTTGAATTGAACTCCACAGATTTTGATCAAACCGTCGCCAAAGGCACCGGTGTTGTCCTTGTAGATTTCCACGCCGAATGGTGCGGCCCCTGCAAAACGATGAACCCGATCATCGAAAAAGTCGCTGAGTCGCAAGCCGGCAAAGCCGTCGTCGCCAAAGTCGATATCGATCAAGCCAAAGACATCGCTCAGCGCTACTCGATTACCTCAATTCCGACACTGATCGTTTTCCGCGACGGCGAGGCGATCCAAGCCGCGCGAGGCGTCCAAACTCCTGCCGCAATTGAGCAGCTGATAGCTCAGGCGAAAGCAGCCTAACCCCAGTGGCACAGCGATCCAATAGGGTATGTTCAATGAACCGATACTATTGGATCGTAGAACGCCCTCGCATCGGTGCGAGGGAACAGGGTGGCCTCCGAGCCATGTAAAACATGGTGATTTCACCCACGAATCTCGGACGGTTTGCGTTCTGATGCAGCGCCTTTGTCAGTAACCTTCTTGAGCTTTAACCAGGTCGCGGCAAAAACCTTGATTCCGGTCTCGGTCTTCTGGATGTGAAATTTCTCATGCTCAGCGCCAACGATCGTATAGCCTGCGATACGCGCTACTTTGTCGATGTCTTTCAGGGTGTGCGTCTTGAGCAACATCTCTGTGAACTTCGGGCGCAGTGGAATCACCTTGGGATTATGCGTGTTCCCTGATGACTGTAAGGCAACCTTCCATAAATCGGGATAATTTGCCTTAAATTGTTCTTCCACTTCAGCAGAGAGCTTGTCCGACTGTAGATAATACTGCATAAAACTGACAGTCTCACCACTGGCAATTTTACATTTCAGAACTGGATCGCCCGCTGAATTTGTCTTCAACGCCCATTGCTCTTTAGCGAAAGACACGGATGAAAGCAAGGCCATAACTATTGCGAGTTGCATTAGAGTCTTCATTTTTTTCATCAACTGAACGGACAAGTTTAGCAGTCAGCCGACCGAGGAAAAGCTCCTTTCGGAGCGTTCTTCACGATTCTCAACTCCAGGGCGGGCCAAACGTCGCCCAACAAGCTTGTTCTGCGTTGGTTGTGATAGGCAATCAGGGCGTCGGATTGAAAAGATATTCCTCTTTCTTTGAATCGATCTGTAACAGGGCAATCGCTTTCTCTCTATCTGAAGGCCCAACGGATACCCCATACACCACAGAACCTTCGACGAGGTTAGGTATTCCGTTAGCATCAAGCAACGCAACGACATGGCCCGCCATTGCCGGGTCGATCCCGCCCACGCTAACGAAGGAGCCATAATCTATTTTCTTATCTGACATCACCTGATTTTCTTGTTCCTCTCTCGCCGATTGGTTTCCGCAGGAAAATAATCCGAATGAAAGTATTAAAGTAATGAGTATATGAGCTGACTTCATACTGGGGAAGACACTTGAATAGTTTATTTCTTAGATTTTTCGCAGAACGTTTGGCGAGCATCTTATCGCAACGCTAGCTGTGAGAAATATGTTCCTCTTGTTTGTTTTACTTCACTTCTTCTTTCCTGGTCAGCAATGGCGTCTGGAAAAGGACCTGGGTGCGATCAAGTAACTTCTGCTCAAGATGCTCCGGATTGTTGATGACGTTGCTTCTCCCGTCTTTTCGGACGGCCCATGCCTCCTTCCATTTATTGAAGAACCCTAGGAGTCTTTTCCCTTTCTTCAAAACCGGATCGTCCCACGTCCATGCATCGTCTAATTCGGCATGTCTCTTGAAGAATCGAACGGAGAACGTTTTCGGAAGAACACCACCGACCGCTTCAATTGTCTTCAGGGTTAGAGTTCCGCTCTGCTTCCACCCTTTTTCGGACGGAACATCCGTTTGAACCGATACGATCTCCACGAAAGCTAAGGTTTCCTCCTTTACCTTTTGTTTTGGATTGTCCAAATATTGTTTCAGGAGGTCACCGGCATTTTTGGCTAATGCCAAAGATCCACACGTGAGGATTGCCAGAGCGATTAGAAATGAACGGTGTCTCATGGTTGTTTCCTTTCGTAACATCAAAGTGCTGCCACAGGCTGCCTGAGGGCGAGCTCCGATTTCAGGATTGAAGGTTGAATTATCATGAAGCTTTCGACTCGCGGCGGGGCAGCCTGTTGGTAGCCACGCCTTGTTCGATCCTTGTCGTTTATTGAACGTAATCCTCGAACCAACGGGCGACCCTCTTCTGCGAAGGAGCTTTCCCACTATAGAGCACGCGGTAATTCCTGATAGCGCGGGCTATCATCTCCTCAGCTTGGTAATTGTAGTCGGTTTCCACCGGGCGACCGTCCATCTTGTGTTTCAGGCTATTTCGGATTCGGTTTGAATTGTTCTTAATCTCCTTTTCCTCAGGGACATCAAGGCTGTATCCAGTCTCACCAGCCCTCTTCTTCGCGAAGGCCCACAGTTCTTTGTCGAATTCAACTTTCGCTTCGAAAGCGCACTTCAATCCTTTATCGCGGAGCATGTTGCCAAGAATCTCTTCAGAGGCGCCGGCAAGTGTAAGTGCAGAAACGGGATCATCCTGTTCCTCAAGGACAAGAATCGCCCTGTAAATCTGCTTTTCCGCGATCTGCCGTTTAGAGAGTTTGCGAAGTCCGGCCGGTTTCATATATCTGATCGAACTATTGGTTTAACTGCAAATCTTGCAGGTAAGAATCTTTATATCCTAAATTTCTTACATATAATCACCGTTTTTAGCGATTATATGGAATTTTTGCAATATAATCCCTTGAATCGGGGATTATACCGCATCTTTTCTCGATAATTCACTTCTCAACAGCCTCGCGCGGTGGCCATTTTTTGAGCGTCTTACCGTGAAAAATGTAGAAGGTTCGCTCGAACTCTTTGCTGAGACGAATCTTTACTTCACCCACTTGTTCAACGGATTCAAATCCGGCCATGAACCGCTTTAGAAGACGCGGAACGTCGGGGCGAATAATGATCGCGTCTTTCCCGAGAAGGCCGTCCTCTTCTGGATTCGGCCACATTTCGTATTGTGACGCGATGACATCGAGCTTCTCCCAGCG
>CALAHF010000031.1 GCA_937891465.1 uncultured Verrucomicrobiales bacterium | reverse complement strand
GCACCAAGGCACGGAGGCACCAAGGCACGGAGGCACCAAGGCACGGAGGCACCAAGGCAGGAAAAAAATCATTAAATTTGGATCAGTAACCTTGGTGCCTTAGTGACTTTGTGTGAGGCTCCACTCTGGCAGGCGAACAATTTCGCCGCCTTTTTGAGCGGACTCGTGAGAGAGAATTCCGGTGAGCGTGATGTTCGCTGACTGAATGGCATTCGGATAACCTTCGCCATTTCCGCGGAGTAGCTCGACGAATTGATGGACCAAGTGTGGATGTGATCCGCCGTGACCGGCTCCCTGCGTGAAGCTCAAATGATCTTCGCCATCTTCACCTCCGTAAACTCCACCCTGGGTGAAGGGAGCGATTTCATCCGGCAAGAGATGGCCGTAGTCAGGGCATTCGACTTCTTCCGGAATTTCCGGCTCAGGCTTTTTCGCGGTGTGAACCACGAGCGGATTGCCTTCGATAAGCGGCCATTCGACACCTTTTTCCGTTCCGTAGACTTCGAAGCTTTCGCGATACTGACGAGCGACATCGAAAAGAGAGCGAAGAACCTGCGCGCACAAATCTGAATTGTGAAATTTGATGTGAGTCGTCTCAACTGCATAGGGCGAGCCGTAGCATTCGTGCATTTCCTCGCGAATCGTGCCACTCGGGAAACAGCTCACGTATTCAGCTTCATTTCGCGCCAAACCGAGAACCGGTCCCACGCAATGCGTCGCGTAATGCATGGGTGGAAGACCCGGCCAGTAACCCGGCCAGCCGTCCATGTCCTGCTGGTGACTCGCTTTAAGAAACTGCAATTTGCCGAGTTCTCCCTTGTCGTAGAGCTCTTTCATGTAAAGAAATTCGCGGGCGTAAACGACCGTTTCCATCATCATGTAATGGAGGCCGGTCTCAGCGCAAAGTTCGACGATTGCTTTGCAATCTTCTTCGCTGGTTGCCATCGGCACGGTGCAGGCAACATGTTTCCCGGCGCGCAGTGCTTTCAGGGTGTGCTCGGCGTGATTTGGAATCGGCGTGTTGATGTGAACGGCGTCAATGTCAGGATCTTTCAGCAATTCGTCGTAGTCCGTGAATCGCTTTTCGATTCCGAATTTGTCGCCGATTTCATTCAGCGTTTCTTCATTTCGCTGGCAGATCGCGACGAGTTCAGATTGGGCGTGATGTTGGTAAATCGGAATGAACTCAGCGCCAAATCCAAGTCCAATGATAGCGATGCGGGGTTTTTCGATGGGATTGCTCATGTTTTGAAACTTCCTCATTAAAACACACTCCCGTCCTTTGATTCTAGAGCGGGTTGGACCATTTTTATTAAAAACTGGACAAATGCACCCCGAATTCGCCCCGAAAGAACTCCAAGCTGATTTCCTAAACGAAATCGGCCATGACGCTGGATTCTTGGGGCTTTTCAACCACTTGGATCAAGTCGCTTTTTTTCTAAAGAACTCCCGGTTCCAAATTGTATTCGCCAATGCTCATTTCTTCTCTCGGCTTGGTTTTAAAGAAGAGTGCGAGATCGTGGGGCAGGAGGACTTCGCGCTTTTCCCAAAACCGCTGGCGGCGAAATTTCGTGCGGATGACGAAAGGGTCCTATCCACCGGAACGGAAATGCCGGCCATGGTGGAGCTGTTTTTAAGTCGGCAGGGATTGCCTGATTGGTTTCTGACCAACAAAATTCCAGTGAGAAATTCGAAAGGGGCGCCGATTGGAATTATGGGGACCGTTCAGCGATACGATCAATCCCGCGGCCTTTCCTCGGCGGATCCGGCGATTGCTCGAGCAGTGGAGTTGATGTTACACAAACCTGGCGAAATTAATTCGCTCTCGCAGTTGGCGAAATTTCTGGGTATGTCACACCGGCATTTTGATCGCCGTTTCAAGCAGGACACCGGTTTGACGCCGAAGCAGTTTTTGGGTCGAAGCCGAATTCAGGACGCCTGTCGGATTCTTCGCCAAACGAACGAACCAATCGGCGAAATTGCGTTGGAGCTCGGATATTGTGATCAAAGTGCACTGACTTCCCAATTCCGACAGCGAATGGGATTTACACCGCTGTTTTACCGAAAGCGCTTTGGGGTTCATCCGTGATTTTTTTACGAGGGCACAAAAAAACTCCGTTCGGCGAACCGGACAGAGTTTTTCAGAATTTTTTAAAGCAGAAGAGTCTTACTTCGCAGTAGCGTCTTTTACTTTTGTTGCTGCATCGTTAACCGCTTCTTTAGCGGCGTCACCTACTTTTGCAGCAGCCTCGCCAGCAGTATCCTTAACTTCTCCTGCATCTTCCTTTGCACCGTCGACAGCGTCTCCGCAGCTCACGAGCGTGAGTGATGCAACTGCGAGAGCGATTGCGCTTATTTTTCCGAAAAATTTAATCATTTTCATAGTGGGATGGGTACTTGTTTAGTTTGTTTTACTGGTTCGTCTTTAAAGTAAGACACGCTCATGTGCCATACGATTGTGCATTTTGCAATCATGCAGGTGGTTAGATTCCCGTGAACTTTCCATTACCGCCCGCGCGTTGCCTGTGCTAGTTTCCCGGCCCTCAAACTTGAGGGGGAACTTTCAGTTCAAAAATCGATTTTAAACAACAATTCTTACTTCATGATTCAGCCTCGTAGCCTTTTCGAAAAAGTGTGGGATTCCCACTCCGTTCGTACCTTGTCCAATGGGCAAACCCAGCTCCTTATTGGCACGCACCTGATTCATGAGGTGACAAGTCCTCAGGCTTTCGGAATGCTGCGTGATCTTGATTTGAAGGTGAAATTCCCGAATCGGACGTTTGCGACGGTGGATCACATCGTGCCGACCACTGCTCACGTGGAGCCATTTTCCGATCCTCTGGCTCAGGAGATGATCAATGCGCTTCGTGATAACTGTAAAGAATTCGACGTAAAGTTTTTTGATATCGGCAGCGGAACTCAGGGCGTTGTTCACGTTGTTGGGCCTGAGCAGGGGATTACTCAGCCCGGAACGACGATTGCTTGCGGTGATTCTCACACGGCGACGCACGGTGCGTTTGGTGCAATTGCTTTCGGAATCGGAACCACTCAAATTCGTGACGTTTTGGCGACTCAGACAATGGCGATGACCAAGCTGAAAGTCCGTCGCATCAATGTTGACGGCGAGCTTCCTCCTGGTGTTTACGCAAAAGACGTGGCGCTTCACATTATCAAATTGCTCGGTGCAAAGGGCGGAATTGGATACGCCTACGAATACGGCGGTTCGCTTTTCGATAATTTCTCGATGGAAGAGCGGATGACGGTTTGCAACATGTCGATCGAAGGCGGAGCCCGTTGCGGTTACGTGAATCCAGATCAGACGACCTACGAATATTTGAAGGGCCGCCCGTATTCTCCAGAAGGCGAAGCGTGGGACACAGCCGTTGCTGAATGGGATGCCATCGCGAGTGATGAAGGCTGTGAATATGGCGACGTTGTCAAAATCGATGCTGCGGACATCGCTCCGTCAGTGACATGGGGAATTTCTCCCGATCACGGCATTTTTGTGACGGAAAACATTCCTGATCCCGCGGCGGCGAAGGATGAAGACACGCGAATTTCCATCGAAGAAGCGCTCGAATACATGAAATTGCCTGCTGGTGCGCCAATTGCCGGAACGAAGGTGGACGTTTGTTTCATCGGAAGCTGCACCAACGGACGTCTTTCGGATTTCCGCGAAGCTGCGAAATTCCTGAAAGGCCACACCGTTGCTTCAACCGTGAAAGCGATTGCTGTTCCCGGATCTGAAATCGTAAATCATCTTTGCGAGCAGGAAGGCATTGCTCAGGTTTTCCGCGATGCGGGATTTGAATGGCGCGAGGCCGGTTGCTCGATGTGTTTGGCGATGAACCCGGATAAACTTGAGGGCGAACAGCTCTGCGCGAGTTCCAGTAACCGGAATTTCAAAGGCCGTCAGGGAAGCCCGACTGGCCGGACCGTGCTGATGTCACCCGTGATGGTTGCTGCAGCAGCAGTTACCGGGGTGGTGAGCGATGCGCGCGAAGTTTTCGGCATGGCTGAAAAAGCGGCGTAGTGATGAAAATCAAAGCACATCTCCCGGATATTATTTTTTGGGTGATGTGTGCCAGTGCCGTTCTCGCCGCCATTGTTTCTTCAATCAAATGGGGTGAACCGGACGGCTTTCACGGTCGGGGTTTCCCGTTCGCTTCGGTGTATTGGGATAAAGACTGAACCACCGGTAGATTCCTCGATTATCCGAATCCACTTGCTCAGGTGATGAATTTTGTCGTGATCTTTATCGCGATAGCGGTGATTCTTTCCGTAGTGCTGCTTTTATTGAAACGCTTCAAAAAATCAGCCTGAATTTTTTTTCACCGTCGGAAAGGCCTCAATCAATAGAATCGGTTCCAATAATATACAAATCCAAAACCGCTTTCACGCGCGCCAGATATTCTCGAAAGCGGGATTGGGTGGATTTCTCAAATTCTACGCGCTCACTGGGATAAGCGACCGTTTTCAGCCCGATGTGATCGGCGATGAAAAGCGCGCGGTTCACGTGAAAATCGTCTGAAATGATGACCACGTTGTCGCATTTGAAAACTTTTTTCGCCCGAATCACCGAATCGAGCGTCCGATGGCCCTCAATATCCGGCGTGACTGCTGATTCCGGGATTTTATAAACGTCCCGGAGCCGCGCAATCATGTCCTTAGGTTCATCGTAATATTTTTCCTGATGCCCGCTGACGATGAGCCGATCCACTTTTCCGGCGAGATAAAGCTCCGCAGCTGCGGCGATTCGGTTTTCAAAATGCGGGTTCCCCACATCCGGAGCCACTTTTTTTGAGGTTCCCAAAACCAAGCCAACGGGTTTACCCTCAATTGATTCCGGATTATCAATGACGCGTGACATCGTCGATGCCATCACCCAAATATTACAACCCAAAACCACGGCGACCACAGATGTGATCGGAAGTTTTACAAGCCAGAAAAATTTGGAGCGACGACGTTTGCGAGCCATAGAGGGACGGCTTTAGGCCGATTCACTCAGTAATGTGCATCAAAACTCGAAATTTTCTATTTCCAAGCGCCTCAACTACGCCACGGTGCGTTTCCTTTTTCTGTTATGAAGACCGTCCTCCGGATATTTGTCTATTTACGCCGCTACCCGGCTCTCGCAATTGCTCAACTTACGTGTGCAATTCTTATGACCGTGCTCGTCATCGTTTTTCCCGATCAAGTGGGGAAAGTGACCGGCGATTACATTCCGAATGGAAATATTGATGCACTCTGGATTTCAGTTTTCATCATGGCGGGCGCTTTTCTGGCGACGAATTTGTTCAACGCCATCCGAATTATTCTCAACAATACGTTTGAGCAAAAGGTGATTTTTGACATCCGCTCGGACCTTTATGCAAAAATCCAGCGGCTCCCCATGCGGTGGTTCGACAATAAGCGGACCGGTGATGTGATGACTCGCGTGACCGAAGACGTCACGGCGATGGAGCGGGTCTTGATTGACGGAATCGAGCAAGGCGTCGTTGCCACACTTCAGCTTCTCGTGGTTGGCGGCTTTCTTTTTTTCCAAAATCCGGCCCTTGCCGCCGTTTCGATGATTCCAATTCCGCTTCTTGCGGTTGGCGCATTGATCTACACTCGCAAAGCGCCCGATCGCCATCGTCGGGTTCGTCGCGTCACCAGTTCGATGAATTCGCTGCTCCACGATAATTTGGACGGGATTCAGCAAATCAAAGCCTTCACTCGTGAAGAAGCGGAATTGACCCGGTTTAACAAATCCAGCAATGCCGTCCGCGATGCGACCCTTCATCTTATGAAAGCGTGGGCTGCTTACAATCCCAGTATGGAATTCCTCCGCAACATCGGCTACGTGCTTGCCGTCGGTTACGGCGGTTACTGGGTCATAACCAGCGGAGACGGAACGCTTGAATCTCGTGGCGGAGTTCTCACCGCATTTCTGGTGACGCTGAGTTTGTTTTATGAACCGGTCAACCGTCTCAATCAATTGAATCAAATCGTGCAGGGTGGTCGTGCCGCTGGTGAGCGTGTGTTCGAAATCATCGATGCGGATGAAGAACCCGATCTCGACGAAGGCGAGCTTCTGCCTCGGCCAGTGAAAGGGAATGTCGTTTTTAACGGCGTCACTTTCAGTTACGGCGATGAAGAAAGCCCGACGTTGCTCGGCGTGGATATCCAGGCTGAAGCGGGCCAGACCATTGCTCTCGTTGGCCAAACCGGAGCTGGAAAATCGACCATCATCAATTTGCTCACCCGATTTTACGAATACGAAGGCGGTAAAATTTCTCTCGATGGAATCGACATCCGCGACCTTAAGAAATCATCTCTCCGCGGCGCGATGGGATACGTCACGCAGGAGAGTTTTCTATTCAATGGAACCGTCCGTGAGAATTTGGAAATTGCGAAGCCGGACGCGACCGACGACGAGATGTGGGCCGCGTTACGGGCGGCGAATGCCGAAAGTTTCGTTCGTGAATTCTCCAAAGATCTGGAAACCAATGTTGGCGAACGCGGGGTGAAACTTTCCGTCGGGGAAAAACAACGCATCGCGATTTCGCGCGTCATTCTGAAAAATCCGCCACTGCTCTTGCTCGACGAGGCAACTGCAAGTGTGGATACGGAGACCGAGAAGCTTATTCAAGATGCTCTCGAAACCTTGATGACAAATCGGACCAGTTTTGTCATTGCTCACCGGCTTTCGACGGTGCGCAACGCCGATCGGATTTACGTGATGGATCACGGAAAAGTGATTGAAGAAGGCACCCACGACGAACTTCTCGCCCGTGATGGGCAATACGCCCTGCTGTGCCGCAAAAGCTTAATCGCCGAAGGCGAGCTTTCGTGATTTTACGATCGGATAGGGTTGGTTCATCGATCATACCCTATTGGATCGCGGAACCGTTTCGATCAGACCGGGTCTATTCGTCGAATGTACCCTGTTGGTTCGTGAAAAATTATTTGAAGTATTTTTTGGGATCAACCGGCGGCTTTTTCTTAGGCTCTTCCGGAGTCGGCTTCGTTTCAGGAGTCTCCGTTTTTTTAGCTTCCGGCGCAGGTTTTTTCTTTGCTGGTTCGGCGTCCGCTTTCGGCGGAAACTCGGTATCGGCTTCGAGGATTTGAACCATCTTGGGATCTGTTAATTTGATCTGTGGCTTCTCTTTGTATATCGAAATCACACCGGTCACGGCGAGACGCTTGCCGTCGTAGAGATCAGCGGGCTCACCTTGGAGGAACTCAGTGAGGTCGCTTTTGAACGTGACCAAATAAAATTCAGCTCCATCGAAATTCACAAAATTCATTCCGCTGCCCGACTTTCCTGAACCGCTGGTGGTGCCGTAAACGATAACTTTTTGCCCATCCTTGGACATGAGCTCCTTGGTGTCGGACGCCTTCACATAAATCGGAGGTGAGGCTGCTTTCTCCTGCGCAACGGCACCAAGAGAAATTGCAAAAATAATGGCCGAAAGGAGAAGGGGGAAGGGATTTGTTTTCATGTCGCTGAAAACAGGTAATCACATTTTTTCGCTGTCGTCGAGAGCCGGATTGTCGATCAAACCGGCGTTTCCATCAGCATAGACCACAATGACTTCGGGTACATTTGGAGGAGCTATTTCCTGAATCACAATGGTTGATTCGAGTAATTCGAGCGGGATGGGCCGTTCGTGGCGGATCATCCGAAAGGATTCGGTCTGACCACCGGGATGGCTGCTTTTCAAAAGCCGCCTGAGATCGTTTGAAGTGAGGTATCGCCCGATGAGCTGATTCCAGGTTGCCGGATATTGGTCGTAGTTATTCGGAGCAAAGGTTTCGCAGGCAAGATAAAGCCGCGCCGCGGAGTCGTAGCTGCGATCCATCCGTTGTTCGAGAAACTGCTGATCGTACATTTGGAAGAGCTCGTCTTTTTTGTCCCAGCCATAGATGCCGCCGGCAAGGTAAAGTAGAGGAGTCGCAGCTAAACTGAGGTATCCGAGGAGCAAACCGATCTGCGCAGCACGGCGACCACGCATCGGCTGAGGATGCGCTGGGGTGGACTTGCATTTCCACAAACCGACATGGCCGAAGATGACGGCGAGCGCAGCGAATAGTGTTCCAATTCCAGGAACAGCCAGCAATCCGTAAATCAGGCTGAACACCGCCATTTTACTGAACGGTTGGGTATTGGCCGACTTCGTGCTCTTTTTATTGCTTTTGCTGGATCTTCGGGACGCCACGGTAAAATTTCAGGTCAGGGATGAGAGTTCGGGGAAGCTTCGGGTTCTGCCACGGGAGGCGGGATTCTAGCAAATAAAACAGCGATTACCAGCGTTGCAACGCACCCGACCGATCCTGTAATCAAAAACAAGGTCTGCAATCCAAACTGGGTAACGATCAATCCCGCAGAAACTCCGGCAATAACGCGAGCCACTCCACCAACCGCCATCGTATAGACGCCTTGGATTGAATTGCGAAATTCATCTCCGGCGAGACGATTCAAAAACATGACCGGCACGACAAAAAGCGCCATGACCTCAAATCCGTGACCGATTTGAGTGATCAATACCGTGGTCATACTCGGGAAGGCCCAGAGCAAAAACATGCGCAGCGACATAAAGCCGAGGCCGCAGACGAGAATACCTTTGAGTGTGAGCCACCGTTGCAAGCGTGGCATGAGAAGCGTGTAAAAGATTTCCAAAACCACTCCGATATTCATGATCAGGCCGATGTATTTGTTCGGGATTCCGATGACCTCGGTGTAATAATTGGCGATGAAACCGTAGTAGGCCGAGGTGCAGAAGAACGCTAGAGCGAGGCCAACGCAGAGCCAGCGAGCTTCTTTCGAGAACAGAGTGGCGAGGGCTTTTTGAGTAGGAAACTGTTTGGAAGCGGTTGATCGAAGGGCGCGCGACAATTTTGGCAACGTGAAGCTGTTCGCGAGGCTGAGGAGGCAGAAAAGCACGGCGCAGGGAATGATCGCTCCGGCGCCGCCTCCGGTTTTTCGAAGCACAAAAAAGAGGATAATACTGGGGAGAATAAAACCGATCGTTCCCCAGATTCGAATCATCGGGTATTCGGGAACGGAGATGCCCCGCTTCCGATTTTCCTCTGCGTAGGTGAAATAAAATCCGTCCTGCAGCGGTAACATCGCCACAAACGACAGCCCGTGAAAGAAGAATAAAATGAAGGTGAGGGTGAGGCTTTCGGAAAAATAGATCGAAGTCAGCACACAGGAACTCAACGTAAACGCGACCGCCAGAATCCGGCGGGGGTCGACGTTTTTATCCGCCAGCAGAGTGATGAGCGCCGGCGAGCAAATCATCGGCACATTCATGAGCGACATGGCGACGCCAATGGCGAGGAAAGTGAACTCGGCCTCAACACGAAGAAAAACCGTTAGCAAAGGCATGACGCTCCCGATCACGGCATAACTTAGGAAGAATTGGCGACGGAGAGCGTTCAAAGAGATCGGGCGGAAGCGATTAAAATTCCGAAACTACGCTTGCGCAGAGCGGACTTCACCCTGAAAATACGCCTCAACTCAAAAAGCGCCCGTAGCTCAGCTGGATAGAGCAACGGACTTCTAATCCGTAGGTCCCGCGTTCGAA
>CALAHF010000030.1 GCA_937891465.1 uncultured Verrucomicrobiales bacterium | reverse complement strand
ACACCAATCTCTTTTATGCAATAGAACGTTGAACGTATCAGCGATCAGACACTGTTGCTTCGAAACGCCATCATGAACGGATAGGGTAAGTTCAATGAACGCACGCTATTGATTCGTAAAACTCACTTTCCCAAAGACGTATTCGCCTGATCAACAATCGATTGGAGCGTTTTCGTGACTTCCGTTTTCATCGACTGCTGATCCATTGTGTCGGCAAAATATTCCATCCGATCGGCGATACCTTCGGGATCAAATTTGAATACTTTCGGATCCAGCTTTCCGGATTTCACAGCGTCTTCGACTTCTTCGAGGCCATCTACTTCGGCGAGGGCTGAAAAGAGGGCTTTGCGAAACATACGACGCTGATCGATCGACATGTTTTCCCAACGCTTTCGGCGCGCTTCCATTTCAGCAAGCTTTTCAGTATCGAATTTCGGCTTGGGATCGTCCTCCACTTCGGCGATTAAATTTTCGATATCTTCATCGGAAAGCGTTGCCGCTTTTGCTACTTGAGCCGCTTTCTTTTTCACAGGAGGCTTTACCTCCGCCACTTTTACTGGCTCCGGACTTTCTTCGTTGTTCGCTGCAAATTGGAATCCAACCATTCCACCGCCTGCTCCAGCTACGATTGCAATCATTACGGCCCAAAGAAGATGAATTTTCATGACCACAGTATGCCGCAATTCTCGGGATATTCAAAATGGCATCTTTAAACCTAGTGCCCGCAACGCGCACCAGCCACGAACGGCTTCGTAAATCATGAACAATCCGGCGACAACCAGACCAATAGACCAAAATCCGTCGTCTTTTGCGACCCAAAACCAAACGCCGGCAGCGATAGCGGCAAGCCCCAGGAGCAATCGAATCCACCGCCCTGTTGGGCCAATGTTACATGCTGCAGTCGAAGGATCATCGGTCGGTTGAGTCATGCCCGAAGGCTATTCGAGAACGGCGCACATTGGAATCGCACATATCGTCACGCATCCAATTCAAAACCTGATGTTTTATGCTTCAATTCCGCATTGGGTTTTGAGCAATTTTTGATACGATTTAAACATGTCAGAAATTATCGGAAAAGCGCTCATTGTCGTCGGAGATGCCACGGAAACGGTGGACACGCTCTATCCTTTTTACCGGCTTCAAGAGGCTGGAATTCAGCCAGTGGTAATCGCTCCTGAAAAGCGAATGTATCAGATGGTAATGCATGAAGTTCGGCCCGGCTGGACAATCACGCGGGAGTGGGAAGGCTACCAAATCAACGCCGACCTATCTTTTTCCGAAGTCGATGAAAGCGAATACCTCGGGATCTTTTTCAGCGGAGGTCGCGCTCCTGAATACATCCGCTACGACGACGATTTGGTGCGGATGACGAAATATTTCTTCGCACAAAACCTGCCGGTCGCGAGCGTCTGTCACGGCGTGGAAATCCCTGCATTTGCGGACTGCGTGGGCGGCCGAAAGATGGCGACGGTCCCAAAATGTAGGTTCGATCTCGAAGTGATGGGCGGCGAATTTGTGAATGAAGCCTGCGTGATCGATGGAAATTTGGTTTCGGGCCGGACTTTTCACGACAACGGCTATTACTTGGCTCCGTGGATCAAAATGCTTGAGGCGGAGGCCGCTAAACGCGCTTCGTCATGAAGTGGCTGCTCGCCTTTTTCTGTGCTGCCGCTTCTCTGGCCGCAGAAAAGCCAAATATCGTCTACATCATTTCAGACGATCAGACCTACACCGATTTCGGGTTCATGGGGCACCCGCTGGTCGAGACGCCGAATCTTGATCGGCTGGCTGAACAATCACTTCTTTTCGAAAACGGTTATGTTCCCACCAGCGTTTGCCGCCCTTCGTTGGTGACGTTGCTAACGGGACTCTATCCCCACGAAAATGGCGTGTATTTCAATCATCCTCCGCCGGGATTTTCCAAGCTGACGAAGTCGCGGGAAATGATAAAAGTGCGTTTTGACGAACTGCGTGAAGTGGCCGCACAGCAGATAAAATTGCAGCCTACGCTCCCTCGCCTGCTCGCGAAGAACGGCTACCGAAGCCTACAAACCGGCAAGTATTGGGAAGGCCATTTCTCAAACGCCGGCTTCACTGAAGGCATGACTCTGGCGCAGCCTTCATCTGCGAAGAACGGAAACAAAACGCTACGGAACGGCGATGTGGTTGGTCACGGCAACGGCGATGCTGGCCTCGCGATCGGGCGCGAAACGATGGAGCCAATCTGGAATTTTATCGATGATTGCAAAACAAACGACGATCCATTTCTCCTCTGGTATGCGCCGTTTTTGCCGCACACACCCCACGATTCACCCGAGAGGTTCTGGGATATTTATCGAGACAAAAAAGGCGTCGCCGAACATGAGATACCGTATTTTGCGTCGATCTCTCAGTTCGACGAAACCGTGGGACAGGTGATCGAGTTCGTTGAAAAACGGGGTCTCGCGGACAACACGATTTTTGCCTTTGTCGTCGACAACGGCTATCAGCCTCTCGTCGGAAAACCAAATCAACACACTAAAAACAGCAAGCGAGCGCCCTTTGATTTTGGGCTCCGAACTCCGATTTCGATTCGCTGGGATGGTCATGTAAAGCCTGAAAAACGCGACGAATTAGTGAACTCAATCGATTTGATGCCGACGCTTTTAAAAATGACGAGGACGCCCGTTCCGCCGAGCCTTCCAGGCCTCGACTTGCTTTCTGAACAACCGAATAACCGGACCATTTTTGGAGAAGTTTATCCGGGGGACGCAAGCAGTTTAAGAAAGCCCGAACGGGATATCGCCTATCGCTGGGCGCGGCATGGAAATTTCAAACTGATCATTCCGCACAGCCACAACGGGAAGCCGCCGTGGGGTAATTACTTGGTAAAGCCTGCACTCTTCAACGTCGCCGATGATCCCGCCGAAACGAAGAATCTCATCTCGACGGATAACGGAAAAAGTCGAGCGGCAGATCTCCGCGCTCAACTTGATGCGTGGTGGAATCCCTTGAATTAAACGTCTCCAATTGCAAAACGGAAGCGTATTTCTCCACGGGGCGCTATTTTCACTTGCAAATTCAAACGAATGTTTGAAACATGTGTTTGAAACACCGAAACACTGACAGAAAATACCATGGGCTCAACCGCTCCATCCACGCCTAAAAATCACGCAGAGACTCGGGACCGCATTCTCGACACTGCTCGCGAACTTTTCGCCGAGCAAGGTTTTGATGCCGTTTCCCTGCGACAAATCACCTCCAAAGCGGGAGTGAACATTGCTGCGGTGAATTATCACTTCGGCTCGAAAGACGCTCTCATCACTGACGTTCTTGCGCGGATGCTGACGCCAATCAACGCGGAGCGACTGCGACTTCTGGATATTATTGAAGTCGATTTTCCGGACGGTGCTCCGATCGAAAAAGTCCTTCACGCGATGTATGAGCCGGTAATCCTCCGTCTCGCTGATGATGGTGAAGAAGCTGAGATATTTCTGAAACTCTCGGGTCGTTGCATGGGACAGCTTTCGGGCGAAAAAATGACCGAAAAAATGATGACCGTATTTAAAGAGCTGATCGTGCGGTTCATGACCGCTTTCACAAAATCGCTGCCTCGTCTCGACTCGGACACACTGACGTGGCGCTTTCATTTTTCAATCGGAACGAAGCTTTTCATGCTGACTAAAGACGAAAATCTTCTGGCATTTTCCGGAGGAAAGTTGAGTGCGATGCACGACGCAGAGCAAACCTTGGGCCAACTCGTCAGCTTTGTCGCAGGCGGTTTGAAAGCAGACATCCCGAAGGTTACGAAAAAAACGAAGCCAAAGAAATCGGTAATGACAACGACCATTCTGGCAATGGCACTCCTGCTTTCCAGTTGTGCAGGGCGTTCTCCAGCCAATACCAAAAATTTCGTGAAACTCGATACGCCGAAGCAATGGATTGCCAGCGAGAACGTGTCTTCCGGACCGGTTGCTGATTCGAATTGGATTGCGAGTTTCGGTGACAAAAACCTGACTGCCTTCGTTGAAAAAGCGCTCGATCAAAATAAGAGCCTCAAAACCGCAGCTTCACGAATCGATGCCGCTGCCGCAACCGCTCGAATTTCGGGAGCGGATGTCTACCCTCAAATCAACGGCGGATTTTCGGGAAGGCGCTCCAAGCAAAACTTCATCGGATTCCCCTTCGGAGGTGATCCTGCAGAAGGCGGAGGTGGCGGTGAAGCCATTTCCAGTTCGTTGTCGAATCAGTTCGGATTGTCGCTCGATTTGAGTTGGGAAATTGACTTGTGGGGGAAAATTCGAGCGGCTCAATCAGCTGCAATCGCCCGATTTGAAGCATCCGAAGCGGACCGTGCTTCCGCTGAACTTTCCATCGCCGCGCAAGCTGCGAAAGCATGGTTTGCTATTGCCGAAGCTCGGGAGCAAGTGGCGCTAGCCAAACAAACGGTCGCGACATTTACAGATACCGAAGAGGTAATTCGTGGACGCTTTGAAGGCGGGCTCGACGACAACGGACGCTCCCTCACCTCGCAACTTTTATTGGCTGAATCCGACATTGCCGTGGCGAAAGACAGCCTCGCTTCGCGGAATGAGTTGGTCGGGCGAACGTCACGTCAGCTTGAAGTTTTGGCTGGTCAATATCCAGCAGGAAAAGCGGCGAAAAACGCTACACTGCCGCGTATTACATCGATGCCACCAGCTGGGTTGCCTGCTGATTTACTCGACCGTAGACCTGATCTCGCCTCTGCTGAAAGACGCCTCGCTGCGGCTGACATGACGTTGCTCGAAGCCAAACGAACCGCGCTTCCACAACTGAGCCTGACTTCCAGCGGCGGAACTTCCAGCGAAGATATCGCCGATATTCTGAGCCGGAACTTCAGCGTGTGGAGCCTCGCGGGAAATGCAGTTCAGCCGATCCTTCGGGCTGGTTTGATCAAAAACGGAATCAAACTTCGCAATGCCGAATTGGCGACTGCGATTGCAGAATTTGAGCAGACTACCTTGACTGCATTTGCCGATGTCGAGAACGCGCTCGCAGCCGAAAAATATCTCCGCGACCGAGAATCGACTCTGTCAAAAGCGGCCTCGATTTCCAAAAGAGCCTACGATCAGGCCCGCGAAGAATACGGCGCTGGAACAGGTGATTTGCTCACGATGCTGACCGCTCAACAGCGAATGTTCTCCCAACAAAGTCAGGCCATTTCAATCCGTCGGTTGCGACTCGAAAACCGAGTCGATCTGCACCTTGCACTGGGAGGAAGTTTCAAATCTCAGCCTGCCAAAAACACAATTACTCCCGAACCAGCAAAACCGGGCTCTCACGAACGAACAGGGTCTGATCATTGAACCGACCCTATTGGATCGTAAAACGTATTTTTCTTTTCTAACACTATGAAAAAATTCTTAAGAACTATCGTTGGCCTCGCGATTCCTGTGCTGGCAGGGCTGTTCGTTTTTGTAATGATAAAAACGAAGCCGGAGGCGAAGAAAAAGACGGATGTCACACCGTTGCCTGTCGTGGAGTTTATCGAAGTTAAATTTGAAGACGTTCCGATTACCATTCCGTCTCAAGGCATGGTTGAAGCGGCGCGAATGACAAGTTTAGCGGCTGAAGTCGGCGGTAAAGTCGTCGCCGTTTCGGATAAATTCGATATCGGTGGCCGTTTCGAAAAAGATGAAATTTTGATCGAGATTGATCAAGCTGATTACAAAGCCCAGCTCGCAAGAATGACGTCGATGTTGGCGGAATCGAAGATGGCTTTAGCGATGGAAGAAAGCCGTTCAGACCTGGCTGCAAAGGATTGGAAAAAACTCGGTGGAACCGGAACACCAAGTGATCTCACCCTTCGCAAACCTCAACTCGAGGCGGTAAAAGCAGCGATCCAAGCGGCCGAAGCAGACGTCGAAAAAGCAAAACGAGATCTCGAACGGACGAAAGTTCGCGCTCCTTTTGCGGGGACGTTAGAAGCGACCACAACCGAAATCGGAAGCTACCTCGGTCCGGGCGCTCCCGTGGCAGATTTATTCGAAAATGCACCGTTCGAGATTCGACTTCCGGTTTCATTGGCCGACGCCCGGTTTGTGAAGACAACCGAAGACGGAAAGCTGATTGGCGAGGTGAAAATCGCCAACGGCGGACTGGGATGGAATGCAAAAATTATTCGCTCAGAAGGGCGAATTGATCGCACAAGCAGGTCGATGCATCTTGTTGCTGAAATCGATAATGCTGCCGCAGACGGAAAGCCCAGATTGCTATTGTTGCAGCCGGGACTGTTTGCTCAGGCCGCAATCAGCGGTAAAACCGTAACAAACGTAGCCAAGATCCCCTTCCCCGCCTTTCTGGATTTGAAGCGCGTGGTAGTGGTCGATCCCGACGACAAACTCCGTTTTCGCGAAGTCGAAATACTACGTCGTGAAGGTGACATCGTTCTCGTCTCGGGTGGCCTAAAAGAAGGTGATCGGCTTTCGCTGACTGAACTTGCCGACATGATTGAGGGACGGTTGGTCGATCCGCAACCCGCTGGAAGCTCTCCTGTTTTGACCGGGGCTTCCAAGGCAAAATCTGAAGTGAAGCCGTAAACGGACGCAATAATTTCAATACTCTGAAAACTGACTGACTATGAATGGTGCAATCAACTGGTTCAGCCGAAATCACGTCGCGGCAAATTTCCTCATGCTGATCGTCGTCGTGCTCGGGCTTCAGACGTGGGGCAAATTGAAAAAGGAAATATTCCCGGAAACCTCGATCGATATGATTTCGATTCAGGTTCCCTATCCAAACGCGACGCCAGAGGAGGTTGAAAAAGGAATCATCGTGCCCATCGAGGAAGCCATTCAGGACGTTGATGGAGTTGATCGCATTCGTTCAACTGCGGCGCAAAGCATCGGATCGGTTCTCGTTGAAGTGGTGAGCGGCTACGAAACGCGCAACGTGATGGATGATGTAAAATCACGCGTCGATGCCATTCAGAATATCGCCGAAGAAGCTGAAGAACCCATCCTCGAAGAGCTGTTGATCAAAGCTCAAGTAATGGCCATCGCGGTTTCTGCTGATACCGATGAAAAGACGCTTCGCAACATCACCGAGCGGATTCGAACGGGTTTATTGACATACAAAAAGGGGCCGATTCCGGTGACTCAGGTCGAGCTTGCCGGCGTTCGGGACTACGAAATTTCGATTGAGATTTCCGAACAAACTCTGCGCGAGTATGGGCTGACATTTGCGGATGTCGCCTCTGCCGTGCGACGCTCATCGCTGGATCTTCCGGGTGGTTCCGTTCGGACCGTTGGTGGTGAAGTGATGATCCGAACTGAGTCACGACGTTACACCGCTGAAGAATTTGCACCCATCACCGTCGTAACTCGTGCCGATGGTTCCAAAGTCCAGCTCAGCGACATTGCGTTGATTCGCGATGCTTTCGAGGAAAAAGACATCGACACCTATTTTGATGGTCGCCCAGCCATGCTACTCAACGTTTACCGAGTGGGAAATGAGGACACTCTGGAGCTCGCCGAAACCGCAAAACAATTTGTCTACGATTACGCTCCTTCGATTCTTCCCGACGGCGTGAAGTTGGAAGTTTGGAAAGATGATTCACTTTATCTGAAAGGCCGCCTCGACCTTCTTGCTCGAAACGGCATTGGCGGACTGATTCTCGTTGGCCTTGTGTTGGCTCTATTTTTGCGACCGAGCATCGCGTTCCTAGTTGCGATTGGAATTCCCGTGTCCTTTGCCGGTGCCATCTGGATGATGCCTTACACGGGCATTTCGATTAACATGATTTCGCTTTTCGCGTTCATTCTCGTTCTCGGCATTGTCGTCGACGATGCGATCGTTGTTGGAGAAAATGTCTACAGTCGAATGCGAAAAGGCGAGCACCCGAAAATCGCCGCGCCTAAAGGAACCCACGAGGTTGGGATTGTGGTTATTTTCGGAGTTTTGACCACCGCGATGGCCTTCACCCCGATGCTTGGCCTCACGGGAGTCAGTGGAAAAATCTGGCCCAACATTCCGCTAATCGTGATCCCGACACTCATGTTTTCTTTGGTGCAATCAAAGCTCATTCTGCCGGCGCACCTTTCGCTTTTGAAGCCTTACGATCCGAACGAAAAACTCGGGCCGATCATGCGATTTCAGCATTTTTTCTCCCGGGGATTGGAAACGTTCGTCGAACGATCTTATCGCCCAACAATTAAATTCTGCCTAAATTATCGGTATCAAGTCGGTGCGGCCTTCATAGCGTTGTTGTTTTGCGCGGGCTCGCTGATTGGGACTGGCCGGATCAAATTTCAATTCTTCCCCGAAGTCGAAACTGATGTTGTCACGGCCCGTTTACAGCTCTCGCGTGGAGTTTCCTACGGGCAGACCCAAGTCGCGGTGAAGCAAATTCAGGAGGCTGCGTTCAAGCTGAATGACGAATTTAAAGACAAAGACGGCAATCCGATTATCCGTCACATGCTGGCGAGCGCGGGTTCACAACCGCTTGTGATGGGATTCGGTAATGGAGGTGGAGTTCCCAAAGACAGCAATCTCGGCGAAGTAACGCTGGAATTGCAGCCAGCAAAAAATCGAACGATGACGGCTACAGATATCGTCTCGCGATGGCGCGAGCTGACCGGTCCGATTCCGGGAACCGTCGAACTCATTTTCATGGCCGAAGCGGCTGCAGGCGGAAATGCAATTGACCTCGAACTCGTCGGCCCGGATTTGAAGTCGATCGATGCAGCAGCGGCAGAAGTGCAGGAACAGCTCAGAAAATTCGACGGTGTGATCGATATTGCTGACAATAATATTCAAGGAAAACGCGAGCTGAAACTCGAAATTTTGCCGCAGGCTGAAGCCCTCGGTTTACGACTTGATGATCTTGCGCGTCAGCTCCGTCAGGGATTTTACGGCGAAGAAATTCAACGGCTTCAGCGGGGCCGGAACGAGGTAAAAGTTTTCGTTCGTTACCCACGAGATGAGCGTTCCTCACTTTCAGATGTCGAGCGATCCAAAATCCGCTTACCTGACGGAACGGAAGTCCCCTTTACCGAAGTGGGCCGCGCAACGTTTGCTCGAAGCCCATCCAGCATTCAACGAACGGATCAGCAGAGGGCGATTCGAGTCACCGCGGACGTGGACAAAGCCAAAGGCACCAACGCAACCGAGGTTGTTACCGCGCTAACAGGCAAGGAACAAAAGCCGGGATTTAAAGAACGGCTTGCTAAGCGATATCCGATGTTCAGTTTTCTTGTGAAAAAAGAAGAACCCGGGAAAGAAGGTGCGCTAGCCGAAGAGGCGATCGTTACCCTGACCGAAATCGAGAAAAAATATCCGGGCGTGGGTTACAGTTTCGAAGGCGAGCAAAAAGACCAGGCTCAATCGATTTCGGAAATGGGATCGAAGTTTATCATCGCGCTTCTGGCGATGTATGTGCTGATGGCGATTCCGCTCAAATCGTATTTTCAGCCGATGATCATCATGTCGGTAATTCCGTTTGGACTTGTCGGCGCGCTTGTTGGCCACATACTGATGAACTTCAATTTCAGCATCATGAGCATGTGCGGTTTTGTAGCATTGGCAGGAGTTGTGGTGAATGATTCGCTCGTGCTGGTTGATTACGTAAATCGCTATGTGAAAGCAGGTCACACCGTCTTAGAAGCAGCGCGCGAAGCGGGTGCCGCACGTTTTCGTCCGATCCTGCTCACCTCGCTGACCACGTTTGCAGGCCTGACTCCGATGCTTTTAGAGACAGATATTCAAGCCCGATTCCTCATCCCGATGGCGGTTTCGTTGAGCTTCGGAATCTTGTTCTCCACCGCAATCGTCCTTATTTTGGTTCCCTGCATTTACTTGATGATGGAAGATTTGAAGGCCGCGATCTTGCAACGGAAAGAGCGCCGTCAGTCTAGAAAGATTCCACCTCTCCCAGGCGACGCAAAAGCCACGATCGGATAGGGTTGGTTGGTGAAGACAACGAGATCTCCTAAATTTTGCATTACTCCAACAGAACACCAACGTTTTGCCGGCTGAATCCAAAACCCTAAAAAAAGTACGACCAGGATGGATCGTGTTCTTTGGAATAATTGGCAGCTGTGTGCTGTGGGGGTTTATCTATCTCGCGCCACGATCTAAGAGTGTGACCAAAAACAGTTTGGAACTGAACGTCTGCACAAAATTCCCAGAATTCTCACTGACTTTCACCAACAATAGCGATTTCCCAATCGAAGTAGAGGCAGACGCGCCGTTTTGCCTGATGAAGCTCTCCGACCCAGAGGGAAACGCTGTCCCTTATACAAACGCTGGGCTACGGAGTTATTCGCCTACTCGAGAACGGCGTCGAATGCTTCGAAAGACAATTGAGCCAGGCGAAAGTTTCTCACGGGAAGGAGACATTAGGAGCCTCTTTGTCCTTAACCGAGAATGGTACACGCTGGACTTAGAATATAAGTTTGAGGAGATGAACGAGAATAACGATACTAAAATTGCGGTCAATAATTTGAAGTTTTTTGCTGATGACTTTCGAAGTCCACTTCGATTACCCCCATCATGGACATTGTGAAAAAAATCCGCGGGTATTGAGCAAAAATAAAGAAAGAGCCCGTCTGTGATCGCATTTCGAAACAACAGGGTTGGTTCATCGAACTTACCCTATTGGATCGTAAAGCAGTCCGATTTGGCTTGAAGAAAACTTCAATTTTTGGTTTCAATCAGGGATGATCAAATCTCGGTTTTTTAATATTTTATCAAAGTTCGCCGCTATCATGGTTGCCGCCATGCTCCTTCTTGCTTGTGCGCCGGAGAAGTCTGATAAATCGTCTGACATGAATGCTGCGGGAATTTCCAAAGAGAATTGGGGCGAAATGAATGGCCGACCGGTCATGCTTTTCACTCTGAAAAATCCCAACGGTCTCGTCGCAAAAATTTCAAATTACGGGGGCGTTGTCGTTTCGATCATGGCTCCCGACAAAGATGGCAATCTTGCTGATATCTGCCTCGGCTTTGATACCGTTGCGGAATATCCGGAGAAAACGATGTATTTCGGATGCATCGCGGGACGTTATGCGAACCGCATTGCGAAGGGAAAATTTACGCTCGATGGCACAGAATACACGCTGGCGACGAACAACGGCGATAATCACCTGCATGGCGGCGAGAAAGGTTTTGATCAATATATCTGGAAAGCAGAGACCGCAGAAAATGACGGGGAGCCGAAGCTGACGCTGACTCACACCAGCCCTGATGGCGACGAAGGTTATCCGGGTGCGCTCGCGATGACAGTCACCTATACGCTGACCAAATTAAACGGGCTGAAAATTGATTATAAAGCAACGACAGATAAACCAACGGTGCTGAATCTGACGAATCACGCGTATTTCAATCTCGCAGGTGAAGGCAGCGGGACGATTTTAGATCATGTGTTGGAACTGAAAGCGGATCGCTTTGTCGCCACAGATGATGGAGGTATCCCGCTCGATGGACTGGCTACAGTCGAAGGCACACCATTTGATTTTCGGAAAGCAACGCGAATCGGCGAACGAATCGAAGCGGATGATCAGCAACTCAAAAACGGGATTGGTTACGATCACAACTGGGTGATGAAAGATAGCCGCGATGGGAAGCTCGCACACGTCGCAACCCTTACAGAGCAAAAATCGGGGCGCATTCTCGAAGTTCACACCACCGAGCCCGGCTTGCAGCTTTATACGGGAAATTACCTCGATGGTCGCATCGGAAAAGGCGGAAAACCCTATGTTCATCGCGGCGCGCTCTGTCTCGAAGCGCAAACGTTTCCGGATTCACCAAATCAAAAAGATTACCCAAGTCCCGTGCTTCGCCCTGGCGAAACCTATAAGCAGACAACGATTTATCGTTTCGATGTTGTGAAATAAACGGACGTGCTAAAAATCGAGTATAATTTTTAGCACCCTAAATTGTTCGGAATTCTAAAATTTTACTCGACAGACGACTAATTTTCGATGAAGTGAAGGAACGATGACTCGTTTTTGTGAATCAAATTTGAGAAGATTCTCAAGTTTGTCGAGAGGTTCACAGGTTGTAGGCGGGTTATCGGAAACAACGAAACACTGCCCATGTACTTAAAATCGCTGGATATCCACGGTTTCAAATCGTTCGCTGACAAAACCAAGATCGAATTCCATAACGGAGTGACCGGTATTGTCGGTCCAAACGGTTGCGGAAAATCGAACATTGTCGACGCGATTCGGTGGGTACTCGGAGAAACCTCCGCAAAAGCGTTGCGGGGTGGGGAAATGGCGGACGTTATCTTTAATGGAACGGATCGTCGCCAGCCGCTCGGCATGGCGGAAGTAACCATGACCCTCGCTGATTGCGGGGGAGTTCTCGAAACAGATTACGACGAAGTTTCTCTCGGACGTCGGGTTTACCGTGACGGAAAAGGCGAATATTTGATCAATAAGCAGCCGTGCCGATTGAAGGACATCCACAACTTGTTGATGGACACCGGAATCGGGCGGACGAGCTATTCGATCATGGAGCAGGGCAAGATTGACATGCTCCTGAGCTCCAAACCGGAAGATCGGCGGGCTGTTTTCGAAGAAGCGGCGGGAATTTCGAAATACAAATCGCAGAAAAAAGAGGCGCTGCGAAAGTTGGATTACACCGAGGTCAATTTGGTGCGGATTCGCGATATCATCGCGGAGAACGAGCGGCAGATCAAATCGCTCTCGCGTCAGGCGTCAAAAGCCAAGCGATATCGCGTGCTTCACACCGATGTGAAGGTGCTCGACATGCACCTTTCCCACAAACATTGGCGGGAATTTCGGGCTGAAAAAGCGGAGTTAGAAACATCGATTCGAACGCTGCGCACGCAGCAGGATGAACTCGAGGATGCGATCGAAGCCAAGCAAGATGCGATGAAGTCGTCGCGCCAGAAGTATCAGGAGATCGAAACGCAGATCAATGAGCTTCAGGGATTTGCGATCGAAAGGCAGAACCAGATTCAGTCATCGAGAAACCGAATCGACTTCAACGCCGAGCGCTCTCAGGAATTGCAGACGCAGATCGAGCAGCACGAGTCTGACATCACGTCGACGAGCTCAAAGCTCGATCAGCAGCAAGCCGATTTGGCATCTGCCGATGACATGGTTCAAACCGTGCAAGACCAGATAGCCCGGCTCGAAGGCCAGCTTGCCGAACAGGAAGCCGCTACCAAAACGGCTCACGAAGAACGGGAAACGCTCTCGACCGAAGTCGCTGCTCTCGAAAAAGAATCGAGCGAGCTGGAAACGAAAATCGCGACGCTGAATGCGCGGATGGAGAACCAAAAACGTCAGCTGGATTCTGGTAATTCCCGCGCAAAATTGCTCTCCGGCGAGATGGAACGGCTCGAACGCGACGAGGAGACAAAAAAACTGGAAGCTAAGGAATTTCGTATGCGGGTTGCCGAAGTTCAGGAGGCGATTGAAGCCGACGAGGAAAAACTCGCCGGCGCAGAAGCACGTCATCAGCAGGCGCGGCAGACTTTGGAACGAATGCAGGGCGGATTGGGCGATCTTTTTAAAGGTCACTCCGAAGAAATTTCGCGCCTCGGTGTTCTCCAACAAATGGCTGAAGAAGGTGAAGGTTTCGAAAAAGGAACGCAGGCTGTTTTAAAAGGCCTCGACGACCCGAAGACGTATAAGAAAGCAATTCGCGGTGCACTGGGATCGTTCCTGAAAGTTGGAAAAAAATACACCAAAGCAATTGAATCAGCTCTCGGAGAGCAGCTTCAGACAGTTGTTGTCGCCGACACACTGATTGCCGAAAACATGATTGGGACCCTTCGCAAAGGCAATCTCGGCCGGGCGTCAATCGTCGCAGAAGACTCTGTTCGGCGGGCGAAAGACCGGCAAATGCTCGTTGTTCCTGAAGGAGCCGTCGGTTGGGCGCTCGATTCGATCGACTGTCACAAACGCGTTCGTTCCCTGATCGATCGGCTTTTAGAAAACGTCCTGATCGTTCCTGACCTCGCAACCGCATTAAGATTCCAAGCCGATTGGGGCGGTATTACTTTTGCAACGCTTGAAGGTGATGTCGTTTCTCCAGAAGGAATTATCAACGGCGGCTCAGCGGGTGAAGAATCCGGTGCGTCCTCATTTTTGGAGCGGCAGAATGAAATCACGCGGCTGGAGTCTTCCACCGCGTTACTTTCGACAAAATTGTTTGTTCTCGAACAACGTCGTGATGAATTGTCCGAGCGCGTTGGCCTTTTGGAAGAAACGCTCGTGGCAAATCGCGAAGCGTTGCAGAAAAAACGCGTTATCGTATCAACTCGCGAAGGTCAACTGGCGTTGATTGAAAAAGACGTTCAACAGATCGAAAACAATCTCGAAAGTGTTCGGTGGGAGCAAACTGAGTTGGGTGAGCGTCAGGGTGAACTAAATGATTCTGTCGCGAGCGACGAAGCTGAAAAGCTCGAAGCCGCCGAGCGGTTGAAGGCAATCAGTGGACGCCGAAACGAAATTGCCGACACACTCGAACAAGCCAAAGATCGCGAAGCGCAAACCGCCGAAATGTTGGCGGAAATCAAGACCAGTCTCGCCGTTGAACGCCGAGCGATTGAGAACATCGAAAATCAGCGTCAGCCAATGGCCTCTCGCCTTTCAGAACTGAACGAAGCCATCGAACGCCGCAATGCCGAGATCGAAAGCTACAAAGTTCGCATCGAAAATTCTGAGAAAGAAAGCATCGAACTGACCGCGAAGATTTCCGGAGCCGAAGGAGAAGTTGGCGTTCTCAACGAGAAACTGAACGAAATTCGCAACGAGCGTGCCGAGCACGGGAAAGTCATCGAAGAGGGCGAAGGCGAGCTTTCAGGACAGCACAAGTCCATTCAGACAGTTTCAGCGCAGCGGGGAAAAGAAGAAGTTCGTGCCGAGAAGCTGGGTTTGAAAATCGACTCGATCGACTCCCATGCGCTGGAGCGTTATCAAACCGAGATCGCTCGTTTCGAGCCTGATTCCCACGAATTGCTGATCGTGATCGAAAATCAGCGAATCGCTGACGACCGCAATAAGAAGCGGAACGCGACGCTTGCCGCCAATAAAGACGATGACTCAGATGACGAATCTGGGGACGATGCGACATCAGAAGACGAATCCGGTGGAGTGAACTTCGTTGATCCCGCCGAGCCGGATTGGGATTTTGTCCAGGAGATCGTGTCAACGTTGCGAACTCGCCTCGACTCGATGGGACCCGTCAATGTGGATGCGATCGAGGAATATGATGAGCTCGAAGAGCACTTCAAATTCAACGTGCAGCAGCTTGAAGACCTTGATAACTCAAAAGCTGAGTTGATGAAGATGATTGCTCGCATCAACCGCGACACGAAGAAAATGTTCTCCGAAACGTTCGAGAAAATCAGGACAAATTTCCAGGACATGTTCATCGAACTCTTTGGCGACAAAGCCAAGGCCGACCTCATCTTACTGGACGACGGCGATCCGCTTGAGAGTGGAATTGACGTCATCGCGAAGCCTCCCGGCAAGAAGCTGCAGTCCATCAGCCTGCTTTCCGGTGGTGAGCGATCCATGACCGCCGTGGCCCTCCTCTTCGGAATTTACATGGTGAAACCGTCCCCATTTTGCGTTCTCGACGAGCTCGATGCGCCGTTGGATGAAACTAACATCACTCGTTTCGTAAAAGTGCTCGATCGCTTCATCCACTCTAGCCAGTTCATCATCGTGACTCACTCCAAGCGGACCATGTCCCGTGCCGACGTCATGTATGGCGTCTCCATGGAGGAATTCGGAGTCTCGAAGACCGTTGGCGTGAAGTTCTCCAAATCCGACGAGGCAACAGGTGGCAAAGTCGCGGGGATCGGCGGCTGATTGGTTCCCACGATCAGACAGTGTCTGATCGCTGATACGTTCAACGTTCTATTGCATAAAAGAGATTGGTGTAGAGCTGATGAGGTCTACTGCGTTGCCAGCCTCAAAATAAAGCCATGCAAAAGACCAAAACCTACGGCCATCTGTGCCGGAAAGACCGTGACGTAATCTATCGAATGAAGCAACGAGGGGA
>CALAHF010000029.1 GCA_937891465.1 uncultured Verrucomicrobiales bacterium | reverse complement strand
CTTCATAATCTCATCGAGATTGTCGCGGAACTGCTTGAGGCGATCGTAATCAATTCCCGGAGGGCGGTTTTCGAGAAGCCAATCGAGGTCTTCTTCGGCGCCGGTTCGATCCTTTTCCTGAATGCGAAGGATGGCGCGCTGAAATCGCTCTTGCCCGGATTCGGGATCGAGCGCGACAATGAGATCGATGTAAGCAATCGCTGCGGTGGGATTCTGGTTCACCTCGACTTCGATGTTGATGAGGTTTCGCAACATCCGAATGACAATGTCGCGGGACTTGGCGGGTTCGAAAAGCTCGTCGGGAGCGCGGGTCATCTTCTGCATCTCTTCTTTTTCGGTCGTCTTACCGCCGTCAAAAACATCGATGAGTTGAAGCTGGGCTTCGTCGTCTTCGTCTTTGGAGTAATGGCCAACCATGAAATGCCCGGGAATGGGAACGCCTTTGACGCCTGATATGCCGAGACGCTTCGCCAATTCGATGAAAACAACGCTCAGGGTGATAGGGAGGCCTTCGCGGTATTCGATGACGTGGTCGAGATAGCTGTTTTTGTGAATGTAATACTGATCGCCGCGCGCTCCGTGGAAGCCGCTTTCTTCGAAGAGAAATTTCCGAAGTCCGTCGACTTTCTCGCGATCGGTTTTCGCCTTCTTGCCAATCGATTTTTTGGCGTCCTCAGCGAGATAGCTCAGCTGGCGATGGAAATAATCGACATCGAGCTCGGGGTTATCGATCCATGCAATTTGAATGCCGGCCGCAAAGAGATTAACCTCGTCTTCATCGAGAATCTTGCGGATGTTTTTAGCAACTCGAGCGACGTGAAGCGAAGACTTCAGCTTTCGGAGTTCTTCAGCGCGGGCTTCCAGTTCCGCGGCCTTTTTGTCGAGCAGGGCGGAACTGATCTCGGTGTCGTCGCTCAGCTTTTTGACAACAGCATCGTTCCGCGCATCGCTGCTGGCGGCAAAGGCGTCGATCGCGGCTCCGAGTTTCGCCATCATCGGTTCGTCGACGGGTTTGATAGCAAGGCCGGTTCCAACGGCGAATTGTTTGAAGTCGGCGGTGGTGCCACGAAATTTGCACAGGCCGACTTTTCCTTTGGCGCCAAGCCCGCCCATGTCATCCAATTCAAGGACTTGCTCGCCATTGATGTATCCGGTGATGGTGTCGCCGGTGAATGAAATACGTAGCCGGTTCCATTCGCCCGGCTTGTAGGTATCGGTATCAAATGTGCTGAGGATCTTCCAACTATTCACGGTGGGACCTTCAAAACGAGTGAGCCGTACCTGGCCGTTCGTGGGATAGAATCCGTAGTGGATATCGTCGCCATTGGATGAGAAAACCAGCCCCGCCGCGCCGGTTTCGTCATCGAGTTTCACTTTAACGGCGAGTTCAAAATCGCCTTCAGGTGAGGTTTCTTCGGAAAGACAGAGCGAGCGACCGCCGAAGCCGGAACCCAGCCCGGTGACTTGAATGGTGCCGCCGTTTTGAGTCCAATTCGCGCCCATGACCGGAGTCCACTCGCGCGGGCTGAGCACGCCGATGGTTTTCCAACTGGCCATCGGCGTGGAGTTGGGTTTTTCGAGGAGCGGCTTCAAATCATTGATCCGAACGGCAAAACCAAGGTTCTCGGTTTGGGTGTGTTTCAGGGTGACCAGCCCCACAACTTCACCATCGAGGTTGACAATGGGGCCGCCGGAATTTCCCTGCTCAATCGGCATGGCGATTTGTAGCATCGGGTAATCCGGGGTTTCGCCGTCGCCGTCGAGAAAGTCCTCCTCCAATTTTCGAATGGCGGAAATCACACCTGAGACGACTGAGAATTTAAGACCACGCGGGGCTCCGAACCCCACAATAATCTGACCCTGAGTAACTTTGTCGGAGTCCGCCATTTTGAGCGGTTTCAGATCCAGATCTTTCGAATCGATTTTAACCACGGCCAAATCATGATGACGATCCCATGCATGAATCGCCGTGGCGTTGCGGGTTTCACCGTTTTGAAATTCGATGGTGACGTCACGGCCCTGACCGACCACGTGCAGATTGGTGGCGATGAGGCCGTCTTTCGAAATGACAAATCCTGCACCGGTTCCAAGTTCCATTCCCCCGCGGCCACGCTGGATAACGGTGACGACGGATTGATTGACCGATTTGGTGAGTTTCGAAATCTGCCCCGGCTCCAGATAAACGGTGCCTTCAGCCAATTCTTCGGCGATTTCCTGTTGGGCTTCGTCGGAAAATGGGTCGACGGCTTTGTCCTGAGCAAGTCCCACGGCGCTGACGGCTACCGCATTCAGGAGAAAAAATTGGATCGATTTTAAAGTCACCACCCGTCAGGCTACATTCAAACCCACCGAATGAAAACGTTTGCCACTGCCATTTTTGCGTCCCTGATTTTTGTAACAAACACGGGGCTTTGCGAAGACAAATCCGGTTTCTGGAAGCAGCACACGATCGATGCCTCTGAGAAAGCATTGGGGAAGCTGGGCGCCGATGGGGTTCGCCTGGCGGATGCCAATGGGGATGGGTTGATGGATGTGGCGACCGGTTGGGAAAATGGCGATGCGATTCGGGTGTGCTTGAATCCGGGGACGGAAAAAGCCAGGGAACTCTGGCCCGGTGTCACCGTGGGGCGCGTTGCAGGCGCTGAAGACGCTGTCTTCGCTGATTTGGATGGCGACGGGCAGCTCGACGTGGTTTCGTGTTGTGAAGGAAAGACCAAAGCGATCTTTGCCCATTGGGCTCCGGCAAAGGCGGACGATTATCTGAAATCCGAGAGCTGGAAAACGACGGAGTTTCCGGGGGCAAAAAAGGCGAAACAAGCCTGGATGTTCTGTCTGCCGTTTGATGTGAATCGAGATGGAGCGATGGATTTGATTGTGGGTTCAAAAGGCGGTGGAGCCGCGGTCAGCTGGCTGCGCAATCCTGGGAAGGAAACCGCTCGCGATCTCTCGACATGGAAGTTGGTCCCGATTTGCAAAGCAGGGTGGATCATGTCGATCGTTGAAACTGATCTGGATGGTGATGGCCAGGCTGATATTGTTTTCTCAGATCGGAAAGGGAACCGCACCGGCGTTTTTTGGCTAAAAACCACAGCAAAAGCTCCGTTTTTCGAGAATGAAGTTCTGCTCGGTGCCTCGGGTGAAGAGGCGATGTTTCTCGATGTGGTTGATTTGAACGATGATGGCCGGCTTGATATTGCTGTGGCGATCCGAAAAGACGTGATCGGTTATTTGTATCAGCCGGAAGCCGGCGCGGAGAATGGGAATTGGAAGCGCACCAGCCAAGCCGCCGGAGTGCCCCAGGATTTATTTGGGGGAAGCAAAGCGGTTCGCGTGGCGGACATCAACCTCGACGGGATGCTGAACATGGTGGTGACCTGTGAAGGTGCGGACAAGAAGCTTTCGGGGGCGTTTTGGTCTACGTTTTACGATGGGGTGCTTGCGGGAGAACTCGCTTACCACAACATCTCCGGCCCTGAGGGGGTGAAATACGATCGGATGGAATTGATCGATCTCGATGGGGACGGGGATCTTGATTTGATGACCTGCGAAGAGCGCTCAAACCTCGGTGTTTTCTGGTATGAAAACCCCACTCGGTGAGATTGGTTAAGACATCTTTATTAAAATTTTCGCCAATCAAGTGATTTTACAGTACACAATCAAGTGGGACGCAAAGCGGTGATACAGCAATGTGCCGTTGCTGCACGTTTGTTAGGATTTATAGTTTTCAAAGCCACCAAAATGGTGATTCTCACCCTATGACTAAATCCGCATTACTGATCGCTATCGCCGCGATGGCAATTTTTACGGTGCCGGCAACGGCTCAGGAAGAAAAGCCCAAGTCTCCCGTGAAATCGGTGAAGATAGCGGAGACGTCAGCTCCGGTGGCGATCGAGAAGAATGTGAATTTTGAGGCGATCGTGAAAGAGGCGGCGGCTGCACCGGTGCAGCGCAATCCGGGGGAAATGATGCTCACAGATATCGAAGGGCGGCAACTGAATGTTGAATTGCTGGCCGCCAATGGTGATATGCTTCGGATTAAGCGGGTGGACGATGCGAAGGAATTTGAAATTCAAATGGCGCAGCTGGACGAGATTTCTCACGACCGGGTTAAAAACTGGATTGAGCGGAATCCTGAGATGACGAATTTTTCGATCGCCTTTGAAGTTGGAAAGCGGCTCGCGGAAGCAGACGAGTTTGAATCCGCGGGGCGTTCCTTGAAAACTTCCCAATGGGTTTACGACATCACGATGACCAACCAGACTCGGAATTTGTTGTCCGGCGCCGAAGTCGAATACCGAATCATCTATGATGACGAAGTTGCATTTTCGCGGACGTCAGTGATGCCGGGCAAAGGGGGAAAGCAGCAGGATGGCGAGAATGTTGAGCTTCCCGATATGTCTTTCAATGAGCGTGCTGAATTCACGACGCCCCGAGTGGAGCTTCACACATACAATTATGCACCGACGAGGGGCCAGAGGGAATTCGAGAAGGACAAGCTGATCGGAATCTGGATTCGCGTGACCAAGCGCGGGCAGATCCTCGACGAGTATCAGAGCAACGTTGCCGTGATGAGAGACCTTTCGTGGGATGGTGAAGAAGAGACCGGAATCGTGATTCGCGACTCGTTCAAAGAGGAATTTGAGTAAGCGGGACGAGGGATGATCGGCTTGCTGTTTTTGGTTACACCGTTACGCCAAAAAACTTTCCGACAAGAGCGGTGATCCCCATAGCGAGAGAACCCCAGAAGCAGACTCTCCAGGCCCCTTTAAGCGGTGAAGCTCCTCCAGCCGATGCGGCAAGAGCCCCCAAGACACCCAGCATCACGATTGCGATCAAAGGGACAAGCCAAAGAATGGAGGTGATCGAGGCAACCGAAGCGATTGCAACCGGGATGGCCGCACCCGCCGCAAACATACCGGCTGAGGTAAATGCAGCTTGGAAGGGGCGAGCGCTCAACTCCTGAGTGATCCCGATCTCGTCCCGCGCATGAGCGCCGAGCGCGTCATGATCCATCAATTGTCGCGCCACTTCTTTGGCAAGCGTTTGATCCAATCCACGTTCGCGATAAATGTCGGCGAGCTCGCTCATTTCACCCTCGTAATCATTCTCGATGGCATCAGCTTCCATTTTAAGGTCAGCCGCCTCCGTGTCCTCCTGAGACTTCACTGAAACGTATTCTCCTGCAGCCATCGACATCGCGCCGGCGACAAGGCCAGCTGTTCCTGCCAGCATAATACTCCCGCGACTGGCTTCAGCAGCGGCGACTCCAACGATCAAACTTGCTGTCGAAACGATTCCGTCGTTCGCGCCAAGAACGGCGGCTCGCAACCAACCCGAACGGTGGATCTTGTGGTGTTCATCGTGTTGCATGTGGCGAGGGTTTCTTAGGCTGAACCGACTGAACCGTCGGATATGATAACAGCGTATCTTCGATGTGTTGGACGCCCTTTCCAAGAGTGAAGCGATTCCTCACCGTTGTGTCAATCATTCCGGGTAATCATTAAGAGAAATGCCCTGTAGCCGCCGTCGCGAGAAGGGGGGGGCATGCTCTAACGAACCAGCCAGATGGAATCGTGCTCATTGCGACAGCAATGAATCGCAGGCCTTCGGTTTTGAGTTTTTTGCATCCGCATCTCAAAAAATGAGAGCTATAGTCGGGCGATGAACGAATCCGGACTGAAGCGAATCCGCGTGCTGCTTTTTGCCGCGAATTCGCTGGCGTTGATTCCGTTTTTGGCGAATTGCTTCGGCTATTCGATTTACGTCTATCTGAATTCAGAGACGGAATCGCGAATCCTGGGGATTTCGGAGGGATCCTGCCGCCTCGCGCGTCAGCCAATGGCGGATGATTTTTCAGAGGAAAGCATGGAATCGCTTCAGGAGGCCTATTCGTATTTCCCTGAGATCAAACTTTACCAATGGATCGATACCGTGCGGACCGAGATCTTCATCGAGAGCGGACATGGGCTCCCGATGCGTTCGCTTAGTTTTAGTTCAGCGAATGAACTGGACTGCGCGTCGATTGAATTCCCCTGGTTATTGATTCCGCTGGGAATTTTTGTAGTCGCCCTCACAATACCAAAACGGATTGCCGAGCGGCAATCCTTCGATGATTTCAGCTGAAATCAAAAATGAAGGCGGTGATTAAATCTCGGGGAATTTAATCCACTTCTGATCGGAATTGGAACTCTCGACGCTGGTTTTGATAAACGCCAAACCGGCAACGCCGTCATCAACTCCCGGGAAATCATAACCGCTTTCAGGGGCTGGCTTTCCTTCGAGTTGATCTGAGATTGCCTGAGCTGCTGCGAGGTAAATGTTGGCGAACGCCTCGATAAAACCTTCGGGGTGAGCAAAGGGCGTGCGGGTGAATCCGTTTCCGGAAGCCGCTTCGGAGATGTAATCGTTTCCGCGACGGTAGGTTTTCCGGGGAGCGTTGGCGTATTTTACGATCAGCTCGTTGGGATCTTCCTGATGCCATTCAAGGCTGGCTTTGGTGCCATAAACCCGAATGTTGAGCGCGTTTTCGTCGCCGTTCGAAATCTGTGAGGCGTGGATGATTCCTTTCGCTCCGCCTTTGAAACGGACGAGGTTGTTGCCATCGTCATCTAGATCGCGCCCCGGAATGAACGCGGTAAGATCGGAGCACATTTCATCGATTTCGAGACCGGTGATGTAACGGATCAAGTTGTGCGCGTGAGTTCCGATATCGCCCATGCAGTTAGAAATTCCTGCGATCGCGGGATCGGAGCGCCAGTTGTTGATTTTGCCCTGACCGTCGCCTTCGACATCACCAACCGCATAGCCCTGTGGGTATTCAGCGATGATTTTGAGAATGCGTCCCAGATCACCTTCTTTCACCATGTTGCGCGCTTCCTTCACCATCGGATATCCGGTGTAGTTGTGCGTCAGGCAGAAAATCCGATCGCTTGCATTCACGATGTCGCGGAGTTCCACGGCTTGCTCATAGGTGAGCGTCATCGGCTTATCACAGATGACGTTGAATCCGGCTTCGATGAAGGTTTTTGCGACATCAAAGTGAAGGTTGTTTTGAACCACGATGCTGACAAAGTCGACTTTGTCTTCGCGGGCAGCTTCCTTTTCCGCCATTTCCTGATAGCTGCCGTAAGCGCGATCGGGATCAATAAAAAAGTCCTGACCCGAGAGCTTTGATTTCTCCGGAGTCGAAGAAAAGCAACCGGCTACCAAATCGATTTTGCCATCGAGGTTGGCCGCCATGCGGTGAACTTGACCAATGAACGCACCGCGTCCACCGCCAACCATTCCCATACGTAATTTTCGATTCATCGTGATGTAAAATTCGGAGGTTAAAAAATGGGGATTAAGAAATCGCAACGGGCTGACCGGTCTCAGCAGATTTGTAGGCAGCGTCGATGATTTTCATTAGGTTCAAACCCTGCTCGCAATTGTTGAGCGGCTCAGCGGTGCCTTCAATTGCGTGAATGAAATTTGCTGCTGAATCAATTCGCCCCATGTCAGGGCAGGCTTCAACTTCGATGGTGTGGTTCACCGATTTGCCATCTTCCTGAACGTAAAGCTCGCAGGTGTCGAGCGCAGAATCGTCATCGCCGTCTTTGGAGAAAAGGCGCTCCACTTTACCGCCCGCACCAGTGCCCTGAAAGACGACGGAAACTTCTTCGCGCTTCACCATTTCTGCCCAGGAAATCTGGAAGCTGAGTGCTTGTCCTGTTTCGAAGGTGATGAATCCGTGAGCCGCGGCTTCAACATCGGTGACGCCGTCTTCGCGATCAGGAATTCCCCAGGGACCTTTAAAATTCTTATCCGTGATGAAATCATCGTAGGTCGTGGCAATCACGTGCGCCGGTTTCGGGCAGCCCATGAAATACATCGCCAGGTCGAGCATGTGGAGGAGGTCGATCATGGGACCACCGCCGGAAAGCGCTTTGTTGGTGAACCAACCGCCAAAACCGGGGATACCCGTGCGGCGAACCCACTTTGCTTGGGCCGAATTGATCGTGCCGGCTTTGCCTGAATTGATTGCTTCCATCATCGCGAGGGACTCAGGACGGGCGCGGTTGTTGAAATTGAACATGAGCTGTTTGCCAGCTTTGTCGCGAGCCACGATCATTTCCTCGACTTCCGCCGCATTCAACGCCGGCGGCTTTTCACAGAAAACGTGTTTGCCGGCTTCGAGCGCCTGAATGGCAAGCGGCGCGTGGAATTTATTCGGAACGATAATCGTAATCGCATCGATATCCGGATTGGCGAGAATTTCTTCAACCGATCCATAGGAGGTCGGAATATCGTGCTCCGCCGCCACCTTGTCGGCGGCCTCCTTAACCATGTCCGCGATGGCAATGACTTCTGCGCCCGCTTTTTTGAAACCTGCGATGTGATAGCTGACCATTCCGCCAGCGCCGATAATTCCTACTTTTGTTGCCATGATTACGTTGTGATAAAACAAAATTTTAGAACTCCTATTTAGACAGATTTGACCGGAATTACAGCTTTTTTTGACGCACAGACATGTAAATCGGCTGTTCGCGTGATTTTAGCCCAAAAGGACGCAAAAACGCGGGCTTCAAAACGCTCTAACAGAAGTAACCTGCGGCGAATTTTATGATTCATGCTGCTTCTCCTTTATTTTCACGTCTCGTTGCCGCTGCATTCGCTGTAGTGGCGGGATCTGCTTTTGCTCTGCCTGACTTGGAATCCCATCCCGGTCGCGCGGTATATCAAAAACTTTGCCTCGATTGCCATGGAGCCAAAGGCGAGGGCGACGACAAAGGCGAAGTGGATCCGCTGGAAGGCAAACGCGATATCGCTTCGCTGGCGGGGAAAATTGTGCGTACCATGCCTGAAGACAAAGAGCATCTGTGCGTGGGGGAAGATGCGAAAAACGTCGCGGAATACATTTATCATGCTTTCTACTCAGCGGAAGCCCGGGCGCGACTGACGCCGGCGCGGGTTGAGCTGCAGCGCCTCACGGTTTCCCAATACCGGGCTTCTGTGAGTGACGTGATCGGCAGTTTTCGTGATGGATCCGTCCGCTGGGTTGGCGAAGGCAGGGGGATTCGCGGTCATTATTACGGGACGCGGAGCTGGGGTGAGCGTAAAGAGCTTCGAGAGCAGAAAAAGAAAGATTACTTTCAGCGAACAGATCCGCTTTTGAAATTCAATTTTGGCGAAACGGCTCCCAAATTCGATCCGGAAATGAATTTTCAGAAGCAGGAGTTTTCGGTTCGCTGGGAAGCTGTTTTATTGCCTCCGGAGACTGGGAAATACGAATTTGTCATCCGAACTCGAAACGGAGTGGAGTTGTATGTCAATGAACGTGAAACAGAAGTGAGCAAAACAATCGATGGCTACGTCGCACCCGATAATAAAATTCGCGAACTCAAAGGCAGTGTTTTTCTGATCGGCGGAAGGCCGGTTCCCTTGATGCTTCAGTTTTTTAAATACAAAGAAAAGGCCGCCTACATCGAATTGCTGTGGAAAACGCCTCACGGAGTCCTCGAACCCATCCCTACTTCGAACATGACGCCGGACTGGATTCACGAAGAGCATGTCGTCACCGTTCCATTCCCGGCCGATGACAGGAGCGTTGGCTACGAGCGCGGAACTGCGGTTTCAAAGGCCTGGTTGGATTCCGTTACCGCTGGAGCAATCGAGGCTTCAGAATACGTTGTTGGCCACCTGAATGAACTGGCTCGTGTGAAAAAAGGCATGCCGGAAAAAGAAAGGTGGGATAAAACCTGGGCTTTCTGCGAGCAATTTGTAGCGCGTGCTTTCCGCCGCCCGCTATCTGACGAAGAGAAAGATCTTTTTGTCACCAAACGGTTTGATGGATGTGAGAGCCCTGAACAGGCTGCCAAACGCGTGGTGCTGGTGACGTTGAAAGATCCCCGATTTCTCTATCCGGCCCTTTCTCAACGCGATAAGAACGTGACCAGCTGGGATCGCGCCGGGAAGCTTGCCGCCGTGCTGTGGGACTCCGTTACCGCAGAGGAAATCCGCAAAGCGGTGCAAAAGGGAGAGCTCAGGGATCGTGAAAGTGTCGAGAAATGGGCCTGGTGGATGGTGAGTAATCCACGTGCCCAGGCCAAACTGCGGGGATTTTTCGAACACTGGCTGGAGCTGGATCGCGTTCAGGATATTTCGAAAGATCACGACACGTTTCCCGATTTCGATCAGGCCCTGTTGGCCGATCTTAGGACCTCACTGGATCACTTTATCGACAGTGTGATGAAAACGGATCAAAGCGATTACCGCGAGCTGTTGCAGGCTGATTATCTGTTTTTAAACGATCGTTTGGCTAAGGTTTATGCTCCCGATAAAAAGATCGAGCCGGGCAAATTTGAAAAGGTCGGATTCGACCCCAAGCAACGCTCGGGACTGATCACTCACCCGTTTTTACTGACTTCTTTTGCCTATCACAACAACACGTCCCCGATTCATCGCGGCGTTTTTCTGACCCGAAACATCGTGGGCATGAGTCTGAACTCCCCCGAAATGGCGAACGAATTTGTGGAGGGGAATTTCAATCCGAATCTGACCATGCGGGAGAAGGTGGCTGATCTAACTCGCGCCAAGGCTTGCATGGCCTGTCATACAACGATCAATCCGCTCGGTTTCAGCCTGGAGCACTACGACGGGATCGGTCGCTGGCGCACGACTGATAAGAATAAGCCGATCGAATCCAGCAGCGAGTTCAAGACTGATAGTGGTGAAACGATCAAGCTGACCGGAGCACGCGATGTGGCGAAGTTTGCCGCGAACCGCAAATCTGCTCACAAGGCATTTATCGAGCAGTTGTTTCACCACATGGTCAAACAGCCGATGGTTGCTTATGGCACTGAAGTTCCCGATCAGCTGCTGGCGGAATTTACAAACAGCGGCTTCAACATCCGCCATCTCATGGTCAAAATCGCGATGGTCGCGGCCATGGATGAGTGACGTGCGTGATTTCTAACGTTTCACGATCCAACCCTGTTGGATCGTGGCGATTCAGGGAACGAAAAAACCCGAGTCAGAGCGCGGTGCTCCAACCCGGGTTTTCACAAAACCATCAAAACAAGATGGGGGAATTTAGGTGGACTGAAATTTAGGTTCAGCCGTCAATCATCACGCGCGTTCTCAGGCAACCGACTCCGTGCGTGGTGGCACTTGGCTGTCGTTGAACTCCCGAACACTGAGAATCGACTCATTGATCAAGCAGTGATTGATCCATCCCTGGAGAGATGAAAAATCTTCATTGGTCGTCGCAAAAGTCGACACTTTCTGCCAATCAAAGGATTGGCTTGAGGTGTGCGATGCAATTCGCTCAACGCTCAGAAGGGAAAGAATCTGTTCGAACTCACAGGCAGTCAGGTTGTCGATTGCAGCAGCTTCAGGGAGGTCGTCGATCGTCTCGCCGTCCATGTTGAAGGTGGTGATACCGATTCCGTTTGCGGCTGCAAATTGGCGAATTTCTTCAAGTAACTGCGGGTCCTGAATTGGCGAAGCAATCATCAGCTCGCTGTGATCGGCCCACTGTCCGGCAGCGTGGCACTGATACAAATTTTCAAGCACGTTCTCTTTCGAGACTTCAAGCCGAAGCTTTACGTTGGTCATCGTCAAGGGGGCCTTGCTGAGACGGCGCTGAACTTCCAGCTTCTCATGATTCAAATGAACAGAACCATTCTCGAGAACGTCGCCAACAAGCCAGTTTACGATCGTGAGATCAGGCACGCGCCAACGGTTGCCGCTTGCATTTTCGCCGGAGAACGAACGCTCAAAGGCGAACGGGAACTGGCTGGATGACTCAAAGTAGCGTTGCACAACCGCACGAAATTTGTTGACGCGGGCGATGGAAAGATCAGCGTCATTGCTTGTCATTCCGAGACCGTGGTCGTCGAAAATCATGCTGCGGGCACTGTTCAGTGTGTGAATGGTAGTGCTACGAAGGTAGTAGCCTTGTCCTTGCTCAACCTTGGCAATCGGCGACGAAGGATCGCACGACATGATTGAAAAGTGGTAACGGAGAGTGGCGTCAGAGTAACCGTTTTCGAGTTTGTCTTTTACAGACTCAATCAATTCAGTGCCTTTGATCGCCTTTGCCGGGTTTCGGGGCAAAATATCCGGGAGTATGTCTTTCAGCTGGTCGCGCAGGTTCATCGTGTTGGTGAAGGGGAGTTGATAGAGCAGTTTGGCTTAGGTGGTCAAGAAAGAAGCAAAGATTTAGAGGCTTTTTTTCAAAAGTGATTCTCATTTCTGATTCGGGCCTCTATCAATTCAGATGCTTTAATCTTTAGCAAGTTTTAATTTTAATTTTATGCCTTTTTTTAAAGTAATGAATACAAGGTTTTACTGATTAATTTAAAAAAGGGGTGAGGCTTTGCTGGGGGAGGTAGCGTTAAGCCTTTAATTATCTATTAGTTAGATCCTTTTTCAGCAGGGGCTGTAGCGGGTTCGGGTGCAGCCGAAGAATTTTGTGATTCGGGCTGAACCTGAGGTTCGGGTTCGTTGATTTCTTCGGTTTTTGAAGGGGCGATATTCTTCCATTCAATGTTTCTGTATTGTGAACGAGTCACGAAATTCGCAATTCCGAGAGGAATGCAAAGCTCAACATCTCCCGGACGAAGGCTGATTTTGCGATCTTTTAACTCAACGTCGACCATCTGACGGTCATCCATCCAGGCTTCGAGTTTTTCTTCGGTCACTCGAATTTTGATTTTATACCACACTCCATTTTCGAAGCCTTCGATATTCATCGTCTCGTTTTCGGAGGCGTCCAGATCATCGATGCTGGAAATACCAACGATGCCGCCGCCCCAGCCGCCAACAATGAAGCTTGCGTAGTCTTCGTTAACCGGAAAAGTCAGGGCTAGGAAAAAGTCGTTCCCGTCGATTCGTTGCGCTTCCAGGGTGAGTTCGTAATTCGTGCGAGCCGGGGGATCTTCCGTCCAGTGAACTCCGGTCATGATGGCGCCCATACCGAATTCAAGAGCGCCGTCTTCGTTTACAAAAACTTCTGCTTCGCCGCCAAATTCCGTGCGATCCCATTTTCCGAGGTCTTTGCCGTTAAAAAGCACCACCTTATTGGGATCTCCTTTCGGGACTTCATTTTCGACTTTTTCTTTACCGCCCGATTCGTCATCGGTCGGAGTCGTGGCGACCTTTGGTCGCCCTGGAATTGCAGTGCGAACGATGGAGCTTTTTCCCGATTCAGGATCTTTCCCGAGGGACCAAATGAAGACCCCAAATGAACGAAATGAAGCGTAGTGAATCGCGCAACCGGCGATCAAAAAGACGACGAGAAAGATTAAAATTTTTTTGATGAAATTCACAGCCCCGATTGTTTGCGAACGCTGCCATTCCCGCAAGTGAAAAGGAGCCGCGATAACGGAATTTTACCATTTTTTTCAAACTCGGCTGAGTGACTCTGATTTAGCTTGATCGGAAATCAGACTAGGACCGTTTCGATTTTTACGAAATCCAAACGACTGAGTAGAGGCAGAGCAGGGGGTGTGGGCTGTGCTAGTCCTTTCTGCTGAAGCCGCAACCTACGTTTTCGAGCTGTTGTCGGGCGGTTTCGAGAAGTTTGGCTGCTCCTCTTCCCTCGCTTTTTGAATCGAGAAGGGCGGCGTAATTTTTGGTGACGGCGTCATACAGACTCGGATCTTCAGTGATGGAATCGTTAATAATTTTTATGGCTTTTTTGTAAAGTTCTTCTGCTTCGGAAATTTGATTTCCTTGATGAAGAACGACGGCCAGATTTGAGGCTGACTGACCAATATCAAGTGACTTTCGTGGCAACAGCCGCGTTCGGATTTCGAGTGCTATTTCGTGATTCTCTTTAGCCGCGTCCAGTTCGTCAACAGTCCAATAAAGAGTTCCTAAATTATTGCAGACCAGAGCTAGCTCCAATTCATTGTCGCCGAGTTTACTGAAAACCTCCAGTGCTCGCAAATAATGTTCTTCAGCCTCCTCGAATTTTTTCTGATTCCGAAAGCTCAATCCCAAATTGTTCGATAAATTTGCAACGGACTCGAGCGGGACCGGATCAGCGCGTTCCATCAGCTCAAGGGCACCGGTCAGATACACGATGGATTCGATTTCACGGCCCTGCTGATCGAGGCACGCACCCAGATTCTGTTTCAATTCCGCCAGATCGAGAGGATTGATTTTAAATTTCGTCTTCAGGGACAGCTCAAGTCCTTCGCGATAAACTTTTTCCGCCTCGCGGATGTCGGAATTGATCATCTTCACCCGCCCGGCCAGTGAAAGCGCGTCGAACAGTGCACTGGTCTCGCCGGGGTCGGAATCTGGATCCGACCATCTGCGGGTGTGAATCAAAATGTTGTCGGCCAGGATATCGATTCGTTCGAGATCAATGGGCGAGTCATCATTCCACTGATCATCATCGCCTTCGATAAGGACATGTATATGCCATCGTAAAATTTTGAGCAAATGAAACTGGCCACTGGTCATACACAGGGAAGAATGAAACGGCTGGACAGTAGGCGGATTGTTTACTGAAATGCAAGCCGTTACAATCGCGAATTTGATTTGTAATGGGCAATTGAGCTACGATCCAATAGGGTCTGTTAGTTGCTCGGACTCTGTTTGATCGATTTTGAGAGGCACTTTTAACCAACCCATAAAAATATGATGAACGATGCAGAAAATGAAAAGCCGGACGTAGATGAGAAGGCGACTGACGAATCGACTCCAGATTCAAGTGAATCCCGTGAGGCATTCAAAGGTCTCACCGATGCAGCGAAGGAGGCTTTCAAAGCTGGCGCAGAGGATGCGAGCGATGCGGTGAAGCGCCTCATTCCTGAAACCGAATCCGGCGTCCGCAATGGAATCCATGACCTGGCCTATGGTCTCGCCTACGCCTTGACGTTTGGAACGACCTTACTGAAGGAAATTACTCCCGATATGGTGACGGAAGGTTTCTCCGAAGGATCGAAAGCTGGCAAAAAAGCCGCGTCTGATATCGTTGAAAAGCGAAAAGCCGCCAAGGAAGCCGCTGAAAAGAAGGAGGCGACCGATATGGGTGGAGCCGAGCCAAACGTCGCATAACGCTGGCTTGAAGCTCTTCTTTTCCCAAGACACAAAAAACCCGACGCTCTTTCGAGGTCGGGTTTTTGTTTTTCTTACTGAAAAGAAAAAGTGTGTTCAGCGCTTTAGGAAACGTCTGCTCCTTTGTGACCGAGGATTTTCACCGTGCGGTTGAGCTGATCGAATTCGATCGGCTTTTTGATAACCGTTACCGGACCGCTGGAGAGAATCTTCGTGAGAATCTCGCTGTCAGGGTAACCGGTGATAATCACGATAGGAAGATCAGGGTATTTCGCCTTCATCTTCGCGTAAAGTTCGTCACCTGGAATGTCAGGGAGTTTCAAGTCGAGGAAGACAAGATCGAAACGCTGACGGTCGATGTAGGAAAGAGCTTCTCCGCCGGTTCCAACGACGATGCGTCCGAAACCTGCTTTTTTGAGAAATTGCTTAAAGAGTGTTTGAAGAGCCGGGTCGTCATCCACAACCAATACAGTAGGCTGACCGCCCTGGTCGGTTTTGAGGATGTCTTTGTCGAGCAAACTCCGCTTAATTCTCCAGCGTCCGCCGATCTGAATCGCAGGGAGCTGGCCTCGTTGTACCAAGTAGTAGACTGTTGGGAGTGGGATCCGCAGATATTCAGCGGTTTCCTTAACGGTCATCAACTCGGGTGCTTCTTCGTTCTTATCCATTTATTGGGGTGGTTATAAAATTGAGAGTTATCGGCATTGAAAGTGATTCGTTGCCACAGTTCTGACAAATGGGGGGGGGAATTTACTGTCAGTTGTGGTCCGGTCAGCGACTCAATTTCTATAAAAACAGTAAAAACAAAGTAGCTGAGTCTTACTACAATCCAAAAACTATGACATGACAAGGGAAAACTTGAGAATTTTTTCAGTTTTGAAAATCACTATTGAGACTGGCGATTCGAATTACTTTAACTATTCCGAAAATTTAAGTCAGTTAAGTATTTTGTGCGACTGGAGCAGTTTACAGAAGTGACGTGCGAATCGATCAGGATCTTAGCTTTCTATTCACTAAAAACGCTAGGCGTTTTGTAAAGCGTAGAATGGTTTGGGACGATCGCGCAATCATGTTTGAGAAAACGGAGCGCTGAGCCCGAAAACGTTGCACAATGCCTGAAAGACAGAAATTCCACTGGTTCATTAAGTTTAGTGAAGATTCTCATTGGTGACTGATTTTTGAGTGGTTTGGTCATCAAGACTTCGCGAGTGTCCAAAATCAGAGGTTGAATCGAATCCGGTTTCACACGAATCTCGATAAAACCACCTCCAAAATGCCCCGATTTCCTATTCAATTGATCTTTTGTTGCCTGATTGCGGCGACGTCGTAGATCGGAATGGCTCAGGAATCCTCAAATTTGGGGAATGTTTTCGACACGGCGCGGATCTTTAGCGGTGATGTTGCTGAGCGCGCCAAAGCAAAGCTGGAACGTGAGATGGCTGATGTCGCATTGGAAACCGGAGCTCAGCTGATTTTTCGGACCTAGTCGACGGCGACCGGGAGCTCGGCGAAAAAAATTGCAGCAAAACTGGCGGCCGAAACGCTTGATGCGTCACGCCCTAGAGCGGTCATGGTTCACATTCGCGCGGATGATTTGATTGGCATAGCCGTTACGGAAGGATCGGGAGGAATTCCCGCCTATGCCTTCTCAACGGTTGGAAAAGCCGCTGGAGCAAAGCCTGCTATTCTGGAGCCTTATGAGTATGCCGCGAGGTCCGCTCGCGAGGTGACCGCGGTCTTTCGCAAATACTATGGCGCGGACGCAGGGAAGGACGATCCCCGGAAGCGGGGTGCCAAAATCCTGATGGCCGTAATGGCCGGAGTCGTCCTTATCTTTTCTTTCGTGTTTGTTTCTTTGAGCCGACGTCGCCAGGCTTTAGCTGCGTGACTCGGGTTTCCACGGAAAGTCGGCGCTTCGTTTCAGATCCAATGCCCCATCGCGCTTCGCGATTTTTCCGCTCAGCCACAAAATCCAAAACGGAACATTGATCAGGAAAATCCAGATCATGGCCGAGTTGTTTTTGAAATCGAGTCCCATCGTGATTTCGATTCCCCAATGCAACGCCAGCATAGCAAAGCCAACGATCAGCGCGGCAGTGCGGTTATAGAGAGCGAGAAAGGCGAACAGCTCGATCATTAGGCCGCCTCCCAGCGCAATGCGGGCGTGCCACGGATTCTCAATCAGCCACGTCGCGACGCGCAACCGATGATCGAAACTCGCGTCCACCTCGAGGTATTCGTAATATTTCTGGGCGTTGGTTTTCATCAGCTCCACCGCGATATCGGGACTCTGCCACGCCCACATCCCCTTGGAACGCAGCATCTTGATGACCCCGGCAATGACATACACCGCGGCGATGGCTTGCACGGAAAAATGGATCGCGGTATTCGAAAGCGAATGCGTGAACGGTAATTTCTTTCGCCTGAAGAATCCGACGAGGTAAACGATCCATTGCGCCAACAACGCCAGCGAGATGATTTGGAATTGGTGAGTTTGCGATCCCTGCGAATTATAAAGGGTCATTACCAAAATATGAAAGACCGTCGCGATTCCCAAACTGATTGGGACGGCTAACCCAAGAACGTAAGCGATCAAAGCGACCACTGTAAGCCAATACCCAGCCTGGTAAAGCGTTGGATCTGCTAGAAAGGTGAGGTCGATAAAATGAGCCAGCCCCGATGGCCGAGACTGTTCAGTCAGATCCGCCATTCGGCCGACATTGGGCAGAGTATAAATCACCATCGCAGCCAGACCGAGACGCATGAAAAACGTTTCGATGAAACCTCGCTGCTCGATCTGGTAACCGCCACGCATCAGTTTCATTTCGCGATGCTCCTTTCTGCGATCACCCGTTTCGTTTCCTTCAGCACCGTGCCTTCGCGTTTGATGTCGATTCGAACCAATCGCAGCACGTCCGGTTTATCACGCTTCCACGAGCCGCGGGCCTCTCCGCGTGGCAGTAAATAATCGATCAGGTTTTGTCCGCATTGCTCCTGATCCGCTTCACCCAGTTCAGATGCTTTAATCCGTTTTCCCGCTTCATCCGAACGCACCTCCGCCAAGGGTGTGAGGAAACTGTGATACTTTTTCTTCATGTTCGACATCGCGATGCCGAAGTAGCGTTTGCCCTTGAGCGGTTCGCCGTTGCCGTTGGCGAGATAAAAATAATGCGATTTGGGTTCGATGTTCGAATACATCGGGAAATGCGAAAGCGGATACGATTCCTTCACGATCAGCGAAAAGACGACAATCGCCCACATCACGAAAAGCGGGTGACGAACCGTTTTTCTACCAAAAGCCCGCCAGTTCATTTAGTGGCCGATTGAGGCTGAATTTCCTCACAAAACAATGCAATGGATCGACGATACTCAGCCGCGATATCGGCGTGGGGATTCGCAAATGGAGGCACAAACCAAGGGTAGCCTCCGACGATATCGTGAATCACGCGGATCTGGCCATCGCATTTCGTGCCGGCTCCGATACCGATCGTTGGAATCGAAACCGACTCCGTGATTCGCGTCGCTACCGATGGAACAATGCTTTCTAAAACAATCGCGCCTGCACCCGCGCTTTCCAAATCCTGCGCGGCTTGCACCAAAATATCCGCCTCGGAATCTGATTTGCCCTTCTTCTTATAACCGCCTTCTTCGACGACTCGCTGCGGCAGCATCCCGATATGCGCGACCACTGGAATTCCCGCCTTCGTCATCGCTTCGACTTTGTGAACCTGCCCGAGTCCGCCTTCCAGCTTCGCCGCGTCCGCTCCGGCATCAATCAGGCGTTGTCCATTTTTGACTGCGTCCTCCGCGGTCTCGTAGGTTTTATAGGGCAAATCCGAAACCAACAAGGCGCGTTCAATTCCCCGACGGACCATTTGCGTATGATAAATCATCTGATCCAGCGTCACGCCCGTGGTGTCCTGCAGTCCCGCAACGACCATGCCGAGCGAATCGCCGACGAGAACAAGATCAACGCCACTCTCATCGCAAAATTTAGCGGTAGGAAAATCATACGCCGTCAGCGCCGAGATGACGCGGCCGGAGTCGCGAACCACGTCGAGCGCTGCGAACGGAGAATCGGGTTTCAGTGAGGAGTTGATGTCAAGATAGAACTCGTTTGAGCGGAAAAGTCAAAACGGAGCTTTCAGGAACAGTGAGATTATCATCGCGGGCAAGGCAGGTTTGAAGTGTAGGTGCGAACGAGAGCGAGACCTCTTTTGCGTGCCTCGATCCAACAGTATCCGTTCGATGAACCAACCCTGTTGGATCGTGAGGTGAAGCATGCAATCGATTGCAGTACGTGATCTCTAATTTTATCAATAGGTCAGGTCGCGGCATCAAGTTGTTGATTCGTTAGCCATGCTCAGTTTTCTTGCTTCTCGACTTCAATTCAGTCAAAATCTGTTCGAACAGCGGGATGGCCTCGTTCTCCCGGCCTCTAGAAAAGCCGCTAGCACCATGAATATCAAACGCATCGTTCCCGACTTCGAATCGTCGGATCTTGAAGGGAGTAAAGAATTCTACAATGGATTTCTCGGTTTGGATGTCGTGATGGATCAGGGCGGGGTGATGACATTTACTTCGGCGTCGAATCCGAACTCCCAAATCACAATTCTTGAGCGGGGGTGTGCGGATTATGCTCAGCCGGATCTTTCGGTCGAAGTCGACGATATTCACCACGCTCATTCGGAGGCAATTCGACGCGGTCTTTCCATTGAATATCCCCTGACTGCCGAAGTGTGGGGAGTCACTCGTTTTTTTGTTCGAGATCCCAATGGCAGGCTCGTGAATATCATGGCCCACACGAATGCTGAGCCCGAAGTAGCTGACTAAGCCTGAATGTTCGAGGAAAAATGAAGGTCATTGCGAGATTGCTTTCCAGTGAAGCGATCGGGATTAAGAATTGAAAGATTAAGCAATTTATTGTGTTCAAAGGGTGAGTGGGACGATTGGGCTGTCGAATCGAGGCTTCCCTCGCACAATTCCACTTCCATCCGCTTCGAAATCGTTGTTCAATTATAAAACCATGTCCGAATCAACCAAGCTCCCCCCCAACACGTTTTTCATCGAAGTTTCGGGGGCGGGGATTCCGGAAGTCGATGGTCTTTTTGTGCCGTCGGAAGCGCCGCCAACGGAGTCTGAATCAGGAACGGTTTCGACGCAGGGGTATTGGAACGGCCGGATGGCGTGGGATCGGGCAGATGGAAAATCGGAACGAAGCCCGGCGCTTTCGTATTCGAATAGCTATCAATCATGGCGGATTTGCCGGTTGGATGGCCATCTCGCTTATGATGCAACCGTCGAAGACGAAATGCCGCCGACGGATTTTGAATGGCACATTTACAAGAAGGGCGTTGCGCCAGCTCCGAAGGTAGTGCTGCATCATTTTGATCCTCGATTGCCGTGCCCTGAACCGAACGTTGTGTTTGTGCTGGGCGGTCCCGGAGCTGGGAAAGGGACGATGTGCGAGTTGGCTGAATCCCAACTGGGCTGGACGCATTTGTCGACTGGCGATCTGCTGCGTGCAGAGCGTGAGGCGGGTGGCCCCAATAGGGCAATCATCGAAGAATGCATCACGGCAGGGAAATTAGTGCCGAATGAGATTGTGGTGACCTTGCTGAAAGATGCAATGGAAGCGATCACGCGGAATACAGGGAAAGTGAATTTTCTGCTCGATGGATTTCCACGTTCGCCGTCGAATCTGGAAGCGTGGCAGGAGATTTTTGGAGCAGACACCGAACTTCCCAAAATGTTGTATTTTGAGTGTCCCTATCCGATTCTCGAAAAACGGATTCTCGGCCGCGCCAAATGGACGGGGCGAAGCGACGACAACATCGAAAGCATCAAGCTGAGGTTCAATACGTTCAAAGCGGAAACACTGCCGATCGTCGAGCTTTTCAAAAGCAAAGGAAAATGCATCGAGGTCGATACAGGTCAGGATCGGCAGGCGGTGTATGCGTCGGTCGAAAGCCATTTGGCAGAGTTCACCGACGAGGAGTCAGCTGCAAAACCGTTGACCGAGCGAGCTGAAATGCTGCTGGGACTGCGACCGTTTTCGAAAGAATAGAACGGCCACAATTCGCTGAGGTTTTGGTGCGTTGCTCTAGAATCTGGTGGGCTGAAGGCCCAATCGCACAAAAGCATGGGCCTTCAGGCCTATGACATCCCGCAGTAACAAATGCGGCCTACAAGGTCGCCCGCAGACAATGTTGTTAGACTCGGCTTGTTACTGGATTGAGGATCGTTGGTGACCTTTCAGGCCACTTTTTTCAGTGAATCTTACCCAGGCGTGAACCCCTGGGCTTTGTGCGAACGAGCTTTCAGCCCGTTTTGATAGAATTACCGCATCGGCAAAACCAAGGCCCCGATCATGACCACGGCGAGTCCGCTCAGCGCCATGAGAATCATCATGACACTGACGGTTTTGAAGGTCTCGACCGGAGTCATGCCGGACATGCGGCCGATAATCCAGAATCCGCTATCGTTCGCCCACATGATAGGTTTTGAGCCGCAACCGATCGCCAGGGCGAGGTAGAGCGGATGAAACGAGAGGTCCACTGCGCCAACAATCGGAGCGATGATTCCACCTGCCGTGATCATCGCAACCGTTGCTGATCCCTGAGCCGTTCGCACGGCAGTAGTGATGAGAAATGCGATCGGAATAAGAACAAGCGATTGCTTATCTGGGACGAGCGCCGCCACGGAATCAGCGATCCCCGTTTCGCGCAACACGCCACCAAAAGCGCTTCCGGCAGCAGTGATCAAGATGATAACACCGCCACTGCTCAACGCGGATTGTACGGCGCTAGAGAGATTGCGGAAGGATTCGCGTTTCGCAATGGCCAGAAGAATCAGGGCGACAAACGCCGAAATCATCAGTGCCATGTTTTTATCGCCAACTACTGCGAGCCATACAGGAATCGTGCCAAAGGCATCAACGGCGGTGTGGCCTGCGATCAAAATCACCGGAAGTAAAATAGGCAGAAGCGAGAGTAGCAATGGCGGAAGCGTCTTTGGATCGCGGTTGGCCATCGCTTCGAGTTCTTCTTCTGAAAGTTCTGCAGAGGGTCGCAACGGAATTTCCCAGCGTTTGTTGGCCCAAACGGCGTAAAAATAGCCGACTGTCACCGTAACAAGACCGACGCATAACCCGCCAAGAATCATCTCGCCGATGGTAACGTCGCCCCCGAAAAACCCGACGACGGTGAGGGGACCGGGAGTCGGTGGAACAAGCGAATGGGCCATTGTTGCCCCGGAAACAATCGTCAGAATGTAGAGCAGATAGTTTTTGCCCTCCTTCATCCGCATGGCTTTTCCCAAGGGCATTAGCAGGTAGAAAACGGTATCGAAGAACACAGGAATCCCGAGGGTAAAAGCCGATGCGGAAAACGCGATGGGAGTTCCTTTTTTTCCAAGCAATGACCGAAGCGAAAGAACGACGCGTTCAGCCGCGCCGGAATCGAGCAGGCATTTTCCGATGATTGCTGCCATCGCAATGATGATGGCGACTTTCCCGCAACCGCCTCCAAACGCGGTGACAACTCGTGAGATGAAGCTGGATTTTGATTTGGACTGGGCTTCGAGATGTTTTTGAGCCAGTTTGGGTCCTAGCACGTTGAGATCGTCAGACTTTGCGAGCTCGACTCGTTCCGCCGGGGTGAATTGTGATTGGTAAATCGTTTCCGGCGTCGCCAACCACGACACAACCAAGGCGGCAAGGATCAGGGCGATGAATGCATGAAGACGGAGGCCGACGATTCCGCCGACGACCACGGCCATGCCGATAAAAAGTATGATAAACGGGCTCATAAAAATGCTGCCGTCTTGCGTAGCGGAAATCCCGATTTCAAGCAATCACGGAATCGAGGTGAGGCTTTTTCGAACGTACCCTACTCATTCATCGAACAGACCCTATTGGATCGAAAAGCCGTTTCGAATGAACAGGGTCTGTTCGCCGAACGCATAGGGTTGCTTCGTTAGGGGCTGCACGAATTCAAAAACGGATTGGATTGACTTGACTTGCAAAATGCGGGTGAATCCTCAAGATCAGTGATCAACCAGAAAATTTGCAGGTCATAACGAGATTAATCTGCAAATTTGCGACTAAACCAATAGTTCCGCCAAAACGCCAATGGACGAATCATTCTTCAGGAGTCGCATTGACAAGACTGTTTGGGAATACGCAGACGGCCGAAATATGGTTCCAGCACCCATATTCGAAATACCTGAAAATTTCCAATCAACCAGTCTCTTGCTCGCGGGAACATCGGGAATAAGAAACCTCTCTGACTATAAAGTAAAAAAAATCATCGATAGTTGGGCTGAAGTATTGCCGACCCTATCCGTGGAGCATCTCTGGATCGCACCAAAAATTTCCCAGAAGAACTTTGACGCAATCGCTAAGATGCCCAATCTCAAGGCGCTCTAGCTTAAACACAATTCGATAGAAGAGATTACCGAATCAGGATTTGATCGAATGGAATTCCTAAACATGGGCTACCCCCAAAGCTGCGTTCTCTCGAGGGATTTGAAAGGTTGCCTGGTTTGAAGTGGTTGGACACTGAAGATCTCAAACTGATCACTGACTTTTCCCCTATCTCAGTTCTAAATAAACTAATTGGATTAAGCGTGGATGGCGGCATGTACTCATCTCAGTTGATGGACTCACTTGATCCGATCGGATCTATCACTGCCTTGCGATTTTTGTCACTCATCAATACGAAAGTATCGACCCGAGACTTAGTCCCGTTGAAGAAACTTGCGAATTTGGAAACGATTCATCTCCCTAACTGGTGGTCGTTTCGCCAGAAAGCGTCATTGAAGTTCCGGAACGCCAAACTCAGATTCAGATAAAGTCTGAAAAATGCAGGGCTGCCCTCTCCGAGCCGACATGATCCTTTTTACTAAACCCCTAGCCCGGTTGCGATGAGTCGCCTCAGGAGCCTACGCCACAACTTAAACGTGGCCGAGATAATTGGGGCACGAAGTTGTTTCGAATGAAAAGGGCCTGTTTAACGAACGCAAAAGCGGATTGGAAAAACGTTCGCAAAACCCAGCATTCATTGGCACCTTGACGGCATGAGCGATGTGATCGGAAACTACGAATCGTTGAAGGGATTGCCGCCGCTGGCGGGCTTGACCAGCTTTGAAGACGCGGCGGGGCCGGGAATGGGCGTTGAGGCTTGTGTTGATCGGCTCAAACGAATTCATTACTCGCTGCATCGTTCGTGGTCGATTTGTCTGGCCCGGCTGACCTCGGAGCCGATTTATGAATTGAAAATGGGGTTCTCGCATCATGCCCATCTTACTGCTGAACACGTCACGTTGTTTCGGGAACGGGTTTCGGAGATGCGTCATCCGCCGTTGGGGTTAGATAAGGTGCCGGATGTGAATTTGGAGGCGTTTTTTGATGAGATCCTGATGTCGGACAACGCGTTGCAGATGATCGCGGGGCTTTATCGGGGAGCGTTTCCGGCGATTTTGGAATCGGCGACGTGTTATCTCGAAGACACGAATTTACTGACGGATGCGCCGACGGTCCGGATTTTGAAAATCATGATTCCTGAGCTGGAATCGATGATTGATTGGGGAAACGCGGCGATTTCTGCGCTGGAAAAAGAGGCAACGGACGATGAACGGGCGACTCTGGAATCGTGGATGGATGAGCTTTCGGCGTGGTTGGCGGCGGCGGGTCAACTCGATGGGACGGATCCGGCTTCGGGTGAAATTACGACGACGCCTCGGTTTTCGGGGAAGGATTGGGAATACGACAACATTCCGCAGCGCGACGAGCGGTTTCCTGATCCCTACAACATGGGCGTTCATGCGGAAGAATTTCTCTACGATGAAAAATTCGATGAGCGTGACAAGGTGCTGATGATGTTTTACAAACGCATCCGCGAAATCGATGTGCCGGAGATGATGGCGCCGATCATGGTGGAGCTGATGAATGCGACGGGGAACGAGGAAAAAGGCGGACGACCGTGGGCTTTCTACCGGGATTTAACCCGTCAAATGTGGGATGAAGCTCGCCACGCGATGATGGGCGAGGTGGGTTTTGCCAAGCTGGGACTGGATTGGCCGAAGTTGGTGATGGTTAATTTTACGTGGTCGAAAGGGCTAAACGAACAACTGACGCCGACGGAGCGGCATGCGGTGCTGTGGTTTATCGAGCAGGGATTGATGAACAAAACCGGCAAGCGATTTGAGTGGGAGGTCGGCAAGGCGTCTGGCGATGCTTATTCGGAATTGATTCAGGATTTTGACTGGGCCGATGAAGTCTTGCACGCTCGAATTGGTCGGGACTGGTATGTAAAGGATTTTGAAAACGTGAAAGAAGCTGCTGCCTACGGAAGTGAGTGCTGGGATAAAGTAATGACCGACTGGGGTCAGTGGAGAATAGATGGACTGACGGAACATCGCAACTGGTGGCCGGATCTCTACAAAGCGGCGTGCATAATGCGGGGCACCGAGCCTGATCCTGAGACGCTTGCGTATGATGAAACGTATGCTTCGACTCGCGCGGACTTGAATCGGATTTCTGCATCGGGTTAGTATTTTTCCGGTTAATTAAAACAAACCCTGCGATGACGTCGCTTTACCATTGTTGAAGGCTTTCTTTCTAGTTCTGTTGTTTGCATGTTTCGTAGTCCAACCGCCCGTTCTGGCGGTGGAAACTGGCGAGCCTGATGCATGTTGCTGCGCTTTGGAGGATGGAAGTGAAGGCGGTGGATGTTGTGATTCTGAAATTCCTTGTGAACGGAAAAATGGCTGCTCGCATTGTTCTTGCTGTCAAGTATCTGCTTCCCCATGGATTCTAGCGGAAGCGTTTCGACTCCGTGAAATCCCTTCCGGACACGATTTTTTTATCAGCGATTTCTCGCTGATCAGTCTTGATTCAGCGCCTGAATCGCCGCTTCCACGGATGGTGTGATTTCTGAATGTCGGGAGAAATCTGCGTTTCGATGTTTGATTTCTCACCACCGAATTTTGAAATTTACCCCATTTATCCTTATGAAAACTGTATTTACGCTTATGGCGTTGGCGGTCATGAGCATCTCGGGAATTCAGGCCAACCACACGAGTGACCTCTGTGTCTGCTGCGATTGCAGCGAGTGTGTAGATTGCAGCGATTGTGCTGCAGTTGAGTGCTGTGAATTCTGCGTATGCGATGTCCTCTAAGTCATCAAAAAACTAAAATGAATGCGCGTCGGCAAAAATAGTCGGCGCGCATTTTTCAAAAAAGTTCGAATATTCTTGAAAATCGAATGTCCTAACAGCGGAACAAATCTACTTAACAAAATCTAATTAAATACTATGAAAATTCTTCTTACATTGATGGCAGTTGCTTCTTTGAGCCTTACAAGCTGCGTTACCACTCCGAAATGCGGCGGTTGCTCCGGTGGCGCTTGTGCAACGTGCACTTCCTGCGAGGGCTGTGACAGCGGTGGTTGCAACAAGTGCGCGCGGTAATTCACGCCATACACTAATATTTTCTGCCGCATCGTCGCGAGTTTCGACATTTCGTCGGAGCGGCTTCGGTGCGGCAGATTTTTTTCCTTCGAACAAAAAGTTCAGTCAGCGCTTTGATCTAAATTCTCTTTCGGCGTTGGTTTTTGTGAACCAACGGATGTCTGAGAGAACTTCGATCAATTTTCCGGCACCGAATAAAAGCAATCCAATTGCTCCACATTGGATCGGAATCGGAAACTCGTCTCCTCTAATAAAGGTGACAAAAGCAATGATTCCAAGAATGATTCCTGCAACAATTAGCAAGACGCTGGTCACCGATTTTCTTTGGATATCATTTGAGTCCAATCGAATCCGTGGTTCAATTTTTTCAGCTAAAAATTGGCTATCGTATTGAGTGCAAATGGCTGGATCGCTCTCCAGTTCATCGCCTCCTCCGTGATCAAATCGAAAATAACAAAAAGGACATTCCACGTGAATCATGCCGTGATGCTATCACGAATCCTCCTGCCGAAAAATCCGATTCGCAGGCATAAATTTCAGCAATTCCTGAACCACGAAATCTTCTTGGCGGGCTTCGGTTTCTTCATCGTAAGAAACCCGATTTGTCTCGCGATTTTCGACGAGAGAAAAGTCGGCCAGCATCGGTTCTTCGGGATAGAGCCTGGCGATTTTATCATACATCGCGGTGGGGAATCGCAGCGGGCCAACGGTGACGGAATGAACGAGTTCGACGTCAGCGACCGCCGCGAAAATCTGTTCGAGCAACTCGCGATATTCAGCTTCGAAATTGTCGGATGAAATCAGCGGGTCGAGGCGCAGTCCCACGTTCCAACCCTGTTGAGTCAGCGAACGAATACTGTTGATTCGATTCTTGATGGGAGCCGCGCCATGTTCGATTTTGCGTGCGACCGAATCGGGTGTCAGGCTGAACGCGGTGATGATGTTCGGTGTCGGATCGAGGGCAAGAATCGGGGAGATATTGACGGATTTAGTCCGCAGCTCGAGCCAGGCTTTTTCAGGATCGAGCGTTTGGAAAAAGGGGGCGAATTCGGCAGCGAAACCAGTCAGGGATTCCAGCGCAAGTGAATCGCAATCGTAGCCGGAGAAGAAGCACGTCGGACTATTTCCCTCTGAAACTAGTGCAACTTCCTCGCGAATCGCTGTCTGATAGTCTTCCGCATTTACAAAATGCACGTAGTTCGCCGATTGATACATTCCCTGAAGAAAGCAATACCGGCAATCATACAAGCAGTTGAGCATGTGGGAGAAATAGACGTTTTTCGCCGCACCGATTGAATAGTCAGGTGGCGTCGGAAGCACGAATTTCCCATGTTTTTTCGCCAAAATGAGGGCAGGGCGCTTCTTTTGCAGTCGAAAATTCTGCGCTCGAACATTGAAGACTTCGGAATAGCGCTCACACGACACAACCGAAGATTTTGGATGTCGCGCAAGAATTTTCAAAACCCGCGGATGATCACGGATTTCGTCTTCGACGTAGATGGTGTCCATGGTTCGAAGCTGAAACGGCGTTGACTCAGGGGGAGCCTTTTATTTGACTCCACACCCACATCAAAATGGTAAAATAAACAAAGCAGGCCGCGACGTTGATCAACAAAATCATCCCGAGAATTCCGAATACAACCAGTAGAGGCCACCAGCCGCCGCGGGATTCAGAGCCATCGGCGTTTTCCATGTATTCGCGGAGCATTTTGTAGTTCCGTGAGTTGGACTTGAACCACGCCGAAAAGAGATCACCAGCGCCGGGAATTGCACCTACAACGGCATTGAGCAACATGTTGCCGCCCATTTTAAACAGACTTCTGATGGGGATTCCTTTTTTTCCGGCATCGCCAAGAACACCGGCACCAATGATCGTCGCGACGGTTTCGCCACCACCTGGAATCAGGCCGATAATGGGATCCAACCCGATTCGGAGATTCGTGCCGGGAATACGAATGCATTCATCCAGCAGCCAGGCGAGCATTTTGGAGGTCTTGCTCTCTGGATTCTGCTCAGCTCGTTTGCGAACCGCTTCGTAGATCGGATTGACTTCATCGCCCGAATCAAGATCGTCTTCCGGCGGCAGAATTTCGGGATTGGGATCGTCGGACATCGGGGGCCGGGAAGGAGCTGTAAAAATGGTTACGCCACGGAAGCCAGCTTTATATCCATGAGCATCTGGGCATTGCTCGGGTAGCGCTCCATCATTTTGAGAAGCCATTCCATCGCATCGACCGGACGATAACCCGCAAGTCCGCGTCGGATCACCTGAATTTTCTGCAACTGATGGCCGGCAAGAAGCAATTCCTCGCGGCGCGTTCCTGATTTATGAATGTCGACCGCCGGATAAACGTAATTCTGAGCAAGTTCGCGATCGAGAACGAGCTCCATGTTGCCGGTTCCTTTGAATTCTTGGAAAATCGCTTCATCAGCCTTGGAATTGGTCTGAACCAGAGCGGTCGCAATAATCGTCAGCGAACCGGCTTCGCGGGTATTTCGGGCTGCCGCAAAGAGTTTCCGGGGGATCTCCAGCGAACCAACAGTAAGACCACCACTGGCAACACCCCGGCCTTTTCCGCCGCGCATTGAACTGTTGAAAGAACGAGCCAGACGCGTGATGGAATCCATCAGGAGAAAGACGTGTTCGCCAGCTTCAACCATCCGCTTAGCGCGCTCAATTGCGAGCATGGCAATACGGGTGTGGTTTTTCGCATCTCCGTCGTTGGAACTTGCAAAAATCTCGGCGGCTGGAAAAGAACGTTTGAAATCAGTGACTTCCTCGGGGCGCTCATCAATCAGCACCACCATGAGGTGCATTTCTTCCTCGTAGTTCTCCAAAATCCCTTCCGCCATGTGCTGAAGAAAGGTCGTTTTACCCGTGCGAGGTGGAGCCACGACAAGTCCGCGCTGGCCACGGCCAATCGGAGCCATCAGATCGATGACTCGCGTCGTCATGCGAGTGTTGTTGGTTTCGAGAGCGAGTTTCTTATTCGGATTGATCGCCGTCAATTCCTCGAAATACGGCAGGTTGTGGTATTCCTCCGGCTCTTTGCCGTTGATGCTTAAAAGCTCGATCAACTGAGGTCCACGAACGCCTTCTTTCGAAATACATTTTACGAAAAGGCCATCCCGCAATCCATGGATTCGAACGATCTCCGGAGTGACGAAAACGTCTTTTGGGGATTGCTCAAAATTCCGGATGCGCTCGCGCAGAAATCCGAAGCCTTTTGCTGAAATTTCGACCAAGCCTTCGGATTCAACGGCCACGGCCGCTTCTAGAATAGCCGCTTCGCGCTCGCGCTCTTTTTCTTTCCGCTCCGCATAGCGTTCTTTGCGGGTTTTGCCATCATTTGGCTCGTTGTCGTCTCTGTCGTCACGGTTGCGACCTCCGCGTCCCCGACCGCCTTGACCGCCTTGATTCTGATTCGGGTTTTGATTTTGCTGGCCATCGTTGCCATCACGACCGCCCCGGCGATTGTTGTTGCGTCCACGACCGCCCCGGCCACGCCGATTGTTGTTGCGTCCGCGACCGTCTTGATTTCCGCGACCGTCTTGATTTCCGCGACCGTCTTGATTT
>CALAHF010000028.1 GCA_937891465.1 uncultured Verrucomicrobiales bacterium | reverse complement strand
GCAGGGCCGGCGAAGAAGCCGGAGGGCATGGCGAGTGGTTCCTTCGGACCGACGACTGCTGGCCGAATGGATCCATACGTGGCGCAATTTCAATCTCATGGGGCATCGATGGTGATGATTGCAAAAGGGAATCGGAGTCAGGCAGTGACGGATTCTTGCAAGGAACACGGCGGATTCTATTTGGGGTCGATTGGTGGGCCGGCGGCGATTTTGGCGCAGAATCACATTCGCAAAGTCGAGGTGCTGGATTTTCCAGAACTTGGAATGGAAGCGGTTTGGAAGATCGAAGTGGAAGATTTTCCTGCATTCATTCTTGTTGATGACAAAGGCCACGACTTCTTCCGCGACCTGAATCAGTGCCCTGTGGCCTGATTTCGAGGCTGTTTAGGAGACTTGACGTGGTTAGGTTCGTAGTGAAAATCTGGGAATTATGAAGTTATCGACGTTTCTAGTCATTCCATCCCTCCTTGCTGTTTTTGCGCTGTCCAGTTGCACGGCGACTGGCGGGCGCTCCCGTGATGAGTCAAAAATTCTTCAGGGGAAGATGAGCTTCTACAGCATTCGGACCAATGGGGGACGACACACAGCGAGTGGCGAACGTCTGAGTAACGGCGCTAACACAGCTGCCCATAAGACGTTGCCGATGGGAACGATGGTAAAAGTCACGAACCTCATCAACGGTCGCAGCGAGGTCGTTCGAATCAACGACCGCGGGCCTTACATTAAAGGACGGATCATCGATGTGACCGTTGGCGTCGCGAAGAAACTCGATTTTATCAATGCCGGGGTTGTTCCGGTTGAAGTCGAAATTTTGGACTGATGTCCAAGTCAATCAGGCCTGAAGCATCAAGTTCTCAGCATTGTGGCTCGCGATCGATGCCGTGAGCACCGTTTCGTCGGGCTTGGAAAATGGCTGAAACGGAGCGTTTGATCCAAAGTGAATCCTCTCCGGTGAAACGCTGGCGATCCAATTTTCTGCTGCGCTCGATGATTCGAAGTGAACGCCGACCGCAGCAAGTTTGGAAATCAATTTAACGGACTTGATAGATTCAGTAGCTCCGAGAATTTGAATGCGATGCTCAGGTTTAATGACTGAAAGCAATGCTGCGGGATTGGGCTTTTCCAATTTGAACCGGGGCGAAAGCGGGCGGGATTTTGAATTCAAACCCAGAGCAATCTGAACCAGCAATCCACGTTCGGCAGCCGCATCGAGTAGCTCGGCAAATTTTGGATCGTCGAGCGAATACCCATGAAAGTCGGGATGCAGGCGGATTCCCCGCATGCGATGAACGCTGGCGCAGCGGTCGAGAGTGCGTTTCCACGAGCGTGAATTTGGATTCACTGCTCCCATCGGTAAGAAAATAGAGTGAGATTTTGCTTCGGCAGCGAGCCGATCGTTTACCGCATCGAGATTGGGATGAAGTAACGCGTCGAAGCTACCTGCCCAGGCCTGAACCACACCATTTTCGTGGAGCTTTGATGCGAGGGCTTCTGCAGAGGCTGATCCCACGTTAGAGAATGGCCAGCGATCCAATGAGATGTTGGTATCGATGAGTGGAGCCGATTTTTCGCCTTCTGATTCGGCACGCAGGGTTGCCGCGAGCCCAATCAGCGGAGAAACCGCAGCTGCGGCAGCTCCTGTTGTAGATTTACGAAGAAAAAATCGGCGTTGCATCGAGTTTTAGCTTCGGGGCGGAAACTGAATTTCACAATGAAAGCGGGAGACGCGATGAGGTGGCGCGATCGTGGGGGTAACAGAATTTCAACCCACGAAAATGCTGCTTGTAGTTGAGTCAGATCATGGGAAGTCTGGAAATGAAAACAGGACCGATCTTTTCTCTCGTTTTAGCTGCTCTGATGGCAGCTGGTTCGTCCGTTGCGGCGGATAAGCCAAACATCCTTTATATCATGTCGGATGATCACACCGCGCATGCGATCGGAGCTTATGGTGGTCGTTTGGCTGCTCTCAATCCAACGCCGATGCTCGATAAACTGGCGAAGGAAGGCATGCTTTTTGAAAACGCGTTTTGCACGAATTCGATCTGTTCACCGAGTCGGGCTTGCGTGATCACCGGGCAGTATGCCCACACCAATGGTTCGTATGATCTCGGTGGTGAGATTGGAAAGGACCAACAGTTTTTGCCGATGGAAATGAAAAAAGCCGGTTATCAAACGGCGATGATTGGCAAATGGCACCTGAAAAAAGAACCGGCTGGTTTTGATTTTTACAGTGTCCTTCCAGGTCAAGGAAAATATCACAATCCGGAGTTTCGGGTACAGGGCGAAAAAGGCTGGCCGAAAGATTTGATCAAATTTGATGGCTATCACTCATCCGACGCCATCACCGAAATCGCCTTGAAATGGTTGGAAGAAGATCGCAAAAAAGATCAGCCATTTTTTCTGATGCATCACTACAAAGCGCCGCACGATTACTTCGAGCATGCCAAGCGCTACGACGACTACCTCGCTGACGTCGATATTCCAGAGCCGGAAAACATGTGGCTCGAAAATCAGCCGAAATTTGGATCGATCGCAACACGCGGATACGATGACGAATTGGTGCCGCACGTGGGAACGTCCATCGGAGAGCGCAATCCACGCCGCTCCTATGCGGGTGATTTGCCGTCCCGTTTCCCGAAGGATTTCCCAAAAGATTACGATCCTGAAAAACTCACCGACGAAGAAGTGAAGCGAATTTCCTACAACGCGTATCTGAAGAATTATCTCCGCTGCGTGAAAGGCATTGATGACAACCTGGCGAAGCTTTTTGCCTATCTCGAAGAGTCTGGCGAGATGGATAATACCATCATCATTTACACTGGCGACCAGGGATTCATGCTTGGCGAGCACGATTATCAGGACAAACGCTGGATGTATGAAGAGTCAATGAGAATGCCTTTTATCGTGCGTTATCCGAAGTCAATCAAAGCGGGAACTCGCACCGACGCGATTATTGAAAACGTTGATTACGCGCCAACCATGCTTGCGTTTGCGGGGATCGAGACACCGGATTACATGCAGGGAAAAAGCTTCAAAACGATCTGTGAAACCGGTGAAGAGCCTGCCGCTTGGAAAAAAGAAGCTTACTACCGTTACTGGATGCACATGGCTCATCACGACAATCCCGGCCATGTTGGGATTCGGACCAAAGAACACAAGCTGATCTACTACTATGGCTGCAACTACGAAGGCGGGTATCGCACGCCGCCGGCCTGGGAGCTTTACGACATGAAAAATGATCCGACCGAGATCAACAACGTCTACGATGATCCTGCATACGCCGACGTCGTCCCAGAGTTGAAGCAACGTCTCGCTGATTTGCGCACGCGTATTGGTGATACCGGTGAAGACTATCCAAAAGCTGAAGAAGTGATTCAGGAATTTTGGGATTACGACGGCGCCGACAAAGCGAAAGCGATCGAGATTTCGACCGATTACAAAACACGTCGAGAAAAAGAACTTCGCGATAAAGTGAAATGGATCCCCTACGGCAAGCGCCCTGAGCCAATGCCGAAAAAGTAGTGCTCAGCACTTTTTCGAAGTGATAGGGTATGTTCGTCGAACGTACTCTATTGGATAGAAATGCCGTTTCGAACAGACACTGTTGGTTCGATGAACGCACCCTGTTGCTTCGAACCGGATCTGTGCAAGGACTCCAGTTATCGCCTCTGCCGCTTGAGGGGATTCTACTGTTTTTTCTGAGCGCGGTTTGCTGAGAAGCTGGCGTGTATTCCTTTCTCTTCTTCAAATGATTTGAATTAAGCTTGGAAGAAAATCTGCCATAAAGTTGACACAATTGGCGGCCATTCACTAAGGTCAGTTTTGGATTTTATTCGAGCGGTTTCAAGAACTGATATTAAATTCAATGATCGGTTCTTTTTCCTGAAAAATGATAATCCAAAAGTTACTCCGTTTATGGCCTTTGGTTCGTGGAAGAGACCGATTTTTTCGAATGTTGCCTGAAGCATTTAAGAAGAAATTGGATGATCTCAAGAATCCAGTTTTGTTGAAGAATGGATTGCAAATATTTGTCAGCAAGGGAGATGATTTGTCTCGTTGGCTTCGGTGTTACGGATCATATGAACTCGAGACCAGTAATGTCATTCGGGAATATTCGAAACCTGGCCAGATCTTTGTGGATGTTGGGGCAAACATGGGCCTTTTCAGTCTGGAGGCTGCTCAATTATTAAATTTGCCGGTGATAAGTTTTGAACCGAATCCAAAGATTGCCGACCTCTTTAGTCAATTGATCCAGATCAACGCGGTGGATGAAAAAGTGAAGATTTTTCAGGTTGCGGTGTCAAATGAGACATGTCGGGCAACTTTCGTGGAGCATCCGAGTAATAAAGGGGGCTCAGCTCTTGAAGTGAGCGGAGACGCTCAGGAGGGAAGCCGTTACGAGGTCGGCGTCGAACAGCTGGATGAGTATGGTTTATTTCAGGATCACTTGGCAGGCTTGGGGCTCAACGTCGGCCTCATAAAAATGGACGTTGAAGGTGCTTAAGAACGCGCTTTACGGTGAATGGAGGAACTTCTGAAAACGCACAAACCGAACCTCATCGTAGAGCTGGTGGACTACCAGTTGAAGCTGTTTGGCTCCAGCAAAAAGGCAGTCATTGCTTATTTGGAATCATTGGGATTTGAGCTCCGCGAGGAATTTGATGGCAACGGATTGTTCGTTCCCCGCGCGGCCGAGTGAGAGAGCTTGTCCGTGAGCCTCAAATTCTGAATTATGGGCTTCTGATTGCGATAAATTTACGATATTTGTATGACACTCGAAAACACTTGCCTTCCCATCCGAAGTTGGTAGTTTTTTAGCAAGCATCAGGAGTGGCTCTTCGAAAGTTGAGTCCGGCAACCTAGTTTGGAGAAGCTGAGGTGCCTTGGATGCTTACGAGTGAGATAAAAGTCTCAGGAGTAAGTTTCCGATGTGCGGGGTGAAAATCCCTGAACAGATATTTCTCCGGGCGGGAAACCGTCTTGATCCTGATGTGGTTCACTGAAATTAAAAAACCAGCAAACTGCATCAAATAAAATGACTTACGAAGACATCCTTCAAGTAGCCGGTGGCGGCATTAATGTTGGCCACTTATCCGTTCGGGTAGACGATAAAAATCCCGATCATCATCTGTGGAATAACCGTGGTACCTGGTGGTGCCACTTCACGCTCCACATGACGAATCACACCTCAGAGCGGGTGCGGGTTTCGTTGAAAACCCGAGAATTGGAAGAAGCCCGCGATCGGCGGGATCAATTGCTGGACGCCGTCCGGTAACCCTGTTTTTTCCATGACTATTCAATCAAGGCAACGCGGCAACGCGGCGGCAGCATTGGGGTTGCCTGAAAATTTCGGGAATTGGCCTCGCTGCATGCAAGTCCGGTTTCGGAAGTTCGCGCTTCAAGCAGCAGTGTGAAATGCAACAGACATAAAAAAAGAGAGGCCGCGCAAACGGACTCTCTTTTTAAAATTTGAAACAAGCGATAGAAATCAGTTCTTCGGAGCTGGTTTTTCGGTTTCAGCTTTTGGTGCAGGAGCTGGTGCTTTTTCCGGTTCTTTTGGAGCCTCTGTTTTTGCAGGTGGCTTTTCTTCGGCTGTTTTCGGTGCTGCAGGAGCGCCGGGTGCAGGAGCTACCGTTCCAGGAGCTGGAGCAGTTTTCGCATCAGGAAGTGTCAGTGGTGCTTCCAGTGGGGCCGAGCTGATCCCTGCAGGAATGTTGGGGAGCGCAGCTTCCTGCTCGCCCAGTTTATCGAGAACATTTTTCGAACCGGTATTGTCAAACTCGCGGGTTTTCACCATGGCCAGACCGATTGAACAGAGAAAAAAGATTCCGGCAAAAATTGTGGTCGCTTTTTGAAGCACGTTGGTCGTTTGAGCACCGAGGGCGCCGTCGAGCGTGCTGCCACCGAATGCTGCGCCAAGCCCCTCTTGTTTAGGACGTTGAAGAAGCACAATCATCACGATCAGAATACTGACCACGACGAGGACGACTGTGAGGAGAATGGATAGGACTGCCATGAGGCGCGGAATATGGATGAGACGTTGCGAATTGTAAAGTGAGAGTTGAGACAGGAAATCACCTCGTTTTGTTAAATTTTTTCGGCTTGTCGGAGGAGTTTTTCATCCGAGGTTCCTCGCGTGACGACTTCGATTAAAAAGGCATTCATCCTCGGCGCTGGTTTGGGCACGCGACTCCGTCCGCTTACTGAAAGGGTTCCCAAGCCGCTGGTTCCGCTCTGGAATCGACCGCTCATCACGTTTGCGTTCGGTCATTTGCTGGCTGATTTGGATGTGGAGTCGTTCTTGGTGAACACGCATCATTGTCCTGAGGTTTATTCAGAAACGTTCCCAGTAGGCGAATATAGCGGCTGCCCGTTGGAATTTCGTTACGAAACAACGCTGCTGGATACGGCGGGAGGAATCGATAATATTCGTGACTGGCTGCCGACCGGAGTTGAATCGTTTGTGGTCTACAACGGGGATATTTTGACCAATTTGCCAATGGCAGAGGCCGCTGCAGTCCACCAAAAATCTGGAAATTTGGTGACGTTGGTTCTCCGCAGTGAAGGGCAGGGGGCGAATGTCTCTTTTGATCGCGAATCCGGCCATGTTCTCGATCTGCGGAATCTCCTGGAAACCAATACGAAAGAGAAATTCCAATTTACTGGCATTTACTTTGTTCGACCTGAATTTGTTGAGCGTTTCGTAAAGCGTGGAAAAATCGAAAGTGTCGTTCACTCCTACATTGATTGTATTTCAGAATGCGACGGTGTGGGTGGTGTGATTATTGACGACGGGACGTGGCTGGATTTAGGGAATCGTGAATCCTATCTCGAAGCATCGGCCGATCATTTTGGCGAGTGGGCTGGGGAAACAAGAATTCATTCGGATGCCGTGATTGATTCCAGCGCTGAGATTGACTCCATTTCAGTCATTGGCGCGGGAGCCCAGGTGGGAGCAGGCTCAAAAATTGAGCGATCCATTTTGTGGGACGGTGCGATCGCAGAGGCTGGTGCGGTTTTGAAAAATTGCATCGTGCGGACAGGAGAAACAGCACGGGGGATTTTAAGCGACACTGATTGCTGATGAAATTGCCGCGACCGGAATACTGGCATGAGCAGGGCATTGATGTGCGGCTGAATCCCCGTGTCGCATTTGATTCCGCCGGACTGGCTGATTTTGTCCGCGTCGAAATGGGGATTTCATCCGCTATCGTATTGGCGACGTCCGGCACGACAGGTTCCGGTCCGAAATTCGTTGTTCTGAAAAAATCTGCGATGCGGGCTTCGGCCCATTCAGTGAATACGCATCTTGGAATTACAGGAGATGATCGCTGGCTGGCTCCGCTGACGTTGTTTCATGTGGGTGGGCTTGGGATTTTTGCGCGGGCGGCGTTGTTGAAAAATGAAGTCGTTACAGTGACCGATCCTCTTCGATGGGACAAAACTGGTGCGGAATTTAAGCAGTTGATTCGCGATCACGACATTTCTTTGACGGCTCTAACGCCGACGCATTTGTCTGATCTAGTTGCCCATTCTTTGGAAGCGCCGGCATCGCTTCGGGGAATTTTGATAGGGGGCGGGGCCATGAATGAATCGCTCACGAAGCGTGCGATTGAGCTAGGCTGGCCGATTTGGTCAACCTATGGCATGACTGAGACCTGTTCTCAAATCGCAACCGGGTTGGATGAGCAATCGGCGCTTTCCGGCTGGGCTACTATATTGCCGGGATGGGAAGTTCGCACTGAAGGTGATGTTTGCTTGGTGCGTGGAGAGGCGCTTTTTTCCGGATACGTGACTCGCGATGCGGAATCAGGGCAATGGATAGCTGATAAACCCATTGACGACGGGGGCTGGTTTCGAACCGGTGATCGGATTCAATTAAGACATGACAAATCGGAGCTCAGTTTTCTCGGGCGAACCGATGATCTGGTGAAATCACTCGGCGAGCTGGTTTCGATTCGAAAATTAGAAAACCGAATTCAGGACTGCGGCATGGTTGGGGTCGTGTTTGCAATACCTGATGAACGACGTGGGCACCGGTTTGTTGCCGTTCTCGAAAACGGGTCACAAGCTGATATTGAAATTGTAAACGAAACGTTGGCACCGTTTGAACGCATCGGAGAAGTCATCGTTGTGGACGAGTTGCCTCGCACAGCAGTTGGGAAAATCGCCAAAGGTGAACTGAGACAACAGGTCGTTTCGAGAATTTCGTGAATTTCCATTCTGCAAACTTGCGGACTTCTCAATTGCCGATCTATTTTTAAGTCATGGCAGTTCAAAAAAAGCTCCAACGCAGCCGATGATAAAAAAGAACACGGGTGTTTATGATGGAAAAGTGATTACGAAGCTGGGATTCGAAGGATTTCACCGCCGTTTGAGCATGGGAGATTTTCGGTTGGTGATCTCCGATGACGTCGCTAACGATCGGGATATCGCTGAGTTTTCAGGGGAAATGATTTCGGTTAAAGGCGATATCGACGGCACCGATTTTACGGTTTCCGAGTGGTTGAATTGAATTGCTGCTCGTATTTAATGTCGCCCGTTTCGGAGTGATGACGAAATGAAATGGAGGGCTGACTTTTTAAGCGCTCGGTTTTCACGGTCAGGTAGCCGCCTTTCACGCGGAGAAACTGGTGAAAATCTTCGCGGTAGTCCTTCTGGTTCCATCCACCGGCATGGGCATCGCTCGCCGGGCCGCAGCAGAATTCGTGGATGCCCACTGTTGGGTGAATTGAGTGATACTGCCAATGGCGGTCGCCGCAGACAACGTAGGCATCTTTCTGTGAAGCGAGGAATTCCCGGACTTGATCCCCTTCGTGAGTGAAAACTTTGTTGGAATGGTTGTCGTTTTTCCCCTTGTCACGATCCGGTCCTACAATAGGGGTCGGGCTGATCAATACCCGAAAAGTTGCATCGCTTTCGGCAAATGACTTTTTAAACCAAGCCAATTGCTCCGCGCCCCAAATCGTCTTCTCCGGGCCATCGGGATCGGTGTTAGCACTTCGAAAATCACGCCCTTCGACCATCCAGACCTGAAGGTCTTTCCCCCATCTCTGGGTGCGGTAGGTCTTGCGACCATTCATGGGAACCTGATGCACAAAAATGTCGAGCCCCTGAGCAAAGGTGAACGTGCCCATATTCGGATTGTTCATCGTCGGCCAGCTGTCGTTGGTCCACGCATCGTGATCGTCTTTAATAAAGTAGCTCGCGACCTGGTTGTGAAACCGAACATTCGTCGGGAAGCTGTATGTGCGTTGCCAGTGAAAGTTCGCCAGGCCGGGCGTTTTGGCAAGGCGGTCGTAGTAAACGATGTCTCCGGTGTGAACGAAGAAGCTGAGATTTTTATGTTTTTTGAGGAGCGTGTCGTAAATCACAAAGCCGTCATCGGAATTCCGATCGCGAAAAATCTGGCCAGTTGATACCGCAAATTCGATTGGGGTCTCGGATTGATTGGCAGCGGGAGCTGTTTTAAATCCTCCGCTGACTTCGGCGCCGGACTTCTGATCGACTCCGCGTGATTCCACGACGACCTCGTATTTGCTGCCGGGAGTGAGATCACGCAACGTGTGCTGAACCGTAAAATCCCATTCAGCTTCGACTGCTTTCCAATCACTGAATTCCCAATCCTGACCACCCGAGCGACGGTATTTTACACGTGTCTCCCCAGCAATGCCTGGAACCGCCCACGCTATGTCTCTTTCGTCTTTGGCCGGTTTTTCAAAACGAACTCCGGTGACGGCTTCACGTTTGTTCTTTTTTTCGTCGGCTCGATGCCAACCCGACTTCTCAAAATGAATATCAAACCACGGACCGTCGGAGGCGTTTGCCGCTGCATTTTTTGTAAGTCGCGTCCAGATGATGGCTGAATCAGTCGTGACCTCGCCGGTTTTGATCCCACAGGCCTGATGGGGGCTCGTTTCAGCTAGGAGCGAGGACATCGCGAACGCGAATACTAAAAGAGCAAAAATCTGAGATTTCATATTGGGGCTGTAAATTTAAAATAAATGGAAGTTGCCGACTTCGGGGAATTCCCGAAAGATTCCGTAATGCCGAAGTCCAACAACGATGACGATACTCAAAATCTCCCCGGATTTGAAGACACATCCATGCCATCGTTTGAAACGGAGTTTGTGCTGCACCATCAGGACTGCATCGCGGGGATGCGGGAGCATGTCGCGGACGATTCGGTTGATTTGGTGGTGACGTCGCCGCCCTACAATTTGGGAATTGCTTACGGGACCTATAAAGACAACAAGACGTCCGAAGACTATTTGGAGTGGACGCGCGAGTGGGCTGCGGAGGTAAAACGGGTGTTGAAGCCGGAGGGATCGTTATTTTTAAACATCGGCGCGGCGCCTTCGAATCCCTGGATGCCGCATGAGGTGGCGTTGCAGCTGCGCGATCTGCTTTTTCTGCAAAACACGATCCACTGGATAAAATCGATTTCCGTTCACGAAAAATCCACGCCTGATGAGCCAATTTCGGTGGGCCATTTCAAGCCTATCAATTCGAAACGTTTCGTGAATGACTGCCACGAGTTTGTCTTCCATTTTACGAAATCAGGAAAAGTTCCTGTTGATCGAATCGCGGCAGGCGTTCCGTATGCTGATAAATCGAACATCAAACGCTGGGCTCACACGGGCGGTCGGGACAAGCGCTGTCGGGGGAACGCCTGGTATATTCCCTACGACACGATTACTTCGCGAAAAGGTGAGCGTCCTCATCCAGCGACTTTTCCGATAAAATTGGCGACGCAATGCCTGATCTTGCACGGAGCGGATCCTTCTGAAACGACGATGCTCGAGCCATTTTTAGGGATTGGTCACGCTGCGATGGCTGCCGGAAAGCATGATGTCGCAAAATTTATTGGATTCGAAATCGATGACGATTATATGGCAGAAGCCGTCAAGCGAACCGGCGGTGGGCAGGGGGCTTAAAGTCGAAATCCGAAAGGCAGAAGCGTTTCCGGATCCAGAATGTCGAAATCGGTCAGGTCATCGGTTCCGCGATCGATTAGAATAAGCGTTTTATCAGGCACCGAAAATTCGTAGATTACTTGCCGACAGATTCCACACGGTGAACGATCCGCCAAATCAGAGGAAGCAGGCACATCGAGAAGGGTGAGGGCGAGGAGATGAATTTTTTGAAACCCTGCGGCGACAGCACTTGAAATCGCGACGCGTTCCGCGCAAATCGTCGCGCCGTAGCTGGCGTTCTCTACGTTGCAGCCGGTGAAAAAGGTGCCGTTATCATCATCGGCCATTTGCAAAGCAGCACCGACCCGGAATTTAGAATAGGGAGCGTAGGCGCGATCCGCTGTCCCACGAGCTGCCCTTATTAATAGGGAACCCGTTTTTCGAATGTCTTCCTCGTCAGTTTTCATTCTTTAAGGTTCCATCAGCTGATCGATCAAAATACTCTGAACAATCGAATAAAATTCATATTGAGTCATCAGAAGCGCGCGGTCAGGCTCCATCCCATCATCGGTTTCTCTGATGACGTTCCCCATAAAACGAGTCTCATCTTCAGCGAGCTCATGTTTCTCATTCATCATGAGCCTGGCCTGATTCAGCGCGCTATACCAAGGCTCCACATGATCGAGACTGATTGTCAGTTTTCGCCAAGTGAGGCTTCTGAATTCCTCCAACATCGCGATTTGCTCGGGGCTGGCATCTTCCGGAAGAGCAATCTCAGGGGGATCGCTCATTTCAGCCGATTCGAGATCGGTAGCGACCTTTGAGCGGTCGCTTTCAAACGCAGCCGCTAAATCCGGCTGAACAAACTCCTGCCAATCTTCAATAAACTCCTCTTCACCCTGAGAATTTTCCAATGAGAGAGGATCGGGCAGCAATACTTCACGCGCACGCTTCTCTCCCAACTCGCGGCCGGCGGCGATGAGCGGCAATTCGCAGATAAAATGCCACTCTGCCGGATGCAGTTGGTCGAGAACCCACGAATCCTCTGTAACGGAGAATTTCATATTTGGTCACCTTCAAACAAACGACCTCGGACCGCAACCTCACAAACGGAACAAAAAACCACGGTCTCGCCGCTATTTAAGAAAGGGAAATAACCAATCAAACGTCCAAGACCGTAGATCTAATATTTTTACAAAAAGTGAGAATACTTTCAATTTAGAATTTAATGATTGCGGATTAAGGACAAATGTGAGAGAATATTTTAAAATAAGCCGCAGCGATGCTTTAAGCTTTCATAATAATTATGAAAAAAAGTTAAATAATTAGTTGCGGGAACCAATCAGTAGAGTTTAATTATTGTTGTAACCATAATTATCATAAATCGTAACCGATAACATTATCATGCAAATTGTAGAAGAAAGAACAACAGGGGTTGATGGAGAGGCAGACCGTCTCGCGGATTTTATCATGTTCGCACAGCGGTCTTTTCTGCTCGACCTTTCTCAGGAACTGAACAAAGGAAATATTTCCTACGCTCAGTTTTTCCTCTTGGGATACCTCGCAAACGAGGATTACCTCACCATGACCGACATCTCTAAGAAGATGGGCCATTCAACCGCTGCAGCCACAGGCCTTGTGGACCGGTTGGAGAAGCTCGGATACGTTCAGCGGCTTCATGCTGCGGATGACCGCCGTAAGGTGATGGTTCAGATTACCCGGAAAGGAATCGAACTCGTAGGACGTCTCCGAAATCTTATCGCTGAGAGCATCTCCGGCGTCATGGCTGCGCAGTCCAGCGGATCTGAAGAAGACCTTCAGCCTGTATACTCAGGTCTTCGTGAATTTTTGGGCGATCGTTAATTTTGAGACCCGACGTAAAACGAATTTGCTGAAATAAAATTTTATTTCAGCGAGCAACGAAACGCACACGACAGTTTTACGGGTTTCTTACGATACCAAACAATTTAAAGAGTTACGATTTAGGGCGCTTCCAGATTTTCTGGAGGCGCCTTTTTCTTTTCTTTTTTGCCTGAAAAACAAAACGTTCCGCAGAAAAGGGGAATTTGAATGCATCTAGGTTCTTTAAATTTTTACGTCCCGCGTCAGAATTTTTCACAAACGTTCAAAAGTAACTCAGGATTGTGAGAGTTGGCGTCAGCCCACCACGATCAAATAGAGTTGATTCGTCGAACATTCCCTATCAAATCGTTTCAGGGTTCACTCGTTGAATTTGAATAAAAGCGTTGTCGCGAATTGGTGGGGTTCTGACAGGCGGTATCGCCGGTCCGATATTGCTGTTGAATCGTGAATTTTTTCGGATCGAAATCAGACGATGACGGACTGATTTTTTTATTTACTCCGATGGGCAAATCGCTAGGCTCCCAGCCATGATTAAACAATGTTTTTTGGCACTTTGTGCGCTCGTTTTTCTGGCCGGCTGCGGTGGTGGGGATAGCAACCCTGAGGGGAAAAAGCTCAGATTAGCTTTTGTAACAAATGGCGTTGCTGATTTTTGGACGATCGCTGAAGCCGGGGCTAATAAAGCGGCCGCAGATGCAGGCGCAGAGGTTGATGTTGTCATGCCGGCGGATGGCAGTTCCGGGCAGAAGTCAAAAATCGAAGACTTGATGACCCGCGGCGTTGATGGAATCGCGGTGAGCCCGATTGATCCGGTCAATCAAACAGCGCTGTTGAATCAAGCGGCAGCAATGACAAATGTGATCACCCACGATTCAGACGCACCGGATTCAGATCGTTTGCTTTACATTGGAATGGACAACTACAAGGCGGGCCGGATGTGTGGGCAGCTGGTGAAGGAAGCGCTTCCAGAAGGTGGTGAAGTGATGCTTTTGATTGGACGCATGGAGCAAGATAATTCGAAACGTCGTCGCCAGGGCGTGATTGATGAATTGCTCGATCGCAGTGACGACAACACCCGTTACGATCCACCGGGAAGCCCTATCAAAGGCGAGAAGTTCACCATCCTCGATACGTTGACTGACAATTTTGATCGTGCCAAAGCGAAGGCCAATGCTGAAGATACGATGTCACGATATCCGGACGTTTCTGCGATGGTCGGGCTGTTCGCCTACAATCCTCCGTTGATCCTGCAAGCACTTCAGGGCGGTGGGAAACTCGGTAAAGTGAAAGTGATCGGGTTTGACGAAGACGCGGAAACGCTTGCAGGAATTCAGGCCGGAACAGTTTACGGAACGGTTGTTCAGAACCCTTACATGTATGGTCACGAGTCGATTCGGATTCTCGCGGCGCTTGCGAAAGGCGACGAAACCGTCGTCCCAGAAGGCCGTTTCATGGACATTCCAGCTCGGCAAATTCGCAAGGACACGGTGGATGCGTTCTGGGCTGATCTGAAGAAAAAGACGGGTAAAGAATAGCGGGTGTAACCCTCTGAAACCAGAGGCGTCTGAAAGGAATCGTTTTCTTATGAATTACCGATTCCAACTCTCTATTTCGGCTGTCAGTAGTCTGGTTTTTGTATTGCTGCTAAACTGCAGCTACGCGTCCCATCAGGTGGCTCCGGGGTATGAACTCGGTTGGGCGAACTACGAAATCGACACCAAGGTGGCGAAATTCCCCGGCAAAATTCCGGGAAAAGGGGGTGGTCGATTCTATAAAATTAATGATTTTCTGAATCGGGCGAGCGCTCGCGAGCGAACCGGAATTTATATCACCGAGCCCTACGATCCTGATAAAATCGCGGTTTTGTTCGTTCACGGACTGATCTGCGATCCCTATGCCTGGGAGAAAATGACGAAACGACTGTCTCGAGATCCGGTTATTCGCGAGAACTATCAATTTTGGTATTACGCCTATCCTTCAGCCACGCCGGTGATCGGTTCTGCCGCGATCTTTAAACTGCACCTCGACACCTACATTGATGCCCTGAAAGAGGAACATGGTCATTCGCTAGATCGTCGAGTCGTCATTATTGGGCACAGCATGGGTGGAATTCTGGCGAAATCGGTGGTTTCGGAAAGCGGCGCTGCGCTTCGCGACAGTGCGTTCACAGTTCCGATCGATCAGCTGTTATTATCCGAAGAGAAGCAGGATTTGGTGCGAAAAGCATTCGTGTATTCGCCCAAACCGCACATCAAAAAAGGAATCTTTATCGCGGCTCCACATCGGGGTAGTGTGATTGCGGAAGAGACTCTGGGGCCCATCGGGCTTGGTTTAGCTGATCCGCCCGATGTGATTGAGGATATCATCGACGAACTTCGCGGACCGAAAAACGAAGAGAAGATTCAGCCTGCATTTCGGGAGTTTTTGGAAAATCCGGTCAATTCGATTGCGTCACTTCAGCCGTCGGCACCGATCAGTAAACAGCTCGCCGACCTACCAGTGGATGATGCGGTCGAAGTTCACACGCTTGCCGGTAAAAAAGGAAAGAAGCGATCTGACGGGATCGTTCCACTTGCCAGCACGGTGATTGGTGGGGTGTTTTCACGAGTGGTTTTGGATTCCAATCACGAAGTTCACAAGTTGCCCGAAACGTCCCAAATTGTGAATCTCATTCTAAAACACAATATTGGTTTGATTGATAACAAAGAATTGCGCGTCCAGTCGAAGACGATTAAGCGACTGCAAGCGTTGGATGATTGATCCCGTTTTCGCCCGAGCGCCACATCGATAGCGCCAGCACTTTCGTGGGGTGTTTCTTTCAGCCCTGATCATTAGGATGAAACTCTGCTAATGAGAAATTGGAGTGCCATTTTATTCGCATTCGCCCTTCTTGGGTGTGAAGGCGAAACTGAAAATCAGACTGCGAAAACAGAGGATGCAGCCCTCTTGTATAACTGGCGTTTTCGAGGGGGACTTATTCCGTCGGTGGAGTTGAATGAGCGCGAGATGATCCGCAAAATTCGCGAAGCCATTCTCGCGAAAAAGGCAAAAAACGAGGCCGCCGCGTTCAAGGGGTATACCGGAACGATTCCAGAAACGGGCGTCGATTTTGAAATGATCGCGATCGATGGCGGAACATTTTTGATGGGAAGCGATGAAAACGAGCCGGATCGCTTTGAAGATGAAGGACCGCAGCACAAGGTTCGAGTCAGTCCATTTTGGATGGGGAAATTCGAGGTTTCATGGGCGGAATACCAACCTTACATGATCACGAATGTCTCTCGGCATCCGAACGGTTATCGTGATACTAAACAAAATTTGGGGCGACTGGTCGATTGGACTTCATCTCCTTCGACGCCCTACATGGAAATGAGTTTTGGAATGGGTATAGGGCGTCGATTTCCCGCCATCTGTATGACGCATCATGCTGCCAGTAAATACTGCCAGTGGCTTTCCATGCAGACGGGTGATTTTTACAGACTCCCCACCGAAGCCGAATGGGAATACGCCTGCCGTGCTGGAACCACTGGCGCATTCAGTTGTCCGCCGGATGAAATTGAAGACTACGCGGTTATTGATCCTGAACAGATTCGTGACGGTTATGTCAAGATGGGTTCCCGAAAACCCAATCAGTGGGGGCTCTACGACATGCACGGAAACGTCATGGAATGGACCATGGACGGCTACGATGCGAGAGCTTATGAGGAGCGTTCAGGGGCTACCGAGCCGATAGATGATCCGTGGGTGCGGCCGACCCAGCGATATCCGAGAGTGGCGCGCGGGGGATCTTGGTATGATCCAGCTTACGAATGTCGTTCGGCTAGACGGATTTTTTCCGATACTTCCTGGCAGATTCAGGATCCGCAGTTGCCCAAATCAATTTGGTATCTCACCGACGCTCAATGGCTAGGATTTCGTCTCGTACGCTCCGACGAAATCCCTTCGGAGGAAGACATGTTTGAGATGTGGAATTCCGGAAACATGCACTACAAGGATACCGATGTTCTGCCGAATTGGGATGATCCCATTTACAAAATTCCAGTAGAAGCGAATCCATGAAAATTATTTTGATTTGCCTCGCCATCATGATCGGGATTCTGATGCTGACTTTTATCGGTAAAGACGGAAACGGAAAGCGGACTGAGAAAGAAATCAGCCTAATGATTTTTGAAAAAAATTCGGGAGGCTCCGAAAGGTCAGATTCTGAATAATTATACGAGCACAATCCCAGAGGCAAGAGATGCTGAGTATGAGATGGTCTTTATCGAAGGCGGGGAATTCTTGATGGGGAGTCCACCGGAAGAGCCTGATCGAGATGCTGATGAAGGTTCGCAACATCAGGTGAGGGTAGGAGATTTTTGGATGGGGAAATACGAAGTGAACTGGATCCAATACAGTGCCTTCTGGCGCGATGTGCGCGAGAATTACGATTCAAATATAGATGGCGAGAAGAAGTAGCGGGATCTTGAACTTCACGAATTGATTTCAGCTCCCTCTCAAATGTGGGTTCCGGATGGGGGAAGTTTGGATTTGGGAATGGGATTTTCAGATGAATATCCAGCCGTTCGAATGACGCAGTTTGGGGCTAAGAAATTCTGTCAGTGGTTATCGGCTCAAGCTGTTCATTTTTATCGACTTACAACTGAAGTGGAATGGGGGTATGCCTGCCGCGCAGGATCAACCGGGCTTTATTCCTGTGACGAAGTCGAGCTAGCGGATTTTGCGATTTTGGATCCCGATCAAACTCGGGTCACTTACGCCAAAATCGGCACGAAAAAACCAAATCCTTGGGGCCTCTACGATATGCATGGAAACGTTTTTGAATGGGTTTGTGATCGCTACTATCCGGATCTTTATCAAAAGCGATTTGATACAGGACGCCGTTTCACGGATCCCGTTGTATGGCCGAGCGAACGATTCCCGCGAGTAATGCGTGGTGGATCCTAGTATGATACCGCAGATCAATTGCGGAGTGCCAATCGCGAAGTTGCTAACTCTTCGATTTCTATTCCATGGGAAGAAACCGATTCGATCTGGTGGCTTCCGGAAGCCGTATGGCTTGGATTTCGGATTGTTCGTCCAGTCGAAATTCCGTCGGCGGAATTCATGCACGACTTTTGGAACCAGTGAGTGGTTCGGAAAGCATCAACTAATCACCGCTTGCCGAATCCGTTTTTCAAGCGATTCCGGCAATCCAAAAGTCGGCAGCGCATCTGCAAATGCAGACCAATTCTTCGCCATGCCCGTTCCCAAATAGGCGTTCAGCAATGTCGCCGCAGTGGAGTCGGCGAGTTGCTTTCCTTCGGGATAAACGCTGCTCAAAAAGTCGCGAATTTCGGGGCGTTGCGTCAGGTAATATTTTTGGTGATACTCTTCCGCATAGGTGAAATCGCCGATTGGTAGCAAGTGCGTCGCGACTTTCTCCGGATCAATCCCAAGTTCAGCAGCAGCGGCATCACGAGTGCTTTCGGCGAGTGCTTTTTGGGCATCGTTCCGATAAAAGACAGCGTTCATATACTGCGAGCTGTGATGATTCGTTGTCGCGCGATGACCGCTCCAAAAAATGGAAAGCAGGTCTTCGTAGCTTAACGCGGTGGGATCAAAATCGACCGAAAATGCTTCGGTATGATCGCCCATGCTGCGATACGTCGGCGATTTTTTCGTGCCGCCGCAGTAGCCCGCCCGAGTCCGTAGAACGCCGTCGATACTCCCAAACTGGGAGTCAGGTCCCCAAAATCATCCCATGCCAAAGGTGGCCGTTTCATAGGCAATCTTCGAGGCGGTCGCATCTGCGGGAAGTTCCGTGGCAGAAACAATGTCGTCTTCGAGCGCGAGAAACTCCTGCTCGGTTTTAAAAAGGTTATTCATAATCAATAGATACGACGTGAGCGGCGAGAGTGGCTTACTCGTATTCCCATTTCGTGATCCACGGATCGTTCATCTTCTTCTGCATCGCCTTCAGCTTTTTCTGATACTCGTCAAGTTTTTCAGCGTAGGCAGGATCGTTCGCAAGGTTGTTCGCCTCCACCGGATCGTCGCCGATTTTGAAAAACTCAAACTTCGGACGATTGATGTATTCGCCGACAGATTTTTGGCCATAAGGCGCATCGAGCGATTTCTGAAACTGAGCCTGAAAACTACTCGCGGCCCACAAATCGGACGCAAACGGGTAAGGCAAGCCGTGTGCGATATTCCAGATCAGCTTGTATTCTTTGTCCCGAATAACCCGCATCGGGTAATACATTTGGATTTCGTGGAACGTGTGAGACGCGAAAATTTCGTTCCAGTGCTCGGCGTCCGGCGTGCCCAAAATCGGCAGCCAACTTTTGCCGTGATATTGTTTGATGCCACCGCGCGGCCCGAGGTTTTCTTTGTTCGCGTATTCCTTTTCCTTCCAGTATTTCTTCGCATCCACCATTTTCTTCGGCTGATTCGTTTTGTGATCAAGCCCACCCGCGAAGTCCAAAATGGACGGCGTAATATCGACGTGTGAGATCATCGCTTCGTGCTCAATCCCGCGATTTTCCTCATATGGATTCCGGACAACGAACGGGACGCGAAGCCCACCCTCGTAAACGGTTGTCTTTCCACCCGCAAATGCCATGCCGTGATCTGCTGTGAAAATGATCATCGTTTTGTCGTAAAGATCGGCCTCTTTGAGAATTTTTACGAGCTCGGCGATTCCCTGATCAACCCGGGAAATGCTCTGGTAATACTGAACCAGTTCTTCGCGAGTTTCCTGCGTGTCAGAGAGAAAATGCGGAATCACGACTTCGTCTAATTTGTAGAAAACTTCCTCGACGCCCTCATGCGATTGCTTATTTGGTTTGTTGCCAAAAAGGTCGGGTTTCAGCTCACTTTCCGCCGTCTGATCTTTCCCGCCACCACGATGCGGATCGCTCGTTCCAAAATAAAGCAGGAATGGTTTTTCGCTGTCCGCCGTGATGAATTCTTTCGCCGTATTTGCCATCTCCACAGGATTCCGGCTATTGGCTTTCATGTAAGTTTCGTAGTGAAAAACCTCTTCCGGCGCGACGTGATATTTCCCAATATGACCGGTGCGATAGCCTTCCTCAGCCATTACGCGAGGCAGGCTATAACTGATTACATTGTGAAAACTCGAAAATTTATGAAACGAATGCGCGTGCCCGTATTGGCCATTCAGGTGATTATGAAGCCCTGACATCACCACTGACCGACTTGCCGAACAGCTCGCCGTTGTCGCAAATGCACTTCGGAAAAGCGTTCCATCCGCCGCGATTGCATCAATCGCAGGAGTCTTCGCAATCGGGTCTCCGTAACAACCCAGCGTCGGCGATTCGTCATCTGCGATGATAAAAATGACGTTCTTTTCAGCAGCGAAGCCCGTCGCCAGCCCAATCGCAAAAAAACTGGCGAGATAGAAGATTGAATTTCTCATGATTGAGTTATCGTTCCGCATTCCGGCCCGTCGCGTCAAGATTTCACTTTGGCGCGTACGGATTGCGGCTCCTGAAATACACGATGAAACAGCTTGTTTGGAAGTTTCTCAAAATCATCACACTCCTTGCCATTCTTGGGTTCGCGCCCGTGATGATTTGGCAGCAATTGGCAAGTGACGCCTGGTTTCGCTATTGGTGGATCATTTTTGCTCCGGTTTTGGCCCTGTTGATGTTTCTGGTTTGGTATGCCGTTTTTGGAAAAGCACGTGCCGCAAAACGAATATTATGGAGCGTCTATGGATTTCTAGGCGCGGTTGCTGCTGGCTTTGTTTTCTTCGGACTTTTCGAATATGCCGGTTCGTCCGGTGGCGGTTCGTTTCCGAAATACCGATTCAGATTTGCTGGTGACACGGCTCCGAAAAAAGCATTTCAAGCCACGGCGGCAGCGTCGGGTAAAGTAGGGGCGGTTGCTGCGGAGATTGATTCCGCTCAATTTGGTGGCCCGAACCGAGACAATCATTTTCCAGACGCGGCGGTTTCGCTCGACTTTGAAAAAAATCCGCCGGAAGAGTTATGGCGTCAGCCGATTGGCGATGGGTGGTCAGGATTTGCGGTCGTTGGCAACCGGGCGATTACCCAGGAGCAGTTGGGTGAGGATGAATTGGTGACCTGTTACGATTTGGGAACGGGCATTCGGCTTTGGACTCACAACGACGAAGGCACCCGTTTCACAAGCGCCGTTGGAGAAGATGATAAAGTGATGGCGGTGATGGGCGGAGAAGGTCCGCGCGCAACGCCGACGATCCATGAAAAAAACGTGTATTCGCTCGGATCCACTGGTGTTCTGAATTGTCTCGATTTGGAAACTGGAACGCAAAAATGGATGCGCGACACCTTGGCCGAATTCAGTGCTCCCTTGCCAAAATGGGGCAAAAGTTCAGCCCCGCTGGTGATTCCAGATCTTGGATTGGTTGTGGTAACCGCTGCTGAAAAAAACGGGCCAACGTTGCTGGCGTATAAAGTCGATAGTGGCGAGCCGGCTTGGGAATACGAAGGCCACGGCGCCAGTTACAGCTCGCCGCGCCTTCTCGAAATCGCGGGGCAGCGACAGATTGTCAGTGTCAATGGGCGTGATTTAACCGGGCATGAGCCTGATACGGGCGTGGAATTGTGGCGTTTCGAATGGCCTCGAGAAAATCCGAAGGTTTGCCAGCCTATTCTTGTTGAGAACGATCGAATCCTCGTCAGCGCGAGTTATAATATGGGGACTCACTTGCTTCAAATTCGAAGCAACGAAGGCGAATGGTCAGTCGAGCCGGTTTGGAAATCGACGAAACTCAAAACAAAATTTTCGTCGCCGGTTGTGCATGATGGATTTGCCTACGGGCTGAACGAAGGGCGGCTTGCCTGCATTGATCTGGAAACGGGTGATCAGCAGTGGCGAGGTGAAAAATATGGGTTTGGCCAAAATTTGCTCGTAGGCGATCAGATTTTAATACAGGCCGAAGAACCCGGTGATCTCGTCGTTGCGGCTACGAATCCAGAACAATTTGAAGAAACGGCCCGAATCGATACCGTATTGACTGCGATGACATGGAATACCCCGACGTTGGCAGGCCGGTATTTGCTGGTTCGAAATGGCGAAGAGGCTATTTGTTTCCGGCTCGCGGGGAAGTAGGAAAAATCGAGTTTTTCGATCTAATCTTGTTGATTCGTCGAACGAACCCTGTTGGTTCGTGACGCTATAACAAAGAGGCCCTATTGGATCGTGAAAGTTTTGTATCCCGCCATCGACGAATTCGTAAATATCTGGTATATTTCTGCCCCTCTTTTGTCACGCCCGCGACAATAACTTACGCAATGATCTCGTTTTTTAAATTTCGCCCCCTATTCATCGCCACATTACTCTGCATTTCGATCACGTTTTCGAGTGCTCAGGAAGGCCTGGTAAAAGAGCCGCTCGCAGCTGGATCACCAAATGCTAATGGTCCGCTTTTCGAGCTTCTTTCGCCAAAAACGACTGGAATTGAGCATTTCAATCCGATCGATGAAAATCACCCGCTGGTTCGCGTTTACCACTCGAGCTCGGCTTGCGGCGGAATTGCGATCGGAGACATCAATCTAGATGGAAAGCTCGATGTTTTCGCGGCGAGTGGTGCGCGAGGCAATTCGCTGTTGCTTGGAAAGCCGGACGGCAATGGCCTCGAATTCGATAATGTCGCAGTGGAAATGGGCGTAGCAGGCGAGGAATTGGATTGGGGAATTGGTGCTGCGATGGTGGACGTCGATAACGACGGTGATCTCGACATTTATATCTGCAATTACGATCGGGAAAATCAGCTGTTTATGAACACGCTGATCACCGACGGAAAACGCGGGAAGTTGGGTTTTGAGAATAAGGCGAAAGAGTGGGGTGTTGATTTGATTGATGGATGTGTCATGCCGGCGTTTGCGGATTATGACCGCGATGGAGACCTCGATTTATATGTTTTGACGCACCAGCTTTATCGCGAAAACGGGCGTCCGGAAGAGCCGATTAAAATTATCGAGCGCAACGGGGTGTTTATGGTCGATGAAAAGTGGCAGCGGTATTTCAAGCTGAACGAAGATCGCGGGGAGGGAAACCGGTTCGAATATTCCGAGGTGGGGCGTCCGGATTATTTTTTCCGAAATGACGGCGATAAGTTCACCGATGTCGCGGAAGAAGCGGGAATTAGCCGCGGACGTCATTGGGGAAACTCGGCAACGTGGTGGGATTTTAATCACGATGGCTGGCCCGATCTGTATGTGGGAAATGACTTCAAGAGCCCGGACTACATGTATCGGAACAACGGTGATGGAACGTTTGCTGAAGTTTCAAAGGAACAGCTTCGCCATTCCACCTGGTTTTCGATGGGAGCTGTTCAGACCGATTTGAACAACGATGGCTGGACGGATTTTGTGGTCGCCGACATGCTACCATCTTCACATTACATGCAAAAAGCGTCGATGGGATCGATGGGGGCACGACAGCATGATTTGGAATATGTCGATGGTGCGCGCCAATTGATGCGGAATGCGGTTCACATCAATACGGGAGCGGATCAGTTTATGGAGGGGGCCTGGCTGACTGGACTGGCGACGACGGAGTGGACGTGGGCGATTCGGAGTCAGGATTTCGATAACGATGGCTTGATGGACGTGTTTTTTACCAACGGAATTCCGCGTCAATTCAATCACTCGGATTTGCCAAATCTTGAACATGCTGATCTCGTGGGGCGCTCGCACTGGTCGCATTACAAGGACACACCGATGCGTCGGGAGCAGAATCAGATTTATCACAACGAGGGCGATTTGAACTTCAAAGAAGTGGGCAGGAAATGGGGTGTCGATCACATCGGGATTAGCTACGGCGCGTCGACTGCTGATTTCGACGGCGATGGAAGACTTGAATTGTTGGTCGCGAATTTGGAAGATCCGCTGAGTTTTTATCACAACCGTGGTGCTGGAGGAAATCGCGCCGTGTTCGATTTGGTCGGAACGAGAAGCAACAAATTTGGTATCGGCGCAACAGTCACGGTGAAGGCCGGGAGTGAGAGTTACGTTCGTCAGCTTTATCCTTCGGGCGGATATTTGGATGGCGACGATACGATCGTTCACTTCGGTCTAGGGGGGGCTACGGCGATGGATTCCGTGAAGATTGAATGGCCGAGCGGTCATGAGCAGAAGTTTGAAAATTTGGCTTCAAATCACCGCTACATCATTACAGAACCTAGCGGTGTAGGCGTGCGATCGACTCCGGTGAAATCTCGGGCACCGAAGAATCCAATGTTCACTGAGTCCAAAGCGCTGTCAGGATTCAAGCACAGTGAGTTGGAGTTTGATGATTTTGTCCGTCAAATTTTGTTGCCGTTCAAGATGTCCCAGTTAGGGCCTGGTCAAGCGTGGGGCGATGTCGATGGTGACGGCGATCCGGATTTTTACCTCGGCGGTGCTGGTGGACAGCCCGGTCAGCTTTTTCTAAATGATACCGTTTCGGGTTCGACTGATGTCGAGATGAAGCCACAGCCGGTAGTGGCGTTCAGTCGCGACGCTCAGTTTGAAGACATGGGCGTTTTGTTTTTCGATTGCGATGGTGATGGCGATTTGGATTTGTATGTTGCCAGCGGCGGGACTGAAACAGTTCCCAACGGGCCGGCCTTGCGGGATCGCCTTTATTTAAATGATGGCAAAGGTGACTTCGAGCGGGCACCTGAGACGATGACTCCCGATTTTAGAGAGAGCAGCAGTGTCGTGACGGCAGCTGATTATGATCACGATGGTGACCTCGATTTATTTGTCGGATCGCGCACAATTCCGGGGCAGTATCCCGTGACGCCAAAGAGCATTTTACTGCAAAATGAAGGCTGGAGATTCACTGCCGCTGCGGAAACCGCGGCGCCAGAATTGGCTGAAATTGGAATGGTGACCAGTGCCATTTGGTCCGATGTGGATTCCGATGGATGGAGCGATCTTTTGGTGACGCTCGATTGGGGAACAGTGAAATTGTTTCGCAACCGGGAAGGCAAATTGGAGTTGGCGTCCGATGAAGAAACCGGGTTTGTTGGCAAAACCGGTTGGTACAACGGGATCAGCGGAGGCGATATCGATGGTGATGGCGACATGGATTTTGTCGTGACGAATCTCGGAACGAATACGCAATACCAGGCTTCGACGGAGATGCCGCGGATGATTTTTTACAGCGACATTGAGGGCAACGGAAAATACAACATCATCGAAGCGATGTTTGAAACGACTCAGAGTGGTGAAAAAATTCCGTTTCCATTCCGGGGAAAAAGTTGCTCGACCGAAGCAATCCCGGGACTTGCGAATAAATTTACGACCTACGATCAATTTGCCAAAGCGACGTTGCCTGAAGTGTATCCCGTTCAGAAGCTTGAAAAATCGCTGCACTACACGGCGACCAATTTCAAGAATTTAGTCATGATCAATGATGGGGAGGGAAATTTCAGCACGTTGCCTTTGCCTCATATTACAGAAGTTTCGATGGCTTTTGGAGTAGTGCTGAGTGATGTGGACCTCGATGGAAAAGTCGATTGCTACCTTGTTCAGAATTTCTACACGCCGCAGCCAGAGACAGGTGAGTTCGATTGTGGATTGAGCATGTTGCTTCGTGGCACAGGTGATTCCGCAAATCCATTTACTCCAGTTTGGCCTAAGGAAAGTGGACTTTTTGTTCCGGGTGATGCAAAAAGCGTTACTGCCGTCGACGTGAATCTGGATGGTAAAAATGACTACGTGATCGGTCAAAATGATGACGAGCCGAAGATTTTTCTAAATGAAACGAAGAATAAGGATACTCATCCACTGCGGATTCGCTTGAAAGGCAAAGCGGGTAATCCTCGAGGCATCGGTGCGAGGGTTTCAGTCGCCGGGCCTGGAATACCGACGCAGACTGCCGAAATCTACGCGGGCGGTGGTTATCTATCGCAGGGCAATACCGATCTGATTTTCGCCATGCCGAATTCGATGAACGAAAAGGAGATCGTCGTGAAAATTCGTTGGCCTGAAGGCGGCGACAGTCAGATCGAAGCAAAAGGAAAATCGCGCTTCTTGAGTTTGAGCCGTGAGTGAGACCGTCCTGTTTTACGAGAAAGCCATCCCTAGATCGGCCAGTAATTCCTGGCCGGTCATCGCCCGGCTTTTGTCGCTGGCGAGAAAAAGGGCCACGTCTGCGATTTCGGCTGGCTCGAGTAAACGCGGCACGCATTGCTTCTCGTGAAGCATCTCTTTCACCTCGTCCGTCACATAATCTTTAAGCTGCCGCTCAGTCATGACCCAGCCGGGAGAAATCGTATTCACGCGAATATTCTTAGGCCCGAGTTCGCGAGCCAGTCCGCGCGTCAGACCTTGAATGCCCGCTTTGGTTGAGATGTAGGCGATCATCTCCGTAGGAGCGATATTAAAAGTGACTGATGAAAAGTTGATGATCGATCCACCGTAGTCGGCCGAGACAAAATGCGGGGCGAGCTCGCGGCACGTGATCGCCATTGCCCGAATGTTGCTTGCGAAAAGATCGTCCCATTTCTCCATGGTTAGCTCAGCCAGCGGAATTCGAGGGTCGCAGGCGGCGTTGTTGACGAGCGCCTTAATCTTTCCTCCCTGCTCTGTAGTGATTCCCTCAAGCCACTCGACGACTTCCATTTCGATTCGCAGATCGACTTTTGTAAAAACTGCGGAATCAATTTCAGCAGCCAGTTTTTCTCCGCGCTCTGCATCAACATCGCAGAAATAGACCGTAGCCCCCTGCGCAGCAAAGGCACGAACCATGGCCTCACCAATTCCCTGACCACCACCGGTCAGGACAATGTGGGAATCCTCTAAATCGGAAAAAGTTGTCGTCGTTTTTTCGTCACTCACCGCCGCTACCATACCGCGTCATACTTCACGATGCGACCAAAGATGCTGTATTCGGAGACAAAAAGATCGCCGTTCGAATTGAAAGCCACACCGTGAGGAGCGTTGACGATTCCCTGACGCCACTTGGCGGGCTCCGTTTTGTTAGTGCCGGTTTCTTCAGCAACTTCGTTTGCTCCAAGCTGTTTCACGATGCTGCCGTCTTTTCCTAGAATCGTGACGCGGCCCAGGATTTCACCCACGGCGAGAAAATCTCCCTGCACGACCAAAGCGGCAGGTTTCTTCAAATCCGTTGCTACATCGCCGATGTATGCTCCATCCATCGATATGTGAACGACGCGGCCATCTGTCCGGCTTACACCGACGATTCGGGCTGGCTCAAAACGCGTATCGACGGCGATTTTATGCAGCGTCGAAAAATTGTAAGGCGCGGCTTTTCCTCCGAAAGTCGCAAGGTAATCACCCGCGGCATTGAAGCGGTGTACCAAGTCGGTCGAATACCCATCCGTCACAAAAATGTCGCCATTTGGCGCAACATCGCAGGCGGTCAATCGCAGCTGCGCTTTTTTATTTTTCGGATTTACTTTCCAATGCTCTTTCGGAATCGAATCACCAGGAATCGTCATTACCACCGTGCCATCGAGATTCAGTTTAACGATTTTTTGTCCGCTCAGCTGTGGGCCATAAATGTATTCGATTCCGTCGGCGTCTTTATGGATGACAAATCCGTGAAAGTCAGTCGGTGCATTTTCGACGTTGCGCAGATACGTGCCATCCTCCGAATAAACCTGAACTCCCGCCCGCAGGCCATTGGTCAAACTCACATAAACATCTCCGTTTTCCGAAACCGCGACATCGCCATGAGCGCCACCCATTTGCTCTAGGCCTTCAGGCAATTTCAACCATCCGGCGTCAGCTGCTGCCCAGCCGGAAATGGGCTTCGGTTTTGGAGGGCTTTTTGTTTCGACACCACATGCAGAAAGAAAAATTGCGATTGAGAAAGCAATTAATGTGGCAGAGGAAATCAGCAGAGAAGGTTTTTGCATGCACGTGTCATCTCATCATACGGGCCTCAGTGTCCAGCTGGAAAAATCCGCAAATACGGAACCCGGCTGCTTCAACCAGGTCGAAACGAAGCAATAGTATCGGATCGCCAATCGAACCCTGTTCGTTCGTGAACACAAAAAAACGCCGACGAATTTCTCCGTCGGCGTTTCTCAAAATAGTTGATCAAAAGATCAGCGATTACTCGCTCTTAGGATCCTTGTCACCTTTAGGCTTTTTCTCGCCACCTTTTCCTTTGCCCTTGTCGCCGCCTTTGCCTTTACCGCCGCCACCTTTGCGAGCTGCCATGTGTTTTTTGAATTCTTCACCGGTGATCTCGCCGTTGCTGTCAGCATCGATTTTTGCGAATACTTTCGCTGGATCCATTTTGCCGCCTTCTTTCATTTTCTTGGCCATTGGACCGGCTTCGAACTCAGCTTTGGAGATCGATCCGTTACCGTCTTTGTCGAGCATCTTAACGATGTCTCCTTTGCCTTTGCCCTTACCTTTTTCACCTTTTGGCTTTTTCTCATCATCAGCGTTGGCGATGGAGAATCCAGCTACGAGTGCGATTGCAATTGTCAGAATTTTTTTCATTTTTATTTTTGGGGTTGGTCGAGTGTTCTCAACTTGTTGATAGGTGAAACATTCATTGAATGAAAAAGTTTCAGAAAAATTCGATTTTTTTACTGGCTGGGAACCGAGGCTTTTTTTCAGTAGTGTGGAGAACGACTCCTTTTTCATCGTGCCAGGTAAAAGTCAGTTTAGCGGCTGTGCCTTCTTCACCAGAATTCGGATTTGGAGTGGATTCGACCATCAAAAAACCGCCGGAACGGGGATTTTGCACATACGCCTGCTTGATGAGCCCCTCTGGATCGGTTGACGCCGGATCTCCCGGTTTACGGCCCAAACGTGAGTTTGCATCAATCAATGCGCCGCAGGAAAATTCCTCAATTCCAGTCGAATCAACGGACAAATATTGCCAATGACGGTCCCCGCAGACGATGAAAAACCGATCGTGTTTATCGAGTTCATTCTCCTTCAGCCACCCAAAAAATTCGTCTCGTTCGTGTCGAAATCCGCCGATGTTGGTGTGATTGTCGGTCTTACGCAGATCATCGGGGCCGATCATCGGAGTTGGAGAAACGAGGATTTTGAACGTCGCGTCGCTTTCGAGAAGTGTCTTCTTGAGCCATGTTTTTTGCTCCGCGCCCCAAATGGTCTTTTTGGGACCATCTTCCATCGCATTGTCGCTGCGATACATCCGGTTTTCTGTGTACCAGATTTGGAGATCTTTGTTCACGCGATGAGTGCGGTAGGTTTTGGCATCGCGATCATTCATTGCGGCAACGGGAAGCTGCTCCAACATCAAATCGCGTGCGACCTGCGACGTGGGATCGTAGTCACCGGAGTTGTCCCCGTCATCGATCCGGTAGTCATGATCGTCGATCATCCAATATGTTGGCACCGCAGCAAAAAGGTCGCGAAAACGTGGCTGAATGAACTGCTCGTGCCATTTTTGACGAAGGTCAGGAATTTTTTCTGCGCGAGGATTATCCGGCGTGTCGTAGTAAACATTGTCGCCCGTTCCCACGAAGAAATCGGGTTTCATTTTCAGGATGGTTTCTAATGCAGGGTAGCCGAGAGCTTTGTCCGGTCCTTCGTAGGGTTTGGGAAGTTCTGTATTATTCTCTTCTAAATGCTGTTTCTTATCGATCCGATCGTCGCCATGAAACTTCGCGTAATTCATGCCGGTAACGACGACGAATTTCGATGCAACATTGCCTTCAGCTCCGGGGAGTGTTTTGAAAGTGACTTCTCGCTCCGTTCCGATTCGGTCCTTTGGAGTCTCTCCGTGCGAAATTTCACAGTTGTATTCTGTTCCCGGCTTCAAATTTTGGAATGTCGCGCGAGCGATAAAATCGGTGTCCGCTATCGCTTGAATGGACTGTGTTCTAGGGGCGGATTTTATCCCCTTTTCGGTAAGTGAAAATGTGATTGTTCCCGCAGCTCCTGCCAAGTCCCGATCGACCAGTTTATCACCCTTCGTCAGACGCGCCTGAACATGCGCAACTGTGGATGTGACTTCCCCGACCATGGCGCCCATGCCTAAAGTAGCGTCGTTTTGCCCAAATCCGGATGTCATGAAGGCTAAGAGGGAGAGTATTGCGAGGATCAGTTTCATAAAGATAAACCCCGAGAATGACGGGATTTCAGTAAAAAGGAATCAGATAATCGTGGAATATTGGGCGGAATTTTCCGAATTATCGATTTCACAGCTAACACATTAACCATTGACTTGCGGACGTACGCCCTTATTCCTGTGTACAATATTAGTTACGACGATTCGAGATGTTGCCACTGGGCAGGTCTCGTTTTGATGTCTCTGATAAATTCAACAACAACGCAATAAATTAGTATGAGTACCGGTATCGTTAAGTGGTTCAACGCAGAAAAAGGCTACGGCTTTATTACTCCCGACGAAGGAGGAAAAGATCTTTTTGTCCACCATTCAGAAATTAAAACCCAGGGATATGCATCTCTGGACGAAGGCCAAAAGGTCGAGTTCGAAGTTGGTGAGGGCCAGAAAGGCCCTTGCGCGACGGACGTGAAACCTGCGTAATTTCGCACGAGTCACTGAAGGAAGCTGATTTTGCTTTCTTCATAGGTAATTATTCGGCGATGGCTTCCAGGAGTGGCTTTAATAGTCCTTTTGCCATCGTCGGGTATTCTGCCAAAATTCTCGCGGCCAGCCCCGCGACCACCGGTGCGGCAAAACTGCTTCCGGTTTCTACCCGCCAGGTTTTTTCCAACCATGGAACTTCCACCCGTTCGCCTTTGGCAGCGAGTGACACCATTTCACCAGGTCGGTGAAATAATTCCAGCGCTTCACATTCACGGCTCGCTGTGCCCACGCTGATTACTTCGGGAAAATGCGCTGGCCATTCACGAGTTGATGCACTGACATTGCTGCATGCTGCAACGACATGAACCCCAGCGACATGGGCAGCATCGACCCATTCTTTAAAATCCATCACGTATTTTGGCAGGCCGCGGCTTCCAAAGCTGCAGTTGATGATGTGATAGCCGCGTTCAATTGCCTGTCGGGCGCATTCTGCGATCACGAAATTTCGTGAGTGATTCTGATTGTCGAGCGCTCGAAAGCTCCCTATTTCGACATCCGGGGCTGCCTTTTTCAACAATGCTGCAACCGCGGTGCCGTGACCATACACATCGACTCCGCCACCCTCACTGATCTGCATCCGCATGCCATCGCTAGCAACCGCAATGTCGTCGCGCAACTTCAAGCCATTCAATGCGGGATGATCTAATTCAATGCCGGAATCGATAATCGCCACGCGAACGCCTTTTCCCGTGCCCGACTGAATGGCGCGCACCGCATCAGCCGGAGTCGGCCAAGCTACAGCCGATTTCTCAGCTGCCGAAATGTGGGTCGATTCAGGCATCTTCTAAACCGAGCGCTGCGGTGATAAGACGGCCATCAATCAGCCTTTCGACGACCGATACGGCCGCAGAGATTTCATCGACATTCTTAGAATCAAAGCCGGAGGCATCCTCTTGATTCTCCAATTGCACGCAGGAAATGACGCCTCGCAGTCCAAAGCCGAAGTAAAAGGGAACCGCGATCATCGCCGCCGTTGTCGTTCCGATCTTTTTATCGAGCGTGTTGTCGTGGGTGTTGCCGTCCTTTTCTTTTGCGATGTCGTTTTCGCAGTAGGGCCGTTCGTGAGAGTAGACCATTGAGATGATCCCTTTACCCAGGGGTTGTTTGAAGCCGATCAGTTTTTCCGCCTGAGGGCCGGAATTAAAGACCGCGACAAGATTTTCGCCGGATTGATCGATCAGCCAGACAGTGCCTTCCGCGCCGTTCACCACCGTAAAACTGCGGTGCAACGCCGTTTGCATGACCGGATCGAGCAACTGATCAAATCCTGAAGGATCAAGGCCACCAACCCATCCGTCGAGCCGTTCCTGGAGGAGGCCGCTTACCGCAGCCAGCTCAGGATCAGCGATAAAATTCAGCCGGTTCGTCATAGAATCACCCTAGCGCATTGGGCGAATATTTCCAATTGTCAGGGAAATAGAGACTGGAGAGCGGGAAAGGATCTTCCTTACGCCTGGCCCTTTGCCGCATCGACCAGCATTTGAAGGGCGCGCTCGTTGTCCACCAGTGCAGCGATCAGTTCGTTACGGGATTCCGCATCGCCCAGTTCGCCGTTCGCAAATTTGGTGATGAGTTCTTTTTGTTCTGCGGAAACCGGAGCTGCCGCGTGACCTGTCACCTGAGGCTCCATGTGTTGGAGAAATGAGGCAAGGAGTTCAAATTCGTTTTCGTTCGTCATGAGTTGAGTTTGTTTAGTTGTTGTTTCTGATCAGACGGGCATGAAAAGTTGTTATGCAAATTTCTATGAAAATTTAAGCAGGTTTTCCTAAATTCATAGAATAAATACGGTTACGAGGTCCTGTTTTCGGCTAAAATTCCTCATCATGTCAGAATTCACCATACACACCCTCGATCTTAAGTTTCAGGGCCATTCCAACGCGATCGCCGCTTTTTTGATCGAAGGCCCTGAGGGTTTGGTCTTGATCGAGACCGGACCGGAATCGACTCGCAAAAACCTCCTTGCCGCCATCCAAAATCTGGGGTTTTCCGCCGAAAAAGACATCGCTGCCATTTTCGTGACCCACATTCATCTTGATCACGCCGGAGCTGCGGGATGGTTCGCAGGGCAGGGGATTCCCGTTCACGTTCACCATCGCGGGGCCAAACACCTCGTCGATCCTGCCCGTCTCGTCGAAAGCGCCCGAATGGTTTACGGCGCACGCTTCGAAAGTCTCTGGGGCGAAATGCAGCCTGCACCTGAAGACAAAATCATTTCGCTGGAAGACGGTGACATCACCGAAATTGCCGGATTAAAAATTCGGGCGATCGACACCCCTGGGCATGCCTATCACCACCACGCCTTCGCCATTGGAGGCACGCTTTTCGCAGGAGACACTGCTGGCGCGAAAATTCCCGGATCCGATTACATTTCTGTGACCTCCGCCCCGCCCCAGTTCAATCAGGAGGCCTATTTTGAAAGCCTCGATCGCCTTTCCGG
>CALAHF010000027.1 GCA_937891465.1 uncultured Verrucomicrobiales bacterium | reverse complement strand
CTCACCTCAGCTACTTCACCCGAAATGCGTCACCAAGAACGAGCGCAACGATGAGATCCTGAAACCCGTTCCCATCCTCTCGAACTTGTTCCACAATTCGTTCGACCTCTTTACGATCACCAAAACCGAGATTTCGACCGGTGGCGTAGATGAGTAATTTTTCTGCCAGGCAGTTGCCGAAAACATCGATGTTCTCGACGAGGTAGCGCTTCAAGTCCGTTACGTCGCGTAGCTCTGTGCCATCGTGAAGCGTGCCGAGCGCATCGACCGCCAGGCCGTCTTTCCGAACGACTTTGTCGCCGACTTTTTCATACACGGGGTAGTGATCGCGCCACCGCCCGACGGGATCAAAATTCTCTAACGCAAAACCTGGAGGGTCGATTTTCTTGTGACACCCAGCGCAGCTCGCGTCAGCGGTGTGTTTTTCGATCAGGTCACGAATCGATGTTGCGCCACTTGTATCGGGTTCCACCGCAGGCACGTTGGAAGGCGGTTCAGGAACAGGATCACCCAAAATATTTTCCAGTAGCCAGACTCCACGAAGAACCGGTTGCGTGTCGACTCCGTTCGCCGTCGCCATCATGACACTCGCCTGAGTGAGAATACCTCCGCGCCGTCCGCCCGGTTCGATTTTCACCCGCTTCATCGCATCTGAATTCGGATGCTTGATCCCGTAGAGCTTGGCATTGCGCTTATTGAGGTAAGTGAAATCTGGATCGATGAACGTCTCAATTGGATGATTCTTGCGAAGAATTTCGGCGACAAAAAGCTCCGTCTCTTCGGTCACCGCCTTGAGGTCTTTATCGTTCCAATTCAACAAACGCGTGTCGGGCATGATATCGGGGAGAAGGCGCAGATCGAGCCACTGGCCGGTAAAAGAACTCAGGAAATTTTTGACCCGATTGTGTTTGAGAAGCCTTCGCGTTTGCGCCTCGAGAACCTTTGGATCTGAAAGCTCACCAGTCGATGCGAATTTCCACAACGCGGCATCGGGCGGGGAACTTGTTAGGAAATAGGAAAGCCGTGAGGCCAAATCAAAATCGTCGAGCTGTCCTTCGCGCTGGCCCCGATAGAGAAAATTCGGTGAGCAAAGCGCTGCCCGAACGGCCAGATGAAGACCATCTTCGAATCGATTCCCTTGCTCCTGATGTTCAATAGCAATCCCGACATATTTGCCAAGTTGCGCTTCCGTCACCGGACGTCGAAATGCCTTTTCCAAAAGTGGACCTAGAATCGCCTCGGCATACTCGCGATCATCACGACCGTCCCGCTCTCCCAGAAACCGGGCGGTAATTTTCTGCTGCGCGATTTCTTCGTTATCATCAATCAAACGAAGCGGTCCAGTCACTGACATACGGTGAATGTCGATGCAAGGACCGGTCGAAAACCGGTAACAAGACATCGTCTCAACCAAATTCACCGACTGACGAGCCATCTTCAGCGCAAATTCTTTCACTTCGGGAGAGTCCGGATCAAAGCCCTCCACATCGAGACCACCTTTTTTTCGAACTGCCTCGATTCGCTCCAACCAATTCCAACCGCGATCAGAACGCTGATAGCCCGCCTTCATCCAGGCCGCACCCAATTCTGGATCTTCCCGAAACATATCGGTGAGTTGCGCGGCTAAACGCGGCAACCATTTCCGCGCTTTATCCTGATCACTGCTCAGCGGCGCATTCTCATAATGAACCACGACAGTTTCTCCTCGCTGCAGTTCGACATCCGCTTGAAACGTATTCGGCTTATCGGCGCTCACCGTAAACTCCGCCAGCAACTTCAGCGTGTTGGCTTTTGCATAATTATTCCCGGCCACCGCATGCGCCAGGAGATGAACAACAGGAACGTGGTCTTCACCCACTTCAAAAGCTGAGAGGTCGATCTTGACCTGATACACTCCGGCAACTTTCGCCTCAAACCGATTGGGCCACACCGATGCTCGACCGAGCGGATCGCTTGAGAGCGCCATTCGCAAGACTCCATCGATCTCGTGACCCGTCGTGAAATTCAACGTGAAATCGCCCGGCCCAATCAACTTAGTTTCTTTCTTGAGGCGTCTTTGCTCAACCGGCGGAGGAAGAACACTGTCTGCCGCTGCCGTCGCGATTTCTAAATATTGCGCCATCAACGGAGGAGAAAGAACAAGCCCCTCTCCGTTGTTATCAAAGCCGTGACTCGCCATGTCGGCGGGAAAAGACTCGGGAACTTTGAATGGAATCTTCAATACATCGCTGACCGAGTTTTCATATTCTTCCTGACTCAAGCGACGAAGCACCGTCCCTCCCGGCCGATCATGTTTGAGCAGCTCCGCTTCGAGCCAGGCGACCACCTCAGCGCGTTCCTCGGCGGAAGGCTGCGCCTTGTCTTCCGGCGGCATTTCCCCGCCATCGAGCATATCCCACGCTTTCGCCCAGACCTTGGCGGCGTGTGGATCGCTCCAGTCGATCTTTAGAAAATCGAGATTGATGTCTCCTTTTTCGGAATCGGCATCGTGGCAATCGAGACAATACTTCACAAGAAAAGTATCCACGTGTTCAGCAACAGCAGTTGTTTCGGCCGCAGACAGGACACTAACAAAGAGCAAAAAAATCAGCGCGATCAGAGAAATTCTCATGGCAAATTTTCTAGAGAATAAAGTCGTTCATGTTCCGCGTCGCTTTCACGAACCGCTCTTCCTCGACTCCCATGGATTGCATGATGGAAAGGTAAAGATCACCCAGCAACGGCGTTGCGCTCGTCTCTTTTTTCCGATCAATCGCGTGGTGAACTCCGTGCCTAAATCCTCCGCCTGCCAGCAAAATCGGAAGTCGACTGTTGTCATGCGTATTCGCATTTCCCATCCCGCTGCCGTAAAGAACTGCCGTGCTGTCGAGGATGGCACGCCCTTCGGCGTCCTTCTTCTCATTCAAGCGCCGCAAAAATTCTCCAAAACGCGTAACGTGTTCCGTCCCCACTCGATTGAACTCGGCAATCTTATTTTTGTCATTTCCGTGATGCGAAAGCCCATGATAACCGGCACTGAGCTTCTCTCCATCAATCGTGAAAACCTGCCCCTGACCGGGAACCAACATCGAAATCACCCGGGTCGAATCCGTCTCCAGCGCAAGCGCCATTAGCTCATACATGATGCCCTCACATTCGAGCGACAGATCCGGAGCGACCGGATCGTAATCGGGCAACGTGAAATCTACCTTCGCCGTGGGAACTCCGAGCCACTTCCGTTGCTTCTGAACTTTCTTTTCGACATCGCGAACCGAGGAGAAGTATTCATCCAGTTTCTCAGCATCACGAGCACTCACCGTTTTCTTCAACGCCTTCGCTTCATCGAGAACGAGGTCAAGCGCGCTGCCATTGCTCTCGAGTATATAATCCATCCGCGCCTTGTCCGTATCCGAACTGAAAAGTTTTCCATAGAGAACGCTAGGTCGCCCAATCGCTGGAAGCGCAATCCCTTCCTTGGTGTAACTCATTTGTCCGTTACCCGGCGAACCACACGTCACCTGAAGTGACTCAAAGCGCGATTGATCGCCAATCTGCTTGGCAACAATTTGATCAAAAGACACTCCCGGAGTCCCCTTCCCCGTTAGAAAATTACTCCAATTTTTATGTCCGTTCGGCGCACGATGATCCAGTCCCGAAAAGATCGAAAATTCCTCTCGAAGATCCTCGAGCGGAGCTAACACCGGTGACATTTCATAATCCCGGCCACTGGCTTTTGGAAACCAGCTCGGCGTGTGAAAACCAAGATACGTTCCAACAGTCACAAGCCGTCTTACAGGAGCCGTCGCTGCAGCAACTCCCTCCGCGCGAAGTGGCCGAACGGATTCCAACAAAGGCAACGAAAGTGCGAGGGATGATGATCGGAGAAAATGTCGGCGTTTCATAACGGGGTGGGCAGGCAAAGAAAGTTACCGTATTTCAGAACCCGAGCCAATCCAAGACGTCACGGTGTCGTGTGAGGTGTCCGCCGACACGAAGCTCCCGCGTATGCGTCGTAGGAGACCGAATTGCGTTCTTTCATCGAGCAAGTTTCCCCGCTCTAATCAAAATCATGAAAGCCTTCGCCGCGTGTTGCTTGTATTTCTCGATAACCATTTCACTTTCGGCAGAGGAGCCCCTCATCAAATCAATCGAAAAGGTCACCCTGCGCAAAAATCGCGATGGCGCTTCACTCACCTGGTTTCATCCCCGCGCTTGTCTGGTGCCGCAGAAAAAAGGGCCGCCTGTCGCGTTGATGAATCTCCAGGAGATCGGCGGATCAGATTATTTTGGGCAGGTGCACTGGAGCGAATCGCGTGACGTTGGAAAAACCTGGACCGATCCCGAACCGATTGCAGCGTTGGGCCGCGACCCCATGCCGGACCATGATGGATTTGGACCCCCTCAAACCCGGCCGGACCGACGCCCCGGTAAAAAATCCTTGAAT
>CALAHF010000026.1 GCA_937891465.1 uncultured Verrucomicrobiales bacterium | reverse complement strand
TTTGCCAAACTTGGGAGTATTATCAGGGCCATTTCATGAATTGTTTTCGAGCTATCATCCCTGTTTTTCTTGTGTTCTGCTTCGGGACGTTGCGGGCGGAGATCGTCATTGAGGTTTCTCCCGATGGAAAATTAAGAACGATCGAACAGGCTCAAATTATAGTTCGAAAATTACGGCAAGAAGAGCCATCGGAACCGATTCGCGTTGTTGTCGGTTCGGGGACGTATTTGATATCTGAACCCTTGTTGTTTGGGCCTGAAGATGGTGGAATGGCAGAATCGTCGGTTATTTATGAAGCGGCTCCTAATGCGCGACCTGTGATCTCCGGCGGAAAAACGATTGGCAAATTTACGGCTCAGGCGGATGGGATTTAGACGGCAAAAATTCCGGCCGATTGGGGATTCGAGCAGCTGTGGGTGAATGGTAAACGCGCCGTTCGTGCACGTGAACCAGATTCTTTTTTCTATTATTTGGAGAGATCCCACGAGGTGAAAGGTCCCAAGGGCTCCAAACCGACAGCGCGACAAACGCTATTTGTTCGGCCGGATGACGTTGCTTCTTTGGCGGGGATCTCCGAGGAGGATCGAAAAAATGCGCAGATTCTGCTGTTTCATAAATGGGATAACACGCGGAAGTTTCTCGATTGGGCGGATGCAGACAAAGGTCGGCTGGGAATTTCGGGGCGTGACATGAAGTTGTGGAATCCGCTGACGCGCAATACGGCTTATATTCTGGAAAACTATCGGGCGGCGCTGGATGAGGCTGGGGAATGGATTCTCGCAACGGATGGAACGCTTTTTTACAAACCGCTGGCCGGGGAATCGATCGAAACGGCGGAGGCGATTGCGCCGGTCGCGGAGAAGTTGCTGGTTGTGAAAGGGGATCCTGTGAACGGAAAATTTGTCGATAACCTGACGTTTCGCGGACTGGCATTTCGTCATGCTGAATGGAAAACGCCGCCGATTGGTTTTGGACCTTCGCAGGCGGCTTCGCCGATTGAGGCTGCGGTGCAGGTTGATGGCGCGCGGGTGGTGAATTTCGAAAACTGTGAAATCGGCCACGTCGGCACCTACGGGCTGTGGTTTCGAAATGCGTGTCGCGACTGCGGTGTGACTACAACTGAAGTGCATGATTTGGGAGCGGGCGGTGTTCGGGTTGGCGAAACGAGTATTCCCAAAAACGAGCCGGAGTGGACCGGTCACATCACGGTCGATAACAATATTATCCGCCACGGAGGGCGAATTTTTCCCTGTGCGGTGGGCGTTTGGATCGGGCAAAGCAACGACAATGCGGTGACTCACAATGAAATCGCAGACTTTTTCTACACCGGTATTTCAGCGGGCTGGCGATGGGGCTACGAGGGAGGCGCAGCGGAACGAAATCGGATCGAGTTTAATCACATTCATCATTTCGGAATGGGCTGGCTTTCGGGTAAGGAAGGTGATGGATTCAGGTAACGTGCTATTTCAGATATTTCCCAATTCGCCGGTTAGTTCGCCGGGAGTTTTTCCCGCTGCCTCCATCGGTAGACACCCACCGCAAGCGAATAGAGGTAGGTGGCAAAGAACGCGGCTGCGATAACCGGGCTGAGAATGGGAACCAGCCATGCGATAATCAGTGCGACATTGACTAGAGCAACTGAGGTGACTGAGTGCGCCATCCCACGGATCAAAAAGAGCATTTTAAACGGGGCGAGCATCGATATCGTATGGAGAACCGAAAGAATGATCAGATAGATTCCGGGGGAAACGTCGAAATGAGTCGTTAACAGAAGGACGAAAATAACATGGCGAATCAGCTCATTGGTTGGGGAGCCATTTCCCTTCGATGCTGTTGGGTCGAGTCGGGACGTCAGCCGGATGATAATTGCGGTCGCGGCGATCATTCCAGCCCCGAGAACGAATCCTTCGTGGCGGGCGCAAATTACCAAAATCACCGTCACATGGACAACGGTGTCGCAGACATTGTCGAGGTTTGCGCCGAGGAGACTCCGAATCTTCAGTTTGCGCGCAAGAACGCCATCGAGGTCGTCCATGACATTGTTGAAAAGGAGAAAGGGGATCAAAAAACGATACCCGTCCTCCATGAAGAGGAAAGCCATCGGCAAGACGCCGAGAATCGACGTCACGTTGGCCAGGTTCCGATAAACAACGTTTCCTGCGGGAGTAGCCATGCCTTAGCTTCGAATGGCGCAAAGATTGGTTGAGCGCTCGGTGAGGGTGTTGGGTGGGTCGTCGGCCTGATCCGGTATATTCGAGAACAGATTCTCGGCTTCGATCAAATCTTCGCCGGTGTCGATTTCATACCAGAGGTCATTGTCGAAGAAAATTCCATCGAATGAAAGGGTGCCGTCGGCAATCATCTCAGCGAACACGACTTCGTAATATTCGCCCAGCTCGTCGGCCGTCACATAGTGGCTCAATCTTTTTTCGACTTCCTTCCAAGACGAGAGAGACAAACTGTAGATGTTAACGGTTTTGAACTGCATTTCCGGATTCGGAGTGTAGCTGCCCGCCCGAAATGCCGTGACGCGGTCGGTGGAATCAAGCTCCACGGTCGTTCCGTTCATCCAGGGAAGCATTATCGAAATGGCCATCCGGTCAGGGAAGAGCATTTCTTCGAGCAGCTTGTCGTTAAAGACCAAGTCGCTCTCGACGAGGATAAACGGCTCTGTGATCTCCTTTTTGGCCAACCACAACGAATACAGATTGTTTGTGGTCGCGAAGACGGGATTCACGACATAGTCGATTTTCAGATCGTCAGTGTGGGAGCTCAAAAACTCTTGAACCTGATCGCCGAGATGCCCGATGACGACGATGAGCCGTTTGAAGCCCTGCTTTTTGAGATTGACGACGAGGCGCTCTAAAATGGAAATTCCATTCACCTCAGTGAGGCACTTCGGCGCCGATTTGGTGAGCGGATACAGGCGTGAACCGGTTCCTGCCGCCAGTAAAAGAGCGGTCGTGATTTTGTTTTTTTTCTCCCCAATGACAGGTTTTTCGGGGATCTCCTTAATTTCAGAGATTACTACTGTGGGGAGGTTTGTTAGAGAGACAGAGGAAGGGCGCCGAGAAGACTCGACTCCCGTGAGGGTAACAGATTTCATAGCATCAGAGTCCGGTGACATCGATCTCCGCATGCCGGACGCACGAGAAAATGCTGCGCCAATCGTCGCAACCTACGAAAAATACCCTCACTTCAGAGCATTAAAATTTCCCGAAATCTTGAGCTGTAATGAACTGGAAACGTGATCCAACCATATAGGAGGGTGTGAAGATAGCAACCGCGAAATCAGTGCACTGTTTGTCGAAGACGCCGGAAGTTGGGATCTGGTATGGACCCAGATAGGAGAGTTGAATTGATGGACTTCTGCGATGGACATCACTGATCTGAAGGTGCAGGCAGGCCCGATCGTGAACGCTAAAATCTTGACCTTTTCGCACTCGCGCCCGACACTGTCCGACCGCTATGCCAAACGAGACGACACAGGCCCTGATTGATCGCTGGAAAGACGAACCTGCCCCGCTGCTACCGATGCTGCACGCGTTTCATAATCGCGACGGCTACCTTTCTGAGGAATCGATCACGGCGGTTTCGGCAGCCCTGAAGATTCCGATCGCGGAGCTCTGGGGAACGGTCACGTTTTATCATCACTTTTCTAGAGAAGAGCCGGGTCAGTCTGCACCGCGCGTTTGCACTGGCAATGTCTGTTGTCTCCACGGAGGAGAAGAACTTTTGGAATCGCTTAAAGATGAGGGAGCGACACCGATGCCGTGCGCTGGTCGTTGTGACGACATGATTCCTGTTTTGGTCGGCGACAAGGCGTTGGTCGGAAAAACGAAAGATGAGTTGGTGCATCGTGCCACGCCGATTCCGCCGGTGAATCCGGGTGGAATCGATGAGTGCGTTTTTCAATCAATCCGGGAGCCGGGCCGCGCTACGTTGAAAGGCTATCGTCGAACGGGCGGCTACACCGGTTTGGAAAAAGCGGTGAAAGACATGACGCCGGAATCGCTCGTCGAGATAATTTCTGACAGCAAGCTCGCTGGTCGTGGTGGCGCAGGATTTCCAACCGGGATCAAATGGAAAGCGGTCGCGGAAGCTGAGGGCGATCCGAAAGCGATCGTTTGCAACGCGGATGAGGGCGAACCGGGCTGTTTTAAAGATCGTGCCATCATGGATCACGATCCTTTTGCGGTGATCGAAGGCATGACGCTGGCGGCTTTTGCGACGGGCGCGCCGATTGGTTTTATTTACCTGCGATACGAGTATCCCGAGACCGAGGGGATTCTGGAAAACGCGATCGAAGACGCACGGGCCAGCGGATTGTTGGGCGAAAATATTCTCGGCGCGGGATTCACGTTCAATCTCTACGTTCGTCGTGGAGCAGGTGCGTATATCTGTGGTGAGGAAGGCTCGCTGTTGAGCAGCTTGGAGGGCAAACACCCGTTTCCCCGGAACAAGCCGCCTTTCCCGGTGACGCATGGTTTCAACAACAAACCAACTGTGGTGAACAATGTTGAAACACTCGCTTCAGTCCCGCACATCGTCGAAAACGGAGCGGAGTGGTATCGGAATTTGGGTGAAGGCGAACACCCCGGAACCAAGCTAATCAGCCTGAGCGGTGACATTCAGCGTCCAGGAAACTATGAGGTTCCCATCGGGATGAAGCTTTCAACGCTGCTCTACGATTGGGCTGGTGGTCCTCAGGAAGGCCGGACAATTCAAGCGGTGACGATGGCAGGTTTGAGCGGAGGTTTCCTTGGCGGCGATGACATCGATGTGACGCTCGACGAGCCCTGCATTCGCGCAAAAGGCAGCTTTCTCGGTGCCGGTGGCATCATGGTTCTCGACGACACTCGCGACATGGTAAAAGCGGCGCACGATGCGATGGAATTTTTCGCCCACGAGAGTTGCGGCAAGTGTTTCCCGTGTCGGATCGGAACGCAGCGGATTACCGAACGGCTCAACGGCGAAGCTTCAAAATTGGAGTTGAGTCAGTGGGTTGCTGAAATCGAAGACATCGGATCGACGATGAAAGCGACCAGTGCCTGCGGACTCGGAATGGCAGCGCCGAATGTCACGGAATCGTTGATGCGGTATTTCCCTGAGCAAGTCGAAGCGCATTTGGCCGCAGGGAAATAATTCCAATGGCATTTGAGATAGCCGCAAAAAGGCACAAGAATCGCAAAAGTTTTCTGGCCCTGCTTTTTTGTGCCCTCTGCGCTTTTTTGCGGCCATTCGTGTTTTCAAAATCCTCCTTTGCGTGATTGCCTTGCGCGTTTGAGCATGCCAATATTCCGCCATGGTTTTTTCTCCAACCAACCGAGTCCGCCTTGTTGCGGTGGCAATGGCGTTGACTGCACTGGGCACGTCAATTGTTTGGGCATGTCAGGTGCCCGTTTTTCGCTACGCGTTGGAGCGTTGGGAAGCAGACGGTTACACCGTTGTTTTCACGCCGGGAAAAAGCGGCGAGCTGACAGCAAAGGAGACAGAGGCCTTTGATTTTCTGAGAGAGGCAGCGACCAGCGACGAGTTTCCCGCAAACCTGCTCGTAAAACTCTCCGTTACCCCCGCGCCCGATTCTGACGCAGCAACAATGGCATTAGTTTATCCGCAGAAAGTTCGCGGGCTCGAACAAAGCCCCATTTGGAGTGGTGCCGCAACGGTCGAAAATGCGCGAAGGGTTTTTGATTCACCAGCTCGCCGTGAAATTGTGAAACAGATCCTCTCTGGGCAATCGGCGGTTTGGTTGGTTGTCGAAAGCGGCGATGAGGCACTTGATAGCAAGGCCGTTGCCGCGATGGAAACCGTTATCAAGGATGCTCCAGGCACTCTGAAAATTCCCGATGGGGTTATTGAGCAAAGCGATATTGATTCAATTGAGTCGCCGACCAATGCGCCGATCGATCCCGAAAATATTCTTCAATCCAACGTGCCGTTGAAGATTGATTTCGGAATGATTCGGATTTCTCGCGACGATCCAGCCGAAGCGGTTTTTCTTCAAATGCTGCTGGGGCTCGAAGCTGATCTCGGTGAGTTTTCGAAAGAGCCAATGGTGTTCCCGATTTTTGGTCGAGGTCGTGTTTTAGAACCGCTCATCGGTCGCGGAGTCACGAGAGACAACGCGATGGATTATGCCGGATACCTTACCGGTGCGTGTTCCTGCGAGGTGAAAGATCAAAACCCCGGTATGGATTTACTTGTTGCCGCGAACTGGGATTTGGCGCTCGAAGGCAGCCAAATTATTATCGAGAAAATCCTGCCGCCGTTGGAAGGGCTAACTGGTTTGGGAGATGCTGCTACTGCAGTTGATGATGCTCCTATTGCTGTTGCTGCGGATGAACCTGAAACTCAGGTTTTTCCGCTTGTTCGCCCAATGTCGTTCGTTTTAAATATGTGGTGGGTCGTGATTGGCGCGGTTGTCATTGGTGTCATTGCAATCGGATCCGTTGTCATCGTCCGAAAGAAAAAATCATGAAACTCACCCGACTCGTCTCGCGCGAGATCGCGCATCGGAAAATCAGTTTTGCATTGTCGCTTCTGGGCGTTGCGCTCG
>CALAHF010000025.1 GCA_937891465.1 uncultured Verrucomicrobiales bacterium | reverse complement strand
CCAGGCAATAATCGAGCCGGACAAAAGCGAGAAGGCAACCTCGCTCGCAGAATCTCCGCATGGCCAGAATGGCATGAATACTTCGCTGTTTGTCGAAGAAAAAAAGGGTGTCTCCGATAATGCTTCTCCGATCTCAGACTCACGAACAGGAGAATCCGAACCAGTCACGGACGCAGATAGCTTGGATCCTAAACAAAAGAAGACACGCCTATTTGCCTGGCCGAATCTCGCTCTGGCTTTCTTTTTCGTGTTCATAGTTCCGATCATCTTTAAGCAAATACAGAAGGCTCAGAATAGCCCTCCCTCGCCTGAGGGTGCATATGCTGTTGCAGATTTCTTTTCGGAAGTAAACGAGCGAAATGCAGATTTGAAAAAAGACATGGCCGAGCAACTAGAGTCCAAAGGCGTTTACGAGGTTGATATGGCGAAGGCCGGGCGGGCAATGGACGCGGTAAAGGGAAAGATACAGAAGCTTGATGGAAAGGGCAAGGAGGTGGGCGAGGCGATATTTTCTGTCAACGACCAGATACTGGTCCTCGCCAAGCGGCATGAAGCGGCTGTTGAGAAATACGTGGAGTCCGGCGGAACAGATGCTTCAACTATTCGCACACTTGAGCAGCTTGAGGCTCGCGAGAAAGTGATAAAAGAATTGGGGGAGTCGAACGACGCGCTCCTGAACTTTATCCAGAGCATCGACGTCCATCTCGACGCCGCACTGGCTAACAAAGAACTCACCCCTCACCAGCGGACTGAAGCAATTCAGGGCTACAAAAAAGGCGCGAATCTTGAGGTTGTTCTGGCTATCCGCGAACTTGACCAGCAAAGTGTAAATGATTCGCTCGATGTAGTTAGCCTGTTACGAAAGGAGTGGGGCAGGTGGAGAGTTCAAGGCGATTCCGTCCTTTTTGACCGTGGCTCGGCTGTTATCGAGTTCAATTCAATTCTTGAAAGGATTGCCGTAGCAGGTGAGAAGCAGAGCGAACTTCAGAGGCTAATCGCTCATTAAGCCGATGCTGAGTACGAGGCGAATGACGGGCTTTTTACGGCTGCCAAATTTGATGCCGCTCAGGCAGCAAAACTGAATGCTCAGGAAAAAGAGTTGGCAGAACTGAGGGGCGTCGGGAGGTCCGATGGACGATCCGGAGGGTCCGGAGGAGGAGTATATGGTGAGGGAACGGGAGATGCACGACAAGTGGATGGAGGAGCAGTCCAAGAAGCATCCTCAAGGCTAGACGACTTCAGGACGAACTCGTCGACCCTTAACAAGGTCATCAAAGAATCCAGAGTTGGGTTCTCCCTGAATGAAAAAGGTGCTTTTGCGGGATCGACGTCTTGTTGTGCCCTTATGGTTGAGCGGCATCAATTAGAAGGGACGAACTATCTTAAACTGATAGGAATTCGCTTATTCAAGGATTTTTTACCGGGGCGTCGGTCCGGCCGGGTTTGAGGGGGTCCAAGTTTCCTGCCTGCTGGTATGCGAACTTCTGTTTCTCCAGGTATCTCCGATATTTTTGGTTCAACTCTTGGAGCGGCTCGTTCTTCTCCAGTTCTGCCAGCCCGACATGAAATTCAAATCGCAGTTCGTTCAATTCAGTCGGGCGTTCCGCTGAGGACGAAATAGCCAGAATTTGGCAGATCGCCAATACCAACAAAGTGAAGAGCATTGAGATGAGTTTCATTACAAGGGACAAGGGCAGATTGAAAAACCGCAAGCGTTTCGTCAAGTCGGCGGAGGAAAGGCGAGATCACGTCTTCCCGGTGGTCCACACGGCGTCCAGTGCCTCTTCCGATATGATTTCCGCCTTTATCACCTCACCACCCCAACACACACCGGAAGCCGATGTGGTGGCCGCGAAAGCCTGGCACACCGTGATAGCGGCCCGAGGACAACAGAGTGTCGCGATAGTTGTAGCTCCACGCACTCCCACGGAGCACCCGCTTTTTCTGTTCGCCCGGGTACCAGTCCTCGCTCCACTCGAAGGCATTGCCGCTCAGGTCGTAGAGTCCGTACTCGTTTGGCTCGAAACTCCCCACAGGAGCTGTGCGATCGAAGGGATCTTCGTAGCCCTCGATCGGGGGGCGCTCCGGTATCGGATTCTTCTTCGTTTCCTCTCCGTAATAGTTCCCAGCGCCTTTCGGCGGTGGCCAGTCCCGGCCCCAAGGGAAGACATTGGCGAGCTTTTGATTCTTGGCGCTCGGGAGCAACTCAGGATCTTCCTCTTTGCCGATCCCCACCGCGCAACTCCACTCGTGATCGGTTGGCAGGCGGTAGCGCTGGTCTTTGCCGATCTTGCGGTTTTTCCGGTCTTCCTCGGTCAGCCACTCGCAGAAAGCCACGGCATCCTCCCAACTTACGTACACCGCCGGGTGGTCGTCCTTCTGCGGGAAATCCGGCTTCGGCCATTCCCGATCCCGATCATCCCGAATGAACTTCTCGTAATCCCCCACCCGTGTCTCCCAGATGTTGAACAAGATGAGTTTCCCATCGCTCGCCCCCCCGGTGATCGGCACCGGCACGAACTTCATGCCCAAGCTGTTCACAAAGGGCTTCTCTTTGGTCGCGGTTTCAGGTGTTACAGGACTGTCGTCTCGCGAGGGAGTGGAGGGTGTGGATGATTTCTCGGTCGTGGCTTCTGGAACCGTTTTTGCCAATCCCGGGTCGCTGGCCATCGCGGCAATGTGCTTCGATTCTGCCAGCGCGAGCTTCGCCTCCTCGATTTTGCCTTCCCGAGTCCACTTTGCCGACAATTCTTTGGCCTTCTTTTCGCTAGACCGCATCAAGGCCAGCTTCTTTTCGTTCAACGCGGCTTCCAGCTTCTTCCGTTGTTCCCGGTAGATTCCCTGCAACCGCTTCAACTCTGGGAACGGCGGGAGTTCTTTTCCCGGGTTTTCATCGAAAATTTTCGACTCCCCGTCCACTGCCATCATGGCCTCCAAATTCCCCTCTTTCTGGTAGGCCGCTTTCTGTTTCTCCAGGTAGCCGCGATACTTTTCGTTCAGTTCTTGCAGCGGCTCGTTTTTCTCAAGTTCCGCCAGCCCGACATGAAATTCAAATCGCAGTTCGTTCAATTCAGTCGGGCGTTCCGCCGAGTCCGAAATTAACGGAAGCTGGCAGATCACCAGGGCCAGCAGCGTGCAGTGCGTTGGAAAATGTTTCATGATTTGCTTGGATAATTATTGATAGGAATTTGCTTATTCAAGGATTTTTTACCGGGGCGTCGGTCCGGCCGG
>CALAHF010000024.1 GCA_937891465.1 uncultured Verrucomicrobiales bacterium | reverse complement strand
AATTATTTCGGCTCAACAGGCGAATAAGACCGGCATACGCCTGTTGGTTCGTGAAACTCGTAACTGCTCTTGCGTTCGTACTGGCTGGGAGTGTAGGCGCAGCGAATCACGAAATAGAGATCGAAGAAGTCACAAGCGTGGTTCGTCAGTATTTCCCCACAGATTCTGAGGGCGGTCTTGCTCTCCTCGTGACAAAGAACAACGAAGTTCACCACTGCAAGGGCTACGGAAAAGAGAGCGGGAAAGTTCCGGTGACGCCGAATAGCAGCATGCCGCTCGCTTCGGTCACAAAACAGTTCGCAGGGATGTGCGCCGCCATTCTAATCGAAGAGGAAAAGTTGAAAATGACCGACAAGGTGTCGATTTATTTACCGGAATTGGAATTCAAAAACCCTGGACGCGAGGTGCTGGTTCAGGATCTACTTTGGCACACCAGCGGCCTTCCAAATTTCATTAAACAGAAAGAGCGCGAATCGATCACGGCGTATAAGAAAGAACATGGGCTCAAAATTCTGAACAACAAAACTCATGCAGAGTGGCTCACGACCTTACCGTTGCGTCGAAAGCCCGGGACGGAATTTGAATACACGAATTCCGGGTATGTGCTGCTGTGTCGAATTATTGAAGTGATCACAGAAGTGCCTTTTCATGAATTTCAGCAGGAGCGAATTTTTGATCCACTGGAAATGCGGGACACCACCGACAGCCATCATTTCAATGGATCAGGGAACATGACGACCACTCTGATGGACTACGCCAAGTGGGATCGTGCGTTGTGGAATGGCTCATTGCTCAAGCAGAATCTATCAGACTGCTATTTTGCCGCAGGCAAGCTCGACAACGGCGAGCGCGTCGACTATGCGATGGGATGGAGGCTCGAATTCGAGAGCGAAAAGTTGGCCCGGGTTTTTCATGGAGGCGTCGGCAGTCCACCGCGTAACGCTCGAAACCTCATTTCACGCGATCTAAAAAACCGAACCACCGTTGCCCTCTTCATTCGAGAATACACCGGTCTTTCCAAAGCTAGACGGGCAGAATTTGTCGAAGCCATTGAGAGAGTGATTGGCCAGTAGTCTTGATCGGATCGACAAGAACCGCCACTTACTGAATCGTCACGCTAAAGAGCAGACGATCTTCGAGACTTCCTTCCAGCATGTCAGATGAGTTTACTGCCGACACGCCTGCTGGTGTGCCGGTGAAAACCAGATCACCGGACTTCAAAGTCATGACGGATGATATTTCTGAAATCAATGCACCCACAGGGAATATTATGTCCGCAGTATGCCCGTGCTGCACGATCTCTTCATTCTTCGATAGTTGAAATCGCAGATCATCGATCGGCGTATTCAACTCAGCCAGCTTCACAAAACGCCCCACCACTGCCGAGCCATCAAATGCTTTTGCTCGTTCCCAGGGATGACCTTTTGCTTTGAGTTCAGACTGTACATCCCGAGCTGTGAAATCGATTCCCACACTCACTTCGTCGAAGTGTAAGTGGGCGTCATCGACAGCAATGTCTTTGCCCTCGCGGTTAATTCGCAACACCAACTCAATTTCATGATGGACATCATTCGACCACGTTGGAGTGCAAAATTGCTTTCCACCCCCAAGCAGAGCTGTCTCCGGTTTCAGAAAAATGACAGGCGGTGCCGGAACAGAGTTACCAGGCTCCCGAGCATGATCAACGTAATTGCGACCGATACAGATGAACTTCATTTGCCCCTAATAAGCCCAGCATCACTTTGCGAACAACTGCCCCTCGATGTCGGCAAATGCTTTGAACTCGAGTGCGTTTCCTGACGGATCCTCGAAAAACATGGTGCACTGTTCACCCGGTTCACCTTTGAAACGGACAGAGGGTTCAATGATGAATTCATCGACGAATGAACGACAACGTTCCGCAAGTTTCTCCCATTCAGGAATCGTCAGTACCACGCCAAAGTGAGGCACTGGAACCACTTTGCTGTCGACTGGATTGCAATGGTTATCCACGCGGCCCTCAGGTCCCAAGTTGGGATTGAGATGAGTGACAACCTGGTGACCAAACATATCCCAATCGATCCACGACTCATCACTGCGACCTTCAGAAAGCCCCAGTTTGGTTCCGTAGAATTCGCGAGCTTCCGCGATGTCGCGGACCTGAACAGCTAGATGAAAGGGGGGAATCATAGGCATGAAAAACGCTCCCTCATCATTGTCGGTCATTGTCGTCAATGTAAACTCAAAACTGAATTCCGATCGTTCTTCCGCATTGACTCATTAGGGGTTCGAATCAGCGGCCTGAATCGTAGACGCCATCGCGCCCACCAACCCTTCCAAACTGAGAAATTCGCAAACCAACATATCGCAACCTCGGCTCAGTCGATTCAGGATTTCCTTTCCAGAAAGAAGCAGCGATGATAAGTCAAGTTTTCACCCTCTCCTCCAGACTCTTTCCCATGAAATCGTTTTTAAAAATTCTTCTTTTCGTTTTGCTCATCACCAGTCAACTCGGTTACGGGCAAAATTCAAAAAAACAGAAAGACCCTTTCAAAGACCCATACGCGAATCCCGTGGATGCTGCTGGACTGCCACGCGTTTTGATCATCGGGGATTCCATTTCGATCGGATACACCCCGAGAGTTCGTCGCCATCTCGATGGCATTGCAAATGTTCATCGCCCAACAACGAACTGTCGCTGGTCTGCATTTGGCGACGAGCATATCGATGAATGGCTTGGTGATTCAAAATGGGATGTGATCCATTTCAACTTCGGGCTGTGGGACTGGTATGGCTGGAGCCAGGAGGAAAAAGCAACTCCCGAATCGTATGCTAAGAGCCTCGAAAGCATCGTTCAAAAAATGAAGGCAAAGACCGATGCGACGCTCATTTTTGCCATCACGACACCGCCCTGCGTTGGACCGGAAAAGAAGGTGAAGTTTGTTATCTCCGAACAGCGCGCCAAGGAATTCAACAACGCCGCGCGCGCCGTGATGGAGAAGCACGATGTCAGGATCAACAATCTCTACGATGCTGTGGGAAAGAATCGGGAACGCTTACAACGCGGTGCAGATGATGTCCATTACACCGAAAAAGGACGCGATGTCTTGGCTGAGAAAGTGACGGCCGAAATTAAGGCTCCTCTAAGACCGGAGGAATGACTTCATAGCGGACGAGCAAGGCAACGTTTTGCTCCTCAAATGGATGTATGAAGATCCACCCGTCATCAAGCGAATGTGAAGCCACATGATATTTTATCCACAGCTAGGGCCGATCGCTCTTATTTTTTCTAACCACGTCTGGGATCGTATTTCCGGAGTGGCCTTCACCCTAATATTGGTTCTCTCAGAGCGAGTAATCTCACAGTTGAAGCATTGGGTTAAATTCCCATTGTTTCTCCTCATTGCTTTTGTGTGGCTGTTTTTAGGGATCATTGGAACGAGCTCCACTTAATTTACGCCCCCCGCGACCTTGACCAATCACGAGTGCCTTCCCGAAGGTCGCCCCGGCCCTTATTGGAGGGTAATGAATACCAATTTGCAGTCGAGCCGTCTGGTCCTCGTCGTCAAAAACGTGGGTTCAAAAAAACAAAACACCCCTGCCGATCGATCAAACAACAGGGGTGCCTCGTAAA
>CALAHF010000023.1 GCA_937891465.1 uncultured Verrucomicrobiales bacterium | reverse complement strand
GATCGATCAAATGCGGGAAGATTACCCAGTTACTGAACTCTGCGACGCCTTCGACCTCCTACGCAGTGGCTACTACAAGAGCCGTAGGCGAGAAATGAGCGAGCGTGACCACGAGAACGGTGAGCTCATCGAAGAAATGAAAGCAATCCATAGCGAAAGTTACTGTCGGGCCTACGGGAGTCCTCGGATGACAACCGAGCTTCACAATCGTGGACTCTCCTGCTCGGAGAACCGGGTGGCACGGCTCATGTCATGTGCCGGAATCCAGGCGCGTTACAAGACCGCTTTTCGACCCAAGACAACCCAACAGAATCCGGATCGCATGCCAGCACCGAATCGACTTGGGCCAGGAAAGTCGGCGACGCGCCCGGGTGAAGTGCTCATCAGCGATATCACCTATGTTGCGACGGCTCAGGGCTGGCTCTATCTGGCCATGACTCTGGATCTGTTCAGCCGTCAGGTATCGGGATGGCATCTCGCCGAAAACATGGAAACCTCCTTGGTGATTGAGGCTGCGCAGAAAGCGACCTCAATGCCGGGAGTGGGGACTGATACGATTTACCACTCGGATCGAGGCTGCCAATATACGAGCAAGGCGATGCGGCAATGGCTGCGGGATCGGGGAATGCAGTGCTCTATGAGTGCGGCCGGTTACTGCTATGACAACGCAACCTGTGAATCCTTCTTCGCGCCCCTGAAGCGGGAGGCGTTCCCCGAAAACTGCGTCTTCGATACAAAGGCCGAGGCACGTCGAACCATCTTTGAATATATCGAGACGTTCTACAATCAACGTCAAATCCACACCTCACTCGGAAATCGACCGCCAAACGAAATCCTGACAAACTACTTTTAAGAGAAAACAATCACCCTAAACTAAAACCAAACGGACCAAGAAATCCGTGTCCACTTTATCGGGGGAGTTCCAATTCTGGCATCGATTTGTTGGACAAAATTGAGTACGAAGGTAACCATCAATTATGAGAAAACAATTGGGTAAGCTCACAAGGAGGTTTATGTCGGAACGGACCATTCTCTACCTGCGCTTTGATTGGTTGAGATTCCGAGCTCGCTGCTCTGTTCGTGGCAGGCGGGGACTCGAATCGCCATCTAAGAAACTGCATTTGGGATGTGGTTCGCGCCACGTTAATGGTTGGCTTAATATCGACGTCCGCGGATCCGATTTTGATGTAGATTTGGCCAATTTGCCGCTGCCGTGGAAGGATGACTGTTTCGAGTCCGTGGTCTCTCAACAGGTCATAGAGCATCTTGACCTACGGCTTGAACTAGTTCCATTGCTCAGAGACCTATTCCGAATGGCGAAAAGCGGAGCTGAACTTTGGCTTTGTTGCCCGGATTTGGAAAAAGCTTGCCGAGCGTATGCTGTAGACCATGGCCTCACGCTCTATCAAGATGCCCTTACTAGAGGGGGAATTGTATTACCGGAAGGAATGCCGGTTCAACACTACATCAACGATCTATTCCATCAAGATGGAAGCCATAAGAACCTCTACGATCTAGAATTAATGACTTGGGCCCTGGAGTCAGCTGGCTTCTCAAATTGCGAAAGGGTGACAGAGGGAGAGATGCTCAACCGATTTTCTGAATTTCCCCCTCGCAGAGATGATGTGCAGTCAATTTACATCAGGGCAATAAAACCCAAGTGAGGCAAGTTCAGAGTAATGGGTTTTTTGGGAAATCATACTCGCGCTCTTGAAAAAGAGCCTCTTGCCTGGGATGAGCAACGCTTGTCGGAACAAGAGCGTGCTAATTTTGAAGAGGCTTGCTCCAAAAATGTGTTGCAGCGAGAAAAGTGCTCAAAGCCCGAACGTTGTTTCTCTGCGACAAGCCGGAATTTGAACTTGCCAAAAAATCGGGGAGTGAGCTAAAGTGTGGAATAAAACCGACAACCCTGAAACGTCGACACACTCGAATGCCGCTCTCAGGCGAGCCCCCTCGCGGAAATCAAAAACCACAGGATTAGTGGCACGTCTTGTGACAAGCTATGCGAATACACCAAGGAAAGGCCACACAGTTCATCTGAGTATCAAACCCGCTGAGTTCGCGGTTGTCTGCGAAATTCCGCTATGGACTGTGCCTTCATCAAAACCAGAAAATTTTCTTATACTCATGTTAGAAAATCTTTGGATGAGAAAATTTCGTGCTTTCAACGAAGATCATCGAGTTGCCAAACTGCTGACAAATTAATCCAATCGTTTCGACACTCAAGTGTGGTCGGTGCTGGAAGAAATCGTTCTCCATGTCGTCCCACGAAGGTTGAAACTGGGGTGAGTTGAGTATTTTCACGCTGTTCGATGGGATTGAAATTAGGATATAAAAAGGAATAAAAACCGGCTCAAATTGCGTTTGGTGAGCGCTTTTTCTTTGTGTCAACTCGCGTTGTTGAGCACTTCCTCGGACATTGGATTGCGAAGACATCCGTATTGCAATGTGCCACAATCAAACTGAGAAATGTCCCGTAAATTGACGGCTCCAATGACATTTCGCCGAGATGCCCGTCAATATACCTTTGAGCGATCCGCTAGCCACGACGAGCCCATTTTTGGCGGGCCAATACAGATCGCGGGCCTATCCCGATGTTCTTGTCACAATCCAAGCCCATCAAAGTATTTCGCGGAGGGGAAATTGTTACGACAGCCCGACAACGGAATCCGCTTTTGGCACACTCAATGACGAACTGATTGAAAAAGGAACTTTCTGCTCCGCCGAAAATGCTCACATTGATCACACCCGAGGAATTTGAATTCATACAATCAAACCTTAAGAAATTCTACTGCCCACTTTTACCAGCCCCCGCAGACGTTTTTTCTGCATGCAGGGGTGCGGATCTAACAGCATCGAAGATGCGGATTTCCGGAGTCCAACCAGCTCCCCCTCCCCATACGCTAGCCCCCGTTCAAACAACTGCCAGCAGTTTAGATCTGGTTTGTTCTATTTGCCCGTGACCAAAAAAAGCAATTGGACGAACAGTTTTCGCAAGATTCTCTTCCAGGAGCTCCTGAACCATCAGGCATAGCGATATTTCCTTAAATACGATTCAAGGGACTGTTCCAGGATCGCTTGTTGATGCGGTTTCAGATCTCTGCGCCACTTCGCATCCTCTGAATGAAGCTTGATCTTGGTTAGCGCCCGGGTAAAACGGCTTGAGTTCTCCAGATTGCAAAAATCGAGAACTGTTGAAAATACTTCCTCCTTTTGGTTGCAAAGATCTTCATACCGAACTTCAAGAAGCCGTTCGGGTGCAATAGATTGAATCGAGGATTCGTACGCATTTAGGTATATTTTCCACTGGATAGCTGCAAGGGCCACAAATGACTTGTCATTCTCTTCCCATTCCAATAGATGCTCTGGAGAAAGTGGCCCCCAGC
>CALAHF010000022.1 GCA_937891465.1 uncultured Verrucomicrobiales bacterium | reverse complement strand
CATCAACTCGCCACGATTTTATGCATTTGCTGTTTGAATATACGGGTGATCCAACAGGGGGGAATCGTGGAACTGAGTTTTCTCTGCCGCTGGTTTCATCCTCGTCTTTTGAAACGGAGGGAGTTCTGAAATCGCGGATGGATGCGTTTCTCGCGCTGAATCCGAAAACGAGAGAGGACTTTGTGGCCTATCAAACGAACTCAGGGAAACCGGCGATAGCTTTTACGCCGAGGATGAATCGGCCGGATGCGCAGACTTGGAGTCGGTCTGGAGTGGACGTTTCGCGAGACGGGATCGTGTTTAAATATATGGCCGAATTGCCCGATTTATCTGGTGAAGGCGTCGCGTTTGAGACTTATATTGATCGATCTTGAAACGCTTTCTTCCTGCTGTTCTTATTTTGCTTTCGCTTCTCGTGCTCACGGGTTGCGAGGACACGTCGATTGCGGATCAGCTTGAAAAGGCCCGTGAGATGTCGGGCTGGATGGTGGGACTGACATTGGCGTTGAGCACGCTGATTAGTGAGGATTTGGCCTGCGTGATTGGCGGGATTTTGGCAGGGGAAGGCCACACGACCTATTTCATTGCAACGATGGGGTGTTTTTTGGGGATTTATATCGAGGACATGTTGCTGTATTGGGCGGGGCGGGCAGGCGGAATGGGCTTGCTGCGTCGGGCGCCGCTGAAGTGGATGATTTCTGAAAAGAAAGTGCGAAAGGGCGAGGAAATGTTTGAGCAGCATGGGGCGAAGCTGATTTTTACGTCGCGCTTTGTTCCTGGATCGCGGCTGCCGCTTTATGTTGCGGCGGGAATTTTGGAATACCCAGCCTGGAAATTCGCACTCTACATGTTCATCGCCTGCGGGGTCTGGACGCCGATTTTGGTGGCGTTTTCGATGAAGGTCGGGGAGAAGCTCATGGGGTGGCTGGAGATCTACGAAAAATACGCTTGGAAGGGGCTGATCGGCGGAGTCATCGTGGTTTACCTTTTGGTGAAGCTGATCGAGGCGCTGTGGACCTATCGGGGCCGGCGTTTGTTGGAGGCAAAGTTCCTGCGGATTCGGGAATGGGAATTCTGGCCAAAGTGGGTGTTTTATCCGCCGGTGCTGTTGCGGATTTTATTTTTGGCGATTCGGTATCGAAGTCTGACAGTGTTTACGCTGGCGAGTCGAGGGATCAAACCATACGGCGGCCTGGCATATGCGTCGAAGCACGCGGTTCTAAATTCGTTTCCAAAAGATCATCGGATTGCGAGATTTCAATTGATTTGGGAAGGAGATGTCGAGGAACGGATGGCTGAGCTGGGATTGTTCCAGCGGGAAACGGGAGCGGAGTATCCGGTTGTTTTGAAACCCGATGCTGGAGATCGTGGGAAAAATGTAGTGGTGGCTCGGTCAGAAGCCGAGGCCAGAGAACAGATGACATCGTATGAGTTGCCGTTGGTGGCTCAGGAATACATCGAAGGGGTTGAGTTTGGGTTGTTTTATGTGCGGCATCCCGAGTGGGAATCCGGGAGAATCATTTCGATCACGGAAAAAAAGCTTCCGTATGTGATCGGGGATGGAAAACGCACGTTGGCGCGTTTGATTTTTGATGATCCGCGATCATTGCGGATGGCTGGTTTTCTCATGAAAAAGTGGGAGGCGAAGCTTGATGATGTTCCCGAATATGGAGTGCGTTTTATGTTGGGTGATTTAGGGACACACAGTCGGGGTGCCACGTTTCTCGATGCCTACGCGTTGAAAACTCCGAAACTGGAAGCAACGATTGATGATATAAGTCGCCAGTTTGAAGGGGGAGGTTTTCACTTCGGCCGCTATGATTTACGGGTTCCATCAGCGGAGAGTTTGCAGGCGGGGAAGGGGATTCGGGTTCTGGAATTGAATGGAGTCAGCTCGGAATCGACTCACATTTACTCGCCGGGTCGATCGATCTGGCTGGCTTATCGGGAATTGTTTAAGCAGTGGGATCTGGCTTTTGAAATTGGTGATGCCATTCGCGAGCGCGATGGCGTTGAGCCTCCGACGTTTAGGGAAGTGGCGTCGTTCCTGTGGGCGCGTCGAAAGCAGAAATGGGAGGAAATCCGGGGAGCTATTGGAATCGACCGTCACTCGCGCAAATAGGCGGAATTTTGACTGGTGAGAGAGTGGTATATTCGGTAGTTTCCATGTATGAAAAATCCTTTTTCGTTCGGTTCGGCCGTGTCACGGCGTTCATTCATTCGGTCTTCGGCGGCTGCCGGGGTGAGTTTCCCGCTTTTCACAGGACTGGCGGAGGAAAAAGCAGGGCGACCTGCGGCAGAAACTATTGTGAAATCACTGTTCGATTCACTTTCCGATGAACAGCGTGAGAAAGTAGTCATTCCGTTTGAAGACGCGCTTCGGAAGAAGATTAACAACAACTGGCACATTTTGAAGGAGCATCCGGTAGGGGCGACTTTCGATAAAGATCAGCAGGCGATGATTCGCGAGATTTTCATGGGTGTTCACAGTGATGAATACCGAAATAAAGTTTGGGACGCGTTCATCAACGACAACCGTTCGAAAGGTCACAAAACTCCCGAGGAAACGTTCGGAACGGGGTCATGCGCCCTGTTTGGAGAGCCGGGCGCAGACAAGTTCGAGTTCGTTTTCACCGGACGTCATACAACCCGTCGTTGCGATGGAAATTCAGTTGAAGGCGCTTCGTTTGGAGGCCCTATTTTTTACGGTCACGCCGCTCAGGGATTCAACGAAAAGCCGGATCATCCGGGAAATGCGTATTGGTTTCAGGCGCTGCGCGCGAATGAGGTCTATGCAATGCTGGACGGCAAACAACAAATTGAAGCCCTGAAAGACGACAGTCGTGGTGAAAAAGGACAGAAAACCGTAGAGCTGCGTGGGCATGCTGAAGGTCTTGAAGGGACTCGCGTGGGTGATATGTCAGCAGATCAGAAAGCAGGAGTCGAAGGCGTTCTGAATGATTTGCTCCTTCCATTCCGCAAGGTGGATCGCGATGAAGCAATGAAGCAAGTGAAGGCGCAGTTCGATGATCTCCACCTCGCATTTTACAAGAACGAAGACGTCGGAAAAGACGGCGTTTGGGACACATTTCAGCTCGAGGGCCCGTCAATGGTTTGGTATTTCCGCGGAGATCCACACGTTCACACCTGGGTAAACATCGAGCAGCCCAAAGGCGATCCCTTTAAAGAAAAGACTGATGCCAAGAAAGATTCAGCGGCATGACGATTGCTGAGATTCCTTCGTCATATATAAACGGCTTGATTGGAGGCAGTTTGATCGGACTGGGAAGTCTTCTTGGACTGCTGGCGTCTGGAAAGATTCCCGGGATTTCCGGAATCTTCGGTCGGCTTTTGCGACCTACATCGGGCGACTCGCTCTGGCGGGTAGTTTACCTTCTGGGATTGATTTCCGGAGGGGCGATCTGTTTCTACAGCGTCGAAAGCGCCGCCACATTTCGAATCCCTGAAGGCCGAAATTCACTGCTGGTTTTTGCAATCGCAGGCCTTTTTGTTGGCTTTGGAACAAGGCTTGGAGGTGGTTGCACGAGCGGCCATGGCGTCTGCGGAATGGGGCTTGGGTCGCGTGATTCAATCGTCGCCACCCTGACTTTCATGGCGGCGGGTTTCGTAACCGTTGCGGTTTGGAACGCCTTTACTTGAAGGTTTGATGAAATGGAAATTCGGATCGAGAGCTACCTTTCGGGGAGCCATTTGCTCGAATGTGAACCTGAAAAGTGGGATGCAATTGTGATTTTAGATTCCGACATTCCCGAACCTGAATTTGTTGCTGAGATGACCCGATCGCATCTGTTTTTGAATTTCGATGATATCGAGAGCCCCGCCTGGGGAAAGCGGATCGTTTCCAGTCAGATGGTGAAGTCGGCTCTTCGATTTGCTAAAAAATCACAGCATCTACTCGTTTGTTGCCGCGCGGGACAGTCTCGCAGCTCAGCGTTAGCGTATACGATTGCTTTTGAAAACGGAGGTGCGGAATTGGCATTGGAAGTCTTAAATCCAGAACGTCATCGCCCCAATGAACAGGTCCTTGAAGAAGCGAAACAGGTTTGCCACAACCCGGGTTTCATTTTCAATTATCGGAAATGGAAAGATGAAAAAGCGCGGGGTTCGCTCTCTCCTTACTTACATGAAATTGAAAACGAGGCGGAATTGTTGATTGACGCCGGAGCTGTGAATCAGATTGATCCGGCACCTTATTGAAATGAAGAAGCTACTTGTCATTTTTATCGCCGGATTGCTTTTCGGAGCCGGTTTGGCCGTTTCCGGCATGACCGATCCTGCCCGTGTCATCGGTTTTCTCGATTTGTTTGGGAATTGGGATGCGACCCTCGCCTTTGTCATGGGTGGCGCGTTGATTGTCTTCGGGTTAGGGGTGTATTTACTCCGAAAAAAAGGTGTCTGTTTGTTCGGGAATGCGGTGCCGAAAGGCGAATCCGATCCGATTTGTCGCAATTTGATCGTCGGCGCTATTTTATTTGGAATTGGTTGGGGAATCGGAGGCTTTTGTCCCGGCCCAGCCATCGCGAATCTGGCAGCGTGGCAGACCGAAGCGCTGATTTTTGTGCCGATGATGGCAGTTGGGATGTTTTTGGCGCAGCGAATTTTTGGAGTGGATCGTTGAACCGGTCGCTTGCGTGTGTCGGAATTTCGACGAATGGATTCGAAGTCTTTCGACTCAACTCATGGCTATCATTCAGGATTGGAAAATTACCTCGCGGGGAACTCATTGCGCTCACACGGAAACTCCGTTTGAGGACGGCGATAAATTTTTCACCTGTATCTTCGATGATCCAGAATCAGACGGGTTTATCCGGCGTGATTTCTCGGCCGCATCGTGGAAAGAAATCGAACCGACTTTGGAAGTGAAGCCGTTTTCGTTTTGGAAATCGACTTTCAAAGTTCCCGAGGTCATTCAAAAAAACGAAGTGTTGGAAAAGAATTCCGCCGAAGGAATGCTGCGGAAGATGGTCGAGGCCGATGAGCCGCGCACAGAGAACGCGCGGTTTATTTTGGCTCTGATGTTGGAGCGGAAAAAGACGCTGATTCCAACCGCCGAAAAGATGACCGACGAGCGCAAATTGCTGCTCTATGAGCACAAAGAAACGGGTGAGGTTTTTATCGTGGTTGATCCCCAACTCCGCCTTTCCGAAATCGAGAATGTTCAGCTCGAAGTGGCCGATTCGTTGGCGGGCCGGATTCCAGCAGGAGCAGAAGATGATGATGATGATGCGGAGGAAGAAAAGGAGGCTGGCGAAGCATCCGAAGAGAATGGGAAAAATGCCGATTCTTCAGAAAAAACGGATGACAACGTCTCAGAAAGTGACATTTCCGAGTCCGAGTCCGAGTCCGAGTCCGAGTCCGAGTCCGAGTCCGAGTCCGAGTCCGA
>CALAHF010000021.1 GCA_937891465.1 uncultured Verrucomicrobiales bacterium | reverse complement strand
TAATAATTATTATATTATTTTGAATTCGACTTTCCAATCTCATTTTGCTGCCTTCATTCGGATTGTGATCCTGATGCCGTTGTCAGTTTCTGTTGTGGAGACTACGCGTGCAGATGATCCGCCCCGGATTTTGTTTTCCCGTTTTGACAAATCGAAGGGTCTCAGTTCCGACTCTGTCAGGGCGATGACTCAAGATCGAGCGGGCAACTACTGGTTGGCAACGGATGAAGGGCTGACTCGATACGACCGTTTTGTTGCCGAGACGTTTATTCATGACAAGGAGCTTCCGAAGTCGCTCAGCAGTGATTCGTTGTCGGATATTGTTTATGATCCCAAAGGTAACAAACTTTGGATTGGCACGAGTGACGCCGGTTTGAATCGGTTTGACCCGATGACGATGAGAAACGAGCCGATGAAAATCACGTTCGCTGATGAATCTGAAGAGAAAAGTCGCCCGATGAATCCGAAGATCACGGCTCTGATGATTTCTGATGATCAGTTTCTCTGGATTGGAACGCAAAAAGGTCTCGCCATAATGAACCTCAAGTCGCAAACGACGCTTGAGGTGAAGGGGATACCGAAAACTGCTCAGGTCACAACAATATTTGCAAACAAACAAAGCGTCATCTGGGTTGGAACGGCTTCAGGCGAACTCTATCGCCGGGAAACTGGGAAAAAAAATCCTGGATTTGAACTTGTTTGGAAAACTGGGGCTCCGATCAGCTGCGTTGCCTACGATTCAACAAAAGGCATTTGGGTTGGAACCAAAGGGCAGGGGCTCTTTCGCCTTGATCCTTCAACTTGGATTGCCACCCGGTCGAACTTGAAAGAAAACGAGATCAGTTCACTCCGAACCGACTCTGACAATACGCTTTGGGTGGGCACAATTAATGGCTTGGCGCGTTCCAATCGTGACAAAGAAGATTTTTACTTTTTCCGTCACGATTTCTCCGACCAAAACAGCCTGGTGAATAATCACATCACTTCGATATTTGAAGATAAGGGGAAATTCCTGTGGATTGCCACGGATGGGGGTGGAGCCAGCCGTTTTGGACTGGACCGGTATGTCTTTCCGCATTTTCCGAAGAATTCTGAATTGGCCGGAGATGAGAGGCTTCCCCATCGCTCAATTTGGGGAATGAGTAGTGGCAGTAAGAACACGCTTTGGCTCGGGACATCGGAAGGATTGAGCCATTTTGATTCGAAAACAGAGAAGTTCGCAACGCTGGATCTTTCGTCACTATTCGGTGGAAGAAAACCCTACATTTATACAGTGCAGGAAACCCGAAGTGGCGATGTTTGGGCCGCAACCAAGGGGGAAGGTCTTATCTTTCTTCCAAAAGGAAAGGCCGAAGGGGCAAAGCGGTATAGCCACGCTCAGAATAATTCGAATTCAATTGGGCATGATTTTGTTCAAACCATTTTCGAAGATTCATTGGGTGGATTGTGGTTTGGAACAAACGGGAAAGGGCTTTGGACCTTTGATTCGGTTTCTGAAGGTTTTTCAAAGCGAACTGCAGTTTCCGGGAATGAAAATCAGATTGAAACCGGAACTCAGATCACTGGAATTACGGAAGACGCGGATTCGAATTTGTGGGTTGCAACAACCGATGGACTTCATTTTTATGATCGCGCGACCAATGAACTTTCTCATTATGGAGAGCTGAAGCCTGAGTTTTACCGGCTTCGGAACGAAAACCTCACCGCGATTCACTATGCGAGTGACGGAATGCTCTACATCGGAACGAACGGCAGTGGCTTCAGCCGGTTTTCTCCAACCACTGGCAAAATTCAACATTACGTCGATGCCGAGTCCCGATTGCCTCACGACCAAATTATGGGAATTCTGGAGCAAAACGATCGCTTCATCTGGATTATTACAAGAAACGGAATTGCCCGGTTTGATTCCCTGGAGGAAAAACTCCGCGTCTTTGACGAAATGGACGGCATCGAAAAGCGGCTTCATCAGGGAGCGCTCGCGAAAACTGAAGATGGGAGCCTCTATTTCGGGGGTGTCACTGGGTTTAACCAAATTAATTCGCCCAAGAAGCTTCCCGCCAATCCTGCCCTGCGGTCTGTTCCTACGCTGACACATCTCAGGTTATTTGGTAAAAAAGTGATGCCTGAATTCGGTGGTGTTATCGAGAAACCACTGCCTAACCTCGAAGTGGTGGAAATTCCTTACGATAAAAGAAATCAAATCAGCTTCGAATTCACCTGTCTGGATCCAAACTTTCCAGACGGTGGAACGTTTCGGTATCAGTTGGTGAATTATGATGAGGAATGGCAGTATGACGAAGCAGGGACTCGTCTCGCCAGATATCCGGCTCTGCGTCCCGGTAAATACGAGTTGATGCTTCAAAGCAGTCCAAACGGGCGCTTATGGGACGGAATTATCGTAACGAAAGGCGTCGTTATCGTTCCGCTGTGGTATCAAACGTGGTGGGCTCGATTGCTGTTCCTCGTTGGATCATTGTCTGCATCCCTTGGCTTCGTCAGGTTAATGGTTCGCTCACGTATTCGCCAGGTTGAGCGGCGTGAAGAGCAGCTCACTGCTCAACGGGATCGTTCGGAGGCCGACTTGTCCCGTCAGTTGCAAAATGCCGTCTTGCTCGACCGGACGACCCGGGATTTCCGTCATGATTTGCGAGGCGACGCGATTTATAAAACCCCGCTGCAAAACCTCGGTGATCACTTTAAAGTTAGCCGCTGTGTGCTTCGAAGCATGCAGGAAGATTCTGAAACTGGCGAAGTCCGTTTAGTGACGGTGGGTGAGCATTGCGCTGAAGGCGTGGCCCCAATTTGCGACATCGCCCCCAGTATCAGCGATGTGGTAGCCAATGCGGTCATGCACTCTGAAAAGCCCGTTGCCTGTGAGTTTCTCGATACCAATCCCGACTTTATTTCAGCCAACGAAGAGCTTCGCCAGATTGGTGTGAAATCATTTATCGCCGTCCGAACGAGCTTCCTTGATCAGCCAAACGGTATGCTTATCATTCAGCAAACTGATCGGACGCGTGCCTGGACAGAGGATGAAACCAAGTTGCTCAAGTCGGTTGCTAGCCAGTTCGGAAACGCGATTGCCCAGCGAGATTTAACCCTGAAAAAAGAGCGCTACCGGATTGAACTTGAAGAGGCTCGTCAAAGCGCAGATTTCGCCAATGCTTCGAAGAGTGAGTTCCTCGCAAAAATGACTCACGAACTGCGGACGCCGCTCAACGCGATTATTGGGTTTTCACAAGTCATTCGCGAAGATGAAGCTCTGGAAGAACGCCAACGTGAAATCGTCGATATCATTAACGAATCGGGAGAGCACCTCCTTAATGTGGTGAATGATATTCTTGATGTGTCGAAAATTGAAGTAGGTAAAACTGAGATCAATCTCGAACAATTTGAACTTGGGCCACTGCTTCAGTCAGTTAGGGGAATGTTGAACATGAAAGCTGAGTCTAAAGGCATCAGCTTCGGACTGACCCAGCGGACTCGACTTCCAGGTGTGATCGAGACCGACCGCAGTAAGGTCCGGCAGGTTCTGATTAACCTCCTCGGCAACGGGTTAAAATTCACCGACAAGGGCGCTATCGGGCTTTCCGTTGGGGCTGAGGCACTCACGCAAGGACATCAAGTGGGTGATCAATGGCGCCGAAAAGTCCGGTTGGTATTCGAAATCTGCGACACAGGACGAGGCATTGCCCAGCACGAGTTGCCAAAATTGTTTGAAAAATTCAGTCAAACTGAAACGGGCCGCCGTTCATCTGAGGGCACCGGTTTGGGCCTTCCAATCGCGAAGAATTTTGTGAATATGCTCGGTGGCGAAATTGAAGTGATGTCCAAAGAGGGATTTGGTACTACCTTCAGATTCTCCATTGATTGTGAGGAGATTGCAGAGATTGCA
>CALAHF010000020.1 GCA_937891465.1 uncultured Verrucomicrobiales bacterium | reverse complement strand
CTTCTTCCCACACATAATATTCCATCACCGCGTCGCCGCGCAGCACATGGGAAATCGCCTCATCAATTGATAGCCAAAGCGACCCATCTACGTTGCATTTGTAAAAAGGCTTGGGCGTTTCGTCACCGCCACCTTCTGTTTTCTTCCGCTGAAAAATCACTTCGTAACGTTCACGAGCCCCCAGAACCATTTTTGCCACATCGACCAACGGGAATGCCCGAACGGTGCTTTTGATGTGCTTTGAAAGTGCCGCGACGGCATCTTTCGTAGGTCGGACATACACTTCGACATCACGCAGAATAATCTCACGCGGCTCACGTTGACGATCATCGTTTCTGCCACCGCCGCGTCGGTCATCTCGTCCGCCGCCTCGACGATCACTTCCGCCACCCCGGTTGTCACGATTTCCACCGCCACCTCCGCCACCACGAAAATCTCTTCCGCCGCCTCCACGGCGATCACCACCGCCTCCGCCACCAAATCCTCCGCGTCGGTCTCCACCTCCACCGCCGCCGCGATTGTCCCGTCGATCACTACGATCTTCGAAACGACGTCCACCGCCTTGTTGTGCTTGTTTTTTGGGGGACTCGGGTTTGCCAATTTCCTGAACCCAGTCGGGCATCAGGTCTTTTGCAGAAAAGTCCAAAGAATCGGAGTCGGAATCGCTCATGTACGGAAAAATGACGGGATATAGCAACGGAGCCTATCACAAAAATATATGTCGTGTGGCCTAAATACCACGGGGCGATATTTTTGTGGCTGTTCTGAAGAAAACCAGCGAATTTAAGCTCCCACCCCTTCGGCCTCGGATTCTGCTTCATTGTCGTCGTGAAAGTATTCACGAGGCTTGTAAAAATACGCCACCACCACAAAAATGATCGCAGTGCCAAGCATGAGCCATGTGAAGAACCAGAAATAGGCGGCTCCTTCCAATTTGGTTTGCCCCCCAATGAAATAGTCACGCGAAACCGAGGATTCCGCGCCATCAGCAGAAGCGACATTCAATCCCAGCTCAAGCTTTCGAGTATCCAACCAAGGTCTCTCTGGCTTAATTTTATCAAAGAAGCCTGCCTTGGCTTTCGGCTCAGGAATTTCCACAGAAATGGTCGCGCCTTCATCCCAGCGAGTCATCGCTTCGCCATCAGGCCCTGAACTGTAAACACGACTCTTTCGACTGTTAACGATTGTATAAACCAATTCCTTCCCAGTCGAATCAACCAACCCTTTCAGCAAACCGGATGCCTCTTCCCGCGTTGGAACCCGCCATTCATTCGATTCTACAAATGCTTCGATTTTATCCGCAGCCTGATCGATGACGTCTTTCGATTGAAACGAAAGTGACTCCTGCTCGCCTTCGTTATTGATTTCGACGATATCATCAGCCGTGTTTGCCTTGCCATCAAAACCGGGATTCCTTCCTTCCCCTGACTCCGGAGATACCAAAGCGCCCAACGTATTTGGCACCTGAATAAAGTGATTCACCGACGCGGTGAAAGCATTTCCAACTGAAACGGACACTAAAAATAACGCCATGATCCACGACTTCATGGATTTCGGAGCCTGGGTGTAACTGAATTCTAGACAAACAATTGAGATCATGATCTCGGCCGCCGTCACAAATGCGAACGCCAGAATTTGCCAGGCAATTGATGGTCTTGCACCGCCATCAATCCATTCCTGCGTGACTGCGACAATCGAAAAGCCAATCGTCATGATAAATAGACCGATTGAAATTTTCCGCATCGGAGTCAGCGGAAACACTTTACTGATCGCCGGATAAATCACATACGTGAAAAGCGGAATGAACGTCAAAATCAGCAGCGGATTCGCCAACTGTATCTGACTCGGCAACCACGTAATCCCCAGCCAATTTCGATCCATGTCATCCGCTTGCAACACCCACGACGACATAGTTTGATCAAACAGTGCCCAGAAAATTGCCACAAAAATGTAAATGATCGCCAGTTTGCCCATCGCTGCGAGACCTTCTTTACTAAAAACTTCGCGGCCAAACCACCCGGCTCCTTTCGCCGGAATGTGAATAAATTTCCGCCGCCCCAACCAGAAAACAAACGTTGCCAGTGCCATTAACACACCCGGCACACCGAACGCCCAATGCGGACCATACCAGTGCAGGAGCCACGGCGTCGCCAGCGTCGAAACGAACGCGCCTAGATTGATCGACCAGTAAAACCAGTTAAAAACCCGCGTCATCAAGTGGCGGTTCGACTGCCCGAATTGATCACCGACGTGTGCCGACACACAGGGTTTGATCCCGCCTGCACCCATCGAGATTAGTGCGAGTCCGGCGAACAGCCACATTCCGGCTGAACCAGTTACTCCCATAAAAGCCAAAGCTCCGTGGCCCAAGCAATAGACAATCGACAACCAAACGATCGTCCGGTATTTCCCAAAAAAGATATCTGCAATCAATGCGCCAATAAGCGGCGTGAAATAAACGGCGGTAACAAAGAGATGTGATTTTTCGACCGCCGCTGCTCGCGACATTTCCATACCCGGAATCGCGCCCATCAGGTGCAGGTATTTCACCATGAAAATGATGAGAATCGTCCGCATCCCATAAAAACTGAATCGCTCAGCAGCTTCATTCCCGACGATGTAGGGAATCCCCTTCGGCAAGCCGGTGGTTTCAGTTGGGGTGGAGCGGTATTCGGATTTTGCGGACATGGACATGCAGGTTTTGCCACGATTCAGCCTTCGAATCAACTCAAACCGAACTTTCCCTCCGCCCCCGAATCCTGATTCCTAAATCCTGAACCCTTCTTTTCCCGGTCAAACAGGGTTCGGTCGATGACTCAACAGGGTCAGATCGTAGCGCCCGTCTTCTTTTTGAGATAATTTCACATCACCATCGAATGCTTCTGAGAGAATCTCGGACGTCAGAATCTCCTCTTTCGGCCCCGATGCGAGAACGCGCCCGTCTTTCAAAATCAGCACGTGCGTGATTGCTGGAATGATTTCTTCTACGTGGTGAGTCACCAACATGAGCGATTGAAAACGCGCATCGCTCGCCAGGTTTTGGATAAAGACGAGAAACTGCTCCCGAGCGACGGGATCGAGTCCGGCACACGGTTCGTCGAGCACGAGGAGATCCAGTTGCTCCAGCATCAACGCCCGACCGATCAGCATTCGCTGGCGTTCGCCCTGCGACAAATAGGCCCACGGACGATCCGCTAATTTCCGACTGTTGATCTGATCAATCACCTCCCATGCCGCCGCAACATCATCGGGATTGGTCTTCTGCTGCCAAAAATTGATCATCGCGTAACGCCCGGCCAAAACCACATCAAACGCAGGCTCAGAGCCTTCAATCATGCGACTGATCGTCGAGCTGACAAAACCAATCCGCTTTCGCCATTCATCCCAACGCTGCCCTTTATGCGCCAACGCATTTGCCCGCCCGGTCATCGTGACTTTTCCGCGCGAGGGCGTCAGGTAGCCCATCAGCACAGAAAGCAGCGACGTTTTGCCACACCCGTTCGGCCCCAGAATCACCCAATGTTCACCGGGATTCACCGTCCACGACACATCGAAAAGAATCTGCTTCTCGCGATGAACCGAGAGATCTTCGATTTCTAAAACAGGACCGGTGGCACTTTCTGGCATGGAGCGAGATTAGCTGAGTTTGCAATAATTTCCACTTTGCGAGCGTCTCCGGCTAAAATTTAGTCGAGGGAGTTTCTGTAGGAATCGGACTGCCGCGCGAGTTAAAAGTTCAGCATCAAAAAAACATCGTTCACACCCGTCTGACGGCATCTTCAGGTCGACGGATGCCAATCCCATCCTCACTCAGCAACACCCGGATTCCGTTTTATGTAAAGAGACTCGATTCAATGAATCATCTGCTGGCCAAGCAGCCCGAGCAAAAAGCCGAGAACGGCACCGAGAGCCGGCGCTTTCCGGTTTTTCAATTGGGCCTGGGGAGCAAGGTCCTGAAACGTGAGGTAGAGGATGCCACTTGCTGCGAAAAGCATGATGAAACCGACGACGGACGGATACGGGGAAAGCCATTCGTGACCGATAAACCCGGCGATGGGACCCAGGGGAACCAGGAGGAAGAACATTGCGATGGTCTTCCCGCGGCTTTTTGAACTTCCGCTGTCGATAATCTCACGGTAGGCATTGAAACCTTCAGGCAGGTTCTGCAAGGTGATGAGCAACGCTAGAAGGAGCCCGGCATTCCCGCCGGCGGCAAAGGCCGCGCCGAGCTTCGGGTATGAAATCAGAAAGCATGGCGACGAGCTGGGTCATCGCGCCCTTGGCCCGCGCCAGCAACCGATCGAGTCCATAAAATACAATCCCACCGAGAACGAATGCTGAGATGGTGCCTGCTCCGCTGGGAAGTCGCTCGACCCCATCCGGAACCAACACCAGAGCGACCGCGGAAATCAAGACCCCGCCACCAAACGCAATCACCGTGTGTCGGAATTCTTCTTCGAGCCATTTTGATCTGATGTTTTCAAAACGAGCAAAGATCGCTCCGATCGGTATCGCCAGCCCTGCCATGGTCGTGAGCAGGAGGTTTTTCGATAAGGTATCCATCCCGTATTGGTGAGTTTGTGGACCGGTATTTATACGCCGGTTTGTAAGATTTCGAAGTGCAATTCGCAATTATACTGCGGAACATCGGTAGTGGTGTTTTTCCGAGAGAAAAAGAGGCGCACCCTCCAACGAATTTTTCGAGAATGAGCCAGGTTAGCCTTTTCAGGTTCAATAATTTTCACTTTGCGAATTCATGGTAAACTGACAGTCTAACCAAAATTTCGAGTCCCCTTTTTTATGTCTTTATCCTGTGTCCATTCCGGAGCGCTTCATGGCGTCGATGCCCTGCCAGTTGAGGTGGAGGTGAATGCGCGGGATCGCGGTGATTTAAAAATCACGATGGTCGGATTGCCCGATGCCGCGGTGCGTGAATCGGTCGATCGCGTCATGACGGCAATTCACAACTGCGGCTATTCGATGCCGTATCATCCGATCACGATCAATTTGGCGCCGGCGGATTTGCGAAAAGAAGGCCCGAGTTTTGATCTGCCGATTGCGGTTGGAATTATTTCGCTTGTCGAGAGTAATGGTGACTTCCCCGAGGACGCGCTCGAAAAATGCGCCATCGTTGGTGAACTCGCGCTGGATGGACGGATTCGTCCGGTGAAAGGAATTCTGCCGCTCACGATCGAGGCAAAAAATCAGGGCCGAAAAGCAATTCTCGTCCCCAAAGACAATGCCGTTGAAGCCAGCATCATCGACGGGATTTACGTCTACGGAGTCAGCGATCTGCGCGAAGCTGTGGAGCTATTGCAGGGCGAAAAAAATGTCGCTCCGGAGAATTTAGATCGTGAAGCCTTCTTCAATTCACAGCGGAAATACTCGATCGATTTTTCCGACGTCAAAGGCCAGCTGCACGTGAAGCGAGCCCTCGAAGTGGCCATGGCGGGTTCGCATAATTTGCTGATGTACGGTCCGCCCGGAACTGGAAAATCGATGCTCGCAAAACGGCTGGCAACGATTTTGCCGACCATGGCGGAAACCGAAGCGATTCAAACGACGAAGATTCACAGCGTCGCGGGGATGATCGATTCCAAAAACAGTTTCATCGCGACTCGGCCCTTTCGCGCACCTCACCACACCATTTCAGATGCAGGGTTACTCGGCGGAACCGGCAATCCAACACCGGGCGAAGTCAGTCTCGCCCACAACGGAATCCTCTTTCTCGACGAACTTCCCGAGTTCCGGCGGTCAACGCTCGAAGTGATGCGCCAGCCGCTCGAAGACGGCTACGTCACGATTTCACGAGCCGCTGGAAAGTTCACGTTTCCAAGTCGGTTCATGCTCGTCGCCGCGATGAACCCCTGCCCTTGTGGGTACCTGGGAGATCCCAAAAGGGCATGTAATTGCTCGCCCGTTCACATCGAGCGCTACCGCCAACGGATCAGCGGTCCCTTGCTCGACCGAATCGATTTGCATGTCGAAGTGCCCTCCGTCGATTACAAAGAACTGCGGTCTGAAAGCGGCGGCGAAACCTCCGAAGTCGTGCGGGGCAGAGTCGAAGAGGCCCGCGAAATTCAATTGAATCGCTTTGCGACCGAAGACGAGACACTCACCAACGCTTCCATGCCGAGCCGACTCGTGATGCGGTATTGCAAGCTCGATTATCCGAGCGAATCGATGCTGGAGCGTGCAATGGACAGTCTCAACTTCAGCGCCCGAGCCTATGATCGCATTCTAAAAGTTTCCCGAACGCTGGCCGATTTGGAAGGCTCCTTCGACATCAAAGTCGAACATGTCATGGAAGCTATTCAGTATCGAAATCTCGATCGGAATATATTTTGATCCAAACGCAGTTTACTGAGTGTAGCCGTTTTTCTTCGACCACGGCTTCACCTTCGGCTGACGGTTTTCGGCGTCTCGCTCGGTTTCATTGCCACGATCACCCTGCTGCCTCATCCATGAATCGAGTTCGGTTTGCATGACTTTCTGTTTTGCTGCGAATCCGGCATCACCCGCCAAACTTTTGAAACACCACGGATCTGATTTCAGATTGAAGAGTTCTTCGGCAGGTCTTTTCTGATACGACGAAACCCGCTCGCGAGCGAAATCGGAATCGACGGTTTTCCATGATCTGAAAATTTCATCCTTCGCCGTCACCATGTTTTGGAAAGATTCGTCGGCATGAAGATTTCGAATGAAGAGAAAATTTCCGTCAGTGACAGCACGCGTCGCGTAGGCTTCAGAGCCGTTGTAAATCCCTCGCGTGGTGTGCGTCGCAAAAACAAAATCATGATGCGTCGTTTTTTCCCCACGTAAAACTGCGGCGAATGGCTTCCCGTCAAAATCTTGATCGGCGCCCTTTCCACCAGCCAACTCCAAAAACGTTGGCACCACGTCAACGTAACTGATCAATGCATCCGATTCGGAAGCAGCTGCAATTTTTCCGGGCCACCGCATCACGGCGGCGGCGTGAATTCCGGTGTCGTAGCAGGTCCATTTACAAAACGGCAACTGAGAGCCCTGTTCACTGAGCCACAAAAAAGCGGTGTCATTTTCTTCACCAGTTTCCTGCAAAATTTGCATCACCTCCGCGACCTGCCCATCCATGTAAGTGATCTCAGCATAGTATTTTGAAAGCCCCTCGCGAGTCTCCGGCGTGTCGACGAGATAAGGCGGGACAGTCAATTTTTCCGGTGGATAAACCAATGCGTCCCCCCGATTCCATGGCGTGTGGGGCTGGTTCGAACTCACGACCAAACACCACGGCTGATCCGCATCCCGCTGGATAAATTCTCGCGCTTTATCCAAAGGCAGATCCGCGCCGTCTGGAGTTTTTCCCGAATCGCCATGCGAGCCTCCGAGCATTTCGAAAGGGAATGCCTCCGCCGGCGCTTCGTGACGCTTCCCGACGATCGCCACTCGATACCCGAGTGGTCGCAAATAATGCGGCAGCGATTTCACACCTTCATAAACCTGACTGTGATTGGGATGCGCGCCATTCCGGATCGGATAAATCCCCGTGTAAAGGCTCTGTCGCAGCGGCGAACAGGTTGGAGTCGAGCTGTAAAATTTCGTAAACCGCATTCCCTCCGTCGCCAATTTATCGATCGCGGACGTTTTGACATCGGGGTTTCCGTAGCAACCGAGATCGGTAAACGTCATGTCGTCCGCCAAAAAAATCAGCAGATTTGGGGCAGCGTTTGCCGAAGAAATTGCAGCAAAAAAGAGGAAGTAACAAAGCGTTTTCACGAATCAATAGGGTGTGTTTGGCGAACCAATAGGGTACGTTCGAAATGGCGTTTCGAATCAATAGGGTACGTTCGATGAACCAACCCTGTTGCTTCGTAGCGACTCCAAAATCGTTTCTCCAGTCGGTGATAAAATTCGGAGGTTCCGAAATTCGACTTCGGATTTGAAACTGCCCAAGCCAATCGAACCGGCTACCGGATCGCCTTCGAGCGGTTCGTCGTGGATTATTTCGTCGTTTAAAAAACAGCGAATCTGACCTTTGCTGATCTCAATTTTCACCTGCTGCCAGACGTCGCTTTCGACCTTACCTTTGAACGGCTGGCGGCGCTGTTCGACGTCCGCGCCTTGCACAAGCAAGAGTGAATGTTTGCGATTTCCGAACGAACCGATGCTGAGTCGGACGTAGTTTTCGTGATCTGGCGCCATCACCATGATTCGAAAACCTTCGCTGCCTTTGGTGACTCGGCCTTCGACTTCGAGGGTGTATTCGGTGGCTTCCAGTTTCGGAGAAAAAATCGAAGTCGCGCCCTCGAATGATTGGTGAAGAACGTCGTCAGTCACTGTCCACAATCCTTTTTCAATTTCCCAATTGGGCAGCTCGGTGAAGGTTCGTTTCTTGCGTTTGAAAATTCCCGGCGGGCGAGAATTTCGACCCAAATCAGAACGATGGTGGCCGAGAAGTCGGGTGAGTTCAGCGACGACTTCGGGAAGTTTTTTCGAAAGGTCAGTCGTTTCAGAAAGGTCTGCTTCGAGATCGAACAACTCGCCTCCGAGCAATTTCCAGTTCCCTTTCCGCACGCCTTTGGTTCCGTAAAACCATGTTTCGTGCGGTGACTTCGATCCCTCTTGACCTTCGATTAACGGGACGATACTTTTTCCGTCGATCGGCACTTCGTTGCCCAAACTGGCGCCGGTTAACTCAGCGAACGTCGGCAATAAATCGATCGTTCCCGCAATCTCACCACTCGTTTTCCCAGCAGGGATTTTACCCGGCCACCACATCACACATGGCTCGCGAACGCCGCCTTCCCAAAACTGAAATTTATGGCCCCGCAGTGGAAAAGCAGATCCGCCAACCCCCCGATTGGTGTTTCCTTTTTCTTTCGATTTCTCACTGCCTTTTAAATTCCACGGACCGTTGTCGGAGGTAAAAACGATCATTGTATTCTCGGCTAAATCGAGCGCGCGCAGCTGGTCGATAATTTCACCAACCGCCCAATCGATTTCTTCAATCGCGTCGCCGTAGAGCCCGGCATTGCTGGTTCCGCGAAATTCATTGGAAACGTAGAGCGGCACGTGCGGCATCGTTACTGGCAGGTAAATGAAGAACGGTTCGTCTTTTTTTTCTTTAATAAATCGAAGCGTCTCTGCGGTGTAACGTCGCGTCAGCAACGTTTGATCAACCGGGTATTCGATGACTTTTGTATCGCGCAACAAGGGAGGGTTTTTCCCCTTCAAACCTCCGTTGCGAAATTTCTTGAGGCTTGCGCCATCGCGCCAAATCACGTTTTCAGAAACATCCATGTCAGCATCGACGCCCATGTCATTTGAATAGGGAATGCCGATATATTCATCAAATCCCTGGGCAGTCGGGAGAAACGGTTTGTGATGGCCGAGATGCCATTTTCCAAAACACGCCGTGGCGTATCCCTGTGTTTTCAGAATCTCGGCGATGGTGATTTCTTTCGGATTCAAACCGCGATCAGACCGAGGAAAAAGCACCGGCAAGCCGCCGACACGATCGGGATAGCAGCCCGTGAGCAATGCCGCGCGGGACGGCGTGCAGATCGCTGCGCCGGAATAAAAGCTGGTGAAGCGTATTCCTTCCGCCGCCATTTGATCAATCCGCGGCGTTTTGATGTTTGGCGAACCGAAACAACCGAGATCGTTGTAGCCCTGATCATCCGTGAAAATAAGAATGAAATTAGGCTTCCTCTCGTCTGCCTGAATCGGATTCGAAAAGGCAGAAACGGTGAGAATAAAAAGTAAGGCGCGGCAGAAAAAATTCATCTTCAAACGAAGAATCCAGCAGGTTGAAATTAGTGTTCAGTTTGGTTCACATATCAAAATTAGAAAACGGCATCTTCACGGAAAAAACGCTCGAATACGGTTCTTTTAACGATCCAACTCTGTTGATTCATAGAAAATGCCCCGTAAAATTCGGAATGTCCTCGCCCCGTGATCCTTCAACTCTCCGCAGCGCCCGTTGGTTCGCACCGGATGATCAACGCTCTTTCGGTCACCGCTCGCGCCTGAAGCAAATGGGGTTCGACACCGATGACTTCAAAGAAAAGCCGACGATCGGGATTTTGAACACGTGGTCGGAGGTGAATAACTGCCACACGCACTTTCGGGATCGGGCCGAAGAAGTAAAACGGGGCGTTTGGCAGGCAGGTGGATTTCCTCTCGAAGTACCCGTGATGTCGCTTTCGGAAAGCTTCATGAAGCCAACAAGCATGGTTTATCGAAATCTGCTCGCGTTGGAAACAGAAGAGACGATTCGCTGTTATCCATTCGATGCGGTCGTTTTGATGGGGGGCTGCGACAAGACGGTGCCCGCGCTGATTATGGGCGCAACTTCGGCTAACGTTCCCGCGATTTTCCTACCTTCAGGCCCGATGCTGAAAGGCTGCTGGAAAGGTGAAACACTCGGTTCCGGCACGGACATGTGGAAATATTGGGCCGAAAAACAGGCTGGAAATTTGTGTGATGATTCCTGGGCACAGCTCGAAGATGGAATCGCCCGGAGCGCAGGGCATTGCATGACGATGGGAACGGCCTCGACGATGACGGCGATCGCCGAGGCCATCGGGCTTTGTCTTCCCGGCTCAACTTCGATTCCGGCAGTGCATTCGACGCATTCTCGAATGGCATCAGCTGTGGGGCGGCAAATTGTTGAGTTGGCGTGGGATCAGGTGACTCCGCAATCGATTCTCACCGCGGAGGCATTTCGAAACGGAATCGTGACCGACATGGCGCTCGGCGGTTCAACGAATGCAATTATCCACCTCATCGCGATGGCCGGGCGGGCCGGAATCAAGCTGACGCTGGAGGATTTCGATAAAATTTCGCAGGAGCTATCGGTCATCGCCAACATCCGTCCATGCGGTGAATACGTGATGGAAGATTTCTACGACGCGGGCGGCATTCTGGCGTTGCTGAAGCAGGTCAAATCGCACCTCACGCTCGATTGCCTCACCGTCTCGGGCAAAACGCTCGGTGAAAATTTAGAAGACGGGGAAGTGATCAACGACGACGTGATTCGCCCTCTGGATAAGCCCGTTGGAAAAGCCGGTGGAACCTTTGTGCTTCGGGGAAATCTCGCGCCAGACGGAGCGGTTATCAAGCCAACTGCTGCGGAAGAACGGCTGATGAACCATCGCGGGCAGGCCGCCGTTTTTGCCGATTACGGCGATATGAAAGCCCGAATCGATGATCCTGAAGCTGGCTTGACTGCCGATCACATCATCGTCTTACAACACGCTGGACCGATCGGTGCGCCAGGAATCCCTGAATGGGGAATGCTGCCGATCCCGAAATATCTTCTCGAACAAGGCGTCCGTGACATGCTGCGGATTTCCGATGCACGGATGAGCGGTACCAGTTACGGAGCCTGCGTCCTTCACGTTTCGCCTGAATCGGCGATTGGCGGTCCCTTGGCATTGGTACGCGACGGCGATTATATCGAAGTCGACATCGAAAGCCGCAAACTTCACCTCGATGTCAGCGATGAAGAACTCGCCGCCCGAAAAGCCGAGTGGAAACCGCGTGAGACCACATTTTCAAGGGGCTACGGTAAACTTTATGCCGAAGAAATTACCCAAGCTCACGAAGGCTGCGACTTCCGGTTTTTGCATGGCGACGGGTCGGAGATGGTCGAGCCGAAGATTTATTGATATACTCCCGCAAATGAGAGCGATTTTTGCAGCCCTACTTTTGTTCAACCTTGGAGACTTCACTTTCGCGGGCGAAAACGCTGTCGCCGTGTATTTGCTCGATCACACCGACAAAAAGAAAACCGAAACGCGGTTTTGGGATGATTGGAACAATTCCTGGCGCGGAGTCGTCGAATTAAAAAAAGTAACCGGAAAAGAAGCTGACACTCTTGTCGCATTGATGAAAAAGTCGCTTCTTCCCGAGGAGGCGACAAATTTCTGCGGCCACGATCCAATTTATGGAATCATTGTAAAAACGGAGGATGGCAAGACTCTAAAAACGAGTTTGTGCTTCAAATGCCTCACATGGGTGCGCCCCAAAGAACGGCTCTCAATCTCAGGGAAGCCTGGAGCCGAAAATCAATTGTGTATCGAGCTTCGGAAAATCATTGAGCTTCCTCCGGAACTCCTTAAAAAACCGAAGGAGTAGGCACAAAAAAACCGCGGCCCGTTCAAATACGGACTGCGGTTTTTCAAAAATTCGTTTCCAAACGAAGGACGGAATCAGTCGTCCTGTGGCTTGCTGTCAGCCAGTGTAAAACGGTAACGGTTGCGATTTTTCTTCGCTGAAATCCGAGCTTTACGCTTTGTTTTCTGAGTCGGTGTTTCGAAAGCACGGAGACGACGCATTTCGTCGATGATACCTTCGCTCTCCATCTTGCTTTTCAGACGCTTGAGCGCCCGATCGATGGGTTCACCTTTTTTGATTTGTACCTGTGGCATAACTGTTTCTGAAAAATGGGTTTCGTTTGGAGGGGCGGAATCTAGAGGCCAACGCCGAGGCTGTCAAGCAAGGGCTTCAGCGATTAAATCCTGATCTTCCACGGGAACGTATGGGCTCATCGGCAGACTGAGGCATTGGTCGGAAATCATCTCAGTGACGGGGAAATCTCCTTTTTTGTAGCCCAAATCGGCAAAAACCGGCTGTAAATGAAGTGGAACGGCGTAATACGCGACATTCGGGATATTTTTCGCGCTGAGACGGGCCTGAATATCATCGCGATCCGGACACAGAATGGTGTATTGCGCGTAAACTGAGGTATTCCCCTCACCCAATACGGGCATCGTGAAATCGGCTCTGCATTGGGAAAGCCGCTCGATGTATCGATCCGCGACCTCATTTCTCAGGCGAATTTCGTCGTCAAAAATCGTCATTTTCGAAAGGACAACCGCTGCCTGAATCGTGTCGCAACGCCCGTTCAAGCCGACGATTGGGTGGTAGTGCTTTTTCTCCTGACCGTGAACTCGAATCCAGCGCATTTTCGTTGCCAGCTCATCGTCATCAGTGAAAAGCGCACCGCCGTCACCGTATCCGCCGAGGGGCTTCGATGGAAAAAATGAGGTCGATCCAATCCCTGAAAGCGCGCCGGATTTTACACCGTGATGAGTTGCGCCGAAGCTCTGAGCCGCGTCTTCAATGACTGGAATATCGCCGTTTCGCTTCGCGATTCCGTTGATCGCGGTCATGTCTGACGTCTGGCCGAAGATTCCCACGGGCATGATTGCCTTGGTTTTTTCAGTGATGGCCGCTTCGAGCAGCGTTGCATCCATGTTCCAGGTATCCGGCTCGACATCGATAAAAACGGTCGTCGCACCTAGCAAGGCGACGACTTCAGCGGTAGAAATCCATGTGTAGGGAACCGTGATGACCTCATCACCAAGCCCCACGCCGAGAGCCATCAGCGCGATCAGCAGCGAGTCGGTTCCACTAGCAGTTGTGATGGTATGCTTCACGCCAAGATAGCTGGATAGCACGTCCTCCAACTCCGTTACCTCGGGGCCGAGGATATAACGTCCGTGATCAAGAACCCCTGCGATGCGGCGATCGATGTCCTCCCGAAGGCGGGCCTGTTGCGATTTTAGATCGATGAATTCCATGTTTCGGCTCGAAATTCGACGGGAAATTGCGTTTTTCAAGGCAGAACGAACCCTGTTCAATCCTGGGAGCGTTTCGATCCTACCTTATTGATTCGATGAACGAACCCCATTGAATCAAAAAATACTATTTCACGATCTCAATCACGACACGCCGATTGTTGGCTGCGTCTTTTGCCGGTGCGGCGTTGCCGATGCCTTGGTGACTGATTTTTGAGGAATCGATGCCGCTAACGCGAAGGAATGAACTAAGAAAACTCGCGCGGTTTGTGCTGATATCCTGATTCACCTGATCATATCGAGAATCATCGGCGTGACCGATAATCTTGATTGTTGCGGCGGGTGATTTTTTCAAAAGCGCAGTGACCTCATTTAAAACACGGGTCCACTCCTCGAAATTTACGGCTGATTTCGGACCGTAATTGATCGGCGCGATCGATGGCAGCTCAGGATCAGCCGGTTTGTTGGGCTCCGGCTGTCGAGGTGAACGAGATGTCGTGCCGCGGCTTTTTGCATCGGGCCGTTTCGGCTGCGACTTTTGGGGTTCGGCTCTTCGAGCGGTTCCTTTTGGCTCCGGAGTCATCTTCTTCCGCAAGAGGTCAGCATGTTCACGAAGCTCTGCCTGCATTTTGGCATGAGACTGAGCAACGTGCCGCTCGGCCTGAGCCTGAATTTTCGCGACGGCTTCCTTCGCCTTTCTCTGAACGACATTGACGTCGTTTTGAAGAGCTTCGTTTTTGCGGCGCTCGTTCTGGAGAGCTTCGGCCAACTCTTTCTGTTCTCCTTTCATCTGCTGCAGCCTGCGCATTTCTGATTCGGCGCGCCCAAGCTGAGAGCGAAAATTCTGGACCTGATCTTCGAGTTTTTTTATGTGCAGCGTTTTGTCGCCTAGCTCCTTGTGCGCCAAATGAAGGCTTTGCCGAGCGTGTTCGAGTTCTTTTTGAGTGCGCTCTAAATCACCACGAATTTTGCCCACATCCTGCTGAGGATGATCCTGCCCGCGTTGATCCCGGGGCCCACCGCGATTTTCGACCCATGGACCTCCATGCTTCCGCATTTCTTCAAACCGTTTGCGCATTTCATTCTGTCGAGCACGCATTTCTTCGGGATTACCCCGATTTGCATGAGGCGGCTGCGGAGGTCGACCCTGCCATTTTTCAGTCCTATTGAATGGCAGACTGTAAATTTTATTTGCCACGGGCGGTGAGGAAGGCTTTTTGCATTTTTCACACTGACCGCCGTCGGCTTTCTGACAAGCCGGGCAGTTGCTTTTTGGTTTAGTTGCGGCTTGTGGAGCGGGACCTTTTTTACAATCGGCGCACTTTGGCGAATCGCCGGCTTTTTTGTGATCGTGATCTTTTTTGTGGTCGTCCTTTTTCTGCGGCTGTTCTTTTTTATCGTCGTCTCTCCCTTTTGGGCGATCGCTATCTTTTTTATGATCGTCGGGGCGATCTGTGGATTTTTTAGGCTCGCCCTTAGATTTTCCGGAACGGCCTTTTTCCCCGTGTTGATGGCGATTCCCACCACTTCGTGGGCGACCAGCGAGCGCAAAGTTCACGTCTCCTTCGCGCAGAATTGTGTGAATGATCTGACCGCCATCGGCCAATAGAATGGCCTCGGGAATATCCTGAGAACGGAGATTAACAGAGGGAATAAACGCAAGAACCAAAATTGCGCAGCAGATGGCTGTTTGAATAAAACGGAACGGGGACGGTTTCATATTTCGCAAGGATGAGAAATCCCCGCGAAATGGGCCAGTGAATTTTTCGGTTTTCTCGACCTTTTTAGATCATAGAATTTACCGAAATCAAAGAAATTCAGTGTCGCTCTCGGATTTTTGGAAATTCGACACAGAACCAAGTTTCACTTGTCCAATTCGATATCGATTTTTAGATCATTTTTCTGCGCTGCAGCAAATGCGAGACTGCGAATTGCGGTGATCGTCCTTCCATTTCGTCCGATGACTTTTCCGGCATCGTCAGGGTGAAGCCGAATGCGATACTCGTGACGACCATCGTTTTCCGCATGAGAAACGCCTGCGTCTTCGGGATGATCAATGAGATTGATCACGACGTATTCGATATATTCCTGAATGGCGAGGGCAGCTTCCATGCGTTTGAAGTCATCTTTTTAAAGATTCAGATCGATTCATCAAGAAAAAAGACGTCGAAGCAGCGTTTCGCGAAGACACAAAAAACGACGATCTCTCGCGAGACCGTCGTTTTCGAAAAATTGGGGATTTCTGAGAAAACCGTTCCCGAAAAAACCTACGCAGCCGTAGCGCGTGCTTTTTTCGCAAGGCTTTTCACGGTGTCAGACATCTGAGCACCATTTCCGACCCACTTGTCGAGTGATTCGAGGTCCAGCGTGCACTGATTCTCTTCCTTTTCCTCGAGGGGGTCGTAGCGACCGATGATCTCCAGAAACCGGCCATCACGGCGAGCACGTTGATCTGCAACGACGACACGGTAATATGGACGTCCTTTGGTGCCTTCTCTTCTGAGTCTAATCTTAACCATTTCCTGTAACGTAAAATTTTGTCTTCCACCCTATTTTTGGATGAAGGGCGGAACATTTAGTCTGCTTTTAAAAAAAATCAAGCGTCAGATGCCGGAGTTTTTACGAAATAAGCTCGTTTTTTTCCCGTATCTATTACAAATCAATTACAAAAATCCTTGGATTTGTGCTTTCAAAAACCATCTAACATCCCATCAATAACGCCATGCCCATTTCCGAAGCCGATATCGAAAAACATGCCGATGACATCAAGACGCTCAAAGCAGCTCTTAATGAAGTCCTTTTTGGCAAAGAAGAACTCATCGACTTGGTGGTCACGGGCTTGCTCGCGCGGGGCCACATTTTGCTGGAAGGCCTCCCGGGACTTGGGAAAACCGAATTGGTGAAAGGGCTTTCGAAAACGCTGAAACTGGAAACCAAACGAATTCAGTTCACGCCGGACCTGCTACCTGGCGACATCACAGGAAACCCCGTTTTACAGGAAACCGAAAAAGGCCGCGAGTTTGTTTTCCAGGAAGGACCGCTGTTTGCAAACCTAGTCCTGGCGGACGAAATCAACCGCGCCTCCCCAAAAACCCAATCGGCGCTGCTTGAAGCGATGCAGGAGCACCGGGTCACTGTCTTGGGAGAAACCCATCAGTTGCCGAAGCCGTTTTACGTTCTCGCCACCCAAAACCCAATTGAGTTGGAGGGAACCTATCCACTACCGGAAGCTCAACTCGACCGATTCCTCTTCAAACTTGATGTGACTCGAAACAGTGCTGAAACGTTGGAGCAGATCGTGAAAGGCCGCGAAATGGGCGTAGAGCCTGAAGTGAAGGAAGTCATGACCGGTGAAACCCTCCAAAGCATGATGGATGTGGTTCGCAAAATTTATCTGCCCGATGTTGTCGCAAACTACATCGCGCGGTTGGTTGACGGAACCCACACGGGGCAGTCAAAAACGGCGGAAGGCATCAAATTCGGCGCAAGTCCCCGTGCGGCTCTCGGTTTGGCCTCTGCAGCAAAGGCGCGAGCCCTCATCGAAGGCCGCGTCAATGCCAGTTTCGAGGACGTAAAACTCGTCGCCATACCCGTGTTAAGTCACCGGATTATTTTAGAATACAATGCGCGAATCGATGGCAAAACGAGCCGTCAGGTCGTCGAAGAATTGATCGCAGAAATCCCCACGCAGGCGCTTGATGTGCCCAACACGTTGAAAGCCTGAATTTACTGATGATGACGACCAGTCGCCGATTATTTTCATTCTCCCCTGCCGCGATCGCATCGTTGGTGGTCGCCTTTACTTTTCTACTTCTGCCGGGAGTAGCGCAGGCGCAGAAAACGCTCTTAAATCACACGTATAAAAAAGCGGGAAACACCCGAATTAAGGTGGAATCGGTTTTTGATACGGCAATGCCCAAAGGCTATATGCCAGTGCGAGTGACGATTCGAAACGGAACCAGCGCCGACCGGACGTGGCGGTTATCGTTCACGGATTCAGCCGGTTACAACGCCTTTAGCACCGACAGCACCTTCAATCTCGAAACGCGATCAAATAGCGAAGCGGTCCACGATATTCTGGTTCCCCTGCCCAGTGCGATTGATCAAAATTCTTACAGCTCATATGTCTTGACCGCGAATTCATCAGGCCTCGGGCAGGCGATGGCGAACGACTCGGATCAAACGTGGACCGCATGGCCATCTATTGGAATCAGCACTGCGCTGGCCGCACGCAGCATCACTCCGTTGAATGATAAAATGCGATCCAATGGCGGCCGTGGAGAAAAATTCGCAGGAAAATTCGACCCAAAAATGCTTCCAACCGATTGGCGAGGCTACTCCGGGCTTGATGCGCTGATGATTCAAGACAAGGAATGGGATGCTGTTCCAGCGGGTCCGCGAAAAGCGATTCAAACATGGATTCGCCATGGTGGAGTGCTCGATATTTACACCAATCAGGCCAATCGGAAGCCATCTGAATTCGGATTTAGTAAAGCCGATTCGGTCAAAAACGGAGAGCACCAATTCAGCTTTGGAGCAGTGAACGTGAAGAAATGGGACGGTCGGGAATTACCCGTCGATTCAACGATTTCACGCTACAATCGGATCACAAATAAATCGATTCAATACGCGCAAGATTTCGACAACGACTGGAAACTGGAGCGCACCATGGCGAAAATTAGCGACAGTAAATGGATCGTTATTTTCCTCCTTTTGGCCTTTGCCGTTATCGTGGGTCCGATCAATCTCTTCGTCTTCGCCAAACCGGGACGGCGACAAAAACTCTTCATCACGACCCCGCTGATTTCGATCATCGCGAGCGCCTTGATTTTTGCTCTCATCATGACCAAAGACGGCATCGGTGGGAGCGGCAGTCGAATCACATTCGCAAATTTGCAGTCCGGCGCAGGCGAAAAACAACTCTATCTCCGCCAGGAGCAAATCAGCCGAACCGGCGTGCTGCTTTCCGGCAGTTTTGAAGTCGATGAATCCGCGTTCATCACTCCGGTTCGAATGCGCGCCGGGAATATGAATCGGCTCACCGACGACCGAAATCAGGCTCGCGGAAAATTCACCCGCAAAGGCAACACTTATGCCGGTGACTGGTTCCAAAGTCGAAGTGAACAAGGGCAGGCCATTCTTGCAGTGCAACCAACCCGCTCACGGATCGAACTTCGTGCGCCTGCTTCGGCGGATGGAAAAAAGCCGCCGGAATTGTTTTCCAGCCTCGAATTTGGCCTTCGCGAATTATTCTACCGCGATTGGAATGGAAAAGTTTGGAAATCCGCAGCTCCTCGAATTTCACCCGGAAATGCCATTCCGCTTGAAGCCGCCGAGCCTAAAGATTTAGAAAAATGGTGGTCCACGCAAACAGAGAACTTCAGTGTCACGTTTCGAAACCAAGCCCGTAAGCTGACCCCAACGAAAGGAAATTTCTTTGCAGTCTCAACCGACCCTCGAGCGGGCAGCCTCGACTCTTTAAAATCTATTCGGTGGAAAGACGATTTCATCGTGATGACCGGTTCCGTTCTTGCAGAAGGCGCAGCCGCAACCCCCGGAAACGAATAACATGAGCGAAGAAGAAAACGCTACTTTCCCCGCCGAAGGTGCTGTGAACGGCGATAAACCGCCCGCGATTGAAGTGCGAAATCTTTTCCGCAGCTTCGGGGCACTGAAAGCTGTCGATGGAGTCTCATTTTCCGTTGATGCTGGCCAGGTCGTCGGATTTGTCGGCGCAAACGGCGCGGGTAAAACAACCACGATGCGTATCATTGCGACTCTCGATTATCCCAATCGGGGAATCGTGAAAGTGGGTGGAATCGATGTCGTGCAATACCCTGCGAAGGTCCGATCCAAAATCGGATGGATGCCAGATCACTTTGGCACCTATTCGAACATGACCGTGATCGAATACCTCGACTTTTTTGCCCGAGCGCTGGGTTACAAAGGCCAGGAACGGGCCGAACGAGTCCAGGACGTCATGGGCTTCACCGATCTGACCAGCCTGGGCGATCGTCTCATCAACAAACTTTCCAAAGGCATGGGCCAGCGGCTCTGCCTCGGTCGTGCGTTGATTCACGATCCCGAAGTGCTGATTCTCGACGAACCTGCCGCCGGGCTTGATCCGAAAGCCCGCGTCGAATTGAAGCACCTCATTCGCATTCTTGCCGACGAAGGAAAAACCGTTTTCATCAGCTCCCACATCCTCTCCGAGCTCGGTGAAATGTGCGACACCCTACTGTTCATCAACAACGGTCAAATCATCAAGCATGGCACCGCCGAAAGCCTCAAACATTCCGCTGGAGGTATCACCGTCGTGAACGTGAACCTCGCAGCCGACATCGAGAAGCTCGAGGAATGGGCAACGATGGCGCCGAACGTGACTTTTAAAGAAGCCACCAAACAAGGCGGCCGAATTGAGATTGATTCCATTGAGCGAGATGTAGTCGCGACCGTTTTGAAACGAATGATCAACGACGATCTTCAAGTCACTGAATTCCACCGCGAAGAACGCAAACTCGAGGACGCGTTCATCGAAATTTTAGGAGAAATCGAAGCTGCTGGGGGAACCACTGTGAAATGAGACTTTTACGAACCAACCCTACTAATTCATCGAACGCACCCTGTTGGATCGATGAACAGACCCTATTGAATCGCAAAATTCCCTCTTTAAGAAATTCCTACCTCAGATCATCCCTCACCATTACTTCCCCGTTTTTAAATCATGTCTGAAGCCGTCACAACTCTTACTCCACAAGTCCCGGAAGTTTCGCCTGCTGCGCATTTGGTGGATTTTTCTGATAAACTGAGCCCGATGCTCGTGAAGGAACTCCGCCAGGGGATGCGGACGAATCTATTCACCGTCGCGTTCATTTTACTTCAGGCGTTCATGATTCTTTGCATGCTGTTTGGCATGAATGGCGGGGGATCGGAAACGTCAGGATTTTTCTGGTTTTTTGTGATCGTAGCCATGCTCGTGGTTCAGCCCATTCGTGGATTCGGCGCGCTTTCTTCGGAATACAGCCTGAATACGATGGACTTGATTCAGCTCACTCGGCTGGGAGCATGGAGAATCGCCTTCGGAAAATGGGCGGCTATCGTCGCCCAGAGCATGTTGTTGCTCACTGGAATTTTGCCGTATGTCGTCATGCGCTATTTCCAGGGTGGCATCGACCTCTTCAAAGATCTCGAAGGCATTTTGTACGTAATGTTGGGAACGTGTTTGCTCACTGCTGTGACGGTTGGGTTTTCGTCATTCAAATCTGTTATTCTGCGAGTCGCGCTTCTAATCGGAGCAGGGATCGGGGCAATGATCGTCGGTGTCTTTGTGGTCGAAACCAAATTCAACCGCTACTCGGGCGTGGGATCGGGAATTCAATTTTGGGAGACGGTTGGGGCGGTTATCGCCGTTATTTACGCTACTTATTATTTGTTGGATTTAGGGGCCGGCCGAATCGCTCCGGAGTCGGCCAACCATTCGTCACGGAAGCGAATCATTTCGCTGATCTTCATTGTAGTGATGCTGCTCCTTCCATTTATTGGAGTGAATTCCGAATTCGTAATCGCTCTCACTGCGATCGTAATTTTGCTCGTCGGCATCGATTCCATTACTGAAAGCCCCTCGGTTCTGCCGGGTGTTTTGCGACCGTTCTCGAAATTGTTTCTGACTCGAATGGCCGCCGGCTTTTTGACGCCGGGATGGCATACCGGGCTGCGATATTTTGTCCTTTGTTCCGTATTGCTAATAGTAGGGATTTTCGTTCACATCGACACTTCGAATTTTGATGATATGGAAAGCTGGATCATGACGGTGAGCGCCATCGCAGCGGTCACCTTTCCCCTTCTGATTATTCACCTTTTCTTCTATCCAGTGACGTATTCGCAATTTTATTTTGGACTCTACGTGCTGATTCAAGTTTGCGTTTTTGCCGTAGCATTTTTTGTTTCAATTGTGGCCTCGGAATTATTCGGACGATCTCTCAACCCGTTGCTCTACATGTGTTTCCCGATTCCATTTGTGAATATGTTTTCGGTGACGTGGGGGAATAATGAGGAGCCCTACTTTTTGATCGCATCGCTTGTTTTTCTGTTTTTCAGCCTGCTGGTTCCGGCGATTCGTTCGGGTCCAATTTTCAAACGAATGCGTGAAACGTTCGTTGGTATTCGAGATGGTAATGTCGAGGACATCATTGAACAAACAGAACGCCAGATCATTCCGGAGAGCACCAAGTGAGTCTCGTTTTTTTATAATCCGACGCCGTTTCTATGCTGACCATTACCCAAGAAAAACTCTCCGAAATTTCGGCCAAGGCACGAGCGTATGCGGACGTGTTTCAGCTGCCGTTGCAGAATCGGGTGTGGCGCGGGCAGACCGGTGATTTCACGGGAAGCGGCGTGGGTTCGTCGCTGGATTTTCAAGATCACCGCTCCTATATGCCGGGTGATGACCCCCGCCATATTAACTGGCAGGCCTACGCGCGGACGGGCAGTTATTCGATGAAGCTTTATCGTGAGGAAGTTCGGCCGATGATCGATTTGGTCTTCGACGTGTCGGACTCGATGTGGTTTCAGCCGGAGAAACAGACACGTGCGCTTGAGCTTTTTTACTTTGTTTTTTATTCAGCAATTCGCAGCGGAGCTTCGATTTCCTGCAGTATTGTTCGGGGAGATTCTTTCGAGCGGCTTAGTGATGATGCCGTTCATGGCCACGCGTGGACGCGCCGGGTCGAAATCATGCCCGAAACCCCGGCAGCGGCTTCACCGGATCTTCGGCCTTTGCCGTTTCGCGCTCAATCGATGCGGGTTTTCATCAGCGATCTGCTTTTTACAGAAAGCCCGGATCGGTGTCTCCGTGCACTGACCCGAAACAAAGGACGCGGCCTTGTTTTAGCTCCATTTGTGAAAGCGGAGGCAAACCCCGATTGGGATGGGAATTACGAATTTGTCGAAGCGGAGTCACGTCTGAAGCATCCCCACCGAGTCGAACGCGGCCTATTGCAAAAATATCTGAACGCCTACAAACGGCATTTCGAAATCTGGAAAACCCTGTGCCGAAAATACGACATCGCAGTCGCCCGCGTGCCCGGCGAGTTTAACTTTCAACTGGCGATGCAGGCGGAGGCGATCCCAAATTCTGTGATTGAAATTCTTTAAATAAATTCCGCATGTCACTCACCTTCGCCAACCTCGCCGGATTCTGGGCCCTCCTTGGGATTCCGCTGATTCTTGCGATCCATTTTTTGCAGCGTCAGTCTAAGTTGGTGACGATCTCTACTCTGTTTTTGCTGGAGCAGATGAAACGGGAGAGCCTGAGTGGAAGACGCTTTGAGCGTTTGCGAAATTCCATTCCACTTTGGCTACAATTGCTCGCTATTCTCGGCCTGACCTGGCTGCTAGTACAACCACGTTGGGTGAAACCGGAGTCGATTCAACGGATTGCGATTGTCCTGGATGGGTCAGCTTCAATGAGCGCTTTTCGCGAACCATTGGCCAGGAAACTGGAGACTGAATTGACCAAACTGAGCCTGGCCGCAAAGACGACCGAATACGTCGTTCTCGATTCACGGATGGATGGCGAGCCAATCTACAACGGCACGGACGTTCCTGAACTTCTTGTCGCCTTGCAGGATTGGGAACCGCTCGGCAGCGCTCATGATCCGGGTTCAGCGCTACGAGTCGGTCGCAGCCTCGCGCAGACAACTGGGCTATTGATTTACGCGAGCGATCACAAAATCGAAAAACTGGCTTACGGCGCCAAATTACTCGCCGTCGGTGAGAAACGGGACAATGTCGGGTTTGCCGGAATGGACATCGCGCCTGATGAAAACGGCGAATTGAAATGGCGGGCCATTGTTCGGAATTATGCCGATACCCAACAAAGCCGTGACTGGCTGATGCAGTCGGGGAATCAACGAACGGCCAAGCGAACCATTACGCTGGAAGCGGGCGAGACGAGATCGCTTCAAGGAAAATTCCCTGAAGGAGCTGAGCGGATCGTTCTTCGCATGGATCCTGATGCGTTCGCGTTGGACGATGAGTTGCCAGCTGTTTTGCCAAAACCTAAGCCCTTTGCGATTGCTAAAGTCGGCACGCCAAAATTGGATGCTGCGTTTGCTGATGTGCTCGGAAGTTTTGAAAACGTGATCGAGCCTGATGATGAAACCCCGCCGGATTTGATTCTGGCTTCGTATGATCCACTCGATCCTTCAACTCAACCACCGCGTGCTGTCGTCCTTTTGAATCAGCAAAACGTGCCGCGAACCTTCATGCAGGGTCGTATTGCGGCGGAGAATCACAAATATGTGGAAGGTCTGAACTGGCAGGGTTTGATTGCCCGACAAACTCCCGGAATTCCGTGGGACGAACGCGATTCGGTTTTGGTTTGGCAAGGAGATCGGGCTCTGATTTTTTTCCGGACACTGGAAGGGAAGCGACAACTGTTTTTGAATTTTGATTTCACCACTTCGAACGCCGGACGTCTACCCGCCTTTATCGTCATGCTGCACCGCTTCGTGGAGGATTTACGACAGGAGAAAATCGCAGGTAAAACTGAAAACTACGAAATAACTCAGTCCGTTCCGTTGAGTTTCGAATTTGGAGAAGGGGCATCTCCGCTGACATTGACCGAGCAAATTACCGGACCGGACGAAACCATCACAGGAACTCGCGAAGTAAAACTTTCGCAGGCCGCATTACTCACGTCACCGGATCGGCCTGGCTTTTTCACGGTGCTGCAGGGTGAAAATCAACTGCTCACCGCGGCTGCACATTTTGCCGACACGAGGGAAGCTGATTTTACACAAGCAACATCTCATTCTGACCTAGATGCAATTGAAGGTGAACTGGTCGAACAGCATACCGAAGCCGATTCCTACTGGCAGATCTGGCTGATTCTGGCGCTTCTGCTCATCATACTGAGCTGGTTTCATCTAAACCGCCCCGGCCCAACGGCTGACAAAAAACCGGTTGCCGTTTGATCTAGCTCTGAAGCTTGACGCCGTTTTCGCGGCACCACGAAAGCGCTCCCTCGTTCCCATTTTTTGCAGCTTCAACATACCAACGTTGAGCCGCTTTAAGATCGGGCTTTCCGTTGTTTCCAATTCCAGTCTCGAGGCATTTAGCGAGATAAAGCGCCGCAACAGGATCACCTTCCTCAGCTCCTTTAACAAACATCGCACTGGCCTTATCTGCATCAGACTCACAGCCCCAACCTCGTAAATAATGTACTCCAATGTTTCCAAAGGCATGCACGCTACCACGATTCACAGCTTCTTCGTACAGTTCGAATGCACGATTCAGATTTTTTTCGACTCCAAGCCCCTTCGAATAGCAGGTGCCCAGAAGATTTGCCGCTTTCCCGTTTCCGAAGTTGTAGGCCTGATTCAAATAGTTGATCCCCTTTTCCAAATCGGTATCGACGCCATTTCCAAAGCAATAGGCTTCGGCAACAAAGTACAACATGTCCGATTTTGAAAGGTTGGACGGCGCTTTCTAATCATCGACCAGCTTCACTTCAGGATCAGGACCGGTCTCGGCAACGTCTGTCAACTCGGGGTGAATGGGCTCATCGACAGGAGGTGTGGGAAGCGAAAAATCGGATGCCTCATTCGCCTGCCCTTGCGGATTGATTTCTTCGATCTGCGCGCTCTGGGGTTGCTCAACCGACAGCGTCCGGGTTGAAGAATCAACCATTGCAAAGGTCGGAGCCTGTTCCCCAGGGTCTCCAAAAACTGCCATCAAGGCAGTACCCGTGATACATCCCGCGAGTGCCACTCCGGTTTAAGCCGCCCTTCGCTTCCGGCGATACCCACGCGTGTTGAGTTTTACAACCTCAACTTCCGGCCGAACGTGATGCCGCATCATCGGTGACGGCTCTTCTTTTTCAATTTCGACAAATCCAAGCAACTCCGCCGTTTCCTGCATGGCGGTATCGTTGACGCCGTGCAATCACTGTGACGGTCTCGAGCGCAGCCAACTGACGTAATACGCGACCAAAGGCCCGCTGGTCTTTCTCTGACGCAGTCAAAATGAGGTGAAACTGGTCAATCAGCAAATACCGCTGCAATCCCGCTTCCAAATGAGACTCAGCAATGGAACGACGCAAAGCCGGCGCCCACGAAAAGGGCAGCTCCGGCTCGTGCCTCCGGTCAGGCTCTACCGGGAAGAGCATGATGACTGCTTCGCAAAGCGATTCCAAAATTCGATCATCTTCATCAGCGACCATCGCCACTGCCGCGCCCGATTTTGAATGCTTGTGAAGTGCATTCAAAAGATCCGATTCAATCAATTCACTGAGTTGCAAATTCACACGGCCAGTGACAACAAAAGGCTCGTGAAGAGATATGGTTGGTTCATCACTCGAACCCTGTTCAATTGGTTTCTCGGGACTTTCGAGCTGATCAAGCATCGAATCGAGCCGATCGACGGCATCGCCCATCGCCCATCGCGCACCAGTTGGGATGTTCCGAGAAGTGAATTTTTGCAGCAGGCATAATACTTAAGAAAACTTAAATATTATTTTCCCTGAATAATGGTGAGATTTCAAGTCCGAAAACGCGCAACTGCGGCGCACTTTTCCCTTCCAGTGATTGCCTTCGCGATGGTAAAATCTTTGCCATGTCCGTAGACGATCAGCCGGAACCTCGTTCCGAAAATTCCAGTGCTCCCACCGAAACCTTAGCGGAGTCATTTACCCAATCCAAGCGTGAGCTCAAATTCATACTCGGGACGTGGCTTTTCTTTTTCTCCTGGGTTGGTCTGGTCAGTTATTGGCTGGGCTACCTGCCCGGGGAAACAAAGGTCCCGGTATTGTTTGGAATGCCGAGCTGGGTTGTGTTTGGGATCGCTCTGCCATGGCTGCTTGCGATCGGGGTTGCTGTCTTTTTTGCGACACGAGTCATGAAAGACACCGACTTAAGAGGCGAACTGGACGCCGATCCTGAAAACTGATTGATTGCCACCTGAACCCCTAATCCTTTATTTCTTATGGCAGCACTCGTTAGTTTTGGAATTTACCTGGGTATCGTATTTCTGCTCGCCGGATTTGCGAACCGAAAGCAAAACACCGTCGAAGCCGGCGGATTCATGAAAGAATATTTTCTCGGAAACCGTCAAATCGGTTTGTGGGCTTTTGCCCTGACTTATGCTGCCACGGCAGCTTCAGGCGGCAGTTTCATGGGGTTTCCCGCTCTGATTTATACCCACGGCTGGTCCCTTGCCTGGTGGATCGCCGGTTACATGGTCACGCCGGTGGTCGCACTCAGTTTGTTTGCGAAGCGGATCAATCAAGTTGGTCGAATCAGCAACGCCATCACCGTTCCCGAGCTGATGCGGAATCGTTTCGCCAGCGGAAGGGTCGGACAAATTGCGACGCTACTAATCGTTTTCTTCATGTTTTTCTTCCTGGTGGCGCAGTTCAAAGCCGGGGCAAAAATCATGGCCACCCTTTTGGACGGAGTTGCCGTTTTTGAGCAAAGCGCCAACTGGATGACTGGAGTGGTTTCGGAAATCCCATGGGTCAATCAGAGCGAAGGAGACTACCTGCTCTGCCTGATCTTTTTTGCGGTCTCCGTGATTTTGTACACCACCTTCGGCGGATTTCGCGCGGTCGTGTGGACCGATGTCATGCAGGGACTCGTGATGGTGGTGGGCGTCATCATACTTTTGGTCCTGACACTCCAGCTAACGGGAGGGCTCGGCAACGCCACGAAAACTTTGGCTGAGATGACTCCACCCGAAAACGGAAAAGCGATTTTGTATCTTGATAACCCCTCCCCTTCGGGATCCACGGTTCGCAAAGGCAGCTGGGTCAACAGTAAGTCCGAGACAATGCGGCTGAAGGAATCTGCTATTTTTCAACCGGGAAAAACTGAAACCGCGGAGCCGATCGAAGTCCTGATCCTCACAACCAATTCTGAAATAGTCAGCGTTCAAAACCAACTCGAAACCAACGTTCGAGCCCGCGTTATTGAAAGCACGCCCTATGCCTACGGAGCCGGTCAAAAAGGCGTTTATCTCACTGCACCAGGGCCTGATCCAAAAAAACTCCAGGGATTTTTGCCCGTGATGCTCGCGCTCAGTTTCTTCGTTTTTTGGAATTTCAGTGGTGCAGGACAACCGAGTTATATGGTTCGTCAGATGGCCTACAAAAACACCACGGTTTTGCGACGTTCCATCATCATGGTCGCTGTCTATTTCACGCTGATCTATTTTCCACTCGTTCTGATTTTCACCTCGGCGCGAACCATCATGCCGGGGATGGAAATTGATCCCGACCGCATCATGCCGGATATGGCCGCCACAGTCACCGCAGCCGCCGGCGTCCCCTGGCTTGCCGGGCTGCTAGTTGCGGCTCCCTTTGCCGCCGTGATGTCCAGCGTGGACAGTTTCTTACTACTATTTTCTTCTAGCATCGTTCGCGATATTTACCAGCAGCACATCAATCCCAACGCCTCGGAAAAACGGCTCAAAACGATGACTTACACCGTTAACATCGTTGTCGGTTTCCTTGCTGTGATTGCCGCCATCAATCCGCCGGACTTTCTCCAAACCCTCATCGTATTTGCATCAGCCGGCCTCGGGGCATGCTTTCTTGTACCCATCGTTTTTTCTCTCTATTGGCGAAAAATGACCGACATGGCAGCGATCACAGGAATGATCAGCGGCGGCGTTGTCATTCTCGTCTTGTATTCCATCGGCCGAGTCGTTCACGAAGAATTCAGTGAATACCTCCTGCTCGGGCTCCACCCATTCATTTGGGCAGTGGTGGTTTCTGCAATTGTCGTCATCACTGTCAGCTTGAATGGAAAAGAACCGGATCGTGATTTGCAGCGGAAGTATTTCGGGTGAGGTTTTAAACAATGACGCCCTCTGAAACCTATCTCGAAAACTGTGCCGGAATTATCGAAACGGTCCGTGCTCAAAAAGCGGAGATCGAGCGCACTGCCGACATTTTCGCCGAAACTATTTTGGCGGGTCGAATGGTGCACTTGTTCGGATCAGGGCACAGCCGGATCATGGTTGAGGAAATGTGGCCTCGTTACGGCTCGTTCACCGGGTTCAATCCAATTGTCGAGCTGTCACTCACCTTTCACAATGGAGTCGTCGGCGCGAACGGCCAGCGGCAGGCGATGTTTCTCGAAAACGTAAGCGGGCTCGCTCCGCGAATTCTACGAAATTTTGATCTCAAGCCTGCTGATTCCGCACTGATTATTTCATCGAGCGGGACCAATATCGTTCCCGTCGAAATAGGAGCTGAGTTTCAGCGACGTGGCGTTAAAAATGTTGTCGCTCTGGTCAGCAAAGTTCACTCCGACGCCAGCGAATCAAAAACCGAAGACGGCAAAAAACTAACGGACTACGCCGAAATCATTCTCGATACCGGCGCGCCTGTTGGCGATGCCAGCGTTGAAATCGAAGGCGTCGAAGGCAAAGTTGCGCCGCTATCAACCATCGGTGGAGCTATGATTGTGAACGCGATTAAAGCCGAAGTCGCTCAGCGTCTCGCGGCCGCAGGGCAACCGCCAACCGTTCTCACAGCAGCCAATCAAGTCGGTGCCGAGCGCGCCGTAGAAATGTTCGAATCTGCCTACGACGAACACTCCCGCCGATTAAGTAAACTCTACGCGGGGCTCTGAGGTTTCACGAACCAATAGGGTCTGTTCGATGAACCAATAGGGTTAGATCGAAATGGCTTCTCGAAGCAACAGGGTACGTTCGATGAATCAACCCTGTCTGTTCGAAAATTAGCGTTCCGGCATCAGCACGACCCGGAAACCAATGTCGTAACGATCTCCGCTTCCTTGCCGAACCGGGAGGCGATAACTGAGATTCAAATCAGCGTCCGAAGAACGGTTCCATGATCCACCACGCAGGACTTTTCGATCGGTGCCCATCCACTTTTCGGTGACTGATGTGCCAGCGTCCCGTGCACGTTTGATGACCTGTGACGAATACCAATCGGAACACCATTCCCAAACATTTCCCCGAACATCGTAGAGCCCATACTGGTTCGGCTGCAATCGGCCAACGGGCTCGGTGCTCTGGCGACGCGAATCGACACTCGTAACGGCCTGACTGAGCGGCGATCTAGCAGCGAAAATACTCCACTGCTCGTCGGTCGGCAGCTTGTAAACATAGCCGCGTGGAATCGCATCACGACTGCCTTCGTTGATCGTCAGCTTCTTGCAAAATTCCGTAGCTGCATACCATGAGACGCTATCAACAGGATGATTGTCGCCTTTAAACTGACTCGGGTTTTCACTCATCACGGAACGATAGGTCGCTTGCGTCACTTCATGGGTGCCAACCCAACCGCCGAGTTCTGCGATCCAAACAAAATTGTGGCCGTAACTGTTGGTGAAGTCCTGCGACTCTTTCGGCGCCGGATTGTATTTCAGCCGTGTGCTAAAAACGAACTCATCGTTCAACCCCACTTGTCCGGAAACTCTACCTGAAGTGTATCCGTTTTTACTGAGCGTGAATGTGTAAAGCCCCGGTTTCACATACGGCCGTTTCAATGGCGTGACGCCAATTCGCTTGCCATTGGAAAAAACGGCAGCACCACCGGGCTCACTTGAAATCGAAACGGCTCCGTATTCGAATTTAAACTCTTTTCGAAGCGATCCTTCTTCATTCCCAGTCACCATCACCGTTGCTTCGGTGGGATCCAATTCTTTGTGAATCGCAGTCAAATCATACTCACCTTCAGGAAGCTCGACCGTAAATGGCGTCACTTCGCTGCCATTTCCAAGCCGACGATTGTAGTGGTAGATTTCAGCACCGGAGGGCTCTGAAACCAGAGTGACCATGCTTCGTTTCCATTCGATATCGATGGGACTTGGCGTCACATCAGGGAGTAATTTCACCGTTCGACGAATCGGAACCCAGTCTTTGTATTTCACTTCCAACTGATGCAAACCGATGGGGAGTTTCTGCAAGGCAATGGGAGTTTCGCCCCGCTTTGAAAAATCGTTTTCACCTTCCAGTCGAAGCCAAACTTCAGCGCCGCTTGGGTCGCTGGTCACGCTGAGCGCTTTGTTGGCAAACACTGCAGAGACGGACGAACTGCGATTGTGCTCCACTTTGAATTGCTCAGTGTATTCCGGAAAGCCCGGACTCTGAACCAGTATCCGATAATCACCAGCTTCCAATTCTTCCAATTTTGCAGGGGTGGTCCCCATTTGAATGAAACCTTTGAGCGGCTCACCCCTTTTTGAAGTTTTTAAAAGCCTGAACTCAGCCCCTTTTGGTTCACTGGAAACATTAAGACTTCCTGAACTCCTGATCAACGATACATCGGCCAATTGAGTCACTTTGTTTTCACTGATTACAACGGACTGCGTGATGACTTCATATCCTTCGTGTTGAATCACGATTTTGTATTTCCCGAGTGGAATATCATCAAACTTTATGGGGGTCTTTCCCGTCAACCGATCACCGACTTTGACCGTTGCGCCTTCAAGGGAGGTCGTCACGTTCAAACCACCGCGAGCACCTTCCAAATGACGGTCCACAAATGGCAATGAAATTTTTGCCCGCTCATTTATCGGGTCACGATTTAGCACTTCATTAAACAGATCACGCGCTTCTACCCAAAGCCCGTCCGCAACGGCAGTTTCCGCATCCGATAACAGTTTCTGAATATCTTCACGACTCCTTACGGGCGCATTCGTCGTTTCCGGATCCGGCGTATTCCCTGAAACGACCGGATTTCCCGATAATTGCTGCCCTAAATAAATTCCGCCACCAAGGCCAAGAATGAGAGCAATAACGACAAAAACGATCCACCCGCTCTTTTTAGAACGGCCAGATTTTCTCTGCGGCGGTGGCGGCAGATTAATCTTCATGGCGTCTTTGCTCATCTCAAAAAATAGATAACTCGTCTTTCACAAGTGACTTACAAGCACTCCAATTTGTTTAACATTTCTGAAATATACAGCCTCTTTAGTCAAAAGAGGCTTTAAATTGCGGTTTCATATATATCTTTTCTCCAACAGAGAAAGTGTGACACCCCAATCTGGTTTACTCGAACTCTTTCTCAAGCTGATCGAGGTGCTTTGAAATCGCGTCATTCCGCTTCGGCGGCGGCATTCGCTCTATGCGCCGGCGCATTTTCTGGTAACCGTCAAACTCCCCTTCACCAGCTGGAGCCTGAGTGGCTTCAAAATGATTCATCACATCATTGACCCGCTCCATCGTTGTATCGATATCAAGCCTGAGCTTTTCCAGAGTTTTCAGCTCTGCAGCGATTCCATTTTTGTGTCCGGCGATCATTTTCTGAAATAGAAATTCGTAGCGCTCAGCAAGGTCGTGGTACAGGGGGAATCCACGAAGGTGGACGGATTTGACGGAACGAATATTCTCAAAAAGCACCGTGCTGAGATCGTCCCGATCGATGAATTTCGAAAACTCAGAAATACTCAATGTCATGACGCTGGGCGCTTCTTTTTCTTGTGAACGGAATTTGTTTAAGACCCCTTTTTTTTCCTCGGGAGAACCATCATCACGAATCACGACAAACGTCGCTGCATCAAGAATCTGCTGGGTTCTGGCCACCGAATAAAAATCAAACGCAGTGAGCTCCCCCATCGTCGCAAGTTGCAGGGTCCACCATTTATCGAGCGCCCCGACGCTTTCCCGCATTCCGGGAAAATGCTGCCTCAAACGCGCTGTCGGATCGCTTCCTTTCGTCGTGAACTCCCGAGTGTAGGTGTACAACATTTGCTGAAAACTGGGTCTTCCGTCAGGTTGCTCAAGCAGGGCGCGCACCAACATTCCCGCCGACACATCAAAAATTCCCCGGGTGATTGGGTCCAACGAATCGGCATTTTCAGTCTCCAAAATCTCATGGACCCCCATTGCATTGCCGCCTTCCAGAATTCCGGCAGCATCCTGCCCCTGATTACTGCTTCGACGGTATAACAAATGCTGATAAAACCCACGCACCAGCCATTCAGGCACCTCGACGGCAGCTCCCGGTAATGTTCTTGAGTCAGGAATGTGAATGCGAAGTAACTGGTGCAACAAAAGCACATGGAGCATTTCTTTATCGAAATTGGCTCCCTTGAATGATTCATGAAGTTTACAATAGAGAAGGATTTTGAATTGGGTGTTCGCCTGCACCACAACTTCCCTCCTCATATCCGGCCCGGATATTACATCCGTGGGGTTACCAGAAAGGTGAATTTCTATTGGAATCACTATTTCATTCAGAGCTGAGTCTTTTTTAGGGACTTTCAAAAAGCTCCGAAATTCTCTTCTAACTTCTTCTGCCACAGACTGAAATGCACTTCGCGTAACGATATTACCTCCCTTGGTCACGATTTTTGCAGCTGTTAGCTGAGGATTGCCGAGCAATTCCGTCGCCTTCGAACGCCCGCCTTCAAAACCAGTTTTAGTTCCGGGCGGAAGCGACGGAGGACCATTAGGAGGTGGAGCAGTTTCCTGAGCAGCTACAAGCCCACCATGGAAAGCCAGCGCAACGCAGCCGGTCATCACAACCAGCCACAACACGTCCGCCTTTCCGCATTTTAAATAACCCTTCACCAATCCAATAAATATTCTCGTGAGGCCTTCATTGTAGCAGGAAAAAAATGGAAGAAGCCACAAAAAAACAACCCCGATCAGCAAACTGAACGGGGCTGTCCACCTTGCACTTCCCGGAACCACTAACGGGAAACCCTAATAATCATTTTTTTCTCAATTAACTGAGATCGACCGCGGTTTGACCGCTTCTTTCAGAGGGAGGTTCAATTTGAGAATGCCGTTCTCCACCAAGGCTGAAATTTTGCCAGCGTCGATCGAATCAGCGACTGAAAATTTGAGTCGGTAATTGGGGCGAGAAACAACGGAGCCCAACGGTCGCCATGATTCCGGGATCGAATCCGTCCGCGAAGCGGTGATATCGAGGACACCGCCATCAAAGCCAATCTCTACGGATTCTCGCTTTGCGCCGGGCACCTCAACGCTCACTTCGAAAGCCGATTCCGTCTCCGTAACAGCATATTTGGGTTTTACGTCGCGGTTTGTTGGTGCCACGCAATTCGTGCTGTTTGCGGCAGTGCAACTGGCTGTGTCTTTTTCTTGAGTAACTGTATTCATTTTTTCTTAAAGTTGGGTTTGGGTAATTTTTTGGTTTTTTAAAAGGGCGAAAAATCAATCGATTGCGATGGAACGAGGCTTGCTGGCCTCTGCTTTTGGAAGCGTGATCGTAAGAACGGCTTCCTCCAATTTTGCATTCACCTTTACCGAGTCGATCCCTTCCGGGACGGTGAAGGACCGTTTCCATGTCGCTTCGCGCTTGGTGTCATCGCCCTGGTCGACATCATGCAGCACAGCGAGATCAAGCTGGCGACTATTCAAATCGACCGACAGTTCTTCTTTTTTCACTCCCGGCAGATCAAATCGGGCATAAAAAGCATCGTCATCTTCATAAAGCGCGTGATTGCTGCGCGGAGGATCGTTTGCCACGTGGGCCACGCGATTGACGAAATCAAAAAACGGCGAGACTCCGGACGTCGAAACGTTGAAAAGTGATTCCAAATCTGCAAACGAGTTGGCAAGGGGGCTATTGTGATAGCGAGTGAGTTTCATAGCTTCTTTTTTGTTTTTGAGTTTTAATTAGGAATTAAACTTCGAATTTCTCCTCATAAACGCACAAAAGATACCACTCCTGCAATGTAATCCTCAATACACTTACTATCAGTCGATTACCTCAAAACTCACCAGCCGAACCTTTGCGCAATTAGAGTCATATTGACGCTAATTTAAATCCCATAGCGACAAAATGTCGTGACATTTTGACTCACACCTCCCTGCGGGTCGCCAATTCCAGTCGTAACTTGGAATCACGGCGCAACACGATCTCTTCCCGCTTGATTTGCTCTTTACTCGCCTCGCCATACTCCAACCGAACCAACACCCGCATCGGCTCGATTTCGATGTGTTTGATTTTGAAAATCGGCTCGTGCTTTGTCCGGAAAAAACAATGCAGTGGAACATCCATATGACCGGCATTCCACAAAATTTGAGCAGGCGGAAATGCTTCGATGAATGCCAGCGCCTCAAGAACTTCACGCAACCGGACCACGCCAATCCTTTGCCGCCAACGACGAGCCGCCGCCCGATTTCGAGTTCTTTCCAAATATGCCGTGATCGGATTTTTCCGCTCCTCCAACATCTCATCAATCAGACCCCGAGCATGAATTGCCATCGCGGCCTGAAGTTCCTCCCTGCTCATCTCCCCGGCTTCGAACTGACGAAACAGCTCAGGGGGTGTGGGAATCGGGCGAAAATTCATGAACCTCAATTCAACCCAATTGAGTCACCAAATCAAGCCTCCTGAGCAACAAAAACTTTCGATTCCCTTTCTTCGCTTGGAAATAAAATCGGATGAAATCCCGCAGATGGAAATCAGACTCGATTTTTTCCTTACGAAATCTGCATTTTTCCGATATCCTCTCATCTTAGCCATCTAAAAAATTATAAGGACCTTCCTAAAAACTACTACTCGCGCGATGCTCATGCTCGCATTCGGCGTGACTTCGGCCACCGCTGCCGAAGTCACCGTCCAAAACACGTCAACTGACAACGTAAAACTCTATTCCAGCGACGGTCGCGGCTGGTCATACGAGGGAACCATTCGCGCAGGAAGTCGCGTTCAACGTTTTCAAACCGACGTCGGCGACGACTGGGGATTTGCAGATCCTCATTCAAACCGCGTTCAGATCATCAAGCAAATTTCAGTGAGAAGCCGAGGTAGCAACACCCTCGTCCTTACTGACCGCGACCTTGGCCACGGCGGCGGACCTCCTCCGATTTTGCAGAAGAGAATTACAGTTACCAATTACTCTTCAGAGCCGGTCGGCGTTTATGCCGATCATGGCCGCGGTTGGCACTACGAAGATCTCGTTCCTGCTGGAGGAAAAAAATCCTGGGACGTCGACAATGGCGATGACTGGGGAATCGATGATCCGTTCAAAGGCGGAGCAAACATCATCAAGCACCTCAAGATCAACAGTTGGGACCCACTCCCTGCATTGACGATTAACGACTCGGAACTGGGCATCAAACCCAAGCCAATCGTTCCTCAGCAGCGCACCATCCACGTTTCCAACAAGAGCAACGAGTCGCTCAAGCTATATCTCGATGAAGGTCGCGGCTACAAATACATCGATACCGTTCGCGCCAACGCCAGCGAACAGTTCAAAGCGCAAATCGGCGATAGCTGGGCGTTCGACGATCCTCACAAATCAGGATTCAATTCGGTAAGAGAACTGACCATCAAATCATTTGGCAGCACTTATTTGACCGTGACCGATCGTGATGTTCAAGGCGGCGGTATTTTCAATCCAGGACCGCCACCTGCCGCAAAGCAAGTTTCAATCACCTTCAAAAATCAGGGCATCCACAAAGCAAATGTCTCACGGAAGAAGGGCGCGTTTTCAAAGACCTTCATCGATAAAATCGGACCGTGGGGATCCAAGACCTTTAATTTGAATCTCGGTGAAACGATCGTTCTCAATCGTCCAGGTGAGTTGAGAGCACTCAAATTTACTGTGCCGAGTCGCAGCCAGACGTTCCCGTTCAAGCTGTAACATTTCTCGCTTTCACGATCCAACAGGGGTCGATCATCGATCAGACCCTGTTGGATCGTTTTTTTACCCTGATGACTGCGACTACTGACCGCCAACCAACCGTTTTTGAAGAACGTGTCTACGAAGCCGTGACACGAATTCCGACGGGAAAGGTAACAACTTACATAGATATCGGTCGCGAAATCGGATGCCGCTCCGCTCAAGCCATTGGCCAGGCCTTGAAGCGGAATCCCTACACCGAAGTTCCCTGCCATCGCGTCGTTACGAGCAATTTGTCGATCGGCGGTTTTGCCGGAACCAATGAAGGCAATCCCATTCGGGTAAAGCGCGATCTTCTCATTGCCGAGGGCGTCGCTTTCGATTCCGAATCAGACATTTCACAATCCTGCCTGTTTACGTTTTATGTCTGAAGAAGACGAATCTCAGGAAATCGATATCGCAGCTTCGATGCGAGACGACTTGGCAGATATTTTCGACGATTTGGCGCGCTACCGTATGCCCTTCGGAAAATACAAGATGCGTCCGATTTACGATTTGCCTTACGAGTATTTGCACTGGTTTTTCGAACGCGGCAATGGCTTCCCACCAAGCCGGATCGGTGAGCTGATGGATTTCGTTTATCACGCAAAAGCCGATGGATCCGAAGCCATTTTCTCGCCGCTAAAACGCCAAACAGGATCTCCTGATCCGCTGCGAAGCCCCAGCCGGGATAAATAATTTCGCACGTCACGCACTCGGCTTTTGCTTCACTTTGTCAGCAATCGTCGCCAACACTTCGCGGGCCGTGGTGTCGCCTTTTTTGATGATATTTTCGACGTGTTCGTTCAAAAATTCGGACTCATCAGGCGTGGTGCTCTTTCCAGTTACGACGATGACGGGAATCGATTTCAATCCCGCGTCATCACTGATTCGGCTGAGAAATTCAAACCCATCCATTCCCGCCATCATCAAATCGAGAATGATCGCTGCTGGCCTCGTTTTTTGAAGAATTTCGAGCGCCTCCGTTCCATCGCCCGCCAGAACTGGAGACCAGCCCTGCCCACTCAATATTTTGCCGAGAATCTCACGGGAATCCGGATCGTCATCAACGATCAAAATATTTCGCTGCGGCGCGTGATTGGTCACCCGCTGCATCACCTTGCTGAGTCGATTGTGATCAATCGGCTTCACCAAAAAATCTTCCACCCCAAGCGCCAGCCCCTGCTCGTTCTTCGCCATGATCGAAACCATCACCACAGGAATAGTTTCCGTGTCAGGATCGGATTTTAATTCAGACAGCACCTGCCAACCATCTTTCCCCGGCATGACCACATCCAGCGTTATGGCATCCGGCTTTTCTTTCCGAGCGATTTCAATTCCATCATCGCCGTTTTCGGCAGATAGCACAGTGTAACCCTCAGTCTCGAGAAGTTTCTGCAATAATTCCCGAACAGCCGGATCATCATCAATGATCAAAATCGTGCTGCCAGGCAGAGCAATCGGCGCGGTATTGTCATCAAATCCTGCGACCGGCAGTGACTCCAGATCGTGGACCTTTGCAGACACTTTCTTTGCAGGGGATTTGTGACGCTGCGCCAATGGATGATCATCATCTGGCTTGCGGTCATAACTCTCCGCCGTCGCCTCACGCGGCAGCATCACGGTGAAACGAGTGCCTTTTCCGAGTTCGGAAATGAAACCAATCTGCCCACCCATTTGCAGCACCAACTCTTTCGCAATCGACAACCCCAGTCCATTGCCTCCTGGGTTGTCTTTCCGGGTTGAAATAAACGGCGTAAACGCTTTGGCCTGTTCCTCCGGCGACATCCCCCGTCCGGAATCGTTGATGCTAAACTCGATCCACTGCTCGCCACTGATTTCTCGGGCAATTCCTTCCAGCTCAACTTTGCCCTCTTTTGTAAATTTCACCGCATTCCCGACCAAGTTGTTCAGCACTTGTTGAATACGTTTCGAGTCCGCTGTGATGATGCCAATTTCGGGATCGTATTTCTTCTCAAATTCAATCGCCTTCGCCTTGGCTGCACCAGCATGTGCATCTTCCAATCCATCGAGTAATTCGGAGATTTCTATCGGCTCACGCTGAAGCGGATCTGCTCCCATGATAATTTTCTGATAATCCAAAATGTCATTCACAAGATCCAACTCACGTTTCGCCTGAGCCTGAATTTTCACCAACCCGCGCTCCTGATCTTCAGAGAGATCCGACATCAAGAGATCGTCGATTTGCATGAAAATAACTGTGAGTGGCTGTCGCAAATCGTGACTCACCTTCGCCACAAAGGCATCCTTCTCCCGGTGCAGTGACATCAATTTGTCGTAGGCCTCTTCCAATTCGAAATTAGCTTTGTGCAGCTTTCGCGTCCGGTCAGAAACCCGTTGTTCCAACTGCCCGTGAAAATCGATCACCTCCTCAAACAATCGTTTCGACGCCCGCGCGATGTCGCCCACTTCATCACGCCGCCGAATTGGCAATTCGCGAGCCAGCGAGGCCAAATTCACATGAAACTGGTCCGGCTCGGCTTCTGTGACCCGCTGAGCCGTTTCGGTCATTCGTTGAAGCGGTCGAATAAACAGAATCGAAACCAGAAACGCGATCACCCCAGCCCCTGCCGCAATCAGGAAAACGATGAATTTCAGACTCGAAATCTCATGCTGGATCGAAGACGACAACTCATCCTCAAACACCGCGTAAAGCAGTAAATAATTCGAAGGATTTTCAGCACTTCCGATACTGAGCCGCACCGGACGGATGTAAATATCAGGGCAGTCCAGGGCCTTATCCCACCACTCAAATCCAATCTTTGGATCATTAAATTTGTGCTGAAGAGCAGTGGTGACTTTATCTTTCATCCGTTCGATTCCCTCGCGCGAACTCGACAGAAACCGCATCTCCCGGGAATTATTACGCAGCGTTCCCGACCGCCCATCGAAATAACATTCATCTGACAAATGATTAAAAAGATGCTTCAACTCCTCTGGATCTGCCGCAGTGATTGCCGCAACTAAGTTTTCATTCGGAATGCCTTCCAAAAAAAAGTATTTCGAATTCAGTTCGACCGTCTGTTTCGAATCAATGGCGTCCATCGGCACCCGATCAACCCGAGGATCTTCCTGTTCATCGGCGTGAACCACTGCCGTTTCAGGATTTTTCAGTTCATCGAAATATTCGCGGACGTAATGTCGCTTCGCGAAATCGAGGAACACTTGGTCATTAGGATCATTTTTTAATGTTTCCTCCGGACGCGCCAACAACTCCCCGCCGTTCGCATCCTGCAGCGCGAACAAATGGCGCGACGACGCATCCGAAAACAACGTCATCATGATCCGGACAAATCGGAGCTGAACCGCAGGCTTATCAACGCTCACATTCGCTTCAGGAAGAAGATTTGCCCCCAGAGGGACCATTGCCCAAATCACCGGCTCCTCTATTTCGACATTTTCCTGATTGGCAAATTCTTTCACAATCAGCTTTCGGCGCATGATCGGTGAAAGCATGAGCCGTGTATTTGAAAATTCTTCCGGCGAAGGAAACCACGGCTCCGTGTCCGCCAAAACGGCCTTTTCCTCAATCAGCATTGGATTTGCAGCTCTCACTCCCTGAACCGGTACGATATCGATTCGTAAATGTCGATTCCAGTAGCGGCTACAGAGCTTGCGGGCCGTTATTTCGATCTGCTCATCCGTCGAATTCGGATTCAACAACACATCCTGAAACTCCTGACTCAACCCCAAATTCGTGATGTCCTCACGGAGGCCATCGACTTGATCCACAATCTCCCAACCGCGTAAAATTGATTCATCGCCTAGATCAACCAGCTCATGATCTCTCAATAAAAAGGTCGCGCTATCCAGCAAGCGATTGGCAACAAGGTAGGCAGTCGCTGCTGCAGAAATGACAACGAGAATCGCAACTTTTCCGCGAATGCTAAAATTCATAAAATAAAAACAGGTTCAAGGGAGCCGTTCACTGGCATAAAACCGGCACGGATTCAGATTCTCTACAGGTTCACCTTCTGTTACAACCCCTAAACGATGAAGACGCTTACACTTTGGTTTTATGCACTTTTTTTACTCCCAATCGAATTTTGTGCGAAGGCGCAGGATTCTGAACCGATAAAAATCGGTCTGATTGGACTCGATACGTCCCATGCAACGGCGTCCACAAAAATTCTCAACAGCGGCGACGTCTCCGGAGGAAAAGTCGTCGCCGGCGTCCCGCAATCCAGCCCCGACATTGAATCCAGCCACACCCGAGTCGATGGTTTTGTAAAAACACTGACCGACGATTGAGACGTAGAAATGTACGACACCATCGAAGCCATGCTTCCACACGTTGATGTGATTGCTGCTGCGAACAAGTAAGCTGGTGATTTTTTGGAAATCAAACGAAGACTGAATGAAACTGCCTCACCTAACCCTTGTGATAATTTGTGGAGCCATAATGCTGCACGGCTGCAAAAATAAAAATGAAGATTACGTTACAGGTATAACAACCGCTATCGAATTCCTCGAAACCAGAGAACTTGAGCTTGAGATCCACAGCACTCAGGCAATCGAAACGATTTACGAATTGATCGAGAAGAGAGTGGAAAGAGAAGACTTCTGGACCAGGCCAAATATAGCGTGGCCACAGATGAATTTGCCATCTTCGAAAACAATTCACCTAAATGGGGGCGACAGCTACTTTTTCGCGTTGACGGAAATAGCCGATGCTTTGGAATGTGAAGTTGTGGCGGGAAAAGAAGAGTTATTCTTCCTTCCTAAAAACGCTCGAAAAGATGAATTGAAAGAGCGATTTAGAGAGTGGGACGATCACTCACCATTCAGCGGATTAATTTTTTTAGAATTCAGCGGTGTCTACGATGTTTTTCCTCCTGAAGAGGTTTTTACAAGCTTCTTGGAAGCGAAGTTGAAACAGTCAAAAAATTACACTCAATTGGAATTACCAACCCAAGTAGAGTGGAAAAATACCGACAGTGCTCTGCGTAATATTGCAGGCACCAGGACCGTGACATTAGTAGGCGATTGGAGTTACGAGTATTTTGTTATTACAATCGCCTATTACTACTCGCAATTCTGGACAGTGGATGATGGAAAACTGATCTTTAGCGAAACTTCCTTGCCATACAGTCCGCCGGAAAATCTGCCGAAGAAAAAAGCCGATGAACACGATCCTTTTCTTTGAACGTCTCAGAAAAATTTCACGATCCAACAGGGTATGTTCGAAAGGGTTCCACGAACCAATAGGGTATGATCGATGAACCAACCCCGTATGTTCGTAAATCAGTGCTGCGGGTCTTTCACGACTTCAACATCAACATCGATCACTTCCGATTCCACCTCAATCACCACATCTTCCCGACGTGGGGCGGTAGCTGGATTATCTGCTGTGGGCATTCCAACGATGTGAATTCGTGATTTCAAATACCCGCCGAGAAATTTGCGAACCACCGCGCGAACCGGGGGAAGCAGCAGCGAAAATCCGATCGCATCAGTCAAAAACCCCGGCGTCAACAAAACCGCTCCAGCCACGAGAATCATCAGCCCGTCCATAATTTCTTCATGCGGCATCCGGCCTTCACTGGTCGCTTTTTGAAAATTCCGCAACGTTTTCAGCCCCTGTAGCCTGGTGAGCCATGCCCCGAGGGCTCCGGTCACCACGATAATCGCAACTGTCGGAAAAATGCCTATCTCAGCACCGATTGTCATGAACAAATACAGTTCGATCAGCGGAACGACGATAAAAAGGATAAGAAGTTTCGGAAACATGGGTCGTGGAACTTTAGACTCCCAAAGAGGCTTCGTCGTTCAAAAATCGGGGTGACGCGCAGGCAATCGTGTGAGAGAAGAGGCTCACCAAACGATGAGCATCCAACAAATTTTGACCCACCCGGGCGGCGCCCACAAAGACGATTTTCTCGCCTGCTGCGTTCTGATTCACTCGCACGCCGTGCCGATTGTCCGCCGCGAACCAACTGAAGAAGACCTTGCTGACATCGGAACGATCATCGTCGACGTGGGCCACGAGCACGATCCCGAGCGCAATAACTTTGATCACCACCAATTTCCAAAAGACAGCCCGCCAATTTGTGCGCTGAGTCTGGTGCTACAAAATCAGGGGCTTTACGAAGATGCACAAAATTTCTGCGCGTGGCTCGAAACAGCGGAGCGATTTGATTGCACCGGCCCAGTCGACACCGCGAAATGGCTCGGAGTCGATCGCGAGACCCTGTGGAAACTGAATTCGCCAATCGACATCACGTTGCTGCGGCGCTTTGCCAAACACACGGAACTGAAGCCAGGTGAGCCGATTTGGGAAATCATGCGAATGATCGGTGAAGATTTGGTCGTGTATCTGCGTGATTTACGTAAGCGACTGAAATTCATAGGCGAACACGCGCAATTCTGGACGATCGATTCTGCTGTCGGCGAATTCGAAGTGTTGTTCATGCCACGAACCGATCCAATGCCCGAAGAAGCCTCCTCCGGTTTGGAAAAATTTATCGAAGAACAGGGCAAACAAGAATCGGTTATCGCGATGGTTTACCCCGACCGACGCGGTGAAGGCTACGGTCTATCCCGATTCAACGACAACAAGCGCATGGAATATTCCGCGTTGGAATCAAGTTGCGACGACGTTCATTTTGCCCACAACCGCGGGTTCATCGCAAAAACTTCGTCCGCCGATCCAGAGCGCCTTCGCGAGCTTCTAAAAATGGCGCGTGAAGAATCTGACGTGAAATGATCTGACATTCGTTTGACGAATCGCCCGCAATTTCGTTTGTTATTCGTATGTCAAAAAGTCTGCTCGAAGTTCCGAATCCCGCCGATCACCCTTATCGAATTGCTCCGGGAACTCCGGTAGATTTGAAGTCGTTGCCAACGCGTGACGAATCACTTTTCCCCGTCAGCAAAAGTGAAGGGAAGGACCTTTTCGACAGCCTCGAAGACGAAATCGACGAGCTGCAAACGCGACTTTACGCCGAGGGAAAACACAAATTACTCGTCGTTTTTCAGGCGATGGATACTGGCGGTAAAGACGGCACAATTCGTGCAGTCTTCGATAAAATGGACCCTCAAGGCATTCGCGTTGCCTCGTTTAAAAGGCCCAGCAGTAGGGAATTGGCTCACGATTATTTGTGGCGCGTTCACAAGGAGACTCCCGGAAATGGCGAAACGGTGATTTTCAACCGCAGCCATTACGAAGACATCACGGCAGTGCGGGTTCGCGACATTTATCCGGAAGAGCGCTGGTCAAAGCGTTACGATCACGTCAGAAATTTTGAGCAAATGCTGACTGACGAAGGCACAACTATCATCAAAATTTTCCTCAATATTTCGCTCGATGAGCAAAAAGCCCGCCTTCAGTCTCGACTCGATGAACCGGCGAAAAACTGGAAATTCAATCCGAGCGACCTCGAAGACCGCGCCTTGTGGCCGAAGTTTATGGACGCCTACAATGATGTAATCAGCCGAACGAGCACAGAAACAGTGCCGTGGTATGTCATTCCTGCTGACCGAAAATGGTATCGCAATTTAGCCGTGGCTCAGATCGTCATCGGGACACTGCGCGAATTGAACATGCAGTATCCACCCGTCGATTTTGATCCAAAATCGATCACGATCGATTAATAGATTAATCGGTCGGCGCCAAGGGATGCTCCCGTTCAATCAGCGGAAACTGAACTCGCTGACCGGTCAAACCCGCCGCCCAAATGCCGTGGATGATTTCCAATGATTTCATCGCGCGATAGCCGGAGCTGCGGGGTTCCTTGTTGTTCGCGATGGCGGACAGCCAATTTTTTACGACCAATCGGTTTGCAGTGGCAAGGCCTGAGAGCCCATCAACTTCGTTATGATACGGTTCTTCTTCGGGCCATCGTTTCCAAACGTCTTCACGCTCAACTGCCCGAAAGTCCGGCGCGCGTTGAACTGAAAAAGTCGGCGGTTGATCCGCAAAAAGTCGTGCCTTCGATTTTGTGCCGACAAACTCAATTCCCCATGGACCCGCCATTTCACGCATTTTCTTGCTGCTTTGAAACGTGACGTTCACTCCGGAATCCATCGCAAGATGAGCGTAGATGTCGTCGCCCAAAAGCGGTCCAAGATTTTCATCGCGAGACTCATGTATATCCCCAAACGTCGCGGGGCGTCCTTCGGAACGGATCCGCGCTGAGCAGCTTTCGACTTCACCAGCAAACAGTCTAACCAAGTCAAAAAGGTGTGAACCGAATACGAGGCTGTCTTCGCCTCCGGCATGCTCGTTCATTTTTCCAAAAACACGCATCTCGACGAGTTCACCAATTTGGCGATAGGCCATGTCTTTGAAACGCAAGATATAAGGATCGCAGCTCATTTGATGAGCCACGCCAATTTTCAAATCCCGCTGGTCGGCAATGGCAAGTAATTCATCCGCCTCTGCCAACGTGCGGGTAAATGGAGCCTCCACAAAAATATGCGCCCCGGACACAAGCGCCGCTTTTGCCATTTCAAAATGCTGATTTGTCCACTGCGAAGCAATGCTGACAAGATCTGGTTTTTCCTGCACCAGCATGGCTTCGAATTCCGCGTAGGCATGTTGCGCATTCATCTTCTCCCGAACAGCTTCGCGACCTTTTTCGTCAGGATCCACCACCGCAATGACATTCACTCCAGCGAAGTCGTTAAAAACACGATCCAGCCCGTGCCCGTAATTCCCACCGCCGGTTTCGCCGACAATGGCAGCTTTTAAACCTCCGGCACCCGATGCATCCCGCTGCGCAATCTGCAACGCGGGAGAATCCTCCTCGTCTGCATCTGAACTTCCCTGTGATTGCATCATACCTGAAGCAGCCATACCGGCGCTTCCGTAGATGAGATGACGTCCCGACCATTCCTTTGCCATGTCTATTTTTCGTAAAGTGTGTTTCGTTTACGCAATCCAGTGGCAGCCGAATCGCCAACCATAAAGGTATGGTCAAATTGCGGTCCGATCAACGCGGAAACGGAAAGTCGCGATATTGAGAATTTTCGATCTGATAGGGTCTGCTCGACGAATCAACCCTATCCGATCGTGAAACTCGAATCTCACTGAACCAGCTGAAATTCCGGCAGCATCAAGACCGCCCACAGCAGGTCTTCAATTCCCTCACTCCGCTTTTCGCGAGCCTCGACAATTTCTGCCAGAACGGCCGCTTCATCCGCTGTTGGATTGCGCGAAAGCGTTCGCAGAAAAAGGCTCGAAACCAGTTCATCCGTATTTTTCCCGGTGAACTCACAATCAAGCGCCGCTCCGCCGCGTTGCAGCAAACCCGACAGAATAGAACCGTTTGCCAAGTCGATTGCCTGCAACGTGCTGAGATCTTCCGGCCTGACGGTGACGACTTGCTCACGGTTTGGACGACCCAGCGAACGCATCAACAAATCACTTTTCACCAGCGCGGCGCGGACCGGTGGTGCGATTCGATTCGCCAAGCCAGAGCGGGCACCGTCGGCAATTTGGTTCTGCCAAATGGCTCCATTAATCACTTTCACAGGCGCGAAATCTTCCGGCGGTTTAGCGAATCGGCCCCGGGCGTCGGGAATCTTAGGAGTCCATTTCCAGGATTCGTCTGAGACGATTTTCTTCCCATCGATTTCCGCTTCGAAATAGGCTCCCGCCGCATTCGGACCGCTCCCGCCATTCGTCGCGATGATCTGAATAAAATTGCCGCCCTTTTTCAATGCCGGCTTTAAGTTCACGCCCTCGACCGTCATCCAATTGTCATCGGCTCGCAGCTTTTTCCCGTTTACCCATAGCTCGTATGAGTTGTCGACCGTCACGACCGCGATCGCTTTTTTTGGAACTTCTTCGAGAGTGAAACTTTTTCGGAAGGTCACTTTTTCGCCCGCCGCAGGAGTCGCCTCGCCTGGCTTCCAAATCCATTTCCCAGTCAATATCACGTCATCAAATTCGCCGGGCTCGACCTTGTAGCGGGCCACCGTCGTAAACGGGGCATTCGGCGCCGTGCTCGTCAGCTGCCACACATTATCGAGAAATTGCTCCGCCGTTAGCCGACGCGCAATCGGGCCTCGATAAGTGTAACCATCTACCAATTCAACCTCAGTCGGCGTCGTCGCGATTTTGGACTGGTAAGCCTTCGACTGGGCAACTTGGGCAATCAGCTTTTTCAAATCATAGCCAGTTTCAGCAAAATCCTCGGCCAACCAATCGAGCAAATCTTCGCTCCAAGGCTCGGTGTGCATTGCATCGACCGGATGAACAATTCCTCGGCCCATCATCCGATGCCAGATACGATTCACGATCGTTCGGGTAAAACGGCCATTGTCACGATGCGTCATCAAACCTGCAACCTGCTCTAGCCGTTTTGCCTTCGGCGCGTTCGCATCGATCCCGCCCAGCTCCGGAAAAATCCACGCCGCTTTTGCCATTTTGCCCTGCGGCTTGTCGCAACGGTGAATTTCGAGTGGCTCCTCAGCAATAATTGCGGCGAGCGCGTAGGCTTCGTCCAGTTTCCAGCGATCGATAAAACTGTCGTGACAGGACGCGCACTTCATATTGATCCCCAGAAAAACCTGCGACAGATTTTGCGAAAACTGCATTTCACGGCGCTGACTCGCATTCACCGTTCCCCGCCATTTGATCCCCGAAATGAAGCCCGAAGAACCATCTGATGGAGGTGCCACGAGCTCGCTCACAAATTGATCGTAGGTCATGTTTTGAACCAGCGCTCCGTAGAGCCAGTCCGTGATTTGTTTGCGGCCGCCATCGATAAATCCCGTTCCAGCATAGTCGTTTCGCAGCAAATCATTCCAAAACGAAAGCCAATGCTCCGCGTAATCGACATCGCGAGCAAGCACGTCCGCGATGAGTTTATCGCGATTCGGGTTTTTCAAAAATGCCGCCCGCTCTGCCTCGGTGGGGAGAATCCCAATCACATCAAGAAACACCCGCCGAAGAAAAACTTCGTCAGAAGCTTGCTTGGGAGCCTCAATTTTTTTCGAAGCCAAATAAGTGTCCAAAATTCGATCGATTGGATTTTTGCGTTCACTCTGAGCCTTCGGCAAGTCCACCGTTCGTGGCTTCAACGGCGGCTCCCAGCCAGCCTTTCCGAATGCAAAACCCGGCTCCCATTTTAAACCTTCATCAATCCACTTCTTCAGAATCGCAATTTCTTCCGGCGAAACCCGATTGCCTTTTGGTGGCATTTGGATATCGGAATCATCCGTTTTCAGCAATTCGATCAAATAACTTTTACTACCGTGGCCAAGATCGAGGACAGTGTCATTTTCACTTCCCGCGAGAATATCCTCGCGCGTGTTCATCGAAAAGCCGCCCTTCTTTTTGTCATCGAGATGACAGTCCGCGCAATGGGTTTTCAAGATGGGCACGACATCGTGCGCAAAATCGACAGCCATCAATGATGGCGAAAAAGCAGCCGCTAAAATTATCAATCTGAAACGATTCATTGGCGAAAAGCTAGTCACCGTGACGGCCGATTGCAACGACTCGAAAACGTGAGGTTTGAAGTCACTCAATCAACCTTCACGCGCTGTTTTTTCTTGTCGAGGTTTCAGAAACAAGCAAATCCTCCACCCGCAAAAGTGAATCACCACGACTGCGACCGGAATGATGAAGGTTTGCCCCAGCGGAGGGATGTTTCCCAACCAGGAATCAGAAAAGAAAGGTCCCGTTGAATTGCCCATGACAATCCAAATTAAAACGAAATAGTCAATCGGAAACCCCCACCGATCAGGGGTGTGAGGGATTCTGTGTTTCCAAAAATGCCGAAAATAGAGCGGCGTCGCAACCAAAAACGCGATCAATAAAATCACTTGAATCACTGTGTCCTGCAATTGCATTGTCGAATTCTAGGCTGGGAGAAATAAATTCCAACCTCAATAAATATACGGATTGATTGCTGAAATCAAACAGAGCTACTACTGAGCGATTTCGCACTTTTCCCCTTGCTAAAAAATCGATCGGAATTTGACTATTTTGTTACACGAAACCCCTTTCTCCACCTCTCGACATGGCACAGGCAAGACCAGGAGCATCGCTTCTGGAAAAATCATCACTCTACAAAGAGTTTATCGCGCAGCGCGAAGAAATCCTCCGCCATAAATGGTTGAAGTCAGAAGAAGCGCAACGCGACATCGGCTTTGATACCGCATTGGTAGATTGGATCGTCAATCACCAGGCTGAGTGGAAAAAGAACCGAGTCAAATAAGACCTCGTTAGAGCAGTGATTACTGCACTTTTTCCAGCGTGCTTCGCATGAGCGATTCCCGCGCCTCAATACTTTCGCAAAGCGCAAACTGAACCCGTGCGCGGTTCAAGTTTTGGTCTGGGTAAGTCGTCTTAAAATAGACATCGCCCGCAAGATAATCGGCAAAAAATCGCAGGCCGAGTTCAAACGTGATGAGCCGAACGGAATCGTAGAGATAATTGCGATCCGCTTCGGTCAGGAAATTTTTGGCCTCGCGCAAATACCCGCTGACAAGGGCTTCAAACAAATCCGTGTCGAGGAAAACCTGACTCAAGTTTTTCGTCTCTTCACCCGCCGGATTGCATGAACTCCGTGCGCTGTCGCCAAAATCATAGTGAACCAACCCTGGCTTAACCGTGTCAAGATCAATGATCGACGTGCCTTTACCCGTGAAGGTATCGATCATGATATTGGTGATTTTTGGATCGCCATGAATCGGCCGCAACTTCAATTCGCCCCGTGACAGCGCATCCTCAAGCAAGGGGGCAAAGTCTCGGCGCTTCTCAACGAAATTAGCCAAACGCATTGCTTCAGTTGAGACATCGAGTCGCTTTTTTGCCTCGGGATTGTCAGCTAAAACGGAGTCGTAATCCGCCAAATATCCCGGGGTGATGTGAAATCCGGGCAAGGTATCCTGAAGTTCATCAATCGGAAAATCGGAGATCAACCGCTGAAAATTGCCCAGGACCACGCCCGCTTCAAATGCGATTTGGGGGTTGGTCACTTTGTCATAGGTTTTCGTGCTGGCAATCAACGACAAGGCCCGCCAGTAATCGCCATCTTCGTCACAAAAATGAGCCTGATCGTCCAGCGTCGGGATCACCCGCGGAAGCTGCCAAATGCGATCCGCTTGATCAGCTTCCGCATCAATCCGGCGGTGAGCATGATCGGTCACGGCCTTAATATTCATCATCACCGCCGCGGGGTCTTTAAAAACGGCCTGATTAATCCGCTGCAAAATGAACTGCTCCTCAGAGAAGGTGGTCCGCTGAATGACACGATAGGTGTCATTTACATTTCCGGTGCCGATCATTTCGATAGCCACGAGGCGACCGGGAACTTGAAATTGACGGGAGACTTCTTCAGCTGCTGACATAACGGGTTGAGTTGCGATTTTAACGCAAAAATCGCCCGATGCCATCACGGACCTGTGTCAGCGCAATAAGCCGGAACGAATTAACAAATCGCACTCAGCTGCCTGGCGGCAATGAAAATTCGCATATGAAAGGCCATAATGATAGCGCCCCCAATGGGAACGCCAGTTTACATTGCGAGGATCAAACGGATTGCAGTGGGAAGCGCAGTTCGATTGATACTTTGGCCACGTGATCAAAATGCGTGTGACGATTTCAAGACTTTCGTATCCGCCCTCATCAGCCACAATATCATCGCCTTTTCCACCTGAAACGTCAGCGACCGGAGCTGGTTCCGGCTCAAACATTTCCCGGAGATTGTAATTTAGATCCTTAAAATCGACTTTGGCCGTTCCTTTTGAGTGGCGAAACAACAGCCCGTTTTCATCAGCCGTGATCAATTCCACGCCTCTGAAAAACCTTCCCGATATGGTTTCCAGAGTCGAGAGTTCAATTCCTGCCGGAGCTGCCACGCCGTCATCAGCTTGGAGATGCAACGCATCAAGGGCGGAAAAATAACTGCATTAGTCGCGATTTTGATAAACTTCCCACTCACAAGAATCAACTACGCAGGAATAAAGCGATCTGGAAAGTATGAAAACCAAAAATATTTCGTAATTTTTCATGATAGTTCAGCGACTTGAAAAATCAGATAAACCCGCAGACCTTGAAGCTATGAGTAAAGAAACCGAAGCCGAACTGAAAGAACGCCTCAGCCCAACGCAGTATCAGGTCGCCTGTCAGTGCGGAACCGAGCCGCCTTTCGATAATGAATATTGGGACAACAAGGCCGAAGGGATTTACGTCGACATCATTTCCGGCGAACCGCTGTTTTCATCCAAAGCCAAATTCGACAGCGGCACAGGCTGGCCGAGCTACTACGAGCCGATTGAAGCGGAAGAAATCGTCGAAGTGAAAGACACGAGCCACGGAACCATTCGCATCGAAGTTCGCTCCAAAACTGGCGACGCCCATCTCGGTCACGTTTTTCCCGATGGTCCCGAGCCGACAGGTCTTCGTTATTGCATCAATTCCGCATCGCTTCGGTTTGTTCCGAAAGAAAACTTGGAAGCCGAAGGCCTGGGGATGTATGTGGCACTCTTCGCCTAAAAAATGGACGTCTTAAAAACTGTAGCCGAACTCCGCGACTGGAACCGTGCCAATGGCGGGAATCGCCCGCGCGTGCTCGTTCCCACGATGGGAGCGCTTCACGATGGGCATCTCAGCTTGTGTGATATCGCCCGCAAAAAAGCGGGAATGACCGGCACCATTGTCACGACAATTTTTGTAAATCCAACTCAATTCGGACCGAATGAAGATCTCGACGCCTATCCGCGTCCGCTCGAAGCGGATTTAGAAAAATGCCGTTCCCACGGAGTCGATGCCGTTTTCGCACCTTCGGACAACTCTGAAATTTACGCTTCCGACGCCTCGATTTCGATTTCTGAAACCAGTCTTTCTAATCATCTTTGTGGCGCGAGTCGCCCGACTCACTTCAGTGGCGTTTGCACCGTCGTGGCGAAACTTTTTAACCTCACCCAGCCCGATGCGGCGGTGTTCGGAGAAAAAGATTTTCAGCAGCTCGCCATCATCCGCCGACTCGTTCGCGATCTGAATTTGCCCGTCGAAATTATCGCCGGAACGACCGTCCGCGAAAGTGATGGACTCGCCATGAGTTCACGAAACGCCTATCTTTCGCCTCAAGCACGAGCCCAGGCTCCTATTATTCGCCAAGCGCTCGGACATGCCGCCGCAACGATCCAACAGGGTAAGTTCGACGAATCAATAGGGTTGGTTCGTAAAACGATCGAGAGCGCTCCGCTCGCAAAAATTGACTACATCGAAATCGTTGACGCGGAGACGCTGCAACCGATTTCAAATTTGGAATCAGGAAGGCCGGCACGCATTGCTGCGGCCGTATTTTTTGGTAAAACCCGGCTGATTGATAACATTGGCGTCGAATTTTAACGGCACTGAGATTGACTCTTTCCATTGTTCGTTTATGCAGTAATTCACTTCTGCATTCATGAAAATTTTCCATACATCCGATCTACATTTGGGCCGCCGTCGGCTTGATGGACGGCTGCCTGATGAGGATTTGGCCGATGCATTTGGATTTATTGCAGATCAGGCGATTGATGAAAAAGCCGATGTTTTTGTGCTAGCTGGCGACCTGTTTGACCGTCCGCAGGTCGAGCCGCCGAATTTGCGTCAGGCACAGGAAATTTTGCAGCGGCTGAAAGATGCTAAAATTCCCGTCGTCGCGATCGAGGGAAACCATGACAAAGCGTTTATTCATTCGGGCGATCCGACGTGGGTTCGCTTTTTAGCAGATGATAATTTGATGATGCTCCTGCAGCCTGAATTTGATGGTGAAGGCGCGATTTTGAACCCGTGGGACTCTGAATCGCGCAAAGGTGCCTTCGTCGATATCGACGGCGTACGCTTTGTCGGAGCTGGTTATTTGGGAGCCGCGACCCCAAACAAAGTACGCCAAATTTTAGAAAAACTGGAGCCTGAGAAAACGCATTTGATGTTGCTTCACGCCGGGCCCGATTATTTCGTGGGCGAAGGCGGCGGGTTTTCGCGGGATGATCTCAAAGCCATCGAAAGTGCGGTCTGCTACTTGGCGCTGGGCCATATTCACAAACCCATGCTTCACGGCGAATGGGCCTGCAATCCCGGCTCGCCAGAGAACTGCGATTTGAGGGAAGTTGGCTACGATTTCGACCGGCAGGGCGAGAAAACGGGACGCGGCTATGCGGTTTTAGAAGTCGACTTAAAGAATGCTGATAAACCGAAATCGCTCGAAATCCGGAGCAATCCACGCCGCCCCTGTCATCGATTGGAACTGGATTGCACGCCGTTTGGTAATAAACTAAAAAACGGATCGCAGGCGTTTGTTGATGCCAGCGTTAAGAGCATCAAAGCTGCGAAAGTGACTGAAGATTCGGTTGTTGAACTTCAGCTCACGGGAAAACTGAATTTGAATCGCATCGCGCTGGATATTCCCGTTGCGGCCGAAGAAATTTGCGAAGCAGGCAAGGTGTTCGCCGTTTCAATCGAGATGTCAGGCCTGAATGTTGACTCCGACATTTCAACCATCGGCGACGAAACGGAGGGAGTTTCGCGAGAGTCGCTCGAACGGAATGCGATTCGCGGACTCGTTGATGGCGAAAATTTGTGGGGCCTGGATTCGGAACAAAAAGCATTCGCCAATCTGTTTTTTGAATTGAAAGAAGCCGTTCAGGAAAAAGCGAATGCCGATCAGTTGGCCGAAAAATTGATCAACTCGCCACTCGTTGGAAAAATTGCTTATTCGATCGCGAATCCGCCGATGGCATCGGTAGATGAGGACGCAGAGCCGGAATTAGCAGCAGAAACCTCAGCTGTTTCCGAAGGAAACGCAGAACCCGAAACCGAACTTTTTCACCTCGAATGATCGTCCACTCCATTCGTTTGAAAAACATCAAATCGTTCGGCGAAGGACCGGATGGTGATGGAGTGACCGTTGCATTTGCCCCGGGTGTGAACCGCATCGCAGGGCGAAACGGTCATGGAAAGACCACGTTGATCGAAAGCCTCGGCTACGCGCTTTTTTTGACGAATCCACAGTTCGAAGAAAACTTCAATATCGGGACGTATTTTCTTCGCCATGGAACAAAAACCGGCGAGATCGACGTAACTTTCGAATTCCACGGCGAAGCTTATCGGATCGAGCGCGGAATCGGATCGGCTAGCAAACGCCGAGCGAAAGTGATTCAACTCAGCGATTCCAGCACCTGCGCGGAGAACGATAAGGAGGTTGCCGAATTTCTTTGCGAGCTGTTTGGCTTTCCAAGTTCCAATCGATTCTCTGAACTTTTTGCGAAACTGATTGGAGTGCGTCAGGGAAGACTGACGTGGCCATTTGATTCCAAAAGAACTTCGGCACGAAATTTTTTCGAACCGCTTCTGGAAGTCGAAATCTTCCGTCGCTGCTTCGAAGATTTGAAAGCACCACTCAATTTGGTAGCTGGGTTTCAGCAGGAACAGAAAGTAAAACTCGCAGGCGTGACCGAGCGAATCGCCGATCGCTCGGACAGCGAAGAAACCGTCGCTGAAAAGCGAAGTGATGTCGAAAAGATCACGGCAAAACTGAAAGCGGAAACTGCGGCACTCGAAAAAGCGCGAAAGCAAAAGGAGGCGCTCGAACTGAAGGAAACTGCCGTTCAAAAAGCTGAGGCGGCTCACGAAAAAGCAAAATCGGCGACTGAATCAGCGACCGAACGAGTCGAAGCTGCCGAGAAACAAGTTCTAGAATCGAAAGAAGCTACGAAGATTGTCGAGTCGACCAAAGCGGGGCACGCGCTGTTTCTTGCGACCGAGAAAGCACTCGAAAAGTTGCGAAAACAGCAAGCCGAACAAACCGCTCTGGAAAAACAGAAATCAGCTGAAGAAAACCTGCTTACCAAGTTTGCAGGCGAAACTAAAGCGGCAGGAGAACAGGCCGCAGCTTTTGCATCGCAGAAAAAAGCGAAACTCGCGGAACTCGAATCAACAGGAAAGAGCCTGAAGCCCCTGGAAACGCGGCTTTCTGATTCAACCGAAAGCTTTTCTAAAGCAGAAACGGCAAATCTTCAGTTGGTGGAAAACTCTCAGGAATTGAAACCGTTCACGAAGGGGCTCGCCGATTTTTTAATCAAGCAAAAAAATGATCTTTCGAAAATCTCGGAATTGAATGGCGAATTAAGAGGCTGGGATCCCGAGCAATTTAAAACGGTTGTTGCTGCCGAGAAGGAATCCAAAAAGGGAATCGAAAATCTTCGCGAGCTGACGACCAAGGCAACGGAGCGACGGAAAAACTTGAGTGAGCAGCTTGCTCAAATTGGCGGCGGTTTGTGCCCGTTCTTAAAAGAGACCTGCAAGCAATTTGATCCGGCAAAAGTCGCCGGAAATGTCGATGAACTCGTCGCTGAAATCGGAGATCTTGAGAAAAAATTGGCCGAAGCCGAATCGACCTATCAGAAGGCGGCAAACTCGCTCGAAAACCTCGCAGGCCAGGAAAAACAGCTTTCCGTAAAGCAGTCGAATTTTGACGAACGGCTTTCAGATTTTTCGAAATCGGTTGAGAAGGTTCTTCCCGAAAGTGTCGCAAAAGCCGCTTCCGAAATTGCCAGCGTTGTTCCTGAAATCGCGCCATTCCCGATTCCACCTGGAATTGAGTCACCTCTGAGTATGATCGACGATGCGGCGAAAATTCAGAAGCGGTTGGTCCAATTTTCACAATCGGTGGATGCATGGCGGAATGCGGCGTCCCCGAAAGTAAAAACCGCTCTCGACGCTTTTGAAGCTGAAAAATCGAAACGGCAAAAAGAGGGGCAGGAAGTCATTCACCTAAAAAAACGGCACCAGGAATTAGACGACGAAGCGAAATCATTGACGAAAAAGGAGCACGAACAGCTCGAAATCCAGAAAGCTGGTGGCACGAAATTGGAGTCTGCAAAAGCCGTGATTACCGATCTTGAAAGGAAATTGAAGGCGTTCGCAACGGTTTCAGACTCGATCACCGCTCAAGAAGTCGTGGTGGGGGGAAATCGCGAAAACCACGAAGCATTTCTCACAGCAACACCGTTGGCAACTCAGTTACCGGATCGGGAAGGAGCACTCAAAACTCACTTCGATAATCAAAAAAAAGCCGAGGCGGAGTTGAAAAAATCGGCCGCCGAATTGGCGAAGGCCCAGAATGACTTTGATCCGGAAAAACTAAAGACGGCGCGGTCGGAATACGAATCGATCGGCAATGCTGTCGCCAGCGCAAGAGCAGATTTAAAACATGCCGAGGAGGCGTTGAAACGAGAAGAAGCCCGGTTCGCCGAATGGAAGAAAGCGCAGGAAAAACAGGGCGTGATCGAACAGGAATTGAAACGATTGGACGCAGCAGCGGAGCTCGGGCAACTGGCACGGCGGGTTCTGCGGGATTCCGCTCCTGCTGTGGCGCAGCATTTATGCAATCGGATTGCCGATCGGGCGCAGGTAATTTTTAACCAGATCAACCAGGCTCCCGCAGAATTGAAGTGGGATTCCGAAAGCTACAGCATCCGAATTGCTCCCGGCGACCGACGTTTCGCGATGCTTTCCGGCGGCGAACAGACCAAGCTCGCGCTCGCGATGACTCTCGCCATGGCTAAGGAATTTAGCGGGTTGCGGTTTTGTATTTTCGATGAGCCAACCTACGGAGTCGATGCTGAAAGCCGGCCGCTGTTGGCCAATGCGGTGCTGGAAGCTCAGGAAGCAGCCGGTTTAGAACAGCTGCTTCTCGTCTCACACGACGATGCATTTGAAGGGAAAATTGAGCACGCGATTCTGCTCGAGAAATCGAGCGAAGGCAGTCGAGTGGCTTCAATGCAATAAACAACGTTTTTTCGTTAGTTTGAGCAAGCCTGTATTGACTCCCCGCCGCCAATCTCTAAACTGCTGCTTTAAAATTATGGACCTTGAAGCACCGTCGAACGAAAACGTAAACCACGTGAAGGATATTCTTGCTCGCGCCAAAGCAGAAGTCGCGAAAGTCATCATCGGACAGGAAAACGTAGTTGATCACTGTTTGATCGCGATTTTCACCAACAATCACATTTTACTGGAAGGCGTTCCAGGAGTGGCCAAAACCCTGCTGGTTCGGACCCTGGCACAAGTTCTCGGAACCGACTTTTCGCGGATTCAGTTTACGCCGGATCTCATGCCGTCAGACATTACCGGCACGAACGTTTTCAACATGAAGGAAAGCGAGTTCTCGCTCGTAAAAGGACCGGTTTTCACGTCTTTTTTATTGGCAGATGAAATCAACCGGGCCCCCGCAAAGACGCAATCGTCTTTGCTTCAGGCGATGCAAGAACGTCAGGTGACGATCGACGGAGAAGATCATCAGCTGGATGAAAACTTCACGGTGTTCGCGACGCAAAACCCGATTGAATACGAAGGCACCTACCCCCTTCCCGAAGCGCAGAAAGACCGATTTTTGTTGAAGGTCGAAGTGGATTATCCACTGCGCGAGAATGAGTTGGTCCTAGCCATGCAATCGCTTGGAACCGAATCTCCAGAAAAACGATTCGACGCAGGTGTTGTTCAGCCCGTGTTGAGCGGAAGTGAGTTGTCGAAAGTTCGGGAGTCGCTCCGCGCGATTACGATGAAAGAGGAACTCGTCAGTTATGTGGTGGATTTGATCCGCCAAACGCGCGAAATTGACAGCATTCAGGTGGGAGCTGGCCCACGGGCCACTCAAGGGTTGTTGCTTTCAAGCCGGGCATATGCAGCGCTGCAAGGTCGCGATTTCGTGACGCCGGACGATATCCGGGCGATGGCATTTCCAGTTCTTGCCCACCGCCTTGTGCTTCGTCCGGAATACGAAATCGAAGGAGTCACCGTCAACGAAGCAATCAGCCGCCTACTCGAAAAAGTGGCGGTTCCCCGTTAACCCAACTTTCACGAACCTACAGGGTTGGTTCATCGAACAGACCCTATTGGATCGAAAAACTCCGCTGCATGCGTTTTGTCCCAAATAATCTTCTGATCTGGATCACGGTCCTGGTGCTCGTTCCCGCGATCACGATGTTGGTTTATGGCGGCGCTTTTCAGATGATCGGTCTGGTTTTGATCATCGCGGTTGTTTTTGTCGCAGTTGTTGATTTGCAGCTTTCACAAGGACGGCTGAAAAATTTGGAACTTGAGATTCCTGATTTGAATCGCTGCACTAAGGGGCGTGAAGTTGGCGTTCCTGTCACGTTTTTGAATCGTGGGCCGGAACTGCCATGGATTCGGTTCGGGCTCGCGATGATCCCAGAATTCCGGGCAACGAACAAAGTCATTTTCCGAGTTCCCAAAATCGAGAAGGACAAATCGCGCCAAATTGAATACGAGCTGCTTCCGTTGAAGCGAGGTCAATTCACGATGCCGACTGGTCACGCGGAAACTGTGTCTAGTTTTGGGTTCTGGCTGATTCGCCGAAATTATGAAATTGATATCGAAATGCGGGTCTACCCGGATTTGAGCGTTGAGAGGAAACGTCTTTCGAGCCTGTTTTTGCGGCGCGGAAATGATGGCTCCCACGTCGTTCGACAAGTGGGGAAAGGCCGCGAATTTGAACAATTGCGCGATTACCAACCCGGCGATGACTACATCGATGTTGATTGGAAAGCGACGGCGCGGCGCGGGGTTCCGGTCACGCGAACCTATCAAATCGAGCGAACCCAGGAAGTGTATGTGGTCGTCGATCACTCCCGATTGAGCGCTCGGGAATTGAAGGTCCCGCTGGATGAAGCAGAAGATCACGAGTTACTGTTGAATCAGGATAGTGCGGGTGGTGAATTTTCGATCACGACGCAACTGGAACGGTTCCTGCATTGCTCACTGATTTTGGCATCGGTGGCGGAGAGGCAGGGCGACCTCTTTGGTTTTGTGAGCTTTTCAAATCAAGTTGATCGATTCATTCGCGGGAAGAATGGGCGAGACCACTACAATATTATCCGCGATGCGCTTTATACATTGGAGCCTGAACCGGTCGCGCCTGATTTTGAACAGCTGATGATTGCTCTGCGGACTCGACTCACCAGACGCGCTTTGATTGTGATGTTGGTCGATTTGAGCGATCCGCTAACTGCTGAGCATTTTTACGAAGCAATCCCCCTGATTAGCCGCCAGCATTTGATTTTGGTGAACATGGTTCGACCGGAAAAAGCCCATCCGTTGTTTTCAAAAAATGCCGTGCCGGAAAATGTGAGTGATATTTATGAGTCGCTCGGCGGACACTTTCAGTGGCAGGACTTACGCGAGACCGGCAAAAAGCTCAGTCATCTCGGTGTCGAATTGGGGCTGCCTGATCACGAGGAATTGTGCGCTGAAGCGGTGACGCAATATCTGAACGTGAAAAAGCGTCAGTTGATCTAGAACGGAAAAAACCGATCCCGTGCTTTCGCACAGAGACCGGTTTTCCTCCCCTTTAGGAATGCTAAGAATTATTTTTTGAGGAGAACGTCGCCGAGGCTGAAGATTGGTGCGTAAATTGCGTAGACGAGCATGCCGACCATTCCACCAAGAATCACAATGGTGACGGGCTCGATCAATTTATCAATCTGCTTTGCGGTCGTATCGAGTTCGTCCTCATAGTCTTCTGCGATCTCATTGAGAAGTTCTGTTCCTGAACCGGTTTCAGCAGCAACTTCCATCAGTCCACAAATGGTTCGCCCATCCGGCCCCAATCGATGCGACTCGATAAGGAAAGCGTCGGGCAACGTCAGACCATTTGTGATGTGAAACTGCACTTTATCAAAGAACGTTTTGTATTCATGATGCCACGATGTTTCGCTCGTAATTTCGAGGGCGGTTGTCAATCGGACATTTGCCTCGATCAATAGCGCCAACGTTCGGAAGCTAACTGCCGCAGCCGACTTTCGGACAATTCCTGAGACGACAGGTAATTTCAAAAAGAGCGTTTGAACGGCTGGCATCATGATGAACTTCCCCCAGTTTTTGAAGAACATGACGAGTCCCATAATTGGAATCAGGCCCACCCATGGTTGATGGACAAGCACATGTGAAAGCGCTTTGAGGGCTTTCGTTGCGTTAGGAAGTGTTGAACCCAATGAATCATACAATTTCACCATCGCGGGTACGAGAGTAACGCTCATTACCAGAACAACGATCACGGCAATCACCGTAACCACCGCCGGGTAGATCAATCCAGATTTCAGCTTTTTGATGATTTTCGCTGTCTTTTTCTGCGAACAGGCGACTCGACGAAAAATTTCAGGGAGGCGTCCTGATTCTTCACCTGCACGAATTAGGGCAATGATATCATCGGCGAACAAATCGCTCTGATTTCCCATGGCATCGGAAATTTTTTCACCGGCGGCGAGGTCAGCAGCAATGTCAGCAATCGCCCCGCGATAACGGGGAGTCTTCACGCGGTTCGCTTGAAGCTCGAAACTCTTGATGATGGGGATGTTCCGGTCGAAACATTTCGCGAGACCGTTGAAGAGAGCGACGCGGTCATCCATCGAATTCTTCTTCCCGGTGAAGCGTTGCAGGGTCTCATCAAAGCCGGTAACATCGGTGATGTTTGCTGTCTCAACAGCAGTTTTACCGGCACCGACGATTGCTTTCTCATCAGTCAATGTATCCACAATCAACGAGGAATTGTTTCCCGTGTGGATGTTCGTCAGGTTTACTTTCTTTAGCATGGCGGGAGGTGAAAAATGGTTTTGTTGGGGTAAAAATTGCAGGTCAGTGCATTGGGAAACTTAGGGATTCGTGTACTGGTTTGAGCGAAAAACTTCGACAGTGTGTGAGCGGGTTACGGTTGAATCACCGCTCACGGCTTTTTCACTGCCCCAAGCTGTTGGCGCGCTCGCGGGCTTAAATACCATCGTGATCTCCATCGTAGGAACCGTTCCGATACCCGTGACGGTCTGGGTTTTTCCGCTGAACGTCAGGGAATTGACAGCTGGCTCCTGTGGAAGAAGTGCCTCGATATCGGCCGGCTCAATACCAAGTCGATAGAGAGATGCTGCGTTTTCAAGGTGGTTCATCGCTCGAACGGTTCGTTCGTTGATTTCCTCCTGAGTCAGCATCGTAAGGCTCATGGAAGCCGCCGCACCAATGCCGATCAATAAAATCGCACTGGAAACAAGCGCTTCGATAAGGGTGTATCCACCACGACGGAAATTGTTAGATTTTGAAAGGATTTTCATGAGAGAAATTATTTGCGAATGGTTTCAATCCAGGCCGTGCGGCTCGCCATTGTTTCGAGGACATCCACGTTGGGTTCTTTCCGAATCGTCAGACTACCGTTTTTAGCATTTACGAGCTGATCGGTGCGAATGCCCCCGTATATCCGGACTCCGCCGATGGCTGACATGTCCCATTTGGTACGAATCCCCTCCAGTTCAAGCAGCATGTGCCAATCAGGAAATGTGGAAACGCCCGAAAAGCTCACTATCGAACTGCTGTTTGAAGCGACCCTCGAGTTGTGAGCCCCTACTATAATACGGCGACGATTTAAGTCCCGGAAATCCAATCGCCGAAGTTCAACGCCCGGGTCGTTCACGATGGCAATGATGCGTGGCTCTTCCGCTTCGAGCGCAGTAGCAGAAGCGTCATCTGGCTGGCCGATGAATTCAACCTCACCGACATTGTTGATGATCATGTGAGGCAGCGTGGCCGAATTGAGATTGACGACCACACGACCAAAATCGGTGAACACATGATAACCTGCCGCTTCGAGAACCGAATTTTCAGTCGTTGCGGTCAACACTGGCGACTGAACCACATTGCCAAGCGTGTCATCCGGAAGCGGTTGATTATCTGCCATGATGGAAGCCATTTCCGACTCGTTCAACGAAGTGTCAGCGAGGATCATCTTTAGGTTCGTCGATGAAAGCGGAGCGTAAGGGGCCAAATTCTCAGAAATGTAACCTCCTCCCAAAATAATTGCCAGGACCGCGGCATCATCAGCTGTCGCGGGATTCGTATCTGCACCGCTGCCGCTACCGGACGAGCTGGAACCATCAAGGGCGACATACGTTCCGGATCCATAGCCAATAATTTTTGCGACATAAGAATTCGATGGAGTGCCGGTGTTGTTCACCACATTCAATTTCCCACTGAATTCAGCAGATCCTCCAACGGCGCCGCTCGTTTGTGCCACAAAGGGAAAGTTTGAAGGTAGAACATTGGCATCACTGCTATTTTTAAACGGAAGCTTGGGAAGCGTTTTCCCAGCAGCCAAAACAGCGTCAGTCAAGGTCGTCGTCGCTGACGATTTATATTCGGCATTCCACAATTTCATCCGGCCTTCGACTTTTAAATCGCCGGTTACCTCAACAAACTCATCACCGGTTTCTACATTCTTGTGAACGGTAATCAGATCTCCTCCCAGAAGCGGGCTGTAGCTTTTCAGTTGGTAGGTAAAATCATGAAGATAATCTCCGTCATCCACAGTTACATCAACATCCAGACTGAAGGCCCGATTTGGGACGGCCCCGGTTTTATTGATCCGGGTCGTCGCATCGTATCCAAAAACAGGATCTGTCCAGGCATCGATCTCAACAAGTCCCCAATCATTTTCGAGTGAGTAAATCTCATCATCCGAAGTCGGGCCACGATTCGCGTGGAGATATCTTTGATAGATAACTTCGCGAGCCAATCCAATGCTGTTCCCATAACGAACGCGTCGGTCCAATGCTGTGGCGCTTTGCTCGGCTTCGTGAGTTCGCGCATCAAGCAACGAGGCCCAGGCAGCGACCCCAATGGTGCCCAGTCCTGCCAGCACCATGCAGATCACGAGGATACTCCCGCGTTGACGCGTCTTGTTGTTGTTAAATTTCATCAGTTACGAGTCAATAGGGTCTGTTCGATGAACCAACAGGGTTGGTTCGTTGGGTTTCGTTTTAAAGTGAGGGGAACATGGGGGCAACGACCATGAAGGATGTTTTGCCCGCCATTTTTTCATAGGTAGCCCGAGGAGAAGTCGCTGCGTCAACGGCAGTCCATGCCGGCTTGCTTTTAAAGTCGATTGCCGGATCCGGGAAAAAGAAGAAGTAAAACGGAGCACCAGGAGAAACTTTAAAGCGGTCGATATCAGCGGATTCTGATATTAGCTGGCGTGACTGGCGTTCGAATGCCACAAAAACAGGATAAAGGTCGTCCCCGGGACCATCTGCGTAGTAAATGTCGTAATAGTTGGTCAAGACGCTATTCTTGTAGCGGCGGACCGATGCATAGGTACCCGTTTTCCCCGTTGGGGTTACCAAGTCGATTTCATAAACTGCATTCACTCGTATAAAATCGCTCTGCGTCAGCGCCCCAAGCATGAAAATTGTCACGCTGGGTTTTGCTGTTGGAGGAACGTTGCGGATTTCAGTATCAAAAACTCCAGTCGAATCAGGCTCAATAACCGCGAGGAAATCACGAAATGCTTCCGGAGAATCCAGTTGGGGATGTGCTGCAGTAGCACCGGAAGTGCCTGACGGAAAATCAAAGAACTCTGGCCTTACCGTATTCACATTGCTGCGAGGCAACGCAAAGCAGGCACTGGCATAGTTCAAATCTTCGACAAAGACATTGCGCATTTCCTGAGCCTGCAGGAGCTGGCCGAAGTTAGGAGCAGCGTATGGACGAACGACATCGACATCTTCTCCGTTTGGAGTTGGTCCGTAAAAATTCGTCTTTGCGATTGACCCAATGTCCACATCCACAAGACTCGTGAGACGCTTCGAATTGTGATTGATACTGGACAGAACCAGTGCCGCCGCACCCATGAAAATGGCGGACAACGAAACTGCGACTAGCATTTCAACAAAGGTCCAACCTCCCTGATGGGAGACTACATTTTTAGATTTCAGGTTCATAGAGGGGCAGATGTATAAATTAAGGGGGGCTTACCACGTGGAAAGCCTTTTACTGAGCACGTTCATAAACGCCTGCGGGCAGGTTCATACGTGGATTGATTCGCTTGTATTCTTCAGCAGCGCGCTTGCGATCTTCATCGATCCGAATGATTCGCATTGGTCGTTCACCTTTTTCACCCTCGTGTCCGGGCAAGAGCGAGCGAACTCCGGGACTCAAATCGTAAGCGATTTGCATGGTCTTTCCGGTCAATTCACCAGTTTCGAAGTCTAACCAACCAAAGCTGATTTCGTTCTCCGAGATCTCGAGAACTTTCAAGTTCTCAGTCTGATCAGGAAGAATTGGATCAACCTTGCGGCCTTTTTCGAGAACGATTTCCCCTACAAGAATCCGACGACCGTTTTTACCGATTGAACAACCGCCGACTGGCATCGTAAGCAGGCGGTTACGAATTCGGCTTTCCTGAGAGTCTTCGCTATTTTCAACGACCTCCTCTTCTTCGGTTCGCTTCGCATAAGGATTCCGCTCCTGATCATTTACGCCCAAAGGACGCTTATCAGTGGGCTTCATCTCGATCGTCCGTGACGAAAGGAGGCTGGTATCGGGACCGGTCGCGGCTTCGCCAGCGGCTGGAACTGCAGCAGTTTGCGCGAGACCAAGACCACCGATCGTTGAAAGCGTGATGATGGCGGCGGCAAAAAATGTAGAATTATTAGTCTTCATAGGTTGGAGCTTGGTAAAAAATTAGCTTTCGAACACGGGGACTTGGATGGTGAGTTCGACGTGAATGTTATCGCCACGGTCACCGCGAATCATGCGGCACTTAGCAACGCGGCAAGACGGGATGAGATCTTCAACTTTGCCGAGCCAGTTCATGGTTTTTACGTAGTCATCTTCGACAACCAGAGTCGCCACGAGTGCTCTGGAGATCATGCTATCAGGATCAATTTTCCGCTCTTCATACTTTTGCGAGAGCAGAAAGATATCACCGGCACGAACGAGTTCGCTAATGCGCTGCTCGGCGGCTTCGGGATTCTGAACTGCCAGGAAATGCGGCAGCCACACTTCGTAGCTTTGGCGAAGGTCAGCAGTCTTTGCCTCCAACGATTTTAATTTAATCTCTGCAAGCCGTCTGTCTTGCTCAGCCAATTCAGCACTCGATTTGGTGCTTTCCGCTGCCTCCCGGGCAACGACCGCACGGTTGCGCATTTTCTGCGTTCCGAAGAACATCGCTCCAACGAGGAGAACGAGAAGCACGCATGCCATTTTGTGATTTTTCATAGTGTTAAGGTAGGGTAGAAATTATTTATCGTTCCAAATGAGGGTGGCTTCGAAGTCGATTGCGTTTTGACCCCGCGTTTGGTTTGCTGAATAGGTTTGGAAGTTCAGGGCGGTGATTGAATCGAGTGTGGTTTCGATTTGCTCGCTGCCACCACCATTGATTTTGAGCTGCATGTTCGTATGTGCCGGGAGTTCCGGGTTTCGATCCAGGGTCAACTCAGCAATGGTGGAATTCTTGGTCATGCTGCGACCAATCGCGACCGTAACCGGCTGAATCGGACGCGAGCCTTCAAGCCATTTGGCCAGACCATCTGCTTTTTGCGCGGTGCCAACCATTTCAGTCTGCTTTCCAATCAAGGACGCTTTTTCAGTATTCGCCGCATTTAACCGTCCCTGCCAGACTTCCTTCGATGCCGTTTGATGCCGAAAATTCATGAAGAAAAACAAACAAAGAACGCAGGAAAGAACAACCGCAAGATAGAAGGCGATCGGAATGATTTTGTAGAAGACCGGAAGCCCCCCGGAGATATTCGGGCGCTCGGTTTTAAGGTCGTGAATAATATTTTCCATGATGTGTAGAGAGTGAGTAGTTGAAGAGGATTAGTAATTTCCAAGAACGCTCCAGAGTTGGTGCGGCTCGGTTACATCGGTCACGTGGAGGTTGCCCAACATGTCGAAGTAGTTTTGTTTGAATTCGTTTTCAGCGCTTTCACCCATGAATACGACCTGTGTTTCAGGAGACGCACCGTCGATGTAGGGCCGCAGCATCTGCTGGACCGCTGAAGAATCTCCAGGAGCCAGTCCCGACCGTGAACGCAGTTCCTGCCACTGACCGTTTTTCTGACACAGGACACAAAGAGAGCCGTCGCACCAGGTCACAACAATGAGTTCCTGCTTTTTGAAAGTAGCGTCTGTGTTGATCCGATTGAGAAGATGCCCCGTCATTGCGAACAATCCGCAGCAAACCCTCGCTGCACGAAGGTTGTGACTCCGCATGGATTCCTCAACGCTTTTGATCAACGAATCATCGCAAGCCATGACCAAACTCGCGCTGGTCTCCGGGTTGTGATGAAGTGCGTAGCGCTTCGTTCGATCATGTTTCGTTCCCAGGAGTGATTTAGGATTATTTCGAATTGTGTCCTCCCAGCCCTGAGTCCGGGAAAGGTTGTGCTCGAGACTGATGATAAACCGGTTATTCAGCGAGACACCGATCCAACCGTCATCACTTTGACTACGCCACTCACTTGCCATCTGTGAAGCAACATCCATGAATTCGCCGTCAGCGACTCCTTCGTTGGCAACCTTGCCTTTTTTATCGAGAAACCCCCACTTTACCTGGCCGCGACCAACGTTAACGATGACGGATTTCTTCCCTGGAAAGCGTTTGCTCCAGGGAAACCGTGAGTTGTCTGCTTCGGGCCGAAAAGCGGCCATCGTCAGAACGTCTTTGATATCTTTAAATTCCATGGTGTTTAGGCGGATGTAGATGGTTGCTGTTGTAAATTCTGATTGTCGGATTCAAGAGTGCGCTCGTGGTGTAAATACTCGGCAACCTCGTGTTCACTAAAGCCGGTGGCTTTCCGGGCGCCGGATTTCCAGCCTTCATAGGCCCGCATTGCAATGCTGTATTCGAAGCTCTGCATGCCTTTGGTGGTTCCTGTTTCGAGTTCGTGATCGAGGCGTTTGAAGTCACCTCGGCGAATCATTCCAGTCACCGAATCGTATGGGAAAAGGATCTCGTGAATTCCGAAACGACGTTCCTTGGTGTTATCATACAAAAGTTGCTGACAAAGGATCATCCGCATCGAATCCGCGAATGAAAGCATCGCGTTTTCCATTCGGTCACTCGGAACGAGTTTCAAAAATCGTTGAACGGTCTGAGCCGCCGAAGAGGTGTGCATCGTCGCAATGACCACGTGACCGGTTTCAGCCGCCTGCAGGGCGATGTCGGCAGTCTCACCATCACGAATCTCACCAATCATGATGACATCAGGTGCCTGACGAAGGGCCGCTCGAAGTGACGTGCCGAAATTCGTATCGTCCGAACCCATTTCCCGCTGAGTGACCAGCGTTGGAAGGTTTGTTGGTAGGATGTACTCAATCGGATCCTCAAAGGTAATCACGTGCTCTCGACGACGTTCGGCGCGAGCCGCAATCATCGATGCAATGGTGGTCGACTTACCTGATCCAGTCGCACCGCAGATAAGGAACAACCCATTCTCTGCTTCGAGGTAGGATTTCAACGCCTGTGCAGGAAGTGAAATTTGTTCCGGAGTCGGAATTTGATCCGGGAGCAAACGCATGACCCAACGCAGACGACCACGAGTCACCAATTGGTTAACACGGAAGCGAAGCGGTCCCAGCTGCCAGGCGTAGTCAATCGTTCCAGGTTTCACTTCCATCGCCGTTTCCGGTTGAAAAACAAATGAATCAAAATTCATTTCTCCGTTCTTCCGGTAAATCAGCTGCTCCCAGGGCGTGATGTAAAAATCACTTATATTGTGAGACTGGGCGAGGTGAAGAATCCGGTTTCCCAGAGCGCTTCTTTCGTCAATTCCTTCCATCGTGTGTTGGTATCTTAAAGGTTAATAAAATGTGATTTCAGTTCGGTGAATAATTCGAATTACGGCTCGGCAATGAAGGTTGCACGGAGCTCACCTTGACCGGTGGCCCCCTCGTAAACGTGAAACTGGTTTGAAGTGGCAAATCCAAATGAGTCGGCTCCACCGAACTCGAGCTGAATTTCGTAACCAACGCCGTTGATATTTAAGGCGACAGGCTGAGTCAAATTCGTCAATCGAACGTAATCCGCGCTCGCATCGTCGTCGAGAGAGTTGTCCGTATTCACCAACTCCATTTCCAAATTGAAGGTGAGGATTTGGTTTGGGTTTTGAAGCGCGATCGAAACTTCGAGCGTCACTCCAGTTGCGTGGGAATCGTTAAACGTCGTTCCGTTGTGATAGTTGAGATCGCCAATCTTGAATTGCTGTCCGGGAGCCACATCCGCGATATTTGCCGTATTGAACTGGAGTGTATTCGGCTCGCCGGCATCGATAATTTCTCCATTCAGGTCTATCGTCGGGTTGCCGTGAGAGAAAAAATTGCCGCCCTCCGAAATTGTCGTATCCAGATTGTTTCCTCCCTCAGGAGTATGGAAGCTCCCCGAAACATTTCCGGAAAGGCTTGAAACAATCGGATAGAAATATTTATAGTTCGTATAGCGGTCTTTATAAGCAGTTGGATCAACCGCCCGATATTGAGCCCGAACTGCCGTGTTCATCGGGACCGAAACGGAAACGGTATAAGGCTCCCAAGCACCTGAACCCACGCGGAACAAAGCATTCGCGATTCCCGTATCAGGAACATTAGTGAGAGAGAGAGTCAATGGAAAGTCAGTGTCCAGATGAGCTCCGCCCGGTTTGTCGTATTGAGGATAAGGCAAAAGCGGAATCACTGGCGCTGGTTCCGGTTCCGGTTCTGGCTCTGGTTCCGGCTCCCCTACTCCGCCGCCACCGCCACCCGCACCGGGTCCAGTGCCGGCTCCGGGGTCTGAATTGGGCGGGGCTGTTCGTGTATTTGGCCCCGTTGGACCAGATGGACGATGGGGATTTGCGAGTGAACCATGATCCCAAACCCACGTTTCATTTTTCGCATAATTAACAGCGCCGTGGCTTCGAGTTTCTACGGGAATCGTCATCTCGTTGAGACTTTTATCCAGGTCGAACAGCACACCCGCAGTGTCTGTGTCGACAAGCACAAATTGCTGTTTTGCTACCGAATACGCCGCACGGGATTCCCAATCTGCCACCGCTACGGCTTGCGCCACAACTCGTGGATCAATCATTCGTCCTGAAGGTGCTCCAGTGTGTAACTTCTGATCAGCGCTACTTCGAGTTGTCTTCAGCTTTTTAAGTACGGCAGAAGGGGCGCTCAGCCCCGATAAATCATCGCCGTTCGAAGTATAAACTCGAATTGCAGAATTCAGGGTTGCGACATCCTGCTCAAGTTTGCTCTTCTGCGCCGTGCGCATCATCAATGTCGCAAAAACAAAGCCAAGACTGGCAAGAATAGTAATCAAGCCGATCACGGAAAGCAGCTCAATTAAGCTGTATCCGTGCTGTCCTCTCCGACGGAAAGAACTTTTAAAAGTTTGAGGGGCAGTATTCATGGCATTCAAAAAATCTAAGGGCATTTATCAAACTCACTAAAATTACTATAAATATTTAAACTAGCAACATTCATTTTGTTAATTTTTGTAAAATTTATGCTTGACCTTAAGATGATAATTATTATAGTATTTATTGTTATTCTAAAATAGAACAATGAAAACTAAACTTCACGCTTCAATCATTGCGCTTGCGATCGGCCTACTGGCTGCTCCTGAGTCAACGTATGCACAGTTGGGGGCACAACTTGCCGTCCCTAACTCACCTGCATACGAACAGGCAGCCAACCGGCTTCGTGGCGCTCCACCCCGTCAATACAACTTCTCCAAAGCCGTCCTGAGTGACATCATGCGGCTTATGGCAGAAGACGCCAGCATCTCATTCTTCGGTCTTCCCGAGGGTGCTACTGGTGGCGACCGTATTGTAACCTTCACCATCAATGCCAGTCCTTTCAAAGCTCTGGAAACCCTTGCTAAAGCAAACGGAATTTCCCTCATCTTTGAAAACGACATCTGGTATCTTCGCCCCGCAGACGACACGGAACTCGTCGGACGGATCTATGAAATCAGTTACAATGCCCAGGAACTCGTTCGCAAAAACGATCAAGGAGGCGGCTCACTCGGTGGAAACTCCAGTGGTGGAGGCGGCGGAATTGGACTTGACCTCCAGGGATCCCCGGATTTCTTCGTGACCGAGCCATCGCGCTTGCTCGAAGACATCAAAGGCATCCTCGACCTCCAAACCAACGGGTTATCTGCGACATTCGCACCAACCACATCGGTTGATAATGTAAATCGCTTTAATGTAAGCGGAATGCAAGGGCAGCCCAATCTCGTTGTTGGTGTTCCCGGTCAAAACGGCGCAGCAGGCGAAGGCGCTGCCGATGCCGCTTCACAGGCAAAAGTGATCTGGAACAGCGATGCAAACACACTCTACATCGTTGCTACCCGACAGCAGCACCAGTGGGTCGAAGGTTACATCGCGGCAGCCGACCAACCACAGTCGCTTATCGCAGTGGAAGTAAAATTCCTCGAGATTAGCAAAAACCCACGTAAGGACTTGGGTATTGACTGGACCGGCCTTCTCAGCAGCAATGGTAACGCAGGCTATGGCATCGGAGTTGGAAACGCAGGCGAAAGCGATCCCGGCGTCGGCTTTATCGACACCGCCATCGACCTCGCCCGAATCGGCGACACGGCGCTGCCTACGGCAATCCTCTCATACGACGACGTGCAGCTTCGCTTGAACGCTCTGTTCCAAGACCAGCGCAACCGCACCGTTTCCTACCCACGGATGGTGACTCTCGATAACCGCGAGGTTTCATTCCGCTCAGTTGTAAACCAGCCCGTACTCGGATCATCTGCCAGCGCCAGTCTCGGTGCCGGAGCAACGACCACGTCTTCTGTTGAATACGTGCCAATCGGAACCGTCATCAACATCTTGCCAAAACTCATGGCGAACAAGAAATTGCTTCTCAACGTTTCCGTTACCGTCTCTGACATTATCGGAACTGAGATAATCAACGGCAACCCGTTCCCAATCGCAACGTCACGTGTTTACACAGCACCAATCAGCGTTGAAAGCGGCTACACCGTCGCCATTTCAGGCCTCGATAAAGCATCGACTAAAGACAACCGAACCGGAGTCCCTCTTCTCGGCCGCATTCCAATCCTCGGATATGCGTTCAAGAAAAAGTCGAAGCAGCAATCGAATCAGCACCTCATGATGCTCATCACACCTGTTGTGATGAACCCGGGTGACCCAGGCGTTCCTAAGAAGCCAATGACTCAAGACCCGTGGAAGAATACTCCAATGGTTGAAGAGCAGCCCCTCACTCACGAAGGAACTCAGCAAACCTATCCAAAGCGGACCAACGCAGACCTTCAAGCCTATGCTGAAGCGACGCCGATAAACGCATCTGCCGAGGAAGCAATGATTGCAGAAGCAACCGTTTCCCCTCCTCAAAAGCGCAAAGGTCTCCGCATCTTTGGTAGAAAGAACGTTCCAGCGACAGCTCCTGCCGTTCTCCCGGCGCGCACCGCGAACGTTACTGAACTCGCCACGGCATCCAACAAGTCGTTCATCCCTCAGAATCCTTCGATTGCGAATCAGGGTGAGGTCGTTCACCTCAACCTGCCTGAACGTCTCGACATACCAATTCTCCCAGCAAGTAGCCCGGCCAAAGCAGCAAAGAAGTCGGGACCTCCAGCACCACAAGTAGCTGCAGCTCCAAAAAAAGCTCCAGCACAAGCTTATGGCCCTAAGGCGACCTCCGTTGGCTCCACCGCAGCTCAGCAGATCATCGCCGGCGCCAACAAAGTCGACGCAAACCTTCGCAAAGTTCCAGCCGGAGACAGCCGCCTCTCACCAGACGACGGTCAGATGGTTCGGAACTCATACGACGAAAGCAAGCGCCTGCTCAGCGAGATCGAAACCCTTCGCCAGACGAAAGACGTTCCTATGAAAGGCGAAATTTCAGACGCCTGGTGGAAGCTCGTGGCAGCAAAAAGCAAAGCAGTGAAACTCAGCCGACGCTCACCAGAGAGCCTTGCGATCAACATTTCCGAGGACTGATCAACAACAGCATAACCAATTTCTGAGACCCGCGCAGTTCCGACAGCAACGGTCAAAGAAGCGTGAAGCAAGTGCGAGAAACCCTGTGGGATAAAACCTGCAGGGTTTCTTTCGCGTTTTCACGATCAAACAGGGCTCATTTAACGAAGATACCCTATCTGATCGTTCACTTGAGACACCGCAATTACGCGATTTGTCTCCCTTCCACCAACCACTTAGTTTGTGCGTGTGAAACGTTCACCAAACAGAAACTGCAACGGCGTCGGACGTCGCGATTTTATCCAAACCGGTCTCGGAGCACTTGGCGGTCTAGGCATGGCCGATCTCTTGCAGGCGAAAACCATCGCGCCAGCCGGCGGCATCAATAAAGACACCCGCTGCATCATGGTGTGGCTCGATGGCGGGCCTTCGCACTACGAAACGTTCGACCCCAAACCCGACGCACCATCCGAAATTCGCGGAGAATTCGGAACGGTTCCCACAACGGTCCCCGGCGTTCACTTTTGCGACAAAATGCCGAAACTCGCCAAGAGCTTCGGCAATTTCTCCGTCGTTCGTTCCATTGCCCACAATCAAAACAATCACGGCGCGGGAAATCACTACTTGATGACCGGTCGCCCAACACCAGTCCCCGTTGGTTGCGGCGCATTCGTTACGTTTCACCCAAGCTTCGGATCAGTCGTCAGCTCTGAACGAACCGTTCCCCACGGCCTTCCGGCTTACATTAGCGCACCACGCGTTTCCCGATCAGGCGGTCCGAATTTCCTCGGCGCACAACATGCCCCGTTTGTGATTTCAGACAATCCAGACAGTAAAGGCTTTCGCGTCCGCGACGTCACCATTCCTCAGGAAATTGCCGAAGGCCGCGCTAAAAATCGAGCTCAGCTTCGCGAGTCACTCGATAATCTGAAGCGAATGACTGACAAAGCCGCCGAAGATCCCGCAGTCGCCTTTGATGAATTTTACTCGCAAGGATTCGACCTCATCACCTCCACCGAAGCTCAGGCAGCCTTCGACATGGATAAAGAAGATGAGAAAATGCGGGAGAAATACGGCCGTAATGACTTCGGTCAGCGTTTGTTGATGGCTCGCCGGCTCACCGAAGTCGGCGTCCCCTGGGTCACCGTTTACTACGGTGGATGGGACGATCACCGTGGGCTTTTCAAATCCTATGCAAAAGACAAGGCCGAACGTATCGACACTGGCGTTTCTGCTTTGATTCAAGACCTGGCCGATCGCGGAACGCTCGACAACACGATGGTTCTGCTGCTCGGAGAATTTGGCCGCACCCCGAAAATTAATAAAGACGCCGGACGCGATCACTGGAGTTTTGCTATGAGCGTCCTTATGGCCGGCGGCGGCATTCCCGGCGGTCAAATCGTTGGAGCGACAGACGTAAAAGGCTATTACGCCAACGAAAACGTCTACGCGCCCGAGGATTTTGCTTCCAGTATTTACACAAAAATGGGAATCAATCCCGAAATGGTTCTCCACGATAGTGCCGGACGCCCATTGCAACTCGTGAACAACGGCAAGCTGATTAAGGAACTGTTTGCTTAATCGCCAAACGGGATAACGCGCTTCGCATTTCCCGAGAAAATTTTAGCGCGCGCCGTGTCATCAGGCACCAAACGACGAACGAGATCGATCATTCCCGATCCCGAGCATTTTGTCCCTTCCCCGATTGCATCCGCGCAATCCGTACCCAAACAGAGTTTATCCTGATGCCGATCCAAAAAAGCGGCAGCATGCTCCTCGTCACGCTTCATTGAATTGAGCCCTGATCCCGCCGAGAGATCACCGAACATATTCGGATAATCGGCGAGATACTTGTCGGTCAGACCACCGGAAGTCACCTTCCCTTTCGGATACAAATCTTTTTGATCGAGCTTCGCATCGATGTTTCCCCACCACGTTTGAGCGTGACCGAAAAAATTCACTTTGGGATATTTCTCCAACATTTTGTGAAATCGCTCAAACCCCAAATTGTATGATCCGTGCTGAAAATGAAGCAACACGGGGACTTCAAAGGCATTCGCGATTTCATAAACCTGCTGCATCGGCTTCGAATCACAGTCCAGATTAAATTTCTGCTCCCCGATACCAATCGCCCCACCTTCCAACCACTTCTCCAAACTCGCTTTCGTCGAATCTAAATCGGGGATTTCATTGCAGAAATAGACGAACGATTTCGGATGTTCGCCGGCCAAACGAGCTGCGGCAGCCGTTCCAAAAATTCGCGCCGCCAATCCGTTCGAACGCCCGCCATGCGTTGAATCACGAGCCAACTGAGCCCCGGAGGGGAGCAAAACCGTTTTAGTAACTCCCATCATTTTCTGATGCGCGATCAATTCACCATTTCTTCGCCCGTGAAAATTGATATGCTGGTGGATATCGTAAATCACTTCAGAGTTTTCAGCGGCCCATAGCGGCGACGAAACAGCAGCAGCTGAAACAGCTGAGGATGTAGATTTTAGAAAATGACGGCGCTTCATAAATTCAAAGGGTGACGGATTTACGTTTTTGAATTTTTAAACGCCTCCCCATACAATTGACGACATGAAAATGTGGCTCATGTCCGTAATCAGCTGTTTTGCTCTGAACCCTATCCTTCTGAGCGAGACGCCAGAACCGGAAGTCGATGCCAGCGAAATGCCTCGCATTGCTGCTACCGAACCCGAGAACGCTCTCTCCACTTTCAAAGTTGCTGATGGCTACGAACTCAGTCTCGTCGCTCACGAACCCAATGTGGTCGATCCAATCGCGATCACCTTCGATGAAGCCGGTGCCATGTTCGTCATCGAAATGCGTGGCTACTCCGAACGTCGTGATGATGCACTGGGCCGCATCCGTAAACTTGTCGATACCGATGATGATGGCATCTACGATTCAGCGACGGTTTATGCCGATGGTTTAAGATGGCCAACCGCCGTCATCTGCTACAAAGGTGGAATATTCGTGGGAGCCACTCCCGACGTTTTCTATTTTAAGGACACCGATGGAGATGGCGTTTCTGACGAAAAAAAACATGTCTTCTCCGGATTCGGCCCGCCCGCTGAGCAATTGAGAGTCAATATGCAGGCGCTTTTTAACAGTTTTCGCTGGGGACCTGACAATCGCATTTGGGGTGCGACGGCCTCCAACGGAGGGAACGTCACCCAACCGGAAAAACCAAATCAACCAGCAGTCTCGCTGCGCGGAGCTGATTTTTCATTCGATCCGGAAGCGCTTGACCTCCGCCCCGAAAATGGAGTTGCTCAATACGGGATGGATTTCGATGCTGATGGAAATCGTTACGTGTGCAGCAACTCGAATCACATCATTCGTGTCATGTGGGAACGTCAGTGGACCGTGCCCAACCCACATTATTCGTTGCCTCGCGCACTCGTAAGCATTGCTGATGATGGCAATGCTGCGACCGTCTACCGAATCAGTCCAGACGAGCCATGGCGTATCGTTCGCACCCGCTGGCGAGTTGCCGGCGCAGTTAAAGGAAGCGTTGAAGGCGGGGGTCGTGTTTCCGGCTATTTTACAGCCGCAACGGGCATCACTATTTACAAAGGCGATGCGATGCCGGACTGCTCAGGCTTTGCATTCATTGGAGATGCTGGGAGTAATCTCGTTCACCGCAAAAAAATCGTCAGCGAAAACGTCCAACCAGTCGCAACGCGAGTCGATCAGAAGTCCGAATTCATTGCCTCTTCCGACAACTGGTTCCGCGCTGTCAATTTCGCAAACGCCCCTGATGGCAGTCTCTACATCGCCGACATGCATCGAGAAACGATCGAACACCCCTGGTCAATTCCTGAAGGCATTAAAAAACACGTCGATCTCAATTCAGGGTGCGACCGGGGGAGAATCTACCGCGTCGTTGCCGAAGGATTTAACCGCCCGAATGCGCCCAATCTCGGAGCAATGACCGACAAAGAATTAGTCGCGCTCACAAGAATCGAAGGCAACAGCTGGAAACGGGATACCGCCCACCGCCTGCTTTATGAAAGAGGAAAACCTGTCGGCGAAACTTCAGATACTCCTTTTCGCAAGCTTCTCTCTCTTGCAAAATCCAAGCCCTCTACCACAAAAACAGAGCAACTCATTGCCGCTGCAAAACAAGCAGGCGAGGACCCATGGATGATTTCCGGAATCGCAAATGCCATCCAAACCGCCGATGAAGCAAAGGTGGTTTTTGAAATCGCGACTGGCAAACTCCAGATTCAAATCACCGAACAACTCGGAAAAATCGACGGCCCAAATGCAGCAGCCTGGCTGGCAGGCAAAGAACCAGCGCTTGACGTCTGGACCGCATTTTCAAAAAATAAGGCCAATCGCAAAGCCATTGTCGAACACGCACCCGACGCCTTGAAAAACGCGCAACAAATCGTGGCAGATCCAGCTTCCAACGCCGCGAAGAAATCGTCTGCATTTGCTCTGTTGGCGAATACCAATCAACTGGCGAGTTCCACTCTTGAAAAAATCCTGACGGATTCACAAGCCCCAACCAGTTTCCGGTTGGAGGCATTCTCTGCTTTCGAAAACTCGGATCCAGTAGCTCTCCCGAAAGTTCTCACTGCAAATTGGTCAGCGCTCAATTCCGAGCTTCACGCGCGCGCTTTCCCGTTTTTTGTTCGAAAAAAAGATCGTGCGCTCTTCCTTCTCGATGCCATCGAAAATGACACCATCAAAATTGAAGAACTTCCCCTAACGGAGGCAAAAAAACTGCGCACTCATTCGAGCAAGGATGTCACAGCCCTCGCTCAGAAAATTATTCCCGCGCCCATTAAAATCTCACGCGACGATATCGTTAAGAAATACATGGCCGCCCTCGATTTGAAGGGCGACGCCGCTGCTGGAAAACTCGCTTATCAAAAAGCCTGTCTCACCTGCCACAAATCACCCGATGGTCAGGGATTTGCGGTCGGCCCCGATTTTGCGACTTTCAAAAGTGCCGGTGGTGATTCCATCATCACCAATCTGTTTCACCCCAACAAGGAGATCGCCCCACAATTCCAGGCCTTTAATTTCACCCTGAACAGCGGCGAAATTTACACGGCAATCATTGCCAACGAAACCCAGACGGACGTCACCATTCGAATGCTGGGGGGCCTTGAAAAAACGTTCCCACGAAGCGACGTCGCCGGTATGAAAGGCCTTGGGATTTCGCTCATGCCAGAGGGACTTGAAGCCACCCTGACGCTTCAAGAAACCGCAGACCTCCTCGCATATATTACTGGAAATTAAATCCACGATCCAACAGGGTTCATTCATCGAACCAACCCTGTTGCTTCGTAAAATCTCATTTTTAAAATCATGACTGAAAACCGCTTTCTGAATCAAACCGCAATCGTTACCGGAGGAGCTGACGGCATCGGGAAAGTTATCGCGCACCGTCTCGCCAGTGAAGGCGCCGACGTTACGATCTTCGACGTCAGCGTGATGAATGCTGAAGCTGCAGTTGGTGAATTTGCCGAGGCCGGCCTGCGAATTGAGGCCGAGATTGTTGATATTTCAGACGAAGGTGCCGTCAAAGCTGGAGTCGAAGCCGTCACCGCCCGGAGCGAAAAGGGTGCCCTCGACATTATGATCAACTGCGCGGCGATCGTCGGCCCGACCTCGACAAAAATTACGGAAGTCACGACCGAGGCCTGGGACCTCGAATCGGCGATCAATTTGCGGGGAACGTTTTTAATGACGAAATACGCGCTGCTCTCCATGGAGCCTCACAACTACGGACGTGTCTTAAATTTCGCGTCAATAGCAGGAAAAGAGGGCAACGCAGGAATGAGCCCCTATTCCACAACAAAAGCAGGCGTCATTGGCCTGGTGAAATCGGTGGGCAAAGAATTTGCCGAGACTGGAATCACCATCAATGCGATCGCCCCAGCCGTCATTCGCACGCCGATGGTCGACGGAATTGATCCCGCTCAAGTGAAATACATGACCGACAAAATCCCTATGAAACGCTGCGGTAGTCTTGAAGAAATTGCCGCAATGAGCTGCTGGATCGTTTCGCCTGAAGCGTCATTTTGCACCGCCTTCACTTTTGATTTGTCCGGTGGACGAGCGGTTTATTGAACCCGAATCAACGCCTCGCACCAGTGCTCCAACTTGATTCCCGGATCGCTTTCAATATCAGCCGTGATCACATGAACTTTCTGTGCGGCGTCGTCTGATATTTCAATAGAAAAAGTCACTTCTCCAGTTTCACGTCCGTTCAACGTGATGGCTTTTTCCTTTTCCGAAATCGTCAGTCCGTCGGCATCATGCAGCGCAAGCTTGAACGTGCGTCCTTTCTCGGAGTGATTCCAGATTCGCATCGTTACTTTTACTTTTTCGCCTCGTTTTGCGTCCTGACCATAGGGATAAAACCACGCCCATTCTTCATCGATCGCGTAATTCACATCATCCCACGAAGTCATCTGTTCGATCAACTCCCGCCGCTCGCCATAACTGGTCTGCAGTTTCGAAAGCTCGGCCGGACTGAACTTGAATAGATGAGGGATGTGCTGATTCACCAGCCACGTTCCTTCGGGCAAATTTCGGATTTTTTTAAAACACAGCGCGTAGCCGGAATCTTCGCGCATCAGATTCCGATTCATCAGACAGTAGTCATCAATACCTGTCGGGGAAAATGCGTCCCCCACAAAATAGACCGGCTTATTATCTGGTTTTTCAACGAGAAGCGCTCCGTGATTGTACATTTGGCCCGGAAAAAAGTGAGATATAAATTGAAAGCCCCGCCATTTCACCGTCTCGCCATTGGGCATAATTTTCATCCGCTCCGCATCAATCGCATTCGGCGAAGTACCCGGTAAAAACCAGCGTCCTGGATGAACCAACACATCCGCAACTTCATCAACGGCATACACGGGGCAATCAAATTTTCGCGCCGCCTCGGCGACAAAGGCCGTGTGATCATTATGGGTGTGGGTCACCCAAATTCCTTCGAGCTTTTTGATCAATCCGTCATCGAGTGCTTTTTGAATCGACTCGAATTGATTCTTACCACCTACGTCGAGCGCAAATCCAAAACCATCATCCGAAACCAGCAATTTCGTCGTCCCAATGTGCTGACACCAATTAGGTAAATCGACATGCTCAGCCATCTTTTCAAAAAGCGGTTTCATTTCATGGCCCTCACCGAGCGTCCTCTTCGCCGCTGCGCCCATCCGCTCTTCGCCGAAATACCAGTGCAGCGCGTTTGTCTCCAGAAAATGCCCGTAAATATTTCGCATCCGCTTAATCGCCGCATCGATCGTTTCCGTTGGAGTCGCGCAATGCGTGTAAGGGTGAGTTGAAACAAATGCCAGCGGCCTCCCTTCCGGATCCTTTCGCTTCAACTTTTCCAGACTGGAAATCCACGTCGCGAAGCGCGCGCCATATCCGTGATACGACCCAATTTTAGCCTCCGGTATCGCATCTTGAAATGAATACAAATCGGGAACCTGCCCACTCGCATTGATTAAATGCCCGACCACAATCCATTCATCAAATGCTGTTTTAATGATGTCCTTAGCCCCTAAAGGCGGGTGCGAAGGCCCTGCTTTAACAAGGTAACTCACCCCGTCTCGCGTATACCCCGGCGTCTCGATGACTTCGAATGAATGGCCTTCCCACTCAATTTTGTCGCCTTCTTTCACATATTGAGTCGCAGGCAGTGAGTGAATGGGACGTTTCGTAACTTGCTGACCATAATAGTTGAAACGTGCCTCCCACCAATCCCGCCAATGTTCTTCAGCATTCTCCAAAAAGTCCCGCGATGCTTCGGGTGCAATGACTCTCAGATTCGGTCCCGCATTTTTCCGAACCCGCTCAACAACATCCCGCCTGGCGTGTGTGAGAAATACGATTTCAGTTTTGTCCGAAGAACAGGTATTGAATTCAACCGCTTTCCCGTTCACTTCGATTCGTGTTGGCGATCTTGAGATTGTCGTCTGGCCTTCGCCTTTGTTGTGGAATTGCGCAGATGCAATTACGGGCATTAAACACAGAACAAGCATTCGGGAGATTCGCTTCATGCCGAAAAGTATGGCGTATTTCTCCAAATCACACACTCGGAAAATGGGGACGCACTTCTCGAACTAGCGAACAAACTGCTTCAACCGATGAATCCATTTTCGAATGGGAAAAAGCAAACTTGGCAGAAACCCAAACTCAGCGCAACAAACTCGCCACGTATCGAAATTATTTCTCAACACGTTTTTGATATTTCGATTTGAAACACCGCCCAGTCTCATTCGAACCCATGTCTGCGGAACATATCGCGCCGTGCGCTTTTCCTTCTCAAAGAATCGCAGCAGGAATTCCCAGTCCGCGCCAATACGCATGTCCGTTCTAAACCCACCAATCTCTCGATACACAGTTGCTCTCGCATAAAAAGTCGGATGTGGTGGCATCCACCCTTTTAGAAACGCTCCTTTCTCAAACGGTTCCGACTTCCAAAAACGAACTACATGGGAAAGGTCGTTCTCCCTGACATAAAGCAAATCAGCATAACAGCCGTCGACTTCGGGTGCGGCCAAGGTTTTCGCAACCGACTTCAGGACGTCAGCATTTTCAAAAACATCATCGGCATTCAAAAAGCCGATCACCTCGCCAGACGCCAATTTGATTCCCCGATTAAGCGCAGCATATATTCCATCGTCATTCTCGGAAATCACCCGCATCCCCTGAGATTGATTCGCCTCGATAATTTCCAGGGTATTATCCGTCGAGCCTCCATCAACGATCCAATGCTCAACGTCCATGTAAGATTGTCCCGCCACCGATTGGATGCAATCAGCGATCGTTTTCTCAGCATTCAGACAAACTGTGATGACGGTAATTTTCACTCCGGAAACCAGCAACCTGAACGCCTTTCGCGCAACCCGCCTTTTCGATCGATTAGGGTTGATTCACCGATCACACTCTATTGGATCGGAAATCGCATATTTCTCAAAAGCAGCATTAACAGAATCAGGAACGGCAACGTTCGAGCGACTTGGATCGACCATCCCGTCTGCTTTTTTCATAAATGCCTCGGAGTCCTCGAGTTCACAAAAGTTTAGCATTTTTTTCAAGTGAACCTGATGATCAGAAATCAGGTCTTCATACTTCAATTCAATCCAGGACTCATCGGGCAGAGCGCTCAGATCCTGACGAGCGATTCGAACGGCAGCATCCCATTGCTGAGCAATTTTCTCAATTGAATCACTGGAAAACTCTTTCCATCCTGCGGGATGAACCAAAAACCGGTCACGCCGCAGTGCTCTCAGAATCAGAGCAGGATAACCTGAAACAGGAGTTTCTCGCAGTCGCGACCACACTCGATCAGGACGCGCAGGCTTAGACCTCATTTTTAGGATCGAAGCAACTGACGCCCGGCCATTGCGAACAACATAAATGATTTTTGCATCAGGATAAATGGCGTGAATAAAACGAATCCGCAGCACGTTAGTCGGCGTCTTTTCAGCAAATCGGGACTTCTGTGAATTGACCAAAAACCGCGAAAATCTGTGATCAATTTTGACTCCGATTTTCGAAGTGAGATGGCTTTCATCCAGCTGATCATTTTCACGAAGCGAGTTCCCGATTTCCCAAATCGTTCGCGGCTCTTCCCAAAACGCTACCTCCGGATGAGCCGCAAATATCCTCGCAAGCATCGTGGTCCCCGAACGCGGTGCTCCGACAATAATGATGGGTCGCTTAACCTTTCGCTCACTCATCTACAATACGATCTCGAACTTTTTTCGCAGGATTACCGGAATAGACCGAACGCGCTTCGATATGTCCGAGAGCAACGGAACCGACTGTGAGAACTGCCCCTTCTCCAATCTCCGTTTTTGGCCCTACAACAGAGTGTGCCCCAATCCAGGCAAAGCTCCCAATCTCGATCGGCTCGGTACGAAGATCGAATGACTTCGATTTGTAGTCGTGATTTCCGGTTACCAAAACCACACCTTGTGACAACACGACGTGATCTCCGAGCTCCACTGCCGCCACATTATCGATCCACACATTTTCGCCAATCCAACAGGATTCTCCAATAGTGAGAAACCACGGATATTTAATTTTCACCGATGGTTTGATCACAAAATCAGGTCCGGCATTAGCCCCGAAAACCCGGAGAATTCCGGCCTTCAAACGCGACGTCCACGGTATTCGCGTTTCAAAAAACAGACGACTGACGATATACCAGAGCACCCGCTTCCATAGCGGTCCAGCATCGTAATCCCCTTTCGAATATGTTCTTAAATCGATCAAAGCGTTACTCTATCACAAACGAAGGCTTTTTGCTTTCTCCTGAAAGCCATTGATAAAACTGCGACATTTTTTCCGCATTCTTGTCGCTTCGAAATTGTTCATCAACCAGTCGAGAACCAGCTCGCCCCATCGCTTCGAGATCCAGCTCCGACTTTGAAACCGCATCTTTCAGAGCTTCTTTAAGACGGTCGACGGTCGGTTCAACGCACCACCCACATCCTGCATGTTCAATCAGTTTCCACGGCGTCGCGGTCGTGGTGATCACCGGAGTTCCAGATTTCAAGGCTTCCACCACGACGATCCCAAAATTTTCAGAGTAACTCGGCAGGATGAATAATTCAGCTTCACCCATCGCCTTCCATTTCAAATCGCCGTAAACCGGCCCGACTAACGACGCATTTTTTGAAAGCCCTAAATCAGCAATCATCCTCCGAATCTTTTGCTGATAAGTCGGCTCCCCCTCACCATAAATTCGCAATTTCCAATCACTGGGTGACGCCGAAGCCCAGGCTTCCAGCAACAACTCCACTCCCTTCTTCTCATGCAATCGAGATAAAAAAATTGCGGTTCGCTCACCCCGTCCGCCCGCGAAACTTGGATCCCAGCCGTCCGGTGCGCTGTTGGGGATGACGGCAATCGGTTGGGAAAAACCAAGCTTTCGAATTTGGCCAGCCTCCGCATCCGAGGTCGCGTGGAAGCCACAAGCCTGCTTCAAGATTACATTCTGATACATAGCAAATGCAATCCGTTTCCGAATGGCACGTTGCTCTAACGCCCACGGCTCCAGCATTCCATGCGGAGACAATACCAACGGAATCCCCGACCTCTTCGAGAACGCAGCAACTTCTCGCATCGAACGTGTCCACAGGCCATGTTGGTGGATCAGTTGTAAATCCAGCGCAAATTCGATTTTCGGTGCAGGCAAAAAATGGGACCACAGAGCGTTCGAAATCCCGAGATCAATGACTTTGACCTGTTTCGACACAGGAACGGAATTTCTTCCGTTGTTCGCAACCGTGATCACCCCTTCACAATTCAAACTCGAAAGCGCTGAACACAAATCAGCTACAGCAACGGCAAGCCCTCCCTGCGTTTCGGCGAGCGACTGAACATGATGAAGAATCTTCATTTTCGTGAAACAAATCTCAACAAAACTGCGATCACAACGACCCCTAATACGGATTTAAACACTCCCGAACCGATGCTACTTCCCACCGCTTCGAATCCGATCAGCATCGGCCCGGCAATGAAAATAACCACCTCGGCGGGAGAAGGATTCCCAGTCAGGCCGAATCGGTTTTCCAACCATCGAAGCATCCCACCAAAAACAAACGCTCCCGGAAAAATTCCAAACCACCCAAAATTCCACCACAGCTCAGCAATCAATCCGGGAGGCACTCCGGCGACCCGTTGCCCGTAGATTCGATTTCCAATAATCGGACCGGGATGAATAACCGGTTTGTCCGGCCACACTTCACGAGGGATCGGCGCAGCCAGCCAGCGAGTCAGAGTCTTTCCGTATTGGAAATCCAGCGTTTCAGGAACGGCATTGATAATATGTGCCGTTTTCGGAAGCTCGATCTGGTTTCGATTCAAAACGATTGATTCCAACACATTTTGATCTGCGATTCCAGGTCGCAGCGCGGTCATTACGGCTACCATTACCGCAATTCCGGCGAATGAAAAAACCAACCATCGCCGCGATACGCGTCCCCCACAAAAGTAGATAACGGCTGCCGAAAATATGAAGTTTGCAGCCACAGCGGTGCGAACGCTGGCGTAAAACGGTTGAACACACGCGACGAGAAACAAAGCAAAGGCGAGCGCAAAATGAATGCGGTTTCGAGTTTTGAAAGCCAAAGTCAAAACGATCAAATGGGCAAAGATTGCCAGCGAAGATAAATGTCGCAGAATCCCATACGATTTGAAATTTTGCCCTGAAAGGTCGAGTCCGGGAATCGGGGTCCGCTTTGCTGAAATCGAATTCGAGCTGAATCCGCCTGTTAGAAAAACGTAAAGCAGTGCGCACCCTCCTGAAATGATCAGAACTATGACACCCATTCCCACAACCTTTTTCTGGTCCCATTCCCCTTCCTTTGGCTTCACTCTTCTCGCGCTGACCGACAAATATCCAGCCGTCATCATCCCAAGTCCGAGCAGGAGGATTACGAGCGGTTTCACAAAAAAATCGACGGCATGTCCGAGTAGATAAAGGCGATCGATTTCATCATGGTTGGGAAGATCGAAGCTTATAAAAATTCCCCTCGCAGTCATCCCGATCCCCACGGTCAGAATCACAAATGACCAGATTGAAAACCAATTTTGTTGCTTCGTCAGCGAAGGCGGAATGAGGACCAACAATAAAGCCCAGAATCCTCCTGCCGCGAAAATCAATGACTCGCGAGCAAACCCGGAAACCGTCAGCACGACTGCGATCAATCCGACAATGATAGCAACGCATTTCATGAATCGAGATCCCACAGCGGCTCCTTTTGATTTAACAAATCTTTCAGTTCTTCGAGATCCGCTCGGAAAATTTCCTTCGCGGTTTCCAGCGTCGCTTCCGAAGGGGGTTCAGGCCGAATCGCCGCACTCGGCAAAATAATTCGCCGCATTCGATCCCTCATCTCCAACGATGTAAATGGCCGCACTGCTGAACGGTATAGTTGATTTTCACGAATCCGTTTCCAAAACGAATTCAACACCGGCCTGGCTTCACTTCGATTGTGAACGGCTGCGGAGTCCATGTTATCCGGCTCGAAATCCGCTCCGATAAATTTACAAATGGTTTCCAATGAATCCTCCCGGTCGTCCACAAAATCCTCGAAACGGATCAGTAAAATTGAATCTCGCCCCAGATTTTCCACCCAGGGCCTTAATTGAAACACATACCGCCCATAATTAACTAACTCGGGAAATTTCGTAACAGCTTCATCAATATTTCGGCTCATCCCTGGATTTTGGGGCGCGCGCAGTGAGCTGATAAAATGATGATGGCTGATCATTCGATCAATCGGATTTCGCGCTAAAAAAACGACCTTGGGTCGAAACGCAGCAGCTTTCTCAACGACTCCAGTCAGGTCCGGTAATTTGGCGTAGTCAGGGCAAACCTCGCCACAGAACTGCTCCGCCTTTGCCTTCTCAAATCCCCCGCGCCAGTTTTCACGGAGGAGAAAATTCGATTCTTTGTCAGGCAAAAATATCGACGGCTGGGCGCGCAAATCATGATACAACGTGGTGGTCCCTGATTTCATCGCTCCAATCACGAGGAAATCGGCACAACGTGTTTCGGATACGGGTTGCGATTCTGGCATCAAAAAAATTCGGCTTGTCAGGATAAATGCGCCCCCTACGGTTTTGCAATGTCTGAAAGTGAATCAGCACCAATAAAGAAGAACTCTACCAATTCACCCTACAAAGGGTGGATCATCGGTTCCATCGTTGTTTGGCTGGCGGCGGCTGCGATTTATCTCGCCGTTCGCCCTCCGGTTTTTGAAGCGATTGCATTATTTCAAATTCAATCCAGTTCCCATTCTCAGGAAACGGACCTCTTCACCACCGCAGAAAAACTGCGGCGCTTTCCGATTCATGAACGCGCGCTGGCCGAATTGCCTGAGGCCTTCCCAAAAACGGAAACCTTCATGGCAGCAACCGCTGCACGCGTTATCCCAAGGACCAAACTGATTCGTCTCACTGTCCGTCATGAAAATGTAGATCATGCGAGAACCTTGCTTTCATTGCTCATTTCGGAATTCAAAAAGACTGAAAAACCGCCCACTGGAATCACCTTAGTATTCGTTGACCAGATCTACACTCGTGGCCCCGCAAACCCATCCGCAGTTCTCGTTATCCTCGCCGCATTGGCCTGTGGCATCACGTGCGGAATTGGCATCGCCTGGCTCAGGCAATCTACTTGAGCAGCGCTCCTGCGTATCCCACGATTCGACTGGAATCGCCTGACACTTTTGCACTCGTGTCATATTTCGTGATCTCGACGTCGCCCTCCCGTTCTGAATTCAAGGCTGATAAAATCGCCACCGCAGGACTCATTCCGCACATGTTGATGTCATTTTGAATACAGGCCTGAAAATGACCTTCTGGATTACCTGCTCGCAATTGATCCAGAGCCAATTCATCTCGACGTCGGTTCGCCATTCGGTCAACGTGCTTGCAAGCAATTCCAGATCGGACAGTTCGGCATCTCCAATCACGATCCGCTGAGGGATTTTTACTCGCGAAACAGTCTCGGCAATGATGTCACCGCAATACTCCAACCCCGCATGCGACAACATGATTGCTCAGCAATTTTCCAATGATCGTTAGGAGTCCGATTGCCTCAGCACGGAGGCCTCCACAGCGGAACGCGCAAAGGCGGTAAGCTGTTTGCCTTCGCCAGCAGAAAAAGTCAGAACGTTATTGGTGAGCCGGGGCATATTTTTTCTTAGCCTCTCCGAACCGTTTCGAAAATACCAGCACCGATCTCTTTAGTTTTTCGATACGATTGAGATTGCATTTCTTACGATCTTTCAGCCATGCTTTGCGAACGCTTTTGCTCAATTTTCTATCGAATGATCCGTCTTCTTTTTTCCCTTTGCCTAATCCTGATTGCCACCTCCATCTACGCCGCTGACCCGTGGAAGAAGCACGAGATTGTTCCCGCTGGCCCAAAAAACGGAAGTATTAATACCGCGTTCGCCCATGATTGGAACGGCGACGGACACATGGATGTGATCACCTCGTTTCGAAACACTGTTTCCATTTTTGTGGGGCCAGATTGGAAACGTGAAGTGATTTTGCACCGCTACGGACCGCGCGACTCTCAGCGAAAAATTGGCGGAGCAGCCATTCATGGTACCATTTTTGATGTCGATGGAGACGGCGATATGGATTTCTGCGGTTCAACGAATTCCGTCTTTTGGTTGGAATGCCCTAGCGAAAACCCGCTCTCCGGCGCGTGGACGTTTCGGACGGTAGATGATGATATTCTCGGCACGCACTGCTTGATAACAGGCGACGTCGACGGTGATGGAAAACTCGATTTGATCGCGAACTCAGGCCGCGCCGAAGGAGCGACGCCATTTTACGATTCCCTGACGTGGCAGAAAGTTCCGAAGAATGTGAAGAATGCTAAACGTTGGGAACGGAATGTTTTCGCAGACAAAGATGCCCCGGGAGGGTCCCATTACACTGGCTTTGGCGATGTGAATGGTGACGGAAAGCCGGACATTTCCTGCGCTGCAAAAGGGGGCGACAAATTTCCCGGTGGCGAATGGTTTGCCTGGTGGGAACAGCCAAAAGACGGATCTCTCCCTTGGAAGAAGCATCTGCTGGCGGAGAATCAACAGGGCGCGACAAACATCATGCCGCACGATATGAACGGCGATGGAGTCATGGATTTTGTGGCGACACGAGGACATGGCATCGGCACCCTTTGGTTCAAAGGCCCGACGTTTGAGCAAATCGAAATCGACACGGAAATTGAGTCACCCCATAGTTTGGCCATTGATGATATTGATCAGGATGGAGATCCCGATTTTGTTGTGTGCGGCTGTTTGGTCGACGGCGCCGCGGCGTGGTATGAGAACGATGGGAAAGCAACATTCACCAAACATGTGATTGGAAAAGATCAGAGCAGCTACGACACGCGGTTGGTGGATATGGATGGCGACGACGATCTGGATGTGCTGATCGCAGGGCACTTCAGTAAAAACGTAGTGTGGTATGAGAATCCAATTAAGTGACACAGGAATCGTGTCGCATTAATTAAAGTCGAACATCACATGCTCCGTTTTTTTACAGTCATTATTTTTATTCTTCGAGGGATCGCAAGCGGTCAAAACGCATCGGAGACAATACCCTGGCTCGCTCCCGAGAGCTCTGCCGTTCTTGTTGCTGCGCATCGAGGTGGCTATGAAACAGACAAAGCTGATCGAGCTCCGGAAAACTCGGTTGCCAATGTGAAAGTGGCGATTCAAAAAGGATATGATGTTTTCGAAACTGACATTCAACGAACCGCCGACGGAATGTTTGTGATTGTTCACGACGCCACGATTGAGCGTGAATTGACTGGAACCGGCGCAGCAAATACGCTGACGTTGGCGGAATTGAAAAAGCTCAAGAAACGCTATCGAGATGGATCTGTTTCCGACGAGCCCATTGCGACTCTGGAAGAACTGCTGATCACTGGAAGAGGGCGCATTGTATTCAAACCTGATCTGAAGCCCGGAGTCATTGAACATTTCGATGACCTTGCTCGCTTGATTATTCGGCTTGGGATGAAGGATCAGGTGTTGATCCGCACGCCATTTAAAGATGCCAAGGTGATCCAACTGCATTTTCTGAACGGCACTCCGAAAGTGGAGGTGATGTTTAAACTCACTAATGCAAAGCAAGTGCGGCAGATTTGCTCCGACTTCTCTCCTTTGACCTTGGAAATTAAAACGGCGAAAGGAGAAGTGCTCTCGGCAGAAAAGAGATCAGCGATTGAAGAAGCCATGAAAAGAGAAGTCCTTGTGGAAACTCATTCCTACAGCGATGAGGTGCAATGGGAGGCGTTGGCGAAATCGGGCGTCCGCATGTTTCACACAGCATCACCGGCCAAAACACTTCGTTATTTGAAAGCCAATGGCTGGCGAAAAAACGCCGTCGTCGAATGACTTGGATTGTTTTGAGAACCTGCTAAAATATTTGCACTGTGGCCGAACAAATTGACCCTTCAGAAGAAACCACCCGCCTCGACATCTGGCTATGGGCAACTCGGTTTTATCGATCCCGTTCATTGGCAACGGATGCCTGTAAAAAGAATCAAATTTCGATTCTCGGACAACACCCAAAACCGGGGCGAAACGTTCGAGCCGGAGAACGTTTCGAGATAAAAAAGGGACCGTTGACGAGAACGATTGAAGTGAAGCAGGTCCTTTCCAAGCGGGTTGGCGCGCCACTCGTGGAAAATTTTGTGATCGATCATACCCCTGCCGAAGAGTATCAAAAGGCCGCCGAAATTGCGAAACAAGCTCGTGATTCGAAACCCAAACGTAAGTCCGGCGCTGGTCGGCCGACTAAGAAAGACCGCCGCGATTTAAACGAAGTCATGGAGGAGTCCGCCGATGAGGCATCCGCATTTGAAGCATTTTCCAAAGCTATGAAAAAGAATTTTGTCCTCCTACTCACATTCGGTCTGTTTTTTGCGGCGCTCCATGAACTGCCGGCTCAAGAAAAAAGGTCCTTCGAAGTCAAAAAAGGCGTTCCAGTTTTGAAATTGAATGAGACGTTGATCGTTCATGCGCGGACGATTTCACCCGAGAAAAACTCGGAGACGGGCGCTCTCACTTCAATGGCTGCGACGGGCGATGTGTTGATCAAGGTGAAGCCAGATGGGGCGAAAGACTGGATTCTCGTTGCCTGCGACAAGGCGATTTATGATCCCACAACGGGCTCGATTATTCTGACAGGGAATCCGGCTGTAAAAGCCGGTCCGCAAATAATTCGTGCCGTAGATGAAAAAACCTATGTCAGCGTCAACGTAAAAACTGGAAAATACACCATCGAAGGTCGCTCCAAGGTTGAGATCAATATGAAGGCTTTTAAAAAGTGCTGAATCAGTCGCTGTCGAATTTCTCAATCTCTTCGCTGACTTCACTCCAGTCAGAGAATGCTGTTGCCAGCTCTTTCTCGACGGCGTCGAATCGAATCGGGGCGGCCTTGGCGTCTTCACCTGCGGTTTTAAAAAACTCGGGATCCATCAATTTCGTCGAAAGCGCTGCCTTTTCGGCTTCGAGGCGCTCAATATCTGCCTCGGCTTTTTTAAGTTTGGTTTGCAACGGTTTGAGCTTTTTGGCTCGTTCCTGTCGCTTCTGAGCTTCCAGTCGACGCTGTTCTTTCCGATTTCCCGGCGTGTCACTCGTCGACGATTTTCCGGGTGAATTCTTTGATGCAGCTCGCTGTGGCGCGGCAGCAGCTTTAGCTTTGTTGAGCTCTTCAGCCTTCTTCTCCAAATAATCACTGACGTTGCCGATGTAGGTCCGAACAGGTTTTTCGGGAATGAATTCGAGGACTTTATTCACGATCAGATCGAGAAACGCCCGGTTGTGCGAAACGATTGCGTAGGTGCCAGTGTAGCCAGCGAGCGCGCGCTGAAGCACCTCCTGCGAAGCCATGTCGAGGTGGTTGGTCGGCTCATCGAGAACGAGAAAATTGGCGGGCTGAAGCAGCATTTTAGCTAGCGCCAATCGACTGCGCTCCCCTCCGCTGAGGACTCCCACCAGTTTGAAAACGTCATCACCGCGAAAGAGGAAGGCACCAAGTAATGTCCGCAAATTGCCAACAGCCGAGCTTCGCACGCTGCTTTCGATCGTTTCAAGAACCGTCTTTGTCGGATCGAGTTCGTCAGCGTGATTCTGCGAAAAGTAACTCACGCCGACCTTGTGGCCGACCGTGATTTCGCCGGAAGTCGCCTCTTCGACCATCGCAATGATCCGCGAGAACGTCGATTTTCCGGCTCCATTCACGCCGAGAATCGCAATTCGCTCTCCACGTTCAATCGAGTAATCGAGATCCTGAATGACCTTCTTCTCGCCGTAATGCTTTGAAATGCCTTCAAGCTTGATGACTGTCTGACCACTGCGTTCCGGCTGGGGGAACTGAAACCCGATCGAAACGGCATCGTCTTCGATTTCGATCCGCTCGACTTTCTCAAGCTGCTTGATTCGCGACTGCACCATCTTCGCCTTTGACGCCTTGGCACGGAAACGATTGATAAGCTGCTCGGCTTTTTCGATTTCGCGCTGCTGATTTTTCTGAGCACGAACGAGCTGCTCCCGACGCGCTTCCCGCTCAGTCAGGTAAAACGTGTAGTTTCCTGCGTATCTCTGAACCTGGCCGTTTTCGAAAGCAACCGTGCCGTTCGACAAATTATCGAGCAGGGATCTGTCGTGAGAAATTAGCAATATTGCACCACCGTATTGCCGCAGCCAGTTCTCGAGCCATTGCACCGTCTCGATATCGAGATGGTTGGTCGGTTCATCGAGCAGCAAGACGCTTGGCTCGCGCAGGAGCAGTTTCGCCATGGCAATCCGCATTTGCCAACCGCCGGAAAACTCATCCGTTTGCCGATCGAGATCTTTTTTTGAAAATCCAAGACCACCCAAAATGGTCTCGATTCGCGGTTTCATCCGCGCGATGTCGTGATGCTCAAGGCGAATCTGGAGATCACCGAACACTTCCAGCAAGTCTCCATATTTCTCGCCATCAGCAACCGGATCGAGCTTTTCCAGCTTCGCTTCGACCCGAACAAGATCTTCCTGAATTTCTAAAACGTCATCGAACGCCTTCTCCGCCTCCTCAAAAAGAGTCGTTCCCGAGTGTTTGACGCCTTCCTGCGGCAAATAGCCGACCGTGGTCTGCTTCGCCTTAATCACCTTTCCAGTATCAGGTGTTTCGATACCCGCGATAATTTTTAGAAGCGTCGACTTCCCTGCGCCATTCGGGCCGGCTAGTGAAAGCCGCTCCTTTGCGCGAATGGTGATCGATAGATCGCGGAACAGAGTCCTCGCGCCATATTGGATTCCGACTTTCTCGACTGCTAGCATAAGTTTGAGCGCCGAATGTAGCGCAAATGACGGAAGCCGCCAGCAAGGGGATGAGTCCAATTAAAATTTCCATCTCTCCCTCACTTGTGGCAAACTTCATTAAAGCTTGCAAACTATTTGGTAAAATGAATTAATTCGCTTCATTGTTCGAAGGTTTGCGGTTAGTATTCAGACGATTTACGTGTTGAGTTTAACCAGACTCCTCGACCTCCATTTCCCTTCCTTTTACTTTTCTGCACTCCTACATGCTGGGTAAAAATTACTTCGAAACTCGCAAAAAGCTGAGCTCAGCCGTCACCACGCTGAACGAGCTCGGCGAAGGCTGTGGTGTAAACCCGGCGCGAATCACGCTTTTAAAGAACCTGATGGCGAACCTAAAGGACCCGTTCCTTTTCGTAGTTGTCGGTGAGGTCAATGCCGGTAAATCAACTCTGTTGAATGCACTTTTCGGAGACGACCTTTGCTCAACCGACGTATTACCAGCGACTGACAAGATCGGGTTTTTCAAACACGGAAATGAAGATCACGAGTTCGAAATTTCCGAAGATGTCCTCGAAATCTATCGGACCAACGCGTTTCTGAAAGATTTTAACATCGTCGATACTCCGGGAACAAACTCGATCGAACTGCATCACCAGCAGATCACAGAGCATTTTTTGCCGATGGCCGATTTGGTTTTATTCGTCTTTTCGGTGACCAATCCGTGGGGCGCGACCACTTGGGATTTGCTCGATCGGATTCATAATCAGTGGAAAAAGAAGGTCATTTTTGTGCTTCAACAGTGCGATTTACGGACTGATGAAGAGGTCAGCGCGATCCTCGAGCACCTTCAGCGGACCGCTCATCACCGTTTTGGGCAGCATTTCCCGACCTTTGTGGTCTCCGCGAAGAAGGCATTTCTCGCAAAAACGACCGGAGTCGACAAAGACGCCCTCTGGGAAGAAAGCCAGATCGCGGGTCTTGAACAGTATATTTCCGGAGTCGTTGAGTCTTCCGAAACCCGCCTGACGAAGTTAATCAACACGTGGCGAGCCGCTTGTTATGTTCTTGGCGAAGTAAAAGAAAAACTCGGCGCCGCTGGGGAAATTATCCGGGCCGATTCAGAATTGCTGAGTGGTTTGAATGGTGCTTCGAAAATCCAACTCGAACGGACGCTTATCAAATGCGCTCCACTTTTTGAGGCCTTTGATCAGAGTTTCATGGCCGCAGGATTGCAGGCTGAGCCATTTTTGGAATCCGAATTCAAGATTCTCTCGACGCTGACACCTGGTGTAAAAACGTCTGAAGACATCGAAAATCTTGTTTTCGCCACGACGATGAAAGCCGTACGCCGTAGCGTTGGCGTTGGCGCGAATGCCGTTCAAGAAGACGTCGCCCAGCTGTGGGACCGCGTTTCTGTAGAGATGCAGGAAAATTTCAATCTTCAGCTCAGCGTTGGAGACGATGGCAATCCCGATTGGGAAGAGTCGCGTAAGCGTATCGAAACCGAGGTCGAAGCGATCACTGCGGAGACACTCAAACAGCTCGATTTAAAAGGTGAGCTGGGTCGTCGGTTTGCGAGTCGCAGTCGCGGCATGTGGACATTTGTCGGTATCTCTACAGTTGCCTTTGTGATTGGCTTTATTTTGCAATCCCAGGAAATCAGCCCGTGGAACATCGTCAGTTTCGGAATCGGCGCCGGAATTCTTTTGATCGGAGCATGGCTCGGGAGCCGTTCCGTTTCAAAAATCCGCGATTTTTACTCCACGAAACTCGCCGAGCAGCGAAAATCACTCGCCCATTTTCAGAAGAAAACGTTCGAGTCTGCCGCCGGCGCTTTCTTCCACGATTTCGTTCATCTCTTCGATCCGCTACGCCAAGTCTGCAGCGAGCATCGTAAAAAATACGATCCGCAATTGAAAGCAATCGATGTGGTTGAACAAGATTTGGCGCAATTAGAGCGAATTCTGAGTCCGGTCGAAAAAGCACTCGCCGCTCAAGCTGCGGCGAAGCAAAAACAGATCGCTACGAACGAAGAGGGTTGATTCGCGCATCACCCGCAGATCTCCCCGGCGAATTTTTTTTTCAAATTGCGCACCCTCGTCCCAACACAACAGCTCTTTGCCCTTCACTCTCATTCACCTGAGAATCACTTATCCAGCCGAAATGGATCTTCTTTTTCAGGAGGTTCGGGAATCTCTTCGTTGAACGACGGGGCGCTTTCCGCTTTTTCTTTCAATCTGGCAAACATCGCTTCTGTCTTTTCGTGAAGCTCGGTTTGCTGAGTTCTAAGACCTAGCCACATGGATGGGAAAATGGCGAGCATAGCGCAGTCCTTCCAATAAGATTGGCAACGCGCGACATGCTCGCGGTAGATCTTGAGATCTTCGAGAAAACGGTTCTCGGCTTTGGTAGAATTTGACGCGTCCTTCCCGGATTGCATGGAATCGTCATTCGATCATAAATCTCCAATTTTGTTTGTAAGTGTAAAATCGAGACTTATCAGGTGGAAGAAACAGCTTTTCTCTTACTTACCACTGCTAGTAATTGGCTTTTTCACCCCTGACGTTTGACTGCTGGCGGAAGCCGGGATTGGCTTCGAGAGTAACTTAGGTTTTCTCTGAAAAGTGAGGTTTCAGTCCACGGAAAAGTTTTCCCAAATGGCTGGATATGAGGAATGAAGGAGTGCTGCCACCAATGTAGATGGTGTCGAGTTTTTTATCGCCGAGAATGGATTTTTCGGCATCAGATTAAACGAGCAAGACGTTGATGAAAGCTTCGTTGACCAGCTTGCCGGGTTTTGTGTAAAAAAAGCATAGTAAGGGCAGATGTGGTGGCAAAACGGGATGTGGAGGTAACAATGCAAAACGGGACTCACTCGTTAAAGTAAGCCCCGACTTGCGGTTTTTTGAAGGAAAGCTGTTAGGCCAAATGTTTTGGCGTGTGTTAGTTTTTGTTCTTTTTGTTCTTTTTGTCGTTCTTTCCGTTCGAGTTGCCAGTATTGGATGAAGAAGGGATTACGGCCTTCGAACGGTCGAAGAGGGTTGCATACAGGGATGAAGAGGCGGTGCTTTCCTCTTTTACATGAAATTCGTCGAAGGTTGCAAATCCTGGAGAGACCGATTCACCGAATTCCAAAACCAGTTCGAATGTTAGGCCGTCGATTTCGAAAAAGGTGGAGCTGTTGGATTGATCCAACCGAACATAATCGGCAGAAGCCCAGCCGTAGAGGTCGTTTTTATCGTTGACCGTGTTGATCAATTCAAATTCATAATCGAATGAGGTCGTGAAGGCTGCACCTGAGATATCAAAGGCGAGATCGATCGCCAGGTTCACCTGATCAGCCCCCGTTCCGGAACTGAATCGACCGTTGTAGTAATCGAGGTCGCCAAGCAGAAAGCGGTTTCCGAGATGAATGTTATCGTTTTCCAATCCTGCAAAATCCATCGTGCTTTTTGATAGGTAGCTGCGGCTGGCTGAGCCCCATTCAAAGTGGTCGTTTGTCGGATGCTTCGAACTCAGGTTGGTTCGCATTCTGCGGCCGCCTTCGGGATCATGGAAGTGTCCTTCGGCAGCTCCCGATAGCTCCAGCGGCTCGGTCGAAATTGAGCTGGATGCGATATTGCTTGTCTGATAATACGGATGATGTGAAAGCGTCCGGGCCTCCACCACGACTCCGTCCTCGTAATCGAGACGTTCAAGGAGAAACATTTCTTCGTAATCAGTCCACGGCTCGTCCTCAATGCGGTATTGCATGATGCCGGGATCGTCGCTGTTGGTATTTTCGAGAGTGACTGAAATGAGACGGTTCGTAAAAACTCCGAACCTGGAAGATGACTGTACGATTTCGGGAGCGTTGAGATTCGCCGGAGTGACATTATAGCTGTATATCGGGCGGGAGCTGTCCAGCCATGAGGAACTTGTCCCGATGGCCTGAATCGTGAGAGTGGTCTCGGGCTGTATTTCTATGACGCTGCCGGAATCAAAGCGATTCCATCGACCATAATTAATCTGATAGTATAAATCGGATGAGCCGGATGGATTCGGGTTAAAGAGCATCACTCCGAGATCGTAGTCGCAGATCGAATAGGAGCCACCGGCATACGAGACTTCCGGCGGCAGCAGGGAAAGTATGGGATCATTCGAATTCTCATCGTCAGTATTCTGTGCCGCGATCGGGGTCGGGTTATTGACGATTGTTATCGGATTGTAAGTGGTAATAGGGGTTGGACCAGTCGTGACGCTGGCTGATGTTTCGGTATAGTCCCAAACCCAACCATCACTTTGTGCGTAGAGGAAAGCGAAATTGCGGTTGTCTTCGGATTTCGTGATCTCTGCATCTTCGGAATTCAAAAAGAAGGACGATATTCCTGCCGTGCCGGAAGTGGCGATTTCAAAAGATTGGTTAGATGGATTCCAAACCACTCTAGGTTCGGCGGAATTCGCCTGCTCTTTCGTTTGAACAACTGCAGCGATTCGGGGATCAACCATCGATGAAGAAAGTCCCGGAATGCGATCAATCATGTCTGAGGCCGCGACCGAGCGAAGCTTCGCCAGTGCCTCTTCGGGCGACTTCAAACCGTCGAGATTTCCGCCAAATCCCAGATAACTGGCGACCGCTGAATTCAGCGTCGCGACTTCGGACTTCAGTTTCTGCTCTTTAACAGATTTGTTGATATTCGAAGTGATGAAAATTCCCGCGCTGGCAAGAATACTGACCATTGCAAGAACACTCATGAGTTCAGCAAATGAGAAAGCTCGATTTAGTGGTGATTTTTTTGTTTTCAATGTTCTGTTTGTTGTGTTTAGAGGTTACATAACGCTATAAAATAATAATTGCAATAAATATTATAATTACAATAACTATTTTACATTTCTTAATATTCCTCTCGTATTAAAAAACCCTCTGCTGTTCCGAAGTTTATTTTTGCGACTTTTTTATCAAAACTGCTCAATTTTGAGCCGAGCCAGCCCTGTTCACCACAGAGAAGAGGCCGAATCTCGTTCTCATTTTCGCCGACAACGTTGGTCGCAAGGATCTCGCTTGTTACCGCGGAACGATTCATGCGCGCCGCACCTCGGTGTGCTGGCAAGTTTAGGAATGCATTTCAACCACGCCTATGCCATGCCGAGTTGTCATCCGTCGTGGATTTGCATTCTCACAGGGAAATATACTGCTTGGATCGGAAATCCTATATGGGGCGGTTTTGAGACGAATCACGAATACAAAACCTTCGGGCATCTTTTGAAAGAAGCGGGTTTTACTGCTGGCGGAAGATGGGATTGGAGGGATGCAACTGATAGGAATTTGCTTTTTCAAAGGTTTTCAACAGCGCATCGGTCCTGCCGGGATTGAGGGGGTGAAAAGCGGGATCGTTTGATTTATCTTCATACACCTAGGATTTTCAGGGCGTCATTCATAAAAAATTGTTGAAGGAAAGTGAAACGACTAACGGCGTTCCGACTCCGGCACGTTAACGATTGTCAGCGCGCAGGTGTTGAATTTGATCTTCTTCTTTGCGGCAATTTCTTCATCAGTAGCCCCGCGATTACCCATCCAGATGATCATCACTTGCGGGCCATCGCCTGAAACCGCGCTGCAATACGAACCCTGCGGGATGAACCCGAACCACTTGCGGCAGTAGTCCGCCAGAAAGCAGATCACCTTGCGTTTCCCCGTTTTCAAATCGTATTGAACCAGCGGGCTGCCATCGACTTCCGCGCCGCCGTGCGATCCGGGCACGTAGTAGAGAAACCGTTCCGTTTTGGGACAAAGATCGAAGCTGGTGATGTAATCCTTCGTGGCAACGGCGGTTTCGCCGAGCGATTTTGCCGTCTCGCTTTTCGTGTCAAAAGCCCACATATCATTGCGATCGACCGTGTAAACGATTCCATCAGATGACTCTTTCGACGCGCAGCGAAGGCCAACTTCGGCAGCGATGGGAGCGAATTCCGTGGGTGTGTCGGGATGGAACTTGATGAGGGCCGCAGCTCCACTTTTTTCAGTGTGAAAATAAAGCGCACCGGTCGTTTTCGAAAAAATCATGGCGCGGGCGGGGCCGGCTTCGCGAGCCGCGAGCACCTTCCGATTTTGAAAATCGTAGGCCAGAAACTGCGGCTCGCGGACCTTCAAACCATCGGCGGTTCCTGCATAAAAAACGAGCCGATCCGGATCAATCTGACCGGTCGGCAGGCATTGCATCGTGAGTGGAGCGTGCGCCACGATCTCGCTTTTTTTCGTTTTGGGGTGATACCGAAGAATCCAGTCACCTGTGAATTGCACGGTCGTGCTACGTCGGGTCGTATGTTTATTTCCGTGAGACGAGGGCAATAAAAGAAACTGGACTACTTAGAGCGACCGATGCTTCCTTTTGGGAGAAGGATGAGCGTTTAGGGGCAGTTTACGCGCCGCTCGTCTGGCTGGACCGGAAATCAACAGGAGCTGCTGTCCATTTTGTAAAGCCAGGCTCTTTCATTTATTAAGAACGCTTGTGAGTCGAAACAACGGAGGTTGATTTGCAAACGAACGGGGCTGATCCGTGTGGGGCGATGCAGCGGATGATGAAAGGACTGACGGTTTGCTTCGCGATTCTGATGATCGCGGGGTCGTCCTACGTCGGGTCGTATGTTTATCTTCGTGAGACGAGGGCGATCAAAATTGGAAATCCGGTTTCCTATGATTTCCTCTATGGGGAACCGGATGAATGGTTACAGCTAATCTACTCACCGCTAATCTGGCTCGACGAGAAATTAACAGGGACGACGATCTGTTTTGTAGAGCAATTCGCTACTATTTTTTATTGATGACGCGGAAAACCCAACCTCACTAGGGCTCTGCTGAGCCTAGGCCGATCTATTGGATCAACTCACCGCCGCAGCTCCTGCGCGAAATGAATCACTCGCAGGTCATTCGCTTCTTCGATCTGTTTTTCGGCGACGGTTGTCACGGGGCAATCGCCGCATTCGCAGGATGAATCTTCGGCCCACACATCGACGGCGGCTTCGTAATACCGATCGAGTTTCGCGAGGTCTTTCACGGGGGGCGAGCCGAACATACGGGTGAGGCGAAGTTCGAGTCCGCGAAACCAGATCAGCTTTTTTGAAAAATCATCTTCGAGCAGCCAGCCGGGACGGAGCAGCTGATTGAAATGCTCGGTGGTGTCGGTCAGCGAGGTGTCGTAGCCGGATTCGTCAGCGTGTTTTTCGAGAAGCCGACTGATGGTTTCGGCGGTGGTCAGGATTTTCCCGAGGGTTCCGCAAAGCCGCGCGGCGGTTTGGGTGATGCCTGCTTTTGCATCCTGAACGGCGGAGTCCCATTCGGCTTGGGTTCGCGGGCTGCCAAGTTGTTCCAGCAAAACACGGGTCGCCAAATCATCCGGATTCCGCCTCGGGTCACGACCGAGGATGTTCAACAAAAGCAACTCGGCGTTGTTCAACATTTGATGAGGCTCGGCTTTTCGGGCGGCGGACGATTGCTGATTCGAAACGCGCGGAGCAGGCGCAGCTTTAGGAAAAGCGGGGGCGTCTCCAAAAGCGGACGCAAATGAACCAAAATTGTCGGCTGGTTTCGCGGACTGAGTCTGCTTTGGCTTCGGCTGCGGTTTGGGAGCGGGCTTATTGGAATTCCCCACGAATAGCCGTTTCTCCAAATCAGCCATCATGACGGGCTCGGCTTTTCTAAAAAGCGCCGCGACCCCGAATCGATGCTGAGCGGCCGCACATTCGGGAGTTGGCCAGAGACGAAGCGCCACGGAATCGTGAAGACCGGGATAGCCGACGGTGTGGCGATCGAGTTCGACGGTTTCGGGCAGGTCGCCAATGCTCCACCGCTGGAGATTTGATTTCTCAAAACGAACCTCTTGTTTGATATCGGTGAAACGCGCCTGGACCTCGACTGCGAGCGCTTCCTGAAGTCCGCCGAGATCTTTTCCGTAGCCGAGAATCTTGTCTTTCTCTCCGATGATTTCATAGGTCATCGAAAGGTGAGCCGGCAGTCGCTCCATTTCAAAAGCGGAGAGCACGACTTCGACGCCGTATTCGGTATCGAGAAATTCGATGATCGCTTCCTTCAGCGAACAATGCGGCGCGTAGCCATCCCACGCGTCGAGAAAGTGATCGGTCACCTCGCGGTTCGACGGCAAGCGTTGCCGGGTAAATTTAGGAAGAATCCGAAACAGCGCGCTGACTTTTCCTTCCAGCCACGCGGGAACCATCCAATCGCCAAACCACGGCGGAACGTGCGGCAAATCGGCCAGCGGAATTTGCACGGTGATCCCATCGGCGGAATCATCCAGGGTGTGAAGGTATTGCAGGGGAAACTCGCTCTGTTTATCCGTGCTGAGCAAGACGTCGGGCACATCTTCCGGTTCGACGGGATCGACCGGCGGGATGATGCAGTCGTCCATCGTCAAATCAAGCGTGCCGGGCGGCTGTCGTTCGGCCCATTTTTCAAACGTCTTTTGGGTGCAAATATCGCGAGGAACGCGTTCTTCAAAAAATGCCAGCACGTTCGGCGGATGCAGCAGGCCATTGATGCGACGGAGCTTGTGCTCGAGGCGTTCGGCGGCAGCGAGGGTTTCGCGACTCCCCGCCAGAGCCTTCATGGGACGAGCAACTTCGCCGTTTACCAACGCTTCGAGAATGAAAATCTTGCGAGCGACTTCGACATTGACCCGACCGTAATGAACTCGACGGCGTTCGATGATCGGCAGCCCAAACGCGAAGACCGATTCCTCGCCGTAAACCGCGCCCATGTCGGGAACCCAATGGGGATTGGTGTAGCTGTAACGGCAGAGCTGCGGCACGACTTTTTCCATCCAGGTCGGGTCGAAGAACGCGATGTTTCGCGCGTAGAGCTTGGCGGTTTCAACCATTTCAAACGCCATCGTCCATTGCGGCGCGGAACCAAAAACGCCCGAGCCGGGGAACAGAAAAAACGTGCGGCCTCCGGTTCCTTTGTAACCCAGTTTCTTCCCCTGATGATAACCGATGTGTGATGGAATCGCGGTGAGGATCGCGCGGTGCAATCCTTCGTGATAGGTGTCTTCGGGATCGGCTAGCGATTTCTTTGGGTCGGGTAATTTCCATTTCAAATCGCGAAGACTCGATCGCAATTCGCGCTGCAAATTGATCCATTCCTGCAGACGCCGGTAATTCAGGAAGTTGGTGCGACAGAATTTTCGCAGCGAATTGTTCGAGCTATTTCGGGATTTCTCAATCGCATGCCACCACCGCAACCAGCCCGTGAAATCGGAACGCTTATCCCGGAATTTGGCATGCGCCTGATTGGCTTGCTCCTGTTTATCCTGAGGACGCTCGCGGGGATCTTGAACGGTCAGCGCACTGGCGATGATGAGCCCTTCGCGAAGGCAATCCTCATCCGCCGCCGCCACGAGTAGTCTCCCGACGCAAGGATCAAGCGGAAGCCGCGCGAGCGTTCTCCCGACGTCCGTTAAACCCGACTGCTTTCCTTTTTTCCAAATCGCACCGATTTCATCCAGCGTTTTGTAGGCCTGGGCGACGCGTTTTGGCTGGGGAGGATCGACAAAGGGAAACTGCAACGGATCGCCCAAACCGAGGTGCTCCATTTGCAACACCACACCGGAGAGATTCGAACGAAGAATCTCGGGATCGGTGAAATCAGAGCGCTCTTCGAAGTCTTCTTCATCGTAAAGGCGCACACAAATGCCCTCAGCAATTCGACCGCAACGCCCTCGTCGTTGGCGGGCACTGGCTTTCGAAACCGGTTCGATTTGGAGACGCTGAATCCCCGACTTCGGATCAAATCGATTCACGCGAGCGATTCCAGAATCGATCACCGAACGAATATCAGGAATCGTCAGGGATGTTTCCGCCACATTCGTCGCGAGGATAATCCGGCGCTGTCGCGGGGACGGTTTAAAAACCTGCTGCTGCTCATTACCCGCCTGCCGAGCAAACAACGGCAGAACCAGCGTGCTGGCATAGCGCCGCCCTTCGAGTAGTTCAGCGACGTCTCGAATCTCTCTTTCACCCGGTAAAAAAACCAAGGTGTCACCCAGCGGATCGCAACTCGCGAGGTCTTCCGCCGCCCGCGCTACCTGATCTGCAAGCCGTTCGTATTTATCGAGAGGCGGCTGATAAACATCCTCAACTGGAAAAGCTCGGCCTTCCACTTGGACGATTTCGGTATCGGTAAAAAAGTCCGCGAACGTCTCGGCATCGAGCGTTGCCGATGAAATCACCACTTTCAGATCAGGGCGTTTCGGCAAGAGTCGGTGCAAATACCCGAGGATGAAATCGATATTGAGCGAACGTTCGTGCGCTTCATCGATGATCAACGTGTCGTATTGTTTCAGCATCTGGTCGCCGCGCGTTTCCGCGAGCAAGATACCATCTGTCATGAATTTCACGGACGTGACGTCACGCTTCGTGTTGTCCTGAAATCGGATTTGATAGCCGACCTCAGCCCCGAGCTCGACCTGCAATTCTTCCGCAACACGCTTCGCCACCGACGTCGCCGCAATCCGTCGCGGCTGAGTGCAACCAATTCGGCGACCATCCTGTCCCCTGCCCATTTCGAGCGCAATTTTGGGAAGCTGCGTGGTTTTTCCTGAACCGGTATCACCACAGACAATGACGACCTGATGCCGCTTCATCGCGGCGCTGATCTCATCACGCTTGCGCGAAACCGGCAGCGCTTCTGGAAACGTTATTTTCACACGACCTCAACTTCTTCCGTCGACGCTTCGATCCAGCGGTCGTGCTCCTTGATCAAATCAATCAAGCGATCCACTGCCTCGGCCTCGGGAATATTGAATTTCACAGCCTCTTTTCCAACGTAGAGATTGATCTTGTTTGGGGCGCCGCCCACGTAACCAAAATCCGCATCAGCCATTTCGCCGGGACCATTGACGATGCAACCCATCACCGCAATCCGAACGCCTTTGAGGTGGCCTGTCGCTTCGCGAATTTTCTGAGTCGTCGTCTGCAAATTAAAGAGCGTCCGCCCACAACTCGGGCAGGCCACGTAATCCGTTTTGAAAATCCGCGCGCCTGATGCCTGCAAAATGTTGTAGGCCATTCGCAAGCTTTGACCGGGTGCTTGTTCGCCTTGAATCAAAACGGCATCGCCAATTCCATCACAGATCAACGAGCCCAAATTCACACTCGCGGTAAGTAATTTCGGAAGAAACTCATTTTCCGATGGCACCAATGTATCCTTCAGCAAAATTGGATGCTTGGGATCCACCTTGATCGCGAGAAGGCGATACGCATCGATCACCGACAAATCGATGCCGTCAGAAACGGTCACCAAACTCGGCGTTTCGGCTTCGTTCAAAAATATAACCGCTTCTTCATCACGAGGATCGATCGCGATTACTCCTGAATCTTCGACCACGATCTCAGGTTTGAAATCACCAAGCCGATCAATTTTGTGCGCTAACGCATCCCATTTTTTCCGACTGGTGAAAACCCGAACGGTTTCGTCACCGCCGAGTGGAATTCCGCAGACTGCAATTTTCGCCGACTTCCGACGTTCGTAAGAAAATGGATCCCATGTCGCAGCGTCCCAGCCGATTTGCAGATCCGAACGCGTTAGCCGCATTTCAGTCACCACTTTATCAAGGGCTTCGGCCACGGGGATTTCGTAAATCGAATCTTCCGTCAAACTCACCCGAATCGTATCGCCCACGCCATCGTGCAGCAGCGAACCAATTCCAATCGCGCTTTTGATCCGACCATCTTCGCCGTCTCCTGCTTCGGTCACACCGAGGTGAATCGGGTAATTCCAATCGTCGCCCTCCTCCGCAAGTCGCGCGGTAAGCAAGCGATAAGCCTCGATCATCACCTTCGGATTACTCGCCTTCATTGAGAAAACGAAGTTGTGATAATTTCGATCCCGCGCGATTCGCGCAAATTCCAGAGCACTTTCGACCATGCCAAGCGGTGTATCGCCGTAGCGATTCATGATCCGATCGCTCAACGAACCGTGATTCGTCCCGATCCGCATCGCCACACCGCCTTCGATACAGAAATCGACCAGCGGTCCAAATTTTTCTTCAATCCGCTGCAATTCGCCAGCATACTGCTCATCGGTGTATTCGAGGATCTCGAACTTTTTCTTATCCGCGTAATTACCCGGATTCACCCGCACTTTTTCCACCCACTTCGCCGCTTCCATCGCCGCGTCGGGTTTGAAATGAATGTCAGCAACGATCGGGACATCAGAACCAGCATCTCGTAATCCTTTGAGAATGTGCTCGAGATTTCGCGCGATCTTTTTCGTCTGCGCCGTCACCCGAACGATTTCACACCCCGCTTCAGTAAGGCCCAGCGCTTCTTTTACGCAGGCTTCAGCATCCCGCGTGTCAGAAGTCAGCATTGATTGCACGGCCACCTCGTTGTCACCACCAATCGCAACATTTCCGACCGTGACCTCTCGCGTCTGACGACGTGGAGGTGAGAATGGACTTGGCGAGTAAGTGGGCATCGTAAGACAGCTTAGTCGTTTTTCTTGGCGGCCTCAGCTTTTTCAGCAGGAGAAAGAAACCGTGGCATCACATTTTCCTCCGCATTCGGATCAGTTCCTTTCGGAACCCGGTCGCCCACGTCTTTAAACGTCACAAAAAGCATGAAGCCGAAGAGAAACAAAACAAAAGCCGTCTGAACAACCTCGAGAATTTTCAGCGGAATCGTCTTTTTCCGAATCCACTCGTAGCTGGCCATCACGATATGTCCGCCATCAAGAACTGGGAAAGGAAGCATGTTCAGAATCGCGAGGTTCACATTCAGCAGCACACTGAACCACAATACTTTTTTCCAGCCGTCAGGAGTTTGAAACAAATCGTAATAAACACCTGTGATCGCCACAGGACCATTCATGTGACCCGCGGAAACTCCCGATTTCGGAGTGAAAAGCGCTTTCAGCATTCCACCAATTGAACGTCCAGCCTTAGTGATCTGCGCGATCGGATTCGGATGATCGATCGTTTGCACGCCGCCTCTTGATGGAATAATTCCAGTAAGCGTCCTATCAAAATCTTTCGGCCGAACATCAGGAACTTGTGGAGTCAAATCAACTGCCATCTCCTTTTTTCCGCGCTTGATTCCCAATTTATAAGTCTCACCAGCTTTCCACGGAAAGGCTTGATACTCATGAAAATAGCTAATGTCCTGTCCATTGATCGAAGTTATCACATCCCCTTTTTCCAATCCACTTTTAGCGGCAGGTCCAAATTCCATCGTTTCACCGACGACGGGGGTGATCGCAGGACTCACGCCCATCGCCCGAAGTGGAGGACGATTTGCCAGCCATCCCCAGGCTTTCTTTATAAAATTGCCTTCCGTTTTCTTCAGTTGAGGACGGGGAACATCCACATCGACGCTCATTTCGCCTTTTCCAGGGCGATCAATTTTAACGTTCAGAACTTCTTGATCACTTGAAAGAACCGCCCACATCACGCTGTCCGTCATGCCCATGAAACGCTCGATCTTCATCCCATCGACTTCTTTGATGGTATCGCCAACCTGAAGACCCGCCTCTTTCGCCGGGCTAGTCACCATTTTTCCCTCAGCGTTTTTGATCTCGGGCATTCCTCCGATCATTGTCGAAGAAACCGCTTCGTGAACCGGCGTTCCCACACCCCAAACAATCACTGCAAAGGCTACGGCGAGAAGAAAGCTGAATAGTGGGCCTGCGACCGCGACGATGATTTTATCCAACGGCGTAATCGGCGGCAAATTTTTCAATTCCTCGTCATCAACCTCGCCTTCGATCGATTCCATCGGCGCCATTTGTGGCAGCGAAACAAATCCACCAGCGGGGATCGATCCCAATCCGTATTGCACGCCATTGATCGTCTTTTTCCAGAGCGGCTTGCCGAACCAGATTTGAAAACGGTCGATCTTGAGCCCGCGCCAGCGCCCAGCTAAGAAATGGCCCCACTCGTGGACCACGATCATTAAATTGAAAACCATCAGGGCCAAAAAGAGGAACCAGATGAAACGGAGGACGGTAATTAAAAATTCCATGTGCAGGGTTACGAACGTAAAAACCGCAAACATACCACCGCCCCGTCAGGGTGCAACGGACACCCCCCGCCGATTTTCATCAAAAAAGTCGGGCCACGAAACAATAGGGTGCACTTTACTAACCAACCCTATTGGTTCGTAAGGCCTTCACGATCAAACAGGGTATGTTCGTTGAACATACCCTGTTGCTTCGTGAAAGATGCCTACGAATCCGCCCCCCCCGTTAAACCAGATCAGCGGAACGGGAATTTTTAGGAATTAGCGGGAATTAACAACGGGATCACTCGCCGTCGTTTTCTGGCTTCGGCGGCTCTGGCTCAGGATTTGGAGCTTCGTTTTGTGGCGCTTCTGCCTTTAGTTCCTCTGGTGCAACGGCTTCAGGCTGCGGTGCCGGTGCACTTTGTTCCTCAGGCTGGGGCGCTGGAGCTTTTGGCTCTTCGGGAGCAGCTGCCTCAGGTTGTGGCGACGGCGTTTTTGCCTCTTCAGCCGCAGCCCTTTCAGGTTTGGGCGCCTGAATGTTTCGTTCGTCGATTTTTTGATCAATCTCGGAACGGAAGGTTTTTCCACGAAATTTTGCGCTGCTGAGTGCGGCCAGAAGACTATCGGCATGCTCAGTTTTCACCTCAACAAGGGAGTGTTTTGGAAAAAGCTGAACGCGGCCGATTGAACCTTGGGGAATATTGCTTTCGCCATAAAGCATGCCGAGAAGCGCTTTAGGTGTTACGCCAAAAACTTTGCCCAAACTGAGAAACAGACGGGTGTAACCACCTTGTCCTGAATGATCGCGGGGCGGACGGGGTTCACGTGGCGGCCGATCCTGGCGGTCATCATTTCGATCACGGCGATCACCACGGTCGTCATTGCGGTTACGGCGGTCATCTCTGCGATCGTCGCGACGATCATCCCGATTGTTGTTTCTCTCACCCCGATCTGGCCGTTCATTTCGAGGGCGTTCTTTGCGCTCGGGTTCGCGATCTTCGGCAATGGACTGACCTTCACGGACAGATTCGCCACGCCAGAGAGTGAACAATGCTGATGCGACGTCCGTCGGGGTGTGGCCTTGATCAAGCAGACGGTCGATGTCGTTGTCGTAGGTCTGAAATTTTCCGCTTTCGAGCAATTCCTGCAAAGTCGTGAAAAGACGGTTTGAATGAAGTCCTTCGACCTGTTCTTGTGTCGGAATTCGCTCACGACGAATGGTTTGCCGCGTGTATCGCTCAATGGAACGAAGACGATGAACTTCGCGCCCAAAGACAAAACTGATTGCGATACCGCTTCGTCCCGCACGACCTGTCCGGCCGATTCGGTGAACGTAATCTTCGGGATCGTAGGGCAAATCGAAGTTAAAAACGACGTCAACTTCGTCGATGTCGAGTCCGCGAGCGGCAACATCGGTTGCCACGAGAACTTCGACCTTTCCTTTGCGGCAGCGATCGATCACTCGTTCCCGAAGGTGCTGAGTGATGTCTCCATGAAGGCGATCGGCCGCATAACCACGGGCCAGAAGCGATTCGGTGCATTCGTCGACCACACGCTTGGTATTACAAAAAACAATCGCGAGTCGGGCTTCACCCATATCAAGGATTCGTGAAACAACTTCGACTTTCGAACGACCGCGAACTTCGTAGTAGCTTTGATCAACCGTTGAAACCGTCCGGGCCTGACCTTTAATCTGAAGCAGTTGAGGATCGTCCGAGTGAGCTTTGATGATGTGCTCAACCTGACGATTCATCGTCGCCGAGAAAAAGAGCGATTGACGCTCTTTGGGCATCGCGTCCAGAATCGTTTCCATATCATCACGAAATCCCATGTCCAGCATGCGATCCGCTTCATCGAGAACGATTTTACGGCAGTTCCGAAGATCAAGGTTTCCCCTATTCAGATGATCAATCAGTCGTCCGGGCGTTCCCACCACAATGTGGCAACCGCCACGAAGATGACGAATCTGGCGATCGTAAGCAGTTCCGCCATAGATGGGAACAGCCTGCAGTCCCTTCAAATGAGAACTGAGTCGATGAATTTCTTCGCACACCTGAACGGCAAGCTCACGAGTCGGGCAGAGCACGAGCGCCTGTGTCACGTGATTATCGATCTCAATTTCATTCAACAACGGAAGACCAAACGCGGCGGTCTTTCCCGAACCCGTTTGCGAAATACCGACCAAATCCTTGCCGGCAAGCGCTGGAGGAATGGTAAGGGCTTGAACCGGAGAAGGCTTTTCAAAGCCCATTTCGGTGATTGCTGCGAGCAGTTCAGGGCGCAAGCCAAGCTCGGAAAAAGGAGGTGTTTCCATGGTGAGAATAGATCAATATTTAGGTCAGGCCGGTTTAAGAAAGGTTGGCCGGAGACCAAATCACCACACCTGAAACAGAAAGAAAAAGTGGGCAGGAGAGGATTCGAACCTCTGAAGGCATAGCCAGCAGATTTACAGTCTGCCCCGTTTGACCGCTTCGGTACCTACCCGTTTTCGCTACGATGATGTCAAATTCACCGCGTGGTGAGCGAGGCGCGAATTTGGGTGCAATAAAGGCGCTTTGCAAGCGTTTTTACAAACAACTATCGCACTTAAAATAAGTCTTCCGCGACAACCGAATTTTGCTCACGGGTTGAGAGCCGTTTTGCTTGATCAACGACGAATTGAGCTTCTTCGCGATAGCGATAGCTATGGCAGTTCGGGCAAATGTTTACCTTCGCTGCGACAATCGAGTCACATCCCATGCAGACTTTAAACTGCGTTGGGGTCTTTAGGATTCGACGAGCTCTTTTTGCTCGTTCCATGAGTGCTGTTTGTTCCTTCGCCATGAAAATGTTCGTATTCTACCCTACAAAACTGCCATGGATTCGCAAGAACGAAACAATGAATTGCGAAATTTCTCGTAAATTATAGAAATTGCGGTTTAATATTAATAATTCTTAACTTCTCAGCTTGGTTTGAGACAATTGACTCAAACGTTATGCCGTTTGATTTTGGGCACAAAAAAGCCGTTTTCGGCCGAATCGGGGCCAAAAACGGTTTCTCAAAATTGATCGAATAAATTCGAAGTATTTCAGGAAAACATTACTCCTCTGCCTGCGCTTTTTTGTTTTTATCGGCAATGTAACCGCGCAACATCATGCCAAAGCCTCCGGCGATCATGACGAGCATTAGAATTCCGCTGCTGGTTTTTCCAGCGAAGTCGAATCGGAGGCGACTGACGATTTCGATAACGAGAATCGCGAGTCCGATGATGGTGACTCCCCAGGCCCAAGTTTTCCGAACGTCGAAAAAGAGAGCCACGATTCCAATAAACAGAGGCACGAAAATAATTCCCATCGATGTCGTGTTGCTCATTCGGCCGCCTTGCCCACCGCCGCCGCCACCTCCGCGGCCTCTCATCGCGTTTGAAATCATACCGCCCTGGCTGTCGGAGCGCATGATTACGGAATCAAAAAAGAACCACAGGCCAAGACATGCGAGGACCAGGCCGATCAAAAAAATAATTTCGCCGCCTTCACGGCCACCGGGTTTAAGTTTCATAACAAATGAGATAGAAGTCTGAATTCTGTTTGTCGACGGTTTTCAGGCGCGCAATCGTTGCGTCCGCTATGACTCAATCGAATCGAGCTTTCGAAAACGCGTTCGAACCGCCGCCAGAAAGATCTTCCACCCAATTTTCGCCGAACGTGTTAGAGAAACTCCACTGACTTTTTGTTCACCGCTTAATCGAGGGCGTTCGGTAACTGTAATGGGGGATATCGCTTCTCCGAATCGGGCAGCCATGATTTGGGCCTCGATTGTCCAGCCCCAGGTCTGCTCTTGCGGATCGATTTTTTCAAAAAGACGGCGCTCAATCAAACGAAGCGGCCCTAAATCGTGGAAAAACTGCCCCCCCAACGCAGCACAAGCGATCCCAAGGAGCAAATTCGGCAAGGCGCGCCCAAATTCGCTACTCCACGTCGCCAATTCGAATTTTCGAAGGCCCATGATGATTTTTTTTTCGCCTCCGTTGTTGGACTCAAAGGCATCTGCCAGCCGAATAATGTCATCAGGGACATTGGCGCCGTCGCCCGCGACGAAAATGTACCCTTTAAGGTCGGGAAGCGCTGCGTTCGCGGCATGAATCGCGGCCAGACAACCGTGTCCGTATCCTGAATCCGCCGTTTCGCCGACAAGAACGCCTGAATTTTCAGCGATTTGACGGGAATTGTCGGTGCAGGCATTTAGCCCTACGGCAATCGCGAAACGGGAATCGTCATTGTCCGCGAAGCACGTTTTGATCTCCGCAAGCACGTCGCCGAGGCAGGCCGCTTCGTTTTGAACGGGAATGATAATGGCGTATTCTGGATGCACGGGAAAAAAGAGAATTAGTAGAACGAAATCGTGCAAAGAATACTTGCGAATCAACGAAATCGAATTAATCCTTTGCGCTCGCTCCAAATCGTATTTTTCATACGGTTTTAACGAAAATGCTCGGGTGGCGGAATTGGTAGACGCGCAGGATTAAGGATCCTGTGGAGAGATCCGTGGGGGTTCGATTCCCCCCTCGAGCACCACTTTTCAGATGTCGAAAAGTGAGAAGTTACATTCAAATTTGATGAAGCTTCGTGGTTTTACCGCTAAAAACTTGAGGCGAGTTTTGATTCCCAAAATCACCCCGAGCCAAAGCCATCCGCTGCCGGTTGAGCCGCAGCCCAATTCGGGTTAGATTCGCCGTTTCCGCTTTCTTTCCCGCTCTCGATTTTCCTACAATGCAAAAGCAACCTGCGACCACAACCGCGATCTTACTGATGTCATGCCCGGATCAACCGGGGATTGTCTCGGCGATCTCGGGTTTTATTTCTGAAAACAGCGGAAATATCCTGCATCTGGAGCAGCACGTGGATTCTGAAGTAGGCGCATTTTTTATGCGGGTCGAATGGGAGGTCGATGGCTTTGCCATTTCCCGCAGTGAAATCAAATCGGCTTTCGCACCGCTGGCCGAAAAATTTTCGATGGAATGGGCGCTGCATTTCTCGGATATCAAACCACGGGTCGCGATTTTTGTGACGAAGGATAATCACTGCATTTACGATCTCTTGTCGCGACATGAAAGCGGCGAACTCCCGATGGAAGTGCCGCTGATCATCAGTAATCGGATGGATCTGAAGCCGGCAGCGGATCGCTTTGGGATTCCGTTTTATCATTTCCCTATCACGAAGGCGACCAAGGCGGCACAGGAGGCTGAGGAAATCGCACTTTTACGCGAGCAACGGATCGACACGGTCGTCCTCGCGCGTTACATGCAGATTCTGAGTTCGCAGATGGTCGACGCGTTCCCAAGTCAGATCATTAATATCCACCACTCCTTTCTACCAGCATTTCCCGGGGCGCGGCCGTATCACTCAGCTCACGCTCGCGGGGTGAAGCTCATCGGAGCCACGAGTCATTATGTGACGGAAGAGCTCGACGAAGGGCCGATCATTGCTCAAGACGTCATCCGCGTTTCGCATCGCGATTCCGTGAAGGACTTTGTCCGTAAGGGCAAGGACCTCGAACAGGTCGTTCTTAGCCGAGCTGTGTGGAACCATCTCCGGCGCCGCGTGTTACCGTTTCGAAATCAGACGGTTGTCTTTGGGTAAAAAATGGTGCTCGCCTCAGTTTTCAACCGCCTTGGGTTGCGTTACGGGAGCTGGAGTCACGGGAGCTGGAACTGGCGTTGATGGAGAAATCGGCGTTGATGCTGGATCGTCATCGACGGGAACCGCTCCCGGCCCCATCAGCGTCATTGCTCCGGAGAAAATCGCATCCCAATCCAGCGGCATGTCCATCATCGGCCCCAGCATTTCTTTCAGGGGAAAAGTTTCACCGTTCAACGTCGCGGATGAATGAATCAATGACGCGGTGCCCTCAATTTTTTCCTCTCCGACCACCAACGCTTTTTGATCAGCCGCCATTCCGATGATCATTCCCATTCCCGGATCTTCCATCAACTTGGCTGGGAGAACAGCCTTCACGTCTGCCCTGATGCCGCTGATCAATCGCTTCACATCAGGCCCTTTCACAAGGGGATCGCCGGAAACCCATTTCAAATCGATGTCCACGGTGGAACGCCCTGCATCACCACGAAGGTCCAAACCAATCCCCAATTCCATTCCAGGTTGAACCATCTCAAGCATTATTTTCAGTTGCTCCATGGCTACTTTCTCAGCCGCTTCTGGATCATCCGCCGCCGCGCTTTGTTTCTTTTGCAGCTCACGAGCGGTCTCTGCCATTGCTTTCAATTGCTCGACGTCCATTTCAGCCATGGAAAACTCCATTTCAACGCCTTTGGATATGAGACTTTGAGCTGAAACAAATTCTTCACCTTTCGGCAACCGGATCTCTCCGGTCGATAGCGTTTGGGTAATAGCCGCTTTGCCATTCTCCGAACTGCTCGAGTTCTGTGATAAAACCAGATCACTGATCGCGACACTGATACCTTCCTGTTTGAATGACAGTCGGGGCAATTCCATTCTCATGTCGCCATCAAGCATCATTCCATCCACCATTTTGCGGCCATTCATTGAAGCGGTTCCCGGCTCCAGAGCGAGTTCCATCCCTGAATCGCTTGAAATTTTAAGCTGCCCGAGCTTCATGTCCCCCTTTGAAGTGGTGCCGCCAAGCCCTGTCATCGTTCCACTTACGCCATCAAAAACCACCCGGGCTGAACTTCCGTCCTCAGACTTGATCCGGTTGTTGTATTCAGCGATTTCAAAATCCATCGCTGAGCTTTTAAAACCAGTCGTGACATTCACGATCAAAGGAGTTTTCGAAACAAAACCTCTATCAACATTCGCCTTAACCGAATCGGGAAGCGACTCCAAATCTACGGTCGTAACCGTATGGCTCGTTCCCACCTTCATTCCGGAGGGCGTCATCATCAACGGTCCGTGGAAAATTTTGTGATTCAGAAAAATCTCAACCCCTTCCTCATTGGGTGGGCCTACGACAAATTTTGATCTTCCTTCGCTGCTGGCCATCCCCTTTTTGTAATCCACCAATTCCGCAGAAGAAATGGTGCCCCCGCTTGAAACCTGAGCTTCCTCCAAAGCCATTTCGAGAACCGGTTTCGTCCCTCCACCGATTACCAAAGCAGCCACCACCCAGAGCACAATAACCGCCCCGACAATACTCCCAGCTATAATCCATCCCTTTTTTCTCATGGTCAGATTGTAGAAGGAATTTTAGATCAGCCAATTATAAATCCTCTCATTAATCGTAAAAAAATGTTTCACAACGTGGGCGAACGAATATTGCCCTTCGCGCCATCTCGCTGTAAAACGTAATGGCCCCCTATGAGTAAATTCCTGAATTCCACCTCCAAATATTTCGAAGTTGCCGCCGGTTTTTCTGATATCGAACCCGGCGTCCTCGAACAGGTAAAAAGCTGCAACAGCGTTTATCGAATGCAGTTTCCGGTGACTTTGGAAAACGGAGATGTCGAAGTATTCACAGGCTTCAGAGCGGAACACAGCCATCACCGGCTTCCCACGAAAGGCGGCATCCGTTTCAGCACCCACGTTGACCAGGACGAAGTCATCGCGATGGCCACGCTGATGACGTGGAAATGTGCCATTGTTTCGGTTCCATTCGGAGGCGCCAAAGGAGGGATCATTTTAAATCCAAAAACGGCCGGGCCGGTTCTGCGCGAGCGCGTCATTCGACGCTATACTGCTGAGCTCATAAAGAAAAATTTCATCGGCCCCGGCATCGATGTTCCCGCTCCTGACTACGGAACTGGCGAGCAGGAAATGGGTTGGATTGCAGATACCTTCAAAGCTCTTCATCCCGGCCACCTGAACTCCTATGCCTGTGTCACCGGAAAACCGCTCACACTTCACGGTATCGAAGGCCGCACTGAGGCAACCGGGCTTGGCGTCTATTACGGGCTGAAAGAATTTCTCAATCGCTCCGAAATCACCAAAGACCTGGGGCTCACTCCCGGCGTCGCCGGAAAGCGCGTCATTGTTCAGGGACTCGGAAACGTGGGCTTTTACGCCGCTAAATTCATTCAGGAAATGGGTGGCGGAATCATCACCGGCATCGCCGAATACGAAGGCGGCATCACTTCAGCTGATGGACTGGATATCGAAGCCGTGTTTGCCCATCGAAAAGAAACTGGCTCCATCCTCGATTTCCCCGGTGCTACTAATGTCACAGACTCCAAAGACCTTCTCACCGCCAAATGCGACGTCCTGATCCCTGCTGCATTGGAAGACCAAATCACTTCGAAGAATGCACCCGATGTTCAGGCAAAAATCATCGCCGAAGCCGCAAACGGCCCCGTCAGTGCCGCTGGCCAGGAAATCCTTCTCGAACGCGGTTGCCTCATCATTCCAGACGTTTATCTCAATGCGGGGGGCGTCACTGTTTCTTATTTCGAGTGGTTGAAAAACATCTCCCACGTTGGTTTTGAACGCATGGTCACCGGATACGAAAGCCAATCCAACGAACGAATCGTTTCCGCAATCGAATCCATGACCGGCCGCAGGGCCGATGCCGAACAGCGAAAATTGCTCACCGCCGGCCCGAGCGAGCTCGATCTTGTTCGCGCAGCGCTCGGCGAAACCATGACCAAAGCCGCTGGCGAAATCGACGAAGTCTGGCGCTCCCGGAAGCTCCCCGATCTGCGGACCGCTGCATTCTCACTCGCCATCGACCGCGTCTCTCGGACCTATCTCAATTTGGGAATTTTCCCGTGAAAAATCAGGCACCCAAGGAAGGGCGTCTTTTCAAGCGGCCACAATGCCTCGAGCCGAAAACACCGCAGGTGGACAAATTGTCCACACTCCCTGGAACGAACCAACAGGGCGACAAGCTGGCTTTGCCAGCGGTCTGAGGATTCTCGCGAAGCGGAACCGGAAGATAGCCCTGATACTTACCAACAGGGTATGTTCGATGAACCAACCCTATTGGATCGTTGGAAACCTATTTCCGAAACGAAGGCTTTTTCTTCGCCACCGTGATAAACGGCGGGCGAAGGTAATGCGGCTCGAGCGGTTTCTTCGCCAGCTTCGCGACAGTTTCAGCATCAAAATCAGCGGCGATTTTTGCGAGTTCGGTCGCCGTCGGAAAAGCCAGCGTGATGCTTTCAAACTCGTCCGCGACATGGAAATCCGGCGTGAACAGTCGCGCTTGAAACGTTGGCAGCAAAGCCGCGAACTTTTCCGCATCAATCAAATCCGGTTCGGAAACGAGCTCGCGATTTTCAACCGTGGCGATCGCGAAAGTCTTGCGCCGAGCATCAGAAATCACGGTGCAGTTTGCCTCCGGAAACGCAGCTAGCGACGAAACCCCGATCACGGGAATTTCGCGAGCAAGCCCGAGACCGTTCGTGACCGAAATCCCAACGCGGACGCCGGAATAGCTACCCGGACCAATTCCCACAGCGATCAATTCGAGTGCGTCTCCTGCAATTTTCAGCGCTTCCGCAACGGGCTCAAAAATCTTCGCATTGTGTGCCCGGGCCGTTGTGAAATCGGATTCCCAAACCACTGCCCCGTTGTCAAAAAGGGCGAGGCTGGCGCGAGGCGTCGAGGTTTCCAGGGCGAGAATCATATTTTCGCCCCGATCCTACGCCAAAATATCCTTCGCGACTACTCCATGCACGTCCGTCAGGCGATAATCTCGCCCGGCGTGTTCATACGTGAGCCGCTCATGATCGACACCTAACAAATGCAAAATCGTCGCGTGTAAATCGTGGACGTGCATCGGCTTATCAACCGCCTTGAAACCAAATTCATCGCTCGCGCCGTAAGCGTAGCCGCCTTTCACACCACCACCGGCCATCCACATACAAAAACCGTGCGGGTTATGATCGCGACCATCGGCATTTTCACTCACTGGAGTCCGCCCAAATTCACCACCCCACACTACCAGCGTGTCCTCAAGCATTCCCCGTTGTTTCAAATCTTCCAACAACGCTGCGATCGGGCGGTCGATGTCCTTTGCTAATGCGCGCGTCTTTTTATCGTGACCACTGTGCGTGTCCCACGGCTGGCCATTTCCGTAATAAACCTGGGTGAATCGAACTCCACGCTCGGCCATACGGCGTGCCAGTAGGCAGCCATTCGCAAAATGCCCCTCGCCGTAGGCTTCCCGAGTCGCCGCATTTTCCTGATTCACATCAAACGCATCGTGCGCCGAAAACTGCATGCGATACGCCGTTTCCATCGCCTCGATTCGCCCCTCGAGCCGTGGATCAGTTCCTCCACGAACCTTCGCGTGTTCACGATTCAGCAGCTGCATCAAATCGAGCCGTTTGCGTTGCTCACCTGGTTTTCCGGCCGGATCCTTCAACCATGGAATCATCGAATTTGGATCGAGATTCGAATGATTAACGTAAAGTCCCGCGTGTTTTGCCGGAAGAAATGCACTGTTCCACAAAATCGAAAATCGTACCGGTTTTCCCGGACAAAGCACGACGTAGCCAGGCAAATCCGCATTTTCATTTCCCAGACCGTAAGACGTCCAGGCACCCATACTCGGCACTCGTGGCGTCATCGTCCCGTTGTTCATCAACAACAGTGCTGGACCATGGTTCGGGTTGTCCGTGTAACACGAGCGCAATATACACAAGTCATCGGCGTGCTTCGCCGTCATTGGCAAAAGCTCACTGATCGACAATCCACTCTGCCCATGATTCGCGTATTTATAAGACACCTCCATCAAGCCGCCCGTCGGGCGTTCCGTTCGCAAATCAGCACCTTCAGGACGTTGCCCTGCGTATTTGGTAAGCGAAGGTTTGGGGTCAAAAAAATCTGGACCAAACGGCCCACCGTTCATGAAAAGGTGAATCACCCGCTTCGCTCGCGGTGCAAAATGTGGCTTTGTCAGAATTCCGCCATTCTGGCCCAGGGCAGAAATCATTCCAAGCGAACCAAGCCCGCCGCCGATTGAGGCGAGAGCTGAGCGTCGAGTGATTGGAGGCAAATCCATAAAGAGAAGATCGTCGATATCCAGTTCATCCCGCAAGAACCGATTCACGTGAGATATTTCACAAATCGTCGGTCGCAATCGACTCGACAATTTTTCGGAGGTCCCCGCCAGTCAATCGATCATAGGCGTCGATTACAGTTTGAGATGTAGCTCGGTTCCAGCGCACTTTGCCAATTTCTTTGTGCCAACGTTTCAAGAAATCATCACCCTGACCTTGGACCGCTTTCCGAATCGCCTTTGCAGAATACAAATAGCGCGCATTGCTGAGACCGTCCGGACCACTTTCTCCCAATTGATTTTCGACCTCCCCTGCTTGCCACTCAAATAGCTTTACCGCCTCCAACAGGTCCGTGCCTTTTTCATGATCAATTTCATACATCTCCTCAATGAGTTTCCAGCCAGCATCATCACCAAAACGTGCAGCCGTCATTTCACAGGCAATGTAAGTCGCCATGCCATCAGTGAACCAGCGGCGATCTGCGCTGGCGATTAAATGCTCCGTTATTTCAGCCTCCGCAAGTTCATGAATGAGAATCGCGAAACAGAATTCTTCTGACCTAGCCAATAACTGCAACCCCAGAAGTTCACCCAACTCTTCGGATGAAAATTTGTCATTTTGAATCGCCCCTACAACCTCGTCCGCCTCAAGCAATGATATCAGTTCGTCTTTCGACTTCTTTTCCACTTCTTCCTGTTTAAGCATCACCGGCAGCATAACGGTCCCCATCGCTTCAATTGCGCCAGCCTTTTGCATATCCTCGTAGGAAAGATCATTCAAAAGATAACCAAAATTAGCAGTGAACGTAACGAAATTCTCTTTTTCGTTCAGTGAAAACCCTTCCAATTTGCCACCGTCTCTCAGAATTTTTTGCAAATCCTCTTTTATCCAGATGTGAACGTTGTCCGTAAAGATCCCTGAAAAGAGGCGATCCGCTTCCGCCGAAATAGCCATTACCTCAGCCCACTGATCTGCAACATCGCGCGGCGGTCGCGCGAGACCCAACGTTTTAAAATCATCGAGTTCTGCGTCCGTCACCTTTTGAACTTCCAGCCACGGTCGGTTCGCAACCGCTTCGAGATATTTCGTCCGACTCTCATTTAGCTTTTCATCCCACCCGGGGCCAATTTCATCAACGGCTTCGTTCAGGAAATCAGGGTGTTGAATCGTGAACCCATCAAACGTGCTGGTTTCATAATTCGCAGGCGAGGGTGAATCCGGCACAACTTCCGGATAGATCTCCTTCACAAAGGCAAAAAATTCCGCAGGCTTTTCCATTTTCTTCTCCGGCAACCGGCGAAATACCTCCCACTGTTCCTTTGATTCCCCTTCAATCATGGCTCCCATCAGAAAATAGAAATAGGCCCGACGGACTTCAGCCGACGCGGAGTCAGCGGGTAATTCATTCCATTTTAACGCTTCAAGATCGCGGGACAATTGAACCAAATCGGGCGTCGCAGGAGAGATCAAACCCATCGCTTCACAAATCATTCCATGCTGGGATTCATCCGCCGCTTTTAGCAAAAACTGGGCGAGTCCATAACGAGCCAGCGAGTTTGGAATTTCAATCGGCATCGAATTTCCGAACCAGCGAGATTTGACCTCATGCCGCAGAACTGACTCGGCCAGGTAAAGCCGAAGATCGATCTGGAACACTTTGTCATCATAATCTTTGAGAAGCATTCCCAGGTTTTGAATCAACATCTCGGCATCCTTTTTTTGATCTTCCAATGGCGTCCCAGGTCGACCGACGATTGGGATATCGAGCCGCATTGCTGGATCAAGGCCTATTGAACGATTAAAATCAATGAAGCCCATCCCCCGCTCTTTTTGGAATATTGAAGGCTTGATCGAAATCTGAATCGGCCCGGGTTCATCACCCTTCGGGGGCATCGACAGGAAAGTGAAAGCATCATACTTCTCGACTCTCGAATCGGTATCCCTGATCTCGGCCCGCAAGGCCTGATTCCACAACTTCACCTCGCAAACACCCTGTGAATAGGCCACCCAAAGTGCGAGAATTTGCTTCACCATCGTCATTTCCCCATCGAGATGCTCATAAAAGTCTTCGCTCAATTTCTTTGAATCGAGAACTTCCCTCGCCATGAGAATATATTCAGCCCGTGCTGGACTGCTCTCAAATTTTTCAAGGAGCCCCTTCGCTTCCTCAATAGCATTTTCCCTCCTCTCCGCTCGAAATTTGGCAATCGCCGGCTTCAACTCTTCCGCGAGATCGAATTCGTCGACCGGAAATATCAGCGGCTTTCCATCAGCCAATTTCTCTTTTTTTACTTTCTTAGTGCCCGCTCCCTCTACCGAAAAACTAAATTGAAAAAGCAAACGCTGAGGCCGTTACAAACAACCCGACAGCAAGGAGAGCTGAAATCGATTTCAAGCTAGTTTTCAAGACCATCATTCAATCCACATACAAAAACTCGTTACTCGCCAACAGCACTCGCGCGTAATCTGCGAGAGTGGCTTCTTTCAAAAATTCACCGCCAACTTCCCGTTCCATCGCGCTGGGTTCCCGCTGAAACAGAAGTTCATAAGCCCGCGAAATCACATCTACATCGCCTTTAATTTGCTTTGCGAATGCCTCCGACTGAGATTGCACAAGCGGACCATTAATCGCAAATAACGACTGCAATGGCGAAATCGTCTCGGCACGCTTCGGGCTGTGCGCTGTCGGATCTGGGAAATCGTGAATCTGAAGAATCTTATTCAAATCCCTCCGGTTGATTTTCCCGTAGAGCGTCCGGCGGTTGTTTTTGTCGCTGTTCAAATCCATCGGCTCACCCCCGATTTTCGAATCCAAACTTCCCGCCACAGCCAGAACAGAATCCCGCCACGATTCAATATCCAACCGGAGTCGGTTCATTCGGGAGTATAAGCGATTGTCGGAATCGGCCGCTTCAGACCCCGGTGCGACGGACGTTTGCTGCCATGTCGCTGAACCCAAAATTTCCCGATGGAGCCACTTCAAAGACCAACCGTTTTGCATGAAGCGCGCCGCCAGATCATCGAGCAATTCGGGGTGAGTTGGCTTATCGCCCATCTTTCCAAAATCACTCGGCGTATCGACCAGGCCACGTCCAAAGTGCTGTTTCCAGACCCGATTCACAATCACGCGGGCGAACAACGGTTCTGAATCTTCGATCAAGGCTTCAGCCAATTCGAGACGGCCGCTTCCCTTTTCGAATCGGCGAGGCTCACCGTTTTCCGATGGAAAAACCGACAAAAAACGCCGCGGCACGACATCACCGACATCGTTCGGATCGCCCCGTTTTTGCAATTCCAAATCACGCCCCTTTCCCTCCTGAAATTCAAGATTGGTCCCGTGGCCTTTCTCCTTTGCCTTCACAAACAGCGCCGCCTCAACCACGCCGTTCGCCATCGGCATATCGTAGTGCGGCGTCGCTTTTTTCATCGCCGCAATTTCTGCCGTGAATACAGCGAGCTGTTCATCCAAGTTTTCAGGCTTCGGTTTTTTCTTTTTTAAAGCAGCCACTTTTTTATCAATCACCGCCACTTTCTGCCGCGCCGATTTCACAGGCAACCACAGGTCCTCACTCATCATGGGCCGATCCGTAATTTTCACGCTCGCAAATACTCCCGCCAACGCATAATAATCAGCTGCCGTTATAGGATCGCTTTTGTGATCGTGACAACGCGCGCAGGCCAGCGTCAGCCCGAGGAACGTCCGGCCAAGCGCATCGACGCGCTCCTCCCATTCATCAGCGACGGTTGTCTTGATGATCTCCGGCGGCAACTGAAGCTCTTTCCAATACATTGGGCTGAGCCCTAAAAACCCAAGCGCCACCGAATCTTCCGGCCCCGTTTCCGACATCAAATCCGTAGCCAGCTGTCGCTTCACAAAATCCGGATACGGCATGTCCACATTCAGCGCATCTATCACCCAGTCGCGATATCGCCACGCGCCTGCCGTGGAGTTCAACCACGAAGCCGTGGTATCGGTATAACGCGTCAAATCGAGCCAGTGCCGCGCCCATCGCTCGCCATACTGCGGATTTCCGAGCAACTTCTCGATCTCAGCATCAGCCGAGAAATTCTCAATCTCAGTTGGCGGAAGACCAATCAGATCAAAATTCAGCCGTCTTGCTAATATTCTCTCATCAGCTTTGGGCGATGGCTTTACGTCCGCTTTCTCAAGCTCCGCGAGGATGAAATAATCAATTCGCTTTTTCGGCCACGACGTGTTTTTCACGCTGGGAACGTCCGACTTCAACAGCGGCCGAAACGCCCAGGGCCGCTCTTTTTCGTCTTTGGCAACCGCAGTTCCTGCCGTTAAAAAAACAACAATAACAGTCACACAAGCTAAACGGAATTTCTGCATCGGAGACAAACATAACTGTCCACATTTGAACGAACAATAGCGCATCGGCGGGGTTTACGAACCCAGCCCTATTGATTCGCCGAACATACCATCTTGCCTCGAAACGCCCTAACGAACGCACCCTATTTACTCAGTGAACGTACCCTGTTCGATCGTTCGAGTGCCATCGTCCTCAATTTTGAAGCGGAACCATCTCGTATCCTCGGGCATCAACTCCGGAAATTTGTCGGCCCACTCCACTAGGATAATTCCCGGCTCGTCGAGAAATTCATCCCATCCGATTTTCAGAACTTCATCGGCGTCTTCCATTCGATAAAAATCAAAATGGAACACAGGCAGTCGCCCATCGTGATATTCGTTCACCAACGTGAAAGTCGGACTGGTGACAGATTCGACAGAACCAAGTGCCGAAACAATTCCCTGACTGAAATGAGTTTTACCCGCGCCGAGTTGACCGACCAATCCCAGGGCGTCACCCGGCTTTAGATCAGCCGCAATTTCCGCGCCGAACGCATGGGTTTCCTGTTCGGATGCGAGTGTTTTCTTCATTTCGAAAAATGATCCCATCCTCCTTCAATGGGCGTTTCGATGGTTTCAGTAATTCGCCCAATGACAGCGACACCGGAATCCTCGGGCGGGCTTTCCGGCAAGGTCATGAGCAGTTCATAGTCTTCGCCGTCCGTTAACGCTGCTTTCACATCACAACCATCGTGTCGCGGAATCGCCTCAAAATCGAGAGCGTAACCGACTCCGCTAGCACGAGCCAGTCGCGGCAAATCCTTGGCCAGCCCATCACTCAAATCCATCATCGCCGTTGGCCTCAGTTTTGGGTCAAAACCAATTCGCGGCTCAAAGCTCAGGTGACGACCGCTCTGAAACGAACCGCCCAGTTTTCCGGATACGGCAATAACATCACCCACTCGCGCGCCGCTTCGTAGCACCAAATCAGCTCGATTAATTTCACCAACCATTGCAACAGAAATCAGCGCAGGCGAACCTTCGGGAAGCGAAACGCTTTCCCCACCTACGATCGAAAAATTGAATTTTTCTGCACAGCGACGCATTCCCGCATACCACTCATTAATTTCGGACACGAGATGATTTTTTGCGACTGCAATCGTGATCAACACTGAAACAGGCCGCGCCGAAATTCCCATCGCTGCAATGTCAGAAACCGCTCGGGCAACCGCTTTCCAGCCAACTAGCTCGGGATCGGTCCCAGAAAGAAAATGACTGTTTTCGACGATGGCATCCGCTTTTTGCAGTTCGTACACTTCAGGATCGGCCGTTTTTAGGACTGCACAATCGTCTCCGGACCCTTCGACGACCCTTGAGGAATCGAGTGGCAATTGATGGGTAATGCTTTTGATCAAAGCATCTTCGCCGATATCGGAAACGGTGATGTGCAGTTTCTCGCTCATTGAAAAAATGAAGTCAGCCAAGCCGGAGCGATCTCCACAGCGCGCTCCGCATCTTCGCCTTTGCTGAGAAATATCATAGCAATGGTCGTCGCGTTGAACAAGGCATGGATCCCAATCGGGACCCACAGCGACCGGCTGGCCTCATACGCGAGCGCAAGAAAAATGCCAAAAAACCACAGTGGCAAGATTGAAGGAATATTGACGTGAATCACTGCAAAAATCCCACCCGTTATAAACGCTGAAAACATCGGGTCGGTGTATTTTTTCAGAATTCCGTAGAAATATCCGCGAAAAACAAGCTCTTCAAAAAGCGGAGCCACGATAACTGCTGCCGCAATGAGATACAATTTGTTCAGCATTGATTCCTCTTCCTGGAGCGATTTCACCGGTGCCTGGGTTTCGATTTCTCCGAATAGTTGTTCCAGGTAATCCATCGATGAATTCGAGATCAACAGAATGCAGCAAATCGCAATCGACGCTCCAATGAGAATGAAAGCTAACGTGGCCGGTTGGCTCACACGATTCAAACCAAACACTTCAACCGGGCTGCGTCCTCCAACCCATTGCAGCATCGCCAAGACAAGGGCCGTTAGCAGTCCGTATACGGCAACCGCTTGGATCAAATTGTTAAGCGGATTACCTTTAGTTGCTTCAGACGCCGCTTCGATTCCGGCTGGTGTCGCTGCGAAAAAAGGCTGGGCCAAAAACATCGCCAGAACGATGAAACAGACGAGGAAATCCCACGGGGTGAAGTGGCTGGCATCGATCCCGAACTTCCGCGTGGGTTGAGTTTTCTTTCCGGGAAGAGGCGGTGGTGGCGGCAACGGGATCGCGAAATCAGTCTCCAGCGGAGGAAGCGGAGGTGGCAGCGGAATGATTTCTTCCACATAAACCGGCGATGGCTTCGGAAAGCAAAGCCGCTTCACTCCATGAAAAA